>JBEBXH010000034.1:0-60255 GCA_040391785.1 Victivallis vadensis
TAATATAGCACATATTCGCATATTTGCAATGTTATTTTATGAACGGACTACTAGAACCAATTGCAGCCCCGTCAGCGTATAGGCGAAAATCCCGGGAACCGCGTAATAAAAAAACACGCTCAACCGGTTCCAGACCACGATGATGCCGAAGATAAACAGCAGGAGAATCACCTCGGCCGCCCCCTGTTCGTTCCACTGCGAATTCATCAGCAGAAACGCATACAGCGCCGGAAAAATCAGCGGCAGAAAAAAACGGATATCCACTTGCAGATACCGGTAAACCGTAAAATAATGACCACCCCGGGACAGGGCGAAAGCCACCGGGATGCCAACCAGAAACAACAGGATGATTCCGGCCAGATATCCGGTCAAAAAAACGGTTCGCGGCCTTGTCGGCATGGCCAGCATAAACGGCAACTGGTTATGCCGCTGCTCGTAGCTGAAACCGCGCGCCAGAAACGCCGTAAAAAGCGTCATGATGCCGCACAGCAGCACCGCAACATATGCGGACGGCTTCGCCTCCAGCGCATAGCACGTCGTTATCACCAGCAGCACCAGGAACAAAATGGTCCCGCCGCCCAGTTTGCGCCGTTCATTGTTAAGTAATATCTTGATCATTTTTTCGTCTCCGGATTATTAACTCGAATGGAATGATGTCCCTCACTCAATATGATGTTGTAAAGGCCCTTGGTGTATATCAGGCCGGGGCGGGCCAAATCGGCCGGCAGTTCGTCCGGGAATTCGCTGCCGCCGCTTTCATACCGCCGGGCCTGCAGTTCAAAGGCGGTTATATACAGCTCAAGTGTGACCGAAAACGACAGGAAATACAGATCATAAGGCTTACCCTTTTTGTCAATCAGGGCGTTCAAGGTTAGCGTTTTGGTTTTGTTATAAAGCGGCCTGGAGAGAAGAGAATAAACCCTGTTCATTGATAATATCGCTTCTTCATTATCCAGAATTTCATAAGGTCTGGCGAGTATCTTTGCCGAGAGATTATATTTATTTGGCGGCTGGATATTGCGGTATTTTTTCAGAAATTTGACAAACAGCCGGGCGCGATGCGGATATTTATGCAAGTTATGTTCCAGTTGGCGGCGTATTGAATCGATATCACACAACATCATCGCCTTAGTCATTTGATCGATATAAGCTTCATCCGTCATGTCGCTGTTTCCGGGAATCAGAATTTTCAGTGAACCTGTACCCCACATTCGAATAGCGACATCGCCAGGTGTTAGGCCGTATTTTTCCTCTAGTTTCTGCAGTTTCTCTTGGAAGCTCAGCTCCAGCAGGCCTGCGAACTCCTCCAATATTTTTCCGAAAAAACTTCTCGAAGCTGACCGATATTCAAAAACGTCCAGAGATTTTTCCGAGAATACCCGGATACCGGCCCGGTCGGCGCGCGCCACCGCCTGACTGAACCGGACGGCCCAGAAACTACGGGCCGCGCTGTACTCCAGCCACGGCAGGACGATCATAATCAGCACCCACCACCGGACCAGCGGAGCGATCCGCCGGCCATGGTTGCGGTACCGCCAGACCATCCCGGAGAAAATCACGACCAGCACCATATATTGAATGCAGTTCAATGTCCAACCATAAAATCCTGAAAAACAGATGAAAAAGCTCACCCCCGGAAGCTGGCAGAACGTAAGCAGCAGAGCGAGAAAAAAAGTCAACCACCTGGGCTTGCCGCAGACCGAAACCACCATCAGGATCCCCGCCAGGCAGGATAAGGTGCCGAACCAGAAATGAATATTCAGTTCAGGACAGAAAACGTTCCAGCAAGCGATGCAGGCCGCCCCGGTAATCACACCCCGGAAGATCAGCCGCGTGCCAAACACCATAGCCGGAGACACCGGTATGCCGTTCAGAAACGCCGCCTGTTCACGGTCGGAACCGATCGACTCGAACATCAATATAACCCACATCAGCGTCAGGACACAAAAGGCGGCCTGGTTGAGGTTGTCAGCGGCAAATTGCGACAGGGAAAGCTCCGTCCGGAAATGCACCGCCGCCATGACCGCCAGCCACGCCAGCACACTCACGCCCACGGCGACAATCAGTGATGCCTTCAGCAACCGCCATTCATTATAAGTGATACCCTGTAATTTTTTCATTGCGACGCATCCTTTTCCGATACAGGAGCATTTTTTATTTTTTCGATGATTCCATTGCACCAGGATTCAACGGATTGGCGCTCAGCTTCCAAGATTCTTGAAGGAGGCGGCCCGGCACTGTCCAGCCGCTCCAGAAAGAGAATGAATTTCTGTTCCACAAACGGACGTATTAAAAATTTGAGATGCAACCCCTTGGCCACCGTATGGAATTTATTAAACTTCATCGCATCGGCTTCCCCTTTTCTCCGCACCTGTGATCTCATAATAAAATCTTCATCGAAGAAGAAATACCTTTCCGTACCACGTTTACCCGCTTTCCGCTCCTCCAGCAGACGGATGAACAGTGTCTTCCACTCCTGATTTATGGGGCGCTCCGCCAGGCGTCCCAGATACAAAAAACTATGCGCAAACAAGAAGCTGTTTTCGTCCCATGTTTTCTTGAAATTTTCCGTTTCTCCGGCACGATAATACTTCATCAGTTCTTCCTGATAATATTCGCCCAGGGTTCGCTCGTATACGGAATTGAACTGAATCCACGGAATCGGTGCTTGCGGCCGGTAATCCATGCGTGCCAACAGTTCCGCCGTCATTTTCCGGGCTGCCTGCTGCCGTCTTTCCACCTCTGTTTTCCGCTGCTCCGGCGGCAGCAGGATTTCGCCGGATTGAGTGCGCATTTTCTTCACCTGCTCGAGCTTCCGCTCCGACACGATTTCCACCTTTATCGTCTTGAGCGAATTCAGCTTATGAGCCAGCCTCGCGTTCCAGAAAACCCGCGCCGCGCCGAATTCCAGCCACGGAACCGCGACAAGAACCGCAATCAGTATGAATGCCGCCAAATCAAGGCTTTTTTCCAGGTACCGCGCCCGCCACAGCAGCCACACTCCAGGAACCATCAGCACGATTCCCTGCAGCAGCGCCGCCAGCTCGAAGTACCCTGGCAGAAGCGTGATATAAAACCCCATCGCCGGGAACTGGCTCACCGCCACCACCGGCAGGGCAAACAACGCCATGAAAATATTGCGGAACGAAGTCATCGCCGTCGACGTGCACGCCATAATCATGCCGTACATGATGGTCGAAATGAAAATCACGTTCTCCGTCCAGCTGAAGGGCCCCCGGACGACCAGCCCATATAGCACGCCCCCCGCAATCGCAATTACCACGATCCGGAGCAGCAAACGCACCATGCTCGCCCCTCCCGGCGAAAGCGGCATGCCGCACAAAAACGGCTTCTGTTCCTGCCCGTTTCCGAACGATTCGAAAATCAGCATGACCCAGCAGAAAAACAAGATCAGGAAAACCGTTGTCCGTGCCCGTATCACACCCAGTCCGTCGACCCAGTTATAATGGAGCCAGCCCAGCCCGATGGCGCTGAGCACTGCCGCCCCCAACACCGGGACCAGCAGCTGCCGCGCTTCCAGCTTGCTGATTGCCCATATTTTTTTCATCATGACTGGCTTGGACGGATTCATTTTGCCCTCTCGTTCGAGTTATACCGGAACCCCTGGTAATTAATTCCGCCATTGGCGTGCAGGCTCACCATCCGTCCGTCGGTATGATAAGTGATGTTTTTGAGATTCTTGGCGATATCGGACGGCAGCGACTTCGGAAATTCCCCATGTTCAAGCTGATACATGCGCAATTTCACGACGCTGATCATGAAATCGACACTTTCAGGATGCCAGCCGGTAATCTGACCCGCAGCGCGGAATTTGACGGTGTCTTTCGGGTGCAGCGTCCGCCCGTTTTTAGTCAGCCGGAAATATTCGATTGCCTCCTCGATGATATGAACTTTCGCCTTTGCCTTGGTCGGCTGAACGAGGAATTCCGTCGCCTCCGAATACCAGTTTTCCCGGCCGCTATCGTACCATTTTCCGAATGCCCGGACAATATCATGGCCGTTCCAATACAGATAAAAGTAATCATCGAGGGACAGGATCAAGCGGTTCTCTATTTGGCGATGTTTGGTTTTCTCCAGATACTCAACCAACCGCCGGTACCATTCCAACTGGTTCGGTTTATTTGCCGGGGATTCGCAAATTTTCAGGATCACATTTGGATAACTGCCGAATCCGAACAGAAACCATTCAATTTCAGCGTTTTCAAAGAATCGCTCGAAATCATCTTTCTTGTAATAATCCATGGTTTCCCGCTGCAGATTGTACCGGTAATTATAGCTATAGCCATTATTCGCATGGTAAACAGGAGCTGCACCGAGGTGATAGCCGAGCTGTTTCAACAATTCCGCCTTGGAACCGGGATTGTCCGGGAAGATCATGATCCCTTCCGTTTTTGCTTTTTCCGTAACCAGATGCAGCCGGGTATTCCAGTACGCGGACACTGCCCCATATTGAAGCACCGGCAGCAGCATCAGTGCCACCACCCACCAGCCGACCCGGCGATTGAGGCAGGCCCCGCGCCAGAGCTGCCAGGCCGCAATCAGTGTCAGGCAAAACGTCTGGATACCGGACAGGAGAATATAATATACGGCGTTGATTTCCGTATAAAACGTCACCGCCACGATCTGTGCGAAAACCGCCACAATCAGGCTGATCAGCATCGGTCGCGGCATCTTCGGACGCGTCCGGAAAATCGACAGGAAAATCAGCCAGCCGCTCACCCCCAGCCATACCCCGATCAGGTTTATGATCGAAAATTTGGCCCGGTTATAGTCGTTGACGATTGACGCCCCCCAGTTTTCGACGAAACCGATCGCCCGCCACAGCAGCACCGTCCCCGCCATGAGCAACACGAGCCGCGACAAAACACGCAGCCAGAACACCCGATGCAGCGACACCGGCAGCCCCCCGAGAAACGCCAGCTGCTCCCGGTCGTCCGCCAGCGGCTCAAACAGCAGAATGAGCCACAGCGACGGCAACAATATCCCACTGACCAGCACCGCGATCTGAAACAGCTCCCGGTCCATCGGCACGAGATACATCAACCCGAGCCACAGAGCGCTAACAACCGCCCCCACCGCCAGCGGCAGCCTCATCCGCCGCAACTCCAACATAAATATCGTGTTCATCGCTTGATCTCCTGCCGTAAATGATGCCGCGTTTCCGGCGGTTCGAATTGAACAAATGAAATGACTAAATTCAACAACCATGGCAGCAGGAAAAGCAGCACGATCCGCCAGCGAAGCTTTCGGTTCAAACATACCGATTGCCAGATTTCCCAACTGAAGATGATGATTATGACAAACGTCAAAACGCAATTGGAAACAAACTGCAGGTATCCCGCCTGCATCCATTGCGGAATCATCATGCCCATTTGTATGAATAACGCGATAACCACCAGGGAGCCTTTCGCCACCGGAAAGTCGTCAATGAACTTTGACATCGCCAGCAAATAGATGATTCCGATCACGGCCAAAATTCCTCCGCCGATTTTCACCGCCATAAACTCAATTCCCGGGTTTTCCCACGGAAATCCGGTGAAACTCCAAAAGACCAGTGCTGCGATCACCGGCGGCAACACCCGCATCAGGAACCGGGCCCAGAAAATACGTGCCAGCGATACCGGCATACCAGTCAGCAAATTGAGCTGTTCGCGATCCGTTACCACGGATTCGCAGGATATTGCCATCCATAGGAGCGGCAAAAAGATGATCAGAAGTTTCTCCAACGTGAGCCTGTCAGCCTCTCCCCGGATCAAAACCAGAGGTATTATCATCAACAATGTGATAAAAATATTCACGGCAATTGCAGGGGTCATGCGCCGAAGTTCAAAACGGATCAGATTCATTCTTTTTCCCCTTTACTTTGTGCTTTGAAAATTTCCAAGAGGCGCTCGCGGGAAATTCCCAGCGAATCCGCCTTTTCCAGCAGCTTGCCGATGTCCTCTTTGATGGTCTCCTCGCGCTCGCGGTTGAAGTCCGATTCGTCCGGCGCCACGATGAAGTTGCCGCCGCCGGGACGGCTGGCCAGCATGCCTTCTTCCTGCATGATTTTGTAAGCTTTGGCCACGGTGTTGGGATTGATCCGCAGCAGCACCGCCAGTTCGCGCACCGGCGGAATCCGGTCGCCATCACGATAACGCCCGCTCAAAATCGCCATCTTCAGATAGTCGATGATCTGCAGGTAAATCGGTTTTCCGTTGTCAAGATCGATTTTCATAAGAAATATTCCGTACTATTGCCATAATACTATTGTACTACTCGACTAGTACGCTGTCAATAGGGCAAGCGAAAAAATTTCCGATTTTTTTATTTCAATGAAGAAAAAAGAATCCATTAACTGCCGGTTTGGCGGTTAATGGATTTAATTTATTTTTGTGAAATTTTGTGTTTTTTGTGGACAAAAAAGATTCTCATGAGCGCCCGGCCGGGCGCTCATTTTCGTGTCCTTTCGTGAATTTCGTGTCCAGAGAAATCAGAAGGATGTATTGAACTCGCCGGTGTTGATTTCGCCGGAAAAGGTCTTTTTCTTGTAGGTCGAAGTGGAGATCAGCTTGTTCAGCATTTTCTCGAATTCGTCGCCGTCGATCGGCAGCGTGACTTCGCGGTTCTGCAGCGCGGCCATCAGCATGGCGTTGCCGAGTTCCAGCGAACGGATGCCGTCGGCCAGCGGAGCGACCAGTTCGCCGCCGTTCTGGATGACGTTCAGGAAGTTTTCCATGACCGCGCGGTGCTGCGGCGGGGGATTATTGTTGATCGGAATCGTGACGTTCCAGCAGTCCGGGGTGCCGAAGCGCAGCGAGGTTTCCGCCGAAAACTTGGCGATCGGAACTTCGTTGCGGTAGAATTTGAGTTCGCCGTGCTCGTAAACCAGTTTGCCGCGGTCGCAGGCGATTTCGAGGCGGTTGGTGCCGGGGGCCTCGCCGGTGGAAGCCACGAAAACGCCGGTTTTGCCGTCCGGATACTCCAGCAGCGCGGTCAGGTCGTCTTCGATTTCCACGTTATGATACCTGCCGATGGAGCCGATGGCCAGCACGCGCTTCGGCAGTCCGAAAAACCACTGCATCAGGTCGAGCTGGTGCGGGCACTGGTTCAGCAGTACGCCGCCGCCTTCGCCGGCCCAGGTGGCGCGCCAGTCGCCGGAGTCATAATAGGTCTGGCTGCGGAACCAGTCGCTGATAATCCAGTTGACGCGCATGATGGTGCCGAGTTCGCCGGAGTCGATCAGCTGTTTGATTTTGCGGTGCGCGGGGAGGGTGCGCTGGTTGAACATGAGCGCGGCGACCTGTTTCGGGCGGGCGGCGGCGGCTTCGAGCAGCGGTTTGACCATTTTGGTGTGGACGCCGATCGGTTTTTCCACCAGCAGGTGACGGCCCGATTCGAGGGCTTTGATGCCGAGGACGGGGTGGTCGTAATGCGGAGTGGCCACGACCACTGCCTCGATATCGGCTTCCGCGAAAAAGCGGTCCGGGTCGGTGAATGCCTTGATTTCCTGACGGTCCTTGACCTGAACGAGTTTCGACGGATCGATATCGCAAACCGCGGTGACGACGCCGTTATTCAGGCTGTCGATTGAGCCCATGTGAGCGCTTCCCATACTGCCGAGGCCGATAATGCCGACTTTGACTTTTTCCATAAAAATAAAATCCTTCCATAAAGATATATACTTGAATTATAATATTAAGATACTCCAAAACCGTCCGCAATTCAACCGCAGTTGAGAGATAAAGTTTATTGCTTGATCCTTAAATACGATGACCATTTTACGGCTAAAGTCTCATCCGGCTCTTGAAAAACGCATATCGGAGAGTATAATAAACTTGTATTCTTGCCTTTAATTTAATTGACAGTTGATAGTGGACAGTTGACAGTTAGGGGAAACTTTTCTGTTGAGGCTCGTTGGTTAGAGGTACCCTTTCCCATAACTATCCACTATCAACTGTCCACTGTCAACTCAGGAGATGCAAATGCCCGGAAAAAGCGATTCACTGCAGCGGAAGATTCTTGACGATATCAAAAACGGCGTCTTGAAACCCGGTAAACCCATTCCATCGCGCAATCAGCTGTGCCTGAAATACCAGATCTCGCGGACCACCGTCGACCGGGCGGTCAACCGTTTGATCGAGGCCGGGTACCTCAGCGCCACCCAGGGCAGCCGCACGCTGGTGCGTCAGGTCACGCCGGGCAAGCACCTCGAGAAACTGTACGTCATCTACCAGCATATCCGGTCCAACACGAATGTGGACGGGCAGTTCTTTAACCAGGTGAATTGTCCGCTGCCGGTGACTGCGATCGACGAGGAGGACGTAGGGCTTTATTTCGCCAAACTGTCGGCGCCGGATGCGGCGGTGATCTGGAATTGTCCGGGGATGGAATCGCTGTATTTCATGAAATCGCTGGCCAACGCAGGCGTGCCGCAGATCCTGATTAACCGCGATTATGCGCCGTATAACTACGTGGCGACCGATCCGCGGGTCAGTTTCCGCGAGGGGCTGGCGTGGCTCTTGATCGAGTCCGGGCGCGATATCACGCTGCTGGCGCGTCCGAACGACCACACGCGTCCTTACATGGCCGAGCGGACCATTGCTTTTTACGAGACGGCGGTGGAGCTGGGGGCGAGGCTGACCGGCAGCAGTATTTATTCGCGCGACATTAAGGATGTGCCGAAGGAGATCGCGGCGGTGGCGCAGGAACTTTTTCTGGGGGTGAAACCGGCGCGGGGCATTGTGCTGCTGAACCAGGAATTCGCTCTTCCGCTGGTCACTTGCGGTGTGGCGCTCGGCAAACAGCCCGGGCGGGATTATTTCCTTCTGACCTTCGACTATTACGCCGAGCTGAAGAATTATCCGGGCGTCGGCATGCTGTGCCAGCAGTTCGACCTGATGCACAGCGAGGCTTACCGCTGGCTCGGCGGCGGCTACGCCGAACGCGGCGAGAGCTTCAAAATCAAGCTGAAGGCCGAGCTGGTCGTCGGGTGATCGCCGGGGATTTTTTAAACACGGAAAACACGGAAAAACACGGAAAAATTTCTTTTTTGTCCACAAAATACACCAAAAGAATTCTTTTAACTTCCGTGTATTTCCGTGCATTCCGTGTTTTAATAAAAAAAGAGTGAGTGGGGGAAAAATTATTCATATTTTTGTCTGGAGGGGTATTGACAATTGGCGGGAATCATTGTATAATTATAAGTATAATCAATGTAGAATCAGGATTTTTCATGATGGATTTTGAAATAAAAATTGATAAGGCCAAGCAGACTCCGGTCTATCTTCAGATCAAAGAGTATCTCATCAATATGATCGGTGAAAATCAGTTGAGCGAAGACGCGATGATGCCGAATGTCAAAGTGGTGGCGGAAGCGGCGGGCGTCAGTTTGCGCACGGCCGATCAGGCGATGCAGTCGCTGATCGAGGATGGAATATGTTACCGGCGGCCCAAAAAAGGGACGTTTGTCAGTGGAAATACCCATCGGGTTTCGCGGATTATCTGCGGATTGTGGGGGGCGCCGACACAGAAGGCGCTGCATGAGAACCGGTTGTTTGCGGAGCTGTACCGCGGCATTACGTTAAGCTCTCAGGCGCAGAATGTTGACGCGAATTTGCTGTTCGGCAATCCGGAGCAGGCATTGCATCTGTACGGCGGATCGAAGGTGTTCGATTTCCGGGGGATACTGGTTTTTGATATCAAACTTTATACGGAAGCGCTGAAGCTGGCGGCGAAATTTCCGGATAAGAAATTCATTTTCCTGAACTATCGTTTGAAGGGGATCAACGAAGCTCCGGCCAATGTTTACTCGGTTGTCAACGACGATTTCGGCGGGGCCTACCGGCTGGCGGAGCATTATATTGCCAGGGGGTGCCGCAAATTTTTTGTCCTTTCGTGGAAGCTTCCGGTGGCGGGCGATATTACTTACCGGGAGCGGGTACGGGGCTATTTCCAGGCGGCCAGGGATTACGGTCTGGAATTCGATCCGGAAAAACACCTGATCGAGTGTTTCGATCCGAATTCAAACAATCAAACAACCATCGGTTATCTGGAAACCCGGAAATATTTGCGGAATGCGGATTGTCCCGAGGTTATTTTCGCCACCAACGACTTCATGGCCGAGGGCATCAAACGCTGTGTGGAAGACGAGCAGCTCGATGATAAAATTCAGGTGTCCGGCTACGACTGCCTCGATCACGAATTGGCGCATCGCAAGGGGTTCTCATCGGTGGAGGTGAAATACGATCAGATGGGCAAAATCGCCATCGATCTGATCACCGGCAACGGCAAAGATTTACCGCGCTTCATCAAAATCGATCCTGTTCTCAATATCATAAAACAAAAGTAACGAGGAATTTATATGCTTGAAATTAAGCGCTATGCCAATAATCCGATCCTGGGGCCGAATCCGGATTTGTACTGGGGCGGATATGAATCGCGGAATCCCGGAGTCATTTTTGACGGGCAGAAGTTCCGGATGGTTTTCACCACCACGCCCAAGCCGCGCGACGGTGCAATCTACCTGGGTTATGCGGAAAGTACCGACGGCGTGAATTTCCAGTGTGCGCCGGAACCGCTGCTGAGGCCGTCGCCGGACGAAAACGATTTCGACCATGCCAGTGTGGAGGATGCGCGGGTCACGGAGCTGGACGGCAAATATTACATCGTCTATGCCGGGCGCTCGTTCGATATGAACCGTTTTGCCAGGGGTGAGCGCCGGGTCGGCCCGGATCATAACCTGAACCCGACCTGGACCGAAAATTTCCGCCGTTGCGGCCTGGCCGTGACCACCGACTGGAAAACCTGCGAGCGCCTCGGCCCGGTGACCAGCGAGCATATGAGCGACGCCAACGTGATATTGTTCCCGGAAAAAATCAACGGCAAATACGCCATGCTGCACCGTCCTACGCCGTTCATTCCGTGGACCTTGCCGCTGATCTACAATCCGGGGGCGATCTGGCTGATGTTTTCCGATTCGCTCACGCACTGGAGTTCCAACAGCCGCGAAATGCCGTGGAAAATGATCGACGGCGTCGATATCCCCGACACTCATCTGCTGATCAAGCCGGAGTACGAATGGGAAAAGCTGAAGATCGGCGGCGCGGGCGTGCCGATTCCGACCGATGACGGCTGGCTGACCTTTTATCATGCGGTGGACCGGCAGGGCGTTTACCGGGTGGGCCTGATGCTGATGGACCGTGAAAATCCCCTGAAGGTGCTCGCTCGCAGCCCGAATCCGATATTTGCTCCGGATACCCGGTTCGAATCCAACAGCGGGGGATTGGATTGCGTGTTCCCGTGCGCCAACCCGGTGGTGGATGGCGAAATCTATATGTATTATGGCGGCGGCGACCTGTATGTGAATCTGGCGACCCTTAAGCTCAAGGATGCACTTAAATATATCAACCGATACCGGATCTGAGGAGAAAAACATGAAGAAGCAATTCACGCTTATCGAGCTCCTGGTAGTCATCGCGATTATCGCGATATTGGCGGCCATGCTGCTGCCGGCCCTTAATCAGGCGCGTGCCAAAGCACAGGCCGCCAAATGCGTTTCCAACCAGAAGAACACCGGAACCATCCTGTTCATGTACTCCGATGACAATGACGGCATGCTGCCGCCCGCCCATACCGCCATCGGGAGCGCCACGCTTAATAGCTTCTGGACCAGATCCTTATGGTATGCCGGTTATAGCAGCACTCAGACGGCCGCCTCCGGCAGTGAAGGAAACAATATCTATGTTTGTCCCACTCAGAATCCGAAGAAATATGACAATCAGTCCTATACTTATGCCATTCGTTCCCAGGTAAGTTCATCCGCCGGCAATGCGATCAAGGCGGAGTTTTCGTTCCGGCTCGGCGGCGGTATCAAGGATTGGGACGGCACCAGCGACCACACGTTTACGCCCGGACAGTTTATTCTGCTGATGGACAGCGTGTTGAACCGGGCCGGAAACACCAACGACGGTATCCAGGTGAACAATATTCCGACATTGGGAAATGGTTCGTATGGAAACAAGTACCAGATTCACTTGCGCCACAGCGGCAGAGCCAATATATTGACTGCGGACGGCAGTGTCAAACCGCTGGTCAAGGCGGAACTGGAGCAGGAATACTCGGTCGGTGACGGGGTTGTCTGCACACGGATATTCTGATGGAGAAAGATATGATGAAAAAATTACTGGCAGTATTTTTCGGCTTCTGCATTGTGCTGGGAGCGAGCGACATCACTGTGCTGAATCGTGGAATCGGGGGTTATAATTCCAGGCAGGGGTTGTCGCGTGTTCCCGGATATTTACAGCAGGATAAGCCGCAGGCGGTGGTGCTGGGCTACGGCGGCAATGACGTTTTTAACTCAAAAGCGTTGATCGAAATACCGGAATACAAAGCGAATATGGAGAAGATGATCGATTTGTGCCGTGAGGCGGGAGTACGAGTCATTGTGGTGAACTCCATCAGCCCGGGCATCGAAAGCTATCTGAAAGCGCGCCATCAATATCCGTTCGATGAAGATTTGAATGCGCGGGTCGAACGGTATAATCAGGTATTACGCGAAATTGCCGGACAGAAGAAAGTGATCCTGAACGATTTCCATAAATTGATGAATGATAACGGCGGTGCCACCGAAGATGCGAAAAGTCTGGTGCGCAATGCTGCCAACAGCCGCAGCCGCGACGGCTTGCACCTGACCGCCGCCGGCTCGAAACTGCTCGGCGAATCCGTGGCCGAACTGCTGAAATCGCTGGTCAAACCGGGCGAGGTGGTCCTCTGCGCCGGTGACAGTCTCACCTGGGGCGCGGCATTGCCGGGAGCCGGGACCGCAACCGGTCAGACGTATCCTGCCTGGCTCTATGCCCGGCTGAACAACCTGGCATCCCCGCCGGCGCCTTCTGCCGCACCCGAAAAAAGCGCCGCGGTGATCTTCAACGGTTCGTTTGAGGCCGATATCGTCGGCGAATTGCCCGCGGGCTGGGTTCTGGCGAAGGGTGCCGGCGCCATGAGCGTGCAGCAGTATGAAAAGGGAAATTTCCTGCGGTTGACTCCGGAAGTCGCAAATAAACCGGCGTTTTTGCGGACGGATGCGATCTCCATCGCGCCCGGTAAATATACGGTGAAACTGCGGGCCGCGGGCAGCGGCGAATTCGAGATCAGCGGCTCCATTTATCCGGCGAAAGGCGGCAACCCGCAGCAGGTAAATTTCAGCAAAGAATGGTTCAAGCTCGGTTCGCAGTGGCAGGAATACTCCTGCGAGTTCGAAATCCCGGCCGGTTATAACCGTTTTTGCCTGATTATTCGCCAGCGCGGCGGCTCCGGCGATTTTGATGATATCGCCGTGGGGGCCGAAGCCGGAAAGTCCGCGGCGGTCCTGAAAAACAGCCATATGAAAGTCGAGTTTCTCCGTCCCGAAGACGGCGGCGGGGTCCGCAGCATCGCCAATGCCGCCGGAGTCGAATTCATCAACCGCAAATCATCCGGTATCCTGTGGGAAATCCGGATGAAAAAAATCAAGGTCGACACCTCGGCCATGCCCCCGATCATCAACCTCTCCATCGACCCCGAACAGGACGACGGCAGCTCGTCGAAAAATAATGACGCGGTCGGAAACGATCTCGTTTTCTCCTCGGTGGACGCCGTCCGGCTGGGCGCAAAATGCGAAGTAAAAACCACGCCGGAAACCGTCGAATTCCTCTGGAAAAACATCAAGATCAATGCCGAAGAAAACGCGCTTGATATCCGGGCGAAATTTGAGTTGAAACAGGGCGAATTGTTCTGTATGATCGACGGCGGATTCGTGAACCGCTCCAAAGAGTATACGGTCTTTTATTTCGCCCTGCCGCAGCTGGACGGGCTGGGCGCGATCCGCAACAACCCGGCGGATGATTTCCTGGCCACGCCGTTTTATAACGGACGCCTGATTAATAATCCCGTCGAAAAAAATCTGCTGGGCAAGAACCGGTTGTTCCAGCCGAACCGCTCCGGTCACAGCATGCAGTTCGATGCGATCTACAACCGGAGCGACGGCCTGTATCTGGCCAGCTTCGACCCCGATCAATACGTCAAACGTTATCTGCTCGAAACATCTTCCGCAGGCGGCCTGAAATGGGCCGTTTTTAATATTCCGGACAATATGCGCCGCATGCCGCAGGAGTGGCAGGTCCCGTACCGCAGCGGGTTCCGGACGTTTCAGGGCGACTGGTACGATGGTTGCATGATCTACCGGGACTGGGCGCTCAAGCAGTATTGGAGCGCGGAAGGACCGGTCGCGACCCGGAAAAGTATCCCGCAATGGTTCAAGGATATCGATGAGTGGTTTCAGTGCGCCAGCGTCGACATCAACACCAAACCGGAACTGCTGAAAAATCTCGTGGCCGATTTCGGCAACTATAAGCTCGGCGCCTGGCTGACTCACTGGGGGATCGATAACAAGGTATTTCACGGCATGAATCCGGAGCGTTTTCCGCTGACGCAGACCGATACGAAAGTGATGAATTTTCTGAGAGAAAACAAGATTCCCGCCATGGGCTATATCCAGTGTACTTCGTGGAACGACCTCACGGAAAGTTATCGCCGGCACCCGGATGCCAACGACAATATGGTCCGCAACTACAACGGCCAGATGATCCAGTGGCCCAAGAAAAAAGACGAGGACGGCAACGAGATTATCGCATACCCCGGCAAGCTGTGGCGCAAAGTCCTCGGCGACGCGGTGGTGAAAATGGCCGAAAGTGGTTTTTCCGCCGCGTATATGGATTCGGGTAATCACGGCGGCACCTATCTTAATTTCACCCCGGCCTGTTCGCCGGAGTCCGGCGGCGGCACCGGTTATATCAAACAGAACCAGGAATTGTTGCGGGAACTCCGCGACCGGGCCCGTCAGGTCAACCCGGACTTCTGCCTGAATGCCGAAAGCTTCTGGGAAGGAAATATTGCGCACCTCGACGCGTTTCTGGTCTGCAATACCACCAATGCCTACCTCGAAGGCAGCCGGGTCACACCGATTCCGATGGTTCAGGCCGTTTACCACGATTATACCCTGATGTACAGTGCCTGGACGGGCCGCGGTGATACCGAGCGCGACAACGCCCGCGGCTACGTGGCGAAGCACGGCCTTGCGTTCTGCTGGGGCCTCAAGCCGGGTTGGGACATTATGAACCTGCTCTACAAATACCCCAATCATGAAGAAGTCCTGCGAACCTCGAAAATACGTCATGAAGCTTACGCGAAAGGGAAAAAATATCTGGTTTACGGCCGCATGCTGCGGGAGCCGCAAACCCGCGAGGAAATGACAAAAATTCCGGTGAAATGGCATCGCGGATACGGCATGATTTATTTCGATATCGTGATGGACAAAGTATTCAAAACCACCTGGAAAACCGCCAACGGCGACTTTGCCGCGGTCCTCTACAACATCGACGAAGAACCTCAAACCCTGACCCTTGTCCTCGACAAGAAAGAATACCAGCTCGGCAACGGCAAATTCTCGGCCCTGTACCCCGAGCATCTGGAATTCGAAACCACCGATACCGACAATCAATACCTGCTGAAAATCAACATTCCGCCGCGCTCCCCGGCCATACTCGAACTGCTGTTTTGAGTCTCGTGAACGTGTCAGTATACGGACGGCAGCAGTTCCCGGAACGTGCGGCACATTCTGGCGATGGGGACGCAATTCGGAATGGCGCTGACTTCGCTTTGAAGTGAGATCAGATTCGGACATTTTTCCAGTATCCGAATGAGATTTTGCCAGTCGATCGTGCCGTCGCCGGGGCACATGTGGAGGTCGCCGTTAGCGAAGTTGTCATGCAGGTGTGCAGTGACCACGTGAGGCATCATTTTTTCGAGGGCATGATCCTCGAAAATAATATTGTCGCGCCAAAAAATGCGGCGATGGAAGTCGGAAAAGATTTCCGGGGACCTGCCGCCGGTCATATAGTGAGCGTGACCCGAGTCATAACAGCATTTGATGTGGGGAGAGTTGAAATGCTCGACGCATCTGACCACTTGATCCGGAGTACTGAACGGCGAAAAACAGTTTTCCACGGTCAGGATAATGCCGCATTTTTCGGCGGTTGGCAGTAACTTTTCCAGGCTTTCGCACATCAGCCCGGTGCTTGTTTCAACGAGTTCCTCGAGTGGCTCCGGCAAATCCAGATGCTGTGCCGATTCCAGGTGGACCGTGTAGGTTTTGGCCCCGCTCTCGGCGGCAATGGTCATGAAGCGGATATGTTTTTCCCAGATGGAGGTGCGGATGGACCGGTCGGGGTCGTTCAGGTTCAGCCCGACGCCCCAGGGGGAATGCGAATCGATGATTTCCAGCCCCGCCGCTTTCACCTTGCCGCAGAACTCTTTCTGCAATGCCTGATCCTGAGAAAAGTTGACGATCATCGGCCACGACAATACCAGGTGCCGGGCTCCGTTTTCAGCAAATTCAGCCAGAACCACGGAATGAAGTTCGGCGGGAACGCGCTCAAAAGCATAATAATGGGCAAAAGGAATTTTTTTCATGTGATCCATTTCCTGAAGAATATTACTTGAAGCCATAGTATATCATTAAAAAAATGAAAAGAAAGGTTCAATCCGATAAAAAATATTTATTTGAGAAAAACCGGAAAATTCTTCGCTGGAGCCGCGAAAGCCTATTGACTTTTTGGCGAAATCAATTATAATATTATAGAGTTATGCGAACGATTGCATAGATAATTTCAAGGTTGGAAATGAGTGTCACGATCAAAGATATCGCCGAATTGGCAAAGGTAAATAAATGCGTTGTCTCGCATATTTTGCGCGATGATGATTATGCGGCGAAGCTGCGGCCGGAAACCCGCGAGCGGGTTCTGCGCATCAGCCGGGAACTGGGGTATCGCCGCAATCAGCTGGCGTCCTCGACCCGCTCGGGGGTGGTCAATACGATCGCGGTGATCGGCGCGTTTTCGTTTCCGAAAATTCCGTTTTCCGTGGCGCAGATCCTGGCCGGGATTTTGACGGAAAGTGCCAATCACCACTTGAATACCAAAGTATTCATGGACGATGATCTTGAGCGGGCGTTCGCGGAGGTTCTCGGCAACCGCATTCAACGGGTCATTTCGGTGAGCGTGGAAAAAGATATTCGCCGGAAAACCGCGCAGCTGTGCCGGGAAAACGGTATCGAACTGGTCTTTATCTATGAGAAAGCCGTCGACGAATTTCCGGCTGTGAATTCCAATAATTTTTCGGGTGCCTATGAGGCCGTTAAATACCTGACCGGGCAGGGACACCGGCGTATCGGGCTGCTTTGCGTGCCGCATAACCGGTACTACTACATCGATGACCGCCACAACGGTTATCTGGCGGCGCTGGCCGAGGCCGGTCTGGAGGCGGATCCGGAGCTGATGATCTGCAGCAACGACACGGATTGGGCGGCGGCCAAACTGCTGAATTTGCCGGCGAAGCGGCGTCCGACGGCTGTTTTCGCCATTGCGGACATGCTGGCCGCGGGCATCCAGCGCTATGCGGTCAAGCTGGGTTATAAGCTGCCGGATGATCTCTCCGTGGTCGGCTTCGGCGATTCCGAATTCGCGCAATGGGCCGTTTCGCCGTTGACCACGGTCAATGAATCACTGTATGACTTCGGCATGATTGCCGTAAAAATATTATTGAAGAAGGAATGCGGTGTCCGGATGACCGCCGATGGCCTCTATCTGACAGAGCCGCAGCTGATAATCCGGGAATCCGCTTGTTCGCCAAAGGACCATATCAAAGTAAAATCATCATAAAAGCTTAATCAGGAGAAAAAAATGACAATGAAAATTCAATGCAGCATCAGGACGGGAAAATCGGGGAATTTCAATTTTACACTTATAGAGCTTCTGGTAGTTATTGCGATCATAGCGATATTGGCATCAATGCTGCTGCCGGCGCTGAACAGTGCCCGCTCGCGGGCGCAGAGTATCCGCTGCGTTAATAACCTGAAACAGATCGCGCAGACCAAGGAGTTGTATTTTTCCGATTACAACGGAGCATTGATCGTGGCGAAAGACGCGGGAACGCAGGGATACTTCACGACTTTTTTGAGCGGTTACACCAATAATACGGTTGGCGGCATGAAGCAGGTCAGTATGTTGGACGGGCGCGACGGCATTTACTTTTGTCCCACTGCCTCCCGGAATATTACGCCGAGCGATGACTATTACAAGGATACGTTCAGCACCTACGGTACCCCACTCTCCCAGACCCGCGACAACACTAAATACGCCTGGGGAATTTATGATGCGACTTCCGCCATTACTACCATTTATCAGAATAAACTGAAACGGGTGGCCCAGACGCCTTTTGCCGGGGATGCCGCGAAAACCAAGTCACCATTTACCGCTCCCCCGGCTGTTACCATTACCCTCGCGACCGGATGGCTTGCCACTTATGTCGGCTTTACCGACATCCATCAGGGGCGCGGCGGTGTGGCTTATCACGACGGGCACGCGGAGCTCTCGACGCCTCAGGCTTACGGTTGGAACTGCCGCGACATTTACGAAACGCCAACGCGTGACGTTTACTTCGTCGACTCTATCCGCTATACCTATCGCAGCTGTTTTTTCTGATTAATGGAACCATACAATGCTCAGAATCTTATTTTATAGTTTATTTTGCACCGTTATGGGGGCATCCGCACTGGAACTGCGGGAAATCCGGATCCCGGAAAATGCGGCGAAACCGGAAGTTTTCGCAGCGGAGGAATTGCGCGACGCACTGCTCAAAATCAGCGGGCGGAAATTGGAAATCATCCGTTCCGATGAAGTGCCGGCCGGCAGTGGTGGCGCCGCCATCCTCGGCACTCCGGATTCCTCCCCAGCCATCCGTAAGCACGTTGAACTGCTGCGGACCGGCGAAGTCTCAGCGACCAGCGACGCTGTTTCCATCCGGGCCATCGACGGCAACTTATACCTGGCCGGCAGTATCCCGCGCGGTGTCCTTTTTGCGGTCTATCATTATCTGCAGCAGGAGCTTGGCGTACGCTGGTTCTGGCCGGGCAGTGACGGCGAGCTGATGCCGAAGCGCGACCGGATCGAATTTTCGGCGGATTTGAATATCCGTTATGCGTCGCCGTTTCCGTACCGGGCCATGAGCCTCTGCGTCATTGGCCGGGAACCGGTCACCGAACTCTGGCTGATCCGGAATTTCATCAATGTCAATATTCCGACCGTGGAACTGGCGGAGAAGTCCGGTGCAATCCGGCGCGGCGGCGGTCATTCGGTGGCGATTTACGACAAAACCGTGTGGGATAAGCACCCCGAATATTACGCCATGGTCGACGGCAGGCGCGATCGCGAAAAAGGCTTCGCGGGCTGCTGGTCCAACCCCGGGTTCCATCAGTACATGATCGAAAAGCACCTTAAGGAAATCGACGAACGGAAAATCGATCTTTTCGGCCTGTACCCAGCTGATACGGCTTACCACTGCGAATGCGAAAACTGCCTGGCCATCGACCGCGATCCCTCGACCAAGTGGTTCAAGTATTTCGACAAACTGGCCGGCGACTTGAAAAAGCTGCGGCCGCATGTGGAGTTCTCCTCCATCGCCTACATGTATTTCCGGGAGGTGCCGGAAACGACGGTTAAAAACGCGGCGTTCATCGAATATTGCCAGTGGGAACTTTGCATGATCCACGATATGAAAAATTCGGACTGTCTGATCAACCAGGCCAGTAGATCGGTTATCGAGCGCTGGAAAAAAGTCGGCAAAACCGGCGTGTACGGTTATGAATACGATGTATTTCTGAAAAGCGGCGAATTCATGCCGGTCTGGAAACAGGTGGCGGCGAATACCCGCGCCTACCGTGACTTGGGCATGATGTATATCAAGACGGAATTGCCGCTGGAAAAAAAGCTGCCGGAGCAGCGCTCCAAACAGAGCATTCACCGCAAGAGGATTTCGCTGTACATGTTTCCGCAGAGCTACTGGAATCCGGAGCTGGATGAAAAAGTGGTATTCGGGGAATGGTGCGACTTCGCCTATGGCGCGGCATCGCCGGTCATGCAGCGGTATCATGAGGCGGTGGGCAGGGCATGGGCTTCGGTGGAAAATACCCATCTTTATCCGTATCCCTTCGGCACTTCCCCGAACGGTATCGCCCATAAATTCATCACCCCGGAACTGGCGCTGAAAGTGAATGAACTTTTTTGCCAGGCCGAACAACTGGCGAAAGGAAATATCAACGTCCAGGTTGACCGCGAACTTTTTGGCGAATGGCTGGGGCATTATGATAAATCGATGACGCAGGACGCGGTCCGTATCCCACGGGCGAATTCCTTCGCCAATGCCGTGGAGCTGCCGGTTTTTTACGGTGGCGGCAAAATTTATCCCACCACCATCAAGATGTATTGGAACGGCGATTCGCTGTACCTGAAATTCATCTGTGTGGAGCCCGATATGGCGGCAATCGACCGCAATGCCAAAGGACCGTGGAGTATTCCGCAGGGCGTGGAACTATTTCTGGGCGACGGACGCGGGTTCTGCCAGTTTGCCGTCAGCGCGGCGGATGGCGTTTACACGGCGCGTGGCTGGGATGTGGGCGGGTATCAACCGAAGTGGACACGCAAGATCACCTATCGCGCCGATCGTTGGGAACTCGAAGTCGCCATACCGTTCAGCGAGATCGACGTCAAGGATCCGAAACCCGGCAAGAAATTGTTTGTCCGGTTGATGCGGGATATGGCTGCACCCGGTGCGCGGGCTGGGTTCCCGAGGTTGAAAAGCAATTCATATCACGATATGACCACTCTTGGCGTATTACAGTTGGGCGAGGATGAAATCAAATGAAATTGCCGAGCTTATTTTTACTGTCGGGGTTGATCATTTCGCTTTACGGCGCCGAACTGCGGGAAATCCGGCTGTCCCCGGAAGCATCTCCGCCGGAAACATACGCCGCCGCAGAGTTAAAAAGAGCCTTGGAAATCATGACCGGGCGCGACTGGCCGGTGGGCAATAACGGGGCGGCATCCGGCGCGATCGTGCTCGGACTCCGCCCCGGCATGGCGGGCGATACTGTGGACATGGAGGTGAAAGACGGTAGCCTGTATTTGAGTGGCTCGGTACCACGGGCGGTGCTTTATGCGGCTTATTATTACCTGCAGAAAGAATTGGGGGTGCGCTGGCTTTGGCCGGGTGACGACGGCGAATTCATTCCCCGGCGCGAGCGTGTCGAACTTCCTGCGGCAAACAGCCGGTATACCCCGGCTTTCCCTTATCGCGCATTGTCGATTGTAGGGATTCACAAACACCCGCAAATGGAGGTCTGGCTGACCCGGAATTTCATCAACTCCGGACAGCGGACGGACGAAATTCTGGAGCAGAGCGGTGCCCTGCGCAGGGGCTCCGGCCATTCGGTGGCGATTTACGACAAATCGATGTGGGAGAAACACCCCGAATATTACGGCATGATCGCTGGCAAACGCGATCCGGTCAAGGGGATTGCCGGCTGCTGGTCCAACCCCGGATTCCATCAGTATATGGTGCGGAAACACGTGGATATGGTGCGGCGGGACCGCTTGGAACTGCTCAGTTTGTACCCGGCGGACACGGCTTACCATTGTCAATGCCCGGACTGTGTGCAGATTGATAAGGATCCATCGACCCGCTGGTTCAAATATTTCAATCAACTGGCCGCTGATATCAAAAAAGAATGTCCGGAAATCAAAACCGCCAGCCTTGCGTATCAGTATTACAATTCCGTGCCGAAAGTACCGGTGCCGGAGGCCGAATTCATTGAATATTGCCAGTACGACCGCTGTTATTTCCATACGCTCGACGCCCCGTGCAACCGGAAGTCCATGGAGCAGATTGCAGCCTGGCGCCAGGCCGCCCCCAACGGGATTTACGGCTATGCGTTTGACATGTTCATGGTGGATAACCGTTATCTTTATTCACCGTTTTGGCGGCAGATGGCGGATGCGCTGAAAACGTTTCGCGATCAGCGTGCGGTGTATATGAAAACGGAAGCCCCCATGAAGGATATTGATCCCTCGCGTCCGTCTAAACAAATGACCAACCGTTTCCGGATCGGCTATTATCTCTTTGCCCAGTTGACCTGGAATCCCGATGCGGACGTCGATGCGCTGCTCCGCGAATGGTGTGAGCTCGCTTACGGCAAAACCGCCGCTGCACCCATGTATGATTATCTGCAGCTGATGATGGACCGCTGGGGTGCCATGACGGAGCATCAACGGGGTTACTGGTGGTACAATCCCGAGTGGACGGCCGCCCGGTTTGTCACGCCGGAGTTGATCCGCGACGCGCGGAAACTTCTGAAGGAAGCAGGCAACGAAATGGAAGCCGAACTCTTTTACGAATGGGTGCAGTTGCGCCAGAGGGGCAACGCCTTTGTCTGCTTGCCGAAAACGGATTCGTTTGAACGTGGAACCGGCTTTTTCGCAGGTGATATTCGCGTCGATGCCTACTGGGATGATACCGCGTTGCATTTCCGTTTCGCTCCGGCTTCGAAACCGGTCGAGATTTACTTGAACAATGCCTCGGGTGAGTATCATTTCAAAACCTCGGAATCCCGGTTGACGGTACCGTTCGCCGAGCTGAATATGAGGCCGTATCTGAAGGACGATATCGGGTTGCGGATCGTCTGCGGCAATGCGGCTTTTCCGCGCCGCGAAACGGCCTCGCTGCATCTGTCGGACAAGGGCTCGCCGGAGGAATTCCTGACCTGGATCATGCCGCAGAAAGCAGTCAACAACCGCAATCTCTTCATCACCCGTTTCGCCAACGCGCTGCTGGAAAGCGGCTGGAGCGGCTGCGAGCTGAAAACCACGGACATCATGCGGACCGATTTTTCCAAATCTCCGCTGGTGGTTATCACCATGAACAAAGATGCCGTTCAGGAAATTCCACACGAATTTTATACGCGGAAACTGCTGCCGTATATCAAGTCCGGCGGGCTGGCCGTGTTGAACGTCAGCGCCTATGATACGAAGTCGATCCCGGATTATATCACCGGCAACCCGGCGTTGGCACTGAAATTCGAGTGGTGCAAAAATGGCCGCACGCAATGGATCAGCGACGAATTCGCCTCGAATCCGGCGGACCTGCGCAAGGTCTTCGCCAAAGGAATATACGGCACATTGACCCCGGCGACACCGTCGGAATGGCTGATCCTGGCATCGCAGGCCCGGGACGGCGAAGAACTCAAACCATGGCTGCTGGCGCATCCTTACGGGCGGGGGACGTTGATCATTTCCCTGGCGCCGTTCGATGAATCGATGCAGGCCGAATTTTTCAGCAATTTAACCAGGAATAAACATGTATTCGGAAAAGCCTTTTAAATTCAGTAATCATGCACAGATTTGCGATTACAGCGAAAAACCTTATGAATTCAGGAAGCGGCTGGACCGGGTTCACCGTCCGGGCATCCGCAACTATCTGGCTGCACCGGCGGCCGGCGAGATCGAAATCGACCGGAGCTGGTGCATCGAGGCGGAGGATGCCTCCGGACGCGGAAGCGCGGCGGCGGACCTGCAGGATTATATGCAGACTTGCATGGGGATTTCGCTGCCCCTCGGCAGTGGCGAAAGATGCATTCAGCTGCAGGAAACCGGCGAAAAAGGGTTCGACTGGCTGGTCGGCGAAAATGTGATCCGGATTCGCGGCAACATCCGCAAGGGCGTGCATTACCTCGAAGACCTGATGAATTTCCGCGAAGCTCCGTTTCTGGAACAGGGGCAGGGCCGCCGCGAACCGCTTTTTACGCCCCGGATGGTGCATTCGGGCTGGGGGCTCGACCAGTTCCCGGATTCGCATCTGGATGCCATCGCCCACGCCGGTTTCGACACGGTTCTGCTGTTTGTTCAAGGGGTCGACCTGACCACGCATGGCGCGATGGATTTCAATGATTTGATTTACCGCGCCGGAAATTACGGGCTGGGGATTTATTTCTACAGTTATCTGGACAGCAACAAGCACCCGGACGAACCGGACGCGGAGGAGTTTTTTGACCACAGTTTCGGCAGTGTTTTCAAGGCTTGTCCGGGGGCGAAAGGGCTGATTCTGGTGGGTGAATCCTGTAATTTTCCTAGCAAGGACGAACGCGCCTTCAACCCGCATTCGCGCAACGGCGATGAAATCGATTCGCGCCCGCCAGTCGGGTTCTTCCCCTGCCGGGATTATCCCCAGTGGCTCGAGGCGGTGAAAAAGGCCGTCCGCCGCTATCAGCCCGCAGCCGATATCGTGTTCTGGACCTACAATTTCGGCAATCAGCCGTTTGCGTACCGCCGGGAGCTGATCGAGCAATTGCCCACGGATGTTTCGTTGGAAGTGACCTTTGAAATGTACCAGCGGATCCAGTACCCGAATCATGTCATGGTGAGCCCGGATTATTCGATCACGTTTCCCGGGCCCGGGCAGTATTTCACCGGCGAGGCCGAGACCGCCCACCGGCGCGGGCTGAAACTCTACGCCATGACCAATACCGCCGGGATGACCTGGGACTGCGGCATGATTCCATATATGCCAGTGCCGCAGCAGTGGTTCAAGCGCCTCGATGCCATTCACCGGGCGCGCGAAAACTGGGGGCTTTGCGGCCTGATGGATTCGCATCATTACGGCTGGTTCGGTTCTCCGGTCAGCGAGTGTGCCAAATGGAGCTTCTGGAGCCCGGCGCCGCCCATGGAGGAAATCCTGCACAAGATCGCCGTCCGCGACTTCGGCAGTGCCGCCGCCGACAAGGTGATCGACGCCTGGCGGCAGTGGAGCGACGCGGTCAACTCGTATACCCCCGGTTTCGACGATCAGGCCGGGCCGCTGCGGGTCGGGCCAGCTTATCCCTTCATTTTTCACCCGGTTCTGTATCCGCATAACGAACAGCAGATGAAGTTCCCGGTAACGCCGCAATCGGCGGTGGGCGACCGCTGGCTGCACGCGTTTTATCAGCCGGAACACATCTACAATCATACTTACTGCGGACGGCGGATTCACGAGGATATCCGAATCATGACCGCCGCCCTCAAGAAGTGGGATTGTGGCTCCGAGCTTATGCGCGAGGCCCTGGCGCTGGTACCGGAGTCCAAGCTTACGGAAGCGAAACTTCAGGCTGGCGTCGGTTTTTTCTTTGGCCAGACGCTGCGTACCATGGTACACATCAAGCGCTGGTGGCTGCTCAACAAACGCCTCGAAATCGAATACGATCCGGACAATGCCGCCGCCCTCATCGATGAGCTGGAAGAACTGATCCGGGCCGAGCGTAAAAACGTCGAGGCCGCCTTGCCGCTGGTCGACGCCGATTCGCGCCTGGGCTGGGAGCCCAGTATGGACTACATGGCCGACCGCAGTCACCTGGAATGGAAGTTGCGCCAGCTGGACAACCTGCTGACGCACACCTTCCCGGCCTATCGCCAGACGTTGTTCACAAATCTAACGGAATGACCTCGGAAATACGGACGAACCGGCTGCCGGTTTCCGCTGAGCGCATGGCCGCGAAGCCGAGCGCTTCCGCCGCGAATGCCTGCTCCACGGTCGTGAACGGCTGCGTTTCGGTGCCGCACATCAGGTTGTAGAAGTGCCTGGCGACGTACGGCCCGCCGAAGTAGTGTATTTTGTTGAAATATTCGAAGTTGAAAGTTTCCGAACTTCCGCGGTCGTCGAACGGATAATACTTGATTTCGCCGATGTAGCCGTTTTCGGTGGCCAGCGTGATATACAGCGCGCCTTCCGAACCGATGATTTCATAAATCCGGCTGTGGCCGGGAATCGAGCCGATATACGAATGGCTGTAAGTGCCGAAAACGCCGCCGGAGAGTTTGATCAGGCAGGTTTCATTGTCCGGCACGTCCACTTCTTTCGCAAAAACGCACAGCATGTCGCGGCTGCCGACGTCTACCACGCCGTTGCGCCCGGTTTTCAGGTAAGCGTGACGACAGGTCATTTTGTCCGGGCAGTCGGGACAGCTCAAATCGTTCGGGCGGTTGCCGCCGACGACCTGCTGCGCCGAAACCATCGACACTTCCAGCGGCTCGGCGCCGGTCAGGAACAGCGCCACGTCGAGGTCGTGAGTCGCTTTTTCGATGATATGCCCGCCGCCGCCTTCCTTCGTGCGGCGGAAGTTGTGAAACATGCCGCTGCCGATGCGCTGGACGAAGTCGAACGAGCAGATTTTGCCCAGCTTGCCTGCTGCGATCAGCTCATGGGCCTTGCGGATGACGGGGGCATAACGCATCACATGGTCCACCACGATCGGCGCGCCGTAGCTTCGGGCGAAGCGGACGATTTCCGCGACCTTTTCCAGCGAAACATCCAGCGGTTTTTCCAGCAATATCGGGATGTTGTACCCGGAGAGCTCTTTCAGGTTTTCCAAGTGCATGAAATTGGGGGATGAGATAATGACGCCGTCCGGCTGCGCTTTTTCCAACAGTTCCCGGACGGTGGCGAAACGCGGTATACTGTCCAGTTCGTTCCACTCGCAGCCGCGCCGGTACATATCGTCGTCTGGCTCAACCACGCCCGCGATTTCAATCATGCCTTTCGTGGCTTCGCGAAACTCCAGTCCATGCCGCTTGCCCATCTCGCCGAAACCGATAATACCGATTCTTTTTTTCATAGCAGTGCCTCCGTATGCTTTGTTATGAATTATACCATCTGATTCGCGAAGGACAATCACTGAAATTTGCATTATCAGGATATTAATTTATATTTTCAGGACTTGTAAATAATCAAAAAGCGCAGTATCATACCGGCATGAAAAGCTTATTTCGCAGACAACAGAATATCGGGAAGTTTTACCACGAAACATTTCTGGTGAATACGAACCGGACACCGGAGTTTCAGCCCAATGCCATTTACATCGGCTCCTACGGCGAATCGCGCGTCGCTCCGGGTGGGGTTATCCGCTTCAACACCAAGCCGTTGCTGTCTCAATGGTGCTTTGAACTCATCGTCGATGGACAGGCGCGGCTGACGGGTTCCGGGGGGAACCGGCTGCTGCATCCCGGCTGCCTGTGCATCATACGCTCAAATTCACAGGCGGAGATCGAAGTGCTGCCCGGACACATACTGCGGAAACGGGTGGTGACGATCGAAAAAAGCTCCACCTTGTCGCTGCTGTGCAACTATGATTTCAGGAGCGGGGAGGAGATTGTGAAGCTGCTCGATCCGCAGAAAACCGGGCTTATTTACGACAAAATCAAGGCTGGCTGCGAATCCGGCGGCAGCAGCCAGAAACAGGAACTTTCCATTCTCGGTTACGAGCTGTTGATCGAGCTCGGGCGTCAGCAGTACCACCAGCGGGATGAGGATTCGCTCAAGTCGCTGGTCATGCGGATCGCCTCGGACCCCGCCGGGAATTATACGCTGGAAAATATGGCGGAACTGCTCGGGGTCAATGTCCGGACGCTGACGCGCCACTTTGCAGAAAAATTCGGCTGCTCACCAATGCAATACATCATCCGGCAGCGCCTGGAATATGGGCGTATGCTGCTTAATTCCGGGTCGATGCCGGTGGCCGAAGCCGCCGAAGCCTGCGGCTACCGCAGTTTGCCGTTTTTCTCGCGGGCGTTCAAAAAATATTTTGGGGTCAATCCCCGCACGCTGAAGTAGCAGCCGGGCAGTCGGGGTTGCCGGGACCGAAGTGCTTGAGCATGACCAGCGGTTCGGTCTGCGAGGCGTTGGTGATCTTCACGCCGCGCCGGGCCGCCGCTTCTGAAATGAAATATTCGTCGAACGTCAGCTGTCCGTAACGGATCAAGGCCGGGGTTTCCAGCGCCAGACCGTCCAGCGAGCCGTAGCTCTGGGTCACGATGATGCCGTATGCGCCGCTGTCGCGAATGACGGCGGTGCGGCCGGGCAGGATGGTCAGCTCTTTGGCCGAGACGGTCGCCGACTTGTAACAGATCCATTTTTCGAGGTAGCCACCGGCGGTCATTCCGGCTTCGTCCTTGACGTTGACCGGGGCCATGAAGCGGTGTTTGCCGAGCTCGGGGTTGACGTTCAGTTCCCAGTCGATGACTTCGAGCAGATAATCGAGGTCGCCGATTTTGTCCTGCGGGCAGTTTTTCCAGAGCAACGATTCGGCAATCAGCTGATCGTCGACCAGCGACTGATACATGGCGTAGACGTCGCTGGCGACCTGCGGCTCGTAAGTGCAGAGGCTGCCGGGGGCGTGGAGCAGGCCCGGCGGCACATCCCAGCCGGTACCGGGCTGCAGACGGTAGGCTTTGGAGAGATTGGTGATTTTGTTGTCGCCCTTGGTGAAATCGGCCAGCGCCTGACGTACCTGCGCTTTGGTGGTACCGGGCTCGAAACCGAAAAAGGTGAATGGAAAATGGCCGCCGTGGTTGTTCATTTGCGGCGGGAAATAATAGCATTCGGGTTTGCCGCGTTCACCGACCAGCGCGGCGTGTTCGTCGCGGTGATGAATGTGGTGCGGCAGCGGTCCGAGATTGTCGAAAAACTTCGAGTAGACCGGGAAACAGCCGTATTGCTTCCAGATGCGTTCACCGATCAGTTCCGCGCCGAGTTCCGCCACGGCCTCGGTCAGCGGTATCAGCTCGCCATCGGGGGCGATCAGGTGGCTGATGCCTTCGTTTTTGGCGGTGAGGGGGCCGTTGTCCGCCGGAGTGGTGGAGGAGAGCCAGCGCTCGTCGATGCCGCCGCGGGCGCTGCCGAGCGCATAGTAGTCGTCGGGGTGCAGTTTGATGCGCCGTCCGGGGATGCAGAACGAGCGGGGAACCCAGTTCGGAGCGAGGCGGAAAATGCCGTTTCCGGCGTCGAAACTCTGGCGGATTTTGCTTGCGTTGGACATGGTATATTCTCCTTAGTAAATCAGTTCAAATAATACGGCGTGGTCGAGCCGTTCGAGATTAAAAGTCAGCAAACCATCCCGGTAGTTCGCAGGGAGGTCATGCATGTTGCGCGGTTCGGGCACCCGGATGCTGATTTCGAGGTCGATCAGCGGAATATTCGGCAGTTCCTCCTGATAGTTGACGATGCCCAGCAGCAGCGTCCGCCCGTCCCCGCTTTTCAACAGCGTGACTTCAGCTGACGACGGCAGATTGCGCGAGGCGGCGACGAATTCCGGCGCGAACTCGGCAATCAGTTTGCGCCCGAAGGTCTGCTGCGAATGATTGCGCTCGGCCAGCAGCCCGGAGTACAGATAGACGCATTTGCCTTTGCCGTAACGGTTTACCGTGATCCCGGCGTGGTCGGTCCACACGCCCGGCGGGTCGGAGTGGATCGAGGCGTAGTGATTGGGGTCGCCCGCCGGGAAATCCGGCAGTACCACGGTACCGCGTACTTCCACGCCAGGTCGCGCCACAACCAGCGGCGAAACGGCGTATCCGGAAAGCAGTTCGCCGCCGGAGGCGAGGTAATTGACCCGGTCGCTGTCCTTGCCGCTGTAATCCACGCCGAAGACGTCGACCAGCTGGAAATTGCCGGTACTTTCGCCCACCGGATCGTAAAGCGAGGTCGGACCGGTCGCCAACAGTGTGCCGCCGCCGCGGACGAATTCGCGCAGGCGCTCGACTTCCGCCGGCGACATGTACGCAGCGTGGTTGACGATGATCGTTTTCAGCCCGGCAAGATCGGCGGTTTGATCGGTGATGACTTGGTACGGGATGTGCAATTGGTTGAGGAGCAGCGAAGTGCCGAGAAG
Organism: Victivallis vadensis; assembly: GCA_040391785.1. Classification (GTDB taxonomy): domain Bacteria; phylum Verrucomicrobiota; class Lentisphaeria; order Victivallales; family Victivallaceae; genus UBA5239. The sequence goes on from JBEBXH010000034.1 coordinate 29,624, forward strand.
TTCGTCGATCATGGCGTTGCGGTGGACGGCCATGTTGCCGCCGCCCGCGCCATAATCGCGCAGATTGGTGCGGTCATTGCTGGTGCCGTTAAGCATCGAGAAATAGAGCCCGGTTTTGGCGGCGAGATCCGGGCGGTGCCGGGCGATGGTCCGCTTGAACGGCTCGAGCTTTTCGATAATGCCCCGGAGCCGACGGTAAAACGGTTCCTCGAGCGTGCCGTCCGGGTTGATCGCGTCGATGAAAAAGTACGCGCCGCCGTTCAACAGCGTGCTTACCGCGTGCAGAAAAAGTTCTTCGTCCGACTTGGTCGAGGTGTGGTCGTACAGCGTGACACAGCGCGAGGTCATGAACTCATACGGTTTGCGCTTCGAGTACGCGGCAAAAACCTTGGCGCCGAGCCGGTGCTGCAGCTTGCCGCCGTAGAAGTCGCCCGACGAATAATCCGCCGCCGCCGCCAGCGCCGCGCTCTGGCCGAACCGCCAGCCGTGCAGCACCGGCGAAAACTGGTAGGTAACGGGCAGTTCCGGGCGGATGCTCTTGATGTAAGCGGTGAGCTCGGCGGTGAACTCCGCCAGCGACTCCTCGCGAAACCGCTGGAAGCGGACCCATTCCGGGGAACTCCAGTCGATGACTTCCGGGATGGGGCGGCCGTATTTCGCGCGGCAGGCGTCGCAGCAGCAGACCAGCGGCCAGAAGGTCATGTCGACGAAGATCCCGCCGAGTGGATAGGCGATGATTTCGCCGATTTGCGCCTTGCTGAATTCGCGGTATCCGGGGTGGTTCGGGCAGCTGAACAAATAGCGTCCGCTGCGGTTGTGGCCGAGGATGTCGCACGCGTTCCACTCGCGATGCGCCAGCGCCGAGTCGTTGTGATAAACCGTGGTGTAATACGCCACCGGCAGGATGTCCGACTCGCGCAGCAGCTTCACCGTTTCGCCGAAAATATCGCGTCCGTTCAGCCCGGTGTGCATGTGGCCGGTTTGGGCCGGATAATAGCAGTTGCCGTTGTGGTCGCAGGCGTAGATCATCGACGATTCCACGCCGGCGAGCTTTACCATCCGCACGTATTCCGCCGGATCGAATTTAGCCATAAATTCCATTTTCTGATCGGTGATGTGGTTGTCGATCAGCAGCCGCGAATAGCATTCATATAATGTTTTCATGAGTTCTCCGACTAGCATTTATTCAAACTTTGTGATATAATATATAGCGAACTCAAGCAACAGAATAGAAGATGAAACAATCATTGATAGCACAAAGTTCACCTGATGGTATAAATATTCACGCAGGAATCCGCTGGAGCGGGCCGTGGGTGAAGGGGTTTGTCGAATCGAACCGGCGGCTGTACGATTACGAACTGGTCTATTTCAGTGCGGGGCAGGGACGGGTGATTACCGCCGGGGAGTCGCTGTACTGCAAGGCCGGAACGGTGGTGATTATCCCGCCGGGGCTGGTCCACTGCACGGTGGCGGAGAGCGAACTGAAGCGCTGGTGCATTCACTTCGACTGGCACGGCGACTGCCGGGCGCACCGCGAGCGCAAATTGCCGTATATTTACCTGAACAGCCCCGAGGTTTTCAATGAGACGCTGATGGCCGGGCCGCCGGGATTCAAGCTGGCGTTTCCGCTGTTCCGTCAACTGGATTCGCGCTGCGCCGGGAACATGGAGGAGATGCTGCGCCGTTATTTTATGACATCGCCGCAGACGTTGCCGGAACGGCTTCACCAGCAGGGATTGCTGCTGCAGATCCTGGCGCTGGCGATCTCCGAACCCCGCCCGGAGGGCGCACCGAAACCGGAGCGCGGCAACCCGCGTTTCTTCAATGCGAAAAGCATTCTGGACAGCCGTTACCGTGAGCCGGGGCTGCGGATCTGCGACATCGCCGCCGAGCTGCAGATCACGCCGAATCACCTGATCAAGCTTTTCCGCCGCAACGTCGGGATGTCGGTACTGGATTACCTGCAGACCCGGCGTCTGGAAAACGCCACCAAGCTGCTTCGCGAAACCACCTTGAACGTGCGCGAAATCGCCGTGGAATCCGGCTTCGAGGACCCGAACTACTTCACCCGCTATTTCCACCGCCGTTATGGCCTGACGCCCACCGCCTACCGCCGGAATTCATAGGGAGTTAACCACGAATAGCGCAAATAAACACGAAAAATGATCGCCCGTTCCGGGCGCTCATGGGAATTTTTTACCATAAACACATGAGGCGGGCCATCGATACGGGTGTGCGGATGCGCATGGATGCTAAAAATCCAAACCGACTATGTTACTGCCATTTACCGGACGAGTTGCCGTACCATCTCAGTTTATTTTCCTGCCCGGCGGTATCGGAATTGTCGATGCCGTCCGGATAAGGCGCATAAACACTTTGCGCCGTGACGGTCGTATATTGAATTGGGTATCGCACCTTGAAAAGCGCGGCGTGCCCGTCCGCATAAGCAATATTCAATCCGCCTAAATGTCTGGGGTCCGCCGTATATCCATAGGCCAGTCCCTGCAGGTAAGGCATGACATAAAAGCCGCCCCGCTGATCTCCGGGGTCCCTCGCAAACTTGGAATCCAGCAGGCAGTAGGTGACGGACGGTCTTTCCATCTTTTTGAATTCCGCAGTTTTGGTAATGGTCCAATGGGTGTACTTGGCAAGCACGATATTCAGCCCGATTCCATGATAACCATATGTTTTGCCGGACAACGTCCGCTGGAGTTCCTTCGGAAGCACCGGACAGGCAAGGCAGTCTATGTTTTTGTAATACCCCGAGTCCACCAGAACATAGGACCAGCCTTTATCCCCGGCGGCTTGATAATACAACGGAAAAGCGGTGTAGTCGTCGGAATAAAACTGTAATCCCAGCATGGACTGTTTCTGATTGCTCAGGCAGCTTGTCTGCCATGCCCGCTGGCGCGCTTTGTTCAAAGCAGGAAGCAGCATGGCGGCGAGGATCGCGATGATGGCGATCACAACGAGGAGTTCAATAAGGGTAAAATTTTTTCGGAATGCATACATATTACACCTCTTTTTTTGATTTTTCAGGCTTACCAACGTATCCAGGGTTTTTCTGATTCGAAGATATTATGCCATAATACATTATCCATATCCTTGTGCTGTTTGCGGAATTCCAGCAACTCCGGCAGGTGCTTCTTTTTTTCCGCCGGAGTGGCGGTTACGGTATTGAATACCAAGCGCGCATGTTGATTGGCGGTTTGAAGACGCCTGACCCGGTCCGCCTCCCTGACGCCGAGGTTGTGCTTCAGTGCATCCGCCAGAAAAGCATCCGTCCGGTCGAAGTCGGATTCCCGGTAATATTTGCCCAGATTCCACATCAATCCGCGGGCAAAGAAGCCGTATCTGCCCTTTTGGATGATTTCCGCATGATCCGGCGCGATTCTTTTGTCCCAGACTATGGTCCGCCAGTAATCATAGTATTTCCGGATATCATTTTCGGCGGGGCCGAATGTTTCCAGATATTGCTTCTCCCAGTATTCAAACGGTTTCGAGGGATCATACATGGCTTTGGCCAGAACGTAATCGGCCATGCCGGTGACCAGCCAGGTATTCAGCAGGGAATCGAAATCAAAAACGATGCAATTATTGGCGCGTACCGCCTGGAAAAGCTCATAAATATATTTTTCGAATCCAAGCGGAACCGTACTGGTGAAATAATAATGATGCAGATTAGGGCGGAAAATGATTTCCGAGGTTCCCTTTTCGGTCCAGCCTTTGAGCAGGCTATTGAGGCCCGCCAAATCAAAATTGGTCGGGACAATGGCGACCGTGACCTGTTTATCCACTTCGAACCGCGAGGGCGGATATTCGGTATCGCGATAAGCATACATCACCGCCCGGGCGCCGGGATTGTGCTTCTGAGCCTCGAGCGCCACCTGATTGGCGAACCATACATAACGGTCCGAATAGTAAGTATACCAGCCCGCGGTTTTCCGGTCGGGGTTATCCAGTGCACGGCAAGCCTCGCAGCGGCAGAAACCGTCCGGAGCCGAATCATTGAGGCACACATTGACATAATTGCCCGTGGGGTTGGCCAGCCAGTCGCTGACAATCTGCCGGTGCACCGCGGGATTGCTGACGCACAATTTGATACGGCTGATATTGAGCACCTCCGAGCGGGGATGGTCCTCCACGCAGCTTTCATCTACGGGAGCTCTCCTGCCGGATGAATTCAAGGCGAAATATTCCGGATGATCCTTGCCGTACAAACTCCACCATTTGGTAAAAGCATGGCCGTATACCGGAAGATCGTGACCACCCATCCGCATACGCAGCCGCCATTTCCTGACCTCGCGCATGAGTTCGTCAAACCGCTCCTGCGAGAGCTGGAAATCCTTCAAACGGGGATCTTTTATCTGCGGCGGCTGTTTGGCAAAAGATGCCCGCACGGTTCTGCCTCGCAGTTCAGGCTTCCACTCACCGGAGGCGGGCGCCAGGGAAAGCGACTCCTGCCTGATATACTCAATGTCGCCGGGCTCGATCCATCGGACCTGCAAGACGTTTTCGAGGAATTCGTAAACCGCAAACAAGGTTCCGTTGCGCCCCCGTGAATCATCACCGTAAAAATACGCGCATTCCCGGGTTACCCGCCATCTTGCTTCTTCCGGCGCAAGCGCCCGGTTGTCATCCGGGTATCGTATTCCAATTTTGAAAATATATTTTTTGCCGGCCGCTTGGTTTTCCCGGTCAATCGGGACCGTTTTGCCGGTAATCAGCTTCAAGTGTGCCTGCAATTCTTCCGCGGCGGTATTAGCCGAAACACCGGCGGAGCGTGGCAATTCGATAATCAGATTTCCCGGATCGACTTCAAAGTTCCCGGCGTCACACAGCTTGACAGTAAGCAAGGCAATAAGTATAAATAAAACGCATTTACCTGCAGCAGCTCTATTATTGTACAATTGATAACTCCACATATTTTGATCTCCAGATTTATTTCAACATAATTGTTCTTTTAAAAGATGTTGCGGCGAAAGACAACTTTTCCGGATGATCAGTTCGCCCGAAAAATACTCCGGTTCCGCTGATATGCATCCGCTCGCCTTTTGCGACTTGATCAGCTGGGCGGCGCGCCAGCCGATTTCCCGCCGGGGCTCGCACAGGGAACTGATTTCTCCGATTTTCTGTGATTTTTCGCTTTCTTCCAGGCTGAGCAGAGACAAATCCTGTGGAATCCGGCATCCGCGCTTCTGGAGATAACCCCAGATTTCCGGCGCCAGCGCCACCGAGAAGAAAATCGCCGTCAACTTGGGGTGCTGCTGAAAAACCCGGTCCATATCCGCTTCCGTAATTCCCTTGAACTGCATCGGATACACATATTCATCCGGGTTCCGGATACCGTCGGCCCGCAATTCTTCCGCGAAAACCTGGCGGCGGCCGGTGAACACCGGTTCCGTGCGGTCAAGGTCGATAAACACAATCTCGCGATGCCCGATCCCGCGCAGGAAACGCAAAACTTCCCGGGTCCCCGCCTGATAGTCAAAGAACAACGAAGGCACACCGTCCAACTGCCGGCTGATCGTCACCTGAGGCACCCCGAAACGGCGCAATTCCGCGATTACCGGATAATACTCCTGCGCCGGACGCTCCCAGATAATTCCGTCAAACTTCAGATTGCGGAACTGATCCAGCAGCCGGGACGCCGTGTCGCCATATCCCCGCAACTCCAATTGCCCTCCATGATGAAAGGAGAAATCGGCAATCCCGGAAACCAGACTGCGGTCATACCACCCCAACTGCACAATTTCCCCGCTGTAATTGGGAATAATGGTCAGTATCTTGTTCAGGGCGATGCGCTCGGACGAACGTTCTCTGGGCGGCACCACAAAAGTACCCAGCCCGTGCCGTTTAAAAAGCAGTCCTTCATTGGTCAAAGCCTGAAGCGCCTTGCGAACGGTATTGCGGCTGATCCCATATCCCTTGGCCAACTCCATTTCCGTGGTAATCGGCTGGTTATAGTCCAATTCATTGCTTTGAATCATGCGCCGCAAATCGATTTCCAGGCTTTCACGCCCTTTGGAATCCTTCAACGGCCGGTTGGTTACTGCTTGAATCATCGGTTGTATATGGTTGCCTTTTCGTTGTCCATGGTTGTTCATATTTATATTATATAGGACGATCCCGGTTTTGTCAATAGCCCAAAAAAGATTTTCAGATTTTATTTCCTTAATCGTAATCGCGCGGGCGCGAAACTGTCCCCCCCGCACCGCCCTCCCTCATTTGCCTGTACTTCATTGATTTTTTATTGAAATACGCTTGCAACTTTGGCGATTCATTGTAAATTCTGTTTTACGTTCAGGTAATAAACAAATCAACCAAGAAGGTATATGATGAAAAAGACATTGTTTGTGTTGGCATTGATGGCAGTATCGGTTTTCGGCGTCATGGCTCAGGAAGCCCCGAAGTACAGCGAAGCGGATTACAAATCCGTCTATGACCTCTTTGACGTAATGAAGCTCGACGAGCAGATGAAAAACACCACCGCCAAGATGCTGGATATCCAGATGAGGACTCGGCCTGATATAGCTCCGTACCGCGAAGAACTGACTAAATTCATGGATAAGTACGTTTCCTTCCAGGCGCTGAAAAAGGATCTGGCCGAGATTTATCTGAAGCATTTCACCATTGATGACATCAAGGGACTGACTGCTTTCTACCAGACCCCGCTCGGTAAAAAATTTGCAGAGAAAAATAGTGAACTGGCCAATGATTCCGTGGAGCTCACCACCCGCAAAGTAGCGGAGAATCAGGCGGATCTCCAAAAGATGATCATGGAAAAAAATCAGGCCTCAGCCAAATAAGCGATACGGAGAGACAAAATGACGATATTGGCCGCAAAAAGTGGTACGGATGTAACGATTTCCGATCTGGAGCTGCAGGGCCTGATCCAGCAGACACTGGACAAGCTCAGCGCTGAGAAATTCAAAAAAATCCTGCTCATCCCCCCGGATCTGACCCGCGGCAATTCCTATGCCGGTCCGATCACCGCCATGATGTACAAAAAACTCAGCGGCCAATGTCATATCGATATCATCCCCGCCCTCGGTACCCACGCGCCGATGACCGAACACGAACTCCGGATCATGTTCGGCCCGGATATCCCGCTGAGCGTCTTCAAGGTCCATAACTGGCGTGAGGACGTGGTCGACGTGGGCGTGGTCCCCGGTTCGCAGATCAGCGAATGGACCGACGGCAAACTCGATTTCGACATCAAGGTACAGGTCAACAAGATCCTCTTCGGGGGCTACGACGCCATCTTCTCGATCGGCCAGGTGGTCCCGCACGAAGTGGTCGGCATGGCCAATTATACCAAAAATATCCTCGTCGGCGTCGGCGGCTCCGATATCATCAACAAATCCCACTTCATCGGTGCCTCGTGCAACATGGAGAAGATCATGGGCCGCGCCGACACCCCCGTCCGCCGGTTGTTCAATTACGGCGTGAAGCAGTTCCTCGGCGAACTGCCGATCACCTACATGCTGACCGTGATGGCCCGCAACAACGACAGCGGCAAAATGGAAATGCGCGGCTTTTTCGCCGGGCAGGACGAGGAAGCTTACCTGCAGGCCGTTAAGCTCAGCCAGCAGACCAATCTGGTGCTGATGGACGCCCCCGCCGACAAGGTGGTGGTGTTCCTCGATCCCGAGGAATTCAAGTCCACCTGGCTCGGCAACAAAGCCGTTTACCGTACCCGCATGATGATCGCCGACGACGGCGAGCTGATCATTCTGGCCCCCGCCCTGAAGGAATTCGGCGAGGACAAAACCAATGACATCATCATCCGCAAATACGGTTACAAGGGCACTCCGGCCACGCTGCAGGCCGTGCGCGACAACGCCGACATCCGCGAGAGCCTCGGCGCCGCCGCCCACCTGATCCACGGCTCCTCCGAGGGCCGTTTCAAGATCACCTACTGCCCGGGCCCGAACATGTCACAGGCGGAAATCGAAAACGCCGGCTTCGCCTACGCCGATTATGACGAAATGATGCGGAAATACAACGTGGCGAACCTGAAAGACGGTTACAACACGGTCAACGGCGAAAAGATTTTTTATATCAGCAACCCGGCCCTCGGGCTGTGGGCCCTGCGTGAAAATTTTTCGTGACAGGAGGGGTGAATCATGTCATCTGAAGATTTGAGAAGCACAGTTTTGTGCGACGAGCACATCGGCCTCGGGGCCCGCATGGTCCCCTTCGCCGGCTGGAACATGCCGGTGCAGTACAAAACCGGCATCCTGGCCGAGCACCAGCACACCCGCGAGCAGATTTCGCTCTTCGACATCTGTCACATGGGTGAGTTCCGGGTCTTCGGCCCCGGCGCCCGCGAAGCGCTGGACCGCCTGCTGGCGCGCCCGACCTTCGACCAGCCCTACGGAAGTTGCCGCTACAACTTCCTGTTGAACGAGGAAGGCGGCATCATCGACGACCTGATCGTCTATTATCTGGGCGAGGACGACTACTTTATTGTGGTGAACGCGTCGCGCATCGGCGTGGACGCCGAGCAGATCCGCAAGCATCTGCCGGACGGCGTCATGTTCGTCGATATTTCCGACGAGACCGCCAAACTCGACCTGCAGGGGCCGGAGTGCGCCGCCGTGGCCGCCGCCGTCACCGGACTGCCCGAAGCCGACCTGCCGAAGTATTTCCGCTGGGCCTGGGTCGAGATCAACGGCGTTCGCGTGCTGCTGAGCCGCACCGGCTACACCGGCGAACTCGGCTTCGAACTTTATTTCCCGATGGACAAAGCCGTGGAAATCTGGCGCTGCCTGCTGGCGCAGCCGAACGTCAGGCCCGCCGGGCTCGGCGCCCGCGACACGCTGCGGCTCGAAATGGGCATGGCGCTGTACGGACACGAACTCAATACCGGAATCACTCCGCTGGAAGCCGGTTACGGCGCCATGCTTAAGCTCGAAGAGTTTCCCAATCGCCAGTTCGTCGGCCGCGCCGCCATGGAAAAGAAGGGCGTTCAGCGCCATCTGATCGCCATCGACGTCGACGGCCGTCGCGCCGCCCGCGAGGGCGCGGATGTCTGCGATGCCGAGGGGTTGGTGATCGGCAAGGTCACTTCCGGCGGCTTCGCACCGTCGCTGAACCACGCCATCGCCATGGCTTATGTGGAAAAACCGCTCCCGCAGGGCGCGGAAGTCTTTCTGGCGGCGGGCAATAGCACTGTGATGGGCAAGGTTTCCGAGGTGCCGTTTTATAAAAATGGCACGGCACGGAAAAAAATCTGAAAAATTTTTGAAAACGACTTGAACTTTTCTCTATGTCGGGGCATTATTGTTGACAAACACTGATAGAGAAAAATTCAATTAAATTAAGGAATAAGAGAATGAAGTACTATACTGAAGATCATGAATGGGTTGATGTGAGCGGCGCCGAGGCTACGATCGGGATTTCCGAGTATGCGGCCAACGAACTCGGGGACATCACGTTTGTCGAACTGCCCGCGGAAGACGAAGACTACATCGTGGGCGACACGCTGGCCACGGTCGAATCGGTCAAGGCCGCGTCGGACGTCTACGCGCCGATCAGCGGCACCGTCAGCGCCGTCAACGAAGAACTCTCCGAGGACCCCGCGCTGATCAACAGCTCCCCCGAGGACAAGGGCTGGATCTGCAAACTCAAGGATTTCGACTCGTCCGAGCTTGATGATATGATGTCGGCCGACGCTTACACCAAGTACCTGAAAAAACTCCAGAGTTAAGCGGAAACCAAAATTCATCCACAATTCGGACTGTTCTACGCAGTCCGATTTTTTATTTAAGGAGATTGTGAATTGCCGTACATAGCCAACACCGATGCCGACCGCCGGACCATGTTCGAAGCCATTGGCTGCAGCACATTCGAAGAAATGTGGAAGGCGGCGCAGGTCGATTTCCCCATGCCTCCGCTGCAGGAGCTGCCCGCCGGTATGTCCGAACAGCAGATGCTCGATTACTTCTGCACGCTGAGCCAGAGCAACGCTTCCTGTGCCGTCAGCTTCCTGGGCGGTGGTTTCTACGACCACCTGATCCCGGCCGCGGTCGACGCCATCATCAGCCGCTCGGAATTCTACACCTCCTACACCCCGTATCAGCCGGAAGCCTCCCAGGGCACGCTGCAGGCGATTTACGAATACCAGTCCGCCATCTGCCGGTTGACCGGCATGCAGGTGTCGAACGCGTCGCTGTATGACGGCGGCTCGGCGGTTTATGAGGCGGCGCTGATGAGCGTGCGCAGCACCCGCCGCAAGCGCATCGTCATCTCCGAAGCCGTCTCCCCCATCTACCGCTGCATGCTGAAAACATACTCGGCCAACCAGGAAATGGAGATCGTCGAAATCCCCGCCAACGGCCTCGCCTCCGATATCGCGGCGCTGCTGAACGCAGTCGACGAGAAAACCGCCGCCGTCATCGTGCAGTATCCGAACTTCTTCGGCCAGGCCGAGGACTGGGTGGAAACCACGGCCGCGCTCCGCGCGAAAAAGGTGCTTTCGGTCGCCGTCACCTACCCGCTGTCGCTCGCAGTGCTCAAGTCGCCCGGCGAAATGGGTTTCGACGTGGCCGTGGGCGAGGGCCAGAGCCTCGGCATCCCGCTGAGCTTCGGCGGCCCCTACCTCGGCTTCATGGCGGTGAAAACCGATCTCATGCGCAAGATTCCCGGCCGCGTCGTCGGCCGCACCGTTGACCTCGAGGACAAACAGGGCTTCGTCCTGACCCTGCAGGCCCGCGAACAGCACATCCGCCGCGAAAGCGCCATGTCCAATATCTGCTCCAACGAAAATCTCTGCGCGCTCACCGCCCTCGTTTACCTGACCATGATGGGCAAAGAGGGACTGGTCGACGCCGCTTCCCAGTGCGCCGCCAAGGCCGTGTTCGCCCGCAATGAAATGCTCAAACTCAACGGCGTGAAGGCCGTCGGCGACGGCGGTTTCTTCAACGAATTCGTCGTCGAACTGCCCGTCTGCGCCTGCGAAGTGGTCGAAAAGATGCTGGCCCGCGGCTACGCCCCCGGCATCCCGCTCGGCAAGTACTACCCGGAACGCAAGAATCAGCTGTTGGTCGCCGTCACCGAAAAACGCACCCGCGCCGAAATCGAAGGCATGGTCAAAGCCCTGGAGGAAATCCTGTGAAACTGATATACGAACAAAGCAAACCGGGCCGCCGCGCCTACCGTCCCGCCGCCTGCGACGTCCCCGCCGCCACTGCCATACCGGCCAAGTTGCAGCGCCAGGAACCCGCCGCCCTCCCGGAAGTCTCCGAACTCGAGGCGGTGCGTCATTTCACCAACCTGAGCCGCCGGAACTTCGGCGTCGACTCGCATTTTTACCCGCTCGGCTCCTGTACCATGAAGTACAACCCGAAGTCCCACGAGAAAATCGTGCGGATGGACGGCTTCGCCGGGTTGCATCCGATGCTGGCCCAACTGCCCGGCGGCGAGAAACTCTCGCAGGGTGCGCTGGAAACGCTGTACCGTCAGGAGCGCTTCCTGAGTGAACTGCTCGGTTTCGCCGAAACCACGCTGCAGCCGCTGGCCGGCGCGCACGGTGAATTCACCGGTGTCATGCTCATGGCCGCCTATTTCCAGGACCGCGGCGAAACCAACCGCAAGGTCATGCTGATCCCGGACGCCGCCCACGGTACCAATCCCGCCAGCGCCGCCCAGGCCGGTTTCACCTGCCGCGAGGTCCTTTCCGACGCCGAGGGCAATGTCGACCTCGATGACCTCCAGAAGAAACTCGGCGACGATGTGGCCGGGCTCATGCTGACCTGCCCGAACACCGTCGGGCTTTTCGATAAAAACGTCAAGAAAATCTGCGATCTCGTCCACCAGGCGGGCGGCCTCTGTTATTGCGACGGCGCGAATGCCAACGCGATCATTGGCCGCGTCCGCCCCGGCGACCTCGGCTTCGACGTCATGCATGTGAACGTCCACAAGACATTCTCCACCCCGCACGGCGGCGGCGGCCCCGGAGCCGGTCCGGTCGGCGTGGGCAAGGTCCTGCAGCCCTATCTGCCGGTGCCCCGCGTGGTCAAAAAGGCCGACGATACCTTCGCCCTCGACTGCGACGAGCCGAAAAGCATCGGCAAAATCGCCCCGTTCTACGGCAATTTCGGCGTGCTGCTCCGCAGCTGTGCCTACATGCTGACCCTCGGCCGCGAAGGCATGATCCGCGTCAGCGAAAACGCCGTGCTGAACGCCAATTATCTGCGCGTGAAGCTCGCCCCGTATTTCGATCAAAAAATCACCCGCATGTGCATGCACGAATGCGTTTTCTCCGCCACCAGACAAGTGACCGAGAGCGGCGTCCACGCGCTGGACATCGCCAAGGGGTTGATCGACCGCGGCATTCACCCGCCCACGATCTATTTCCCGCTGATCATCCCCGAAGCGCTGATGATCGAGCCGACCGAAACCGAGTCCATCGAAACGATGAACGAATTCATCGAAGCGATGATCGACATCGCCAAACAGGCCGCGAGCGATCCCGAGGCCCTGCATCAGGCCCCCGTGACCATGCCGGTCCGGCGCCTCGATGAAACACAGGCCGCCCGCAAACCGGACCTGGCGGCCCTATGAAAAGCGCCTGGGAACTCGCGCTCGAGCGCACCGGCGGCAGCCCGAAACCGCTGACCGATGAACAACGTCAGGCTTTGGCCGACATCAACACCCGTTGCAAGGCCAAGCTGGCGGAAATCGACATCCTCTACGGCGACAAGCTGAAAAAGGCCACCACGCAGGCGGAAATCGACCAGATTCTCTCCGACAAACAAGTCGAAGCCGCCTCCGTCCAAAACCGCGCCGAGCGCGACAAAGAAAAAATCCGCAACTCCTGACCCATCATAAGGGAAATTGTCCACGAAAAACACGAAAAAACACGAAAAAATCCATTAACCGCCGGTTCCGGCGGCCAATGAAACTGATTTATTTTTGTGCTGTTTTGTGTTTTTGCATGTCTTTATGAGGATTTGCGGAACCGGGCCATGAAGGTCTGGAAGAAGCCGGGGACTTTCCAACCTTTGCTTCGCAGGCGCTTGACCAGATTTTTTCTGGCGGCAGGAAGAAGTTTCATTTTGCCCTGCAGGAAAGAGCCGCCGTATTCGTGAAGCAGATTGGCGTGGTCGGCCATGTATTCCCACATGGCGTTCTGGCCCATGTAACGGCCGGTTTTGGTGCCGTCGTGAAGGGTCCGGGGCGGTTTGTCTTCGTCGTTTTTTACCGGCAGGGAGTCGTTGACGTCGAGGAATTCCCAGTCGATGTGGTTGCCCTTCGGGTCGATGGCGGTGAGCAGTTTCTCCGGTTTGCCGTCTTTCAGGCGGCCGATGCCCAGCGAACAATAACCGTCGGTGGTTTTGAAGGCGATTTTCAGCAGCCCGCCGAATTCGGAATTGCGGTATACCACGAAACCGGCCGACTGCTGCTCCTCGAACATGACCACTTGAAACCCATAATCATCGACAAGATATTGAAAGAATTCCATGATATGGTCGCAGAACGGCCTGACCTTTCGCCTTCTGGTCATTTCCGCATTATCATAAACTTCCATGGATCATACCTTGTGTTTGTGCTTGAATCATCAATAAATTACCTATAAGATAACATATTCCGGCGGGATATCAATCCCCCGGATTTGATTTTATCGACAATTTCATTTTTCTGATTTCCAGGGCCGGAAAATCACCGGCAAGTCTCAGAAAGTATAGCTAAAAAAATATTTCGACATCTATTTTGATAGATGGTATACTATCTGTCGAGCAATGCATTATGCTTGCATATAAACTATATTAACAATGTATAGAATAACTCATGGAAAAGTTTATTTTCCATGAGTTGTAAAAATATCATAACATATTGGTATACATAAATAAGCAAAAATCAAATCTTCTAAAGATTATATTTTATTTATTTTTCTGATATTATACTTGCAATTTCTAATTATGCAATTAATTTCTAATGTAGATAGATTAGATAGGTAATTTGGACGAAATTCGCCTTTGATGCGATGTCTCAGCTCAAAAAAGATAGAAATAAGTTTATAAAGATTTAAGCGAATGAATTCGTTTTATTTTTTAATCCTGATGGATTTACTATTAATTGAAGTATGATGAAACTGTATTTTGAGCTTAATATGTCAAGAAAGCAAGAAATTTAAATATTTATAACCACATTTGAAGAAGAGAAAATGAAAATGGGAAAAATCGAAATTTTTAAATTGGAAGACCGGGTATTGTTCGAAGCGGCGGCAGTAGCGGAAATCGTGGAGGCGATGGATAACGATCCGAACGCCAATATGAACGAAACCGACCGTCAGGCACAGGAAGAAAAAGACGCGATCAAGAACGCTCCGCCCGAAAACCCGGCGGATGCCGCATACGCGCAAGAGGGCGCGAAGCAGCCCGATGAAGTGGCCGATATCGACGGCGAAATCCAGAAACTGATCGACGGCGAGATTGCTTTCAGCGACGCGGGCGCGCAAGCGGTGGACGATGCGATCAACGGGGTTTTCGGCGATTTCGGCGCGAATGCAGTCGAGGACGCTATCCATGACGCCATGAGAACCGAACCTGTTGAGATGGAGCTTTACCACAGCGACGAATATATCACCACCGACCGCGAACTGGTAATCATCAATTCCAGCGTGGCGGGTAAAGACGAGATCATTTCCTCGCTCGGTTCGAATCAGGAAGTGTTGATTCTCGACGGCGAGGGCGATGCCATGGCACAGATCAATGAGTACCTCGAAAACAGCGGAGTCAAGTACGACGCCATCCATTTCGTGACTCATGGCAATGAAGGCTATTTTATCCTCAACAACGAATCGGTGGGCGCCGATAATTTCGATGCCGAGGCGTGGAGCACGGTGGGTGATTATGTGACCGACAACGGTGATATCCTGATTTACGGCTGCAACCTGGCGGGGAGCGAATCCGGTCAGGACCTGGTCGCAATGATTGCCGACGCTACCGGCGCGGACGTGGCTGCCAGCACCAATATGACCGGAATCGGCGGCGACTGGGCATTGGAATATCAGCTCGGCAACATCGAAGCGGTGAATATCAGTGTGGAAGGTTACAATTACCGGTTGACCGACTGGACGGTGACGCTCTCTTCGGACGATGGGTCGAGCAGTGGCTCGGACTACGAACTCCGCCATGTGATCGAGAATAAAGCTATAAGCGGCGACAGCATATCGTTCCGGTTGGACAATACGGATACGATCACGTTGAACAGCCAGCTGGTCATTATCCAGCATGAGTTGACTATCAACGGCACCAATACCGGTACCGGCTTGAGCGGCGTTGCCGGCGACAGTGTGGTGACGGTCCAGACGAACGGCGGAGATTTCCATCTGTTTGAGGCGAACGATGCTGCGGCGGACTGGGACCTGACTTTCAGAAAGATCAACCTGATCGGCAACCAGAATTCCGGCACGACGATTGACGGCGGCGCGATTTATGTGAATGGCGCAAATGTTGAATTGACTCTGAACGATGTCAATATCAGCGATTCCCATGCTGCCCGGGGTGGTGCAATAGCGGTTACCGCCGCGGGCGAAAATCTCACGATCAACATCAATGACAGCACGTTCACCGGCAATAAGTCCGGCAATGGAGCTACCAGTACCGACGGCGGCGGCGCGATTTACGCCCGGGCGACCAATACAAGCGCTTTAACGGCGCTCAATATCAATATTAACGGTACCTCCGCATTCAGCAACAACAGTTCCGCCGGCTGGGGCGGCGCCATTACCGCGATCAGCGCATACAACCTGAACATAAACATTGACGGCATCGATGCTCTTAACCAGGTGGTCTTTGACGCCAATCAGGCCCTCGGCGGCTGCGGAGGAGCCATCTTTGCCCAGGGGACCGGAGGGGTTACGGACATCAGCATCGATTATGCGACCATAGATGGCAATACGGCCACCGGCGGCGGCGGGGCGATCTATCTGATCGGTGGTTCGAGCTTTTTCTCCTATACCGGCCGCGATGCGACAATCGATATTTCGAATTCAACTTTTTCCAATAATAAAGTCACGCAGAGCGATAACTCCACCTTGGGCGGCGGCGCAATCGGAGCCACCCACGAGCGGATTTCGATCTTCACGGTCACCGATTCGAAGTTCAGCGACAACGTCGCGAGCCGTAGCGGCGGCGCTATTTATATCGCAGATAACACCAGCCCCGGAGCACCCCGTGTCAGCACGGAAATGACCCTGACGAACACGGACTTCACCGGCAATGACGCCGGTATCTGGGGCGGTGCGATTTATATAACGGGTAATATGAGCATTACCGGCGGCAAATTCAACGGTAACAGCGCAGGCGATCTCGGCGGAGCCATCCGGTTGAATTCATACACCAGCGGCGTTGATGGGACCCTGACGGTGACGGGAGCTACCTTTGACTTAAATGTGGCGGGCTCAAATGGCGGCGCCATTTCGGCAAGCACCGTACATCTGGAAAATAGTACTTTCACGAATAATCGTGTTAATGCCGACAGTACTTTATCTGTTTACGGCGGTGCAGTCGACGGCAAGGGGACCCTGAAAGGAACAATTCTTTTTGAAAATAACCACCTCATCAATATATCAGGCGGCGCACGCGGCGGTGCCATCAGGGCCAATACGTTGACGATCGAAAGTGGTGCTGAAGTCTCTTTCATCAACAATTCGGCAACCGGCAGCAGCCTTGCATACGGGGGCGCCATTTATGGTACCACTTTGACGATTGAAGACGGTGCCGACGTCTCCTTTGTCGACAACAAGGCAGTGAGCAGCGGCGGTGATGCTGTCGGCGGGGCGATCGTGACCCTTGACGACCTGAGCCTGACAAACGTTTATTTTGAGGGCAATTCCGCCCAGTATGGCGGCGCGATTTACAGTGCTTACGAGATCACGATCGACGGCAGCACTTTCAAGGATAACATCGCGACCGTGAGCGGCGGGGCGATTTACGCGGTGGGCGTGCTGAATATCACCAACGGTACTTTCACTGGCAATACGGTTGTAAACACTACGGCTTATGACACGGAACAACAGCGTGGCGGCGCGGTTTACGCCGGTGGAAATGTCACCATCAAGGGAAACACTTCATTTATCAATAACGCCGTGACATGCCATAATCAGGATTACGAAGATATTGGCGGAGGAGCTGTGTATGCCGTTGCCGACTTGATTATCGACGGGACTGTAAGTTTCGAGGGTAATTATCTGGTGAGCGGCGGCGCGCAGGCGGCAAAGGGCGGCGCGATTTACGTGGGTGGTGAAGCCAACATAACCGGCGCCGAATTTACCGGCAACCATGTCAATCACAACATCAGCGGCAACCCGCGCGGTGATGGCGGTGCGATCTATTCGGCGGGCAAACTGACGATTGACGATGCCGCATTCACCGGCAACCACTCGAATATTTCCGGCGGTGCGATTTATGCGAATGGCGAACTCTATATCGACAATGCTGAATTTTACGGCAACTTCAGCGGCGACGGCGGCGCGATCCTGATCAACGACAAAGCCGTTATCGGAAACAGCATATTCGGCGACGGCACCGATGCCGGCGCGAATTACGCAAGTGGCCAGGGCGGCGCAATCGTCATCCTGAACGGAGCCACCGCAATCGACCTGACGCTCAACGATGTTGTTTTCAACAAAAATCATGCCGTACAATCCGGGGGCGCCATCGCTATTGAGAACAGCAATATCAACGATATCAAATTAACCATCGGGGGCACCAGCAAATTTACCGACAATTATGTGGTTGCCGATGGTTACGGAGCCTTTGGGGGTGCCATTTACATGTGGGCGACGGCGGATGACGCCGAAGCTCTAATCGATATCAACGGGAAAACCGATTTCGAAAACAATCGGGCCTATGTCGGCGGCGCGATTTTCGTCTGGGACATGGAGAGCGACAGAAGCAACTATACCGTGAATATCGGTACCGAAGCTGGCAGCATCGTCAATTTCACCAATAACGATGCATCCGGTGTCGGCGGCGGTGCTTATTTTACCTTTAACAGTACCTCCACGATCGGGATCGGGACCGGAAGCGGAGCCAAGGTTAGCTTCGAAGGCAACACGGCTGTCGATCAGACCGGCGCTTTGTACATCCGGGCATTGAATGCTTCCGATACGGCCATCGGGGCCGGAACGAGGTTCATCGATAACCAGGCGGGCGCGGCCGGCGCGTTGTTCTTCGGCGGTCACAAGGACGCGGTCCTGACCATCGGCGAAAACGGCAGTGCCGACGGGCAGGTGCTGTTCTCCGGCAACAAAGCGACCGGCACTTTCGGCGGAGCCATTGTCGCCACCAGTACCGTCCGGATCTACAATACCCATTTTGAGGATAATGAAGCCGCAACCAATGGCGGCGCGATTTATTTGTACAGCATTTATAACGGCAACGACCTGGAATCCTCGTTGTATGTGGACAACAGTGAATTTGAGGGTAACGTCGCGACCGTGAGCGGCGGAGCGATTTATGCCATCGGCAATTCCCTCAGTGTCAGCGGTTCGAATTTCAGCAGAAACTCGGCCAACATGGGCGGCGCAATTTACAGCAACAAGGGCTTTACGGTCACCGGCAGCACCTTTACCGAAAACTGGGTGACCGGCGCCAATGACGCGCTCACCGCAGGCGGCGCGATCGCGGTGGAAACCACGGAGGCTGCGGATACGCTGACGATTACCGGCAGTACATTCACCGGCAACTACACCGATACCGCTTCGCGGAACAACCGCAAGGGCGGCGCGATTTATTACAGCCAGAACAGTACCACGGATGGCGCCACCGGCACCATCAATATCGACGGTACGTCGAAATTCGACGGCAACACCAGCGATTATTACGGCGGTGCGATTTACGCAATCAGCACCTACAATATTTATCTCAATATCACCGGTACGGATGCCAATAATCATGCGGTATTCGAAGGCAATACCGCCAAGTTCGGCGGCGGTATCTATATCCACGGGGAAGCCGGCGAAACCAATCTGGCGATCGACTATGCGACCTTCAGCGAAAACAAGGCGATTGCCGACGGCAGCGGCGGTACCGGCAGCGGCGGCGCCATCATTGTCGGCGATCCGGGCAGCTATTATTCTGCGAACGCGAATAGCACGGGCAATATTTCGATTAAGAATTCCCTTTTTGAAGATAATGCGGCAGGCTCGAAGGGTGGCGCCATTTTCGTCACTCATTACGCGATGGATCAGTTTACCATCGACAATACGGAGTTCGACGGGAATACCGCGTCCGGTACCGGCGGCGCCATTTTCCTTAAGAAACATGGCAGTACCGGTGACCCCAACGGCGACCTGATCATCACCAATTCGGAATTCTACAGCAATGCATCAACCGGCGACCGTGGCGGGGCAATTCATACCGATTCCAATATTTCCGTCAGCGACAGCCAGTTCGGCGATACCGGCCGGGGAAATACTGCCGGCGATAGTGGCGGTGCCATTTTTGTGAATACGAATGATGCGAGCGTGTCGTTTGAGCGAACCGTATTCACCGGCAACAAGGCCGGAGCGAGCGGCGGAGCCGTGTTTACTTTCAGTTATGCTTCCACGTTCAAGGATGTGACGTTCACCGGTAATGCGGTCGAAGCCAGTAAAAATGCCACCGGCGGCGCGATTTACAGCCGTTTCCGGGCCAATATCGAGGGTACTTCCGTTTTTAATGGGAATTATGTCAGCTTGACCGGTAATTATACCGCCGGCGGCGGCGCGATCAGCACTCTCAGTGTTTTGAGAATCACGGGCGACGATGTCAGCTTCACTGACAATTATGCGGTCAGCACCGAAGGTACAAGTTACGGCGGCGCCATCTATTCCCATACCGGATACTATGCAGCAGTGCCGATTATCATCAGCGGTACCGCCAACTTTACCGGCAATTATGCGGCTAGCGGCGGGGCGATTGCGGTGGTCATGCCCGGTTACCACTCCATCCTCAACATTACCGGCGAGGCGAATTTCAACGGCAACAAAGCCACTGCGGGCAATGGCGGCGCCATCTATATCAGCGGCCCCAGCGGCTCTTACAACGGTACGGATTTACAGGGTAATCTCAGCATTACCGGCGAAGCTTCGTTTGACAGCAATACGGCGGCCGGCCGCGGCGGCGCGATCTACGTGACCGCGGTGAATGCCTCCACGGTCGATATCCTCAACAGCACCTTTACCGGAAACACGGCCGGGGTGGATGGCGGTGCGATCTGGACCGCAGCCACGGTCACTGTGACCATCGGTACGGGCACGGCGGCCGACGGCGCGTATTTCTACGGGAACAGCGCGGTGAATGGCGGCGCGATTTTCGCGGAAGGGGCTTTGACGGTGTCGGACAGCACGTTCGGCAAAATTGAAGAACTGAGCAGCGGCAATACGGCCACCGGTGACGGCGGCGCGATTTATGCGAAAGGTACCTTGACTGTCAGTGACAGCATTTTCAGGCACGGCAGGGTAGACGGCAACGGCGGAGCGATTTATGCGGTAGGGGCTTTGACGGTATCGGGCGGCACGTTCGGCTGGTCCGGTTACTCAGCTGAAAACAAAGCAACCATCGGCGGTGCGATTTATGCCAATGGCACGCTGGATCTGACGGACAGCAATTTCTATTGGAACAACGCCTCCAAGATGGGCGGCGCGATCTATGCCGGCGGCGATTTGACGATCGGCGGGACTGGCATTTTCTATTATAACAACGTCCGGACATTCGCCGCAGGTGCGGACTGGGATGTTTACGGCGGAGCGATTTACGCCGCCGGCAATCTGGAGATTGGCGGAAGCATCACTTTCGAAAACAATCAAGCGTACGCGGTCCGGAATCACAACAGTTACGGCGGGGCCATTTACGTCCTCGGAACAGCCGAGATTACCGAAGCCAAATTCAGTAGTAACAGTGCGACTTATCACTATGAGACTCCGGACAGCAGCCATGGTATGGGCGGGGCCATTTATGCCAGCAGCAAGTTGACGCTGACCGATACTATATTCAATTATAATAGTGCCAGTGACAGCGGCGGCGCGATTTACGCGAGAGCCGATGTCAGCATTTCCGGCGGCAGATTTGAGCGCAACAGGGCCGGAATTTCGCGCAATTCTTCTTCTTACGGTACCGGCGGCGCGATCCATATCGAACAGGGCGGAGCTTCGGAATCGGTGCTCACTGTTACCGGCGATACCGAGTTCAGATTTAACTCTGCCGCCTATCAGGGCGGAGCGATTTACGCAAGCGGCAGTGTTATCCACATCGGCAGCAATGACAAGACGGACGGAAGTGCGATCTTTGACGTAAACTACGTAGTAAGCGGAAGCTACACGGAAAGCAGATCTCATGTGGCCGGTGGCGCGATCTATACCGATGGTGAGCTGAACGTTCATTTTGCGGACTTCACGGGCAACTATGCCAACGCGGAAAAATCGGGCGGCAGCGCCTTGGGCGGTGCGATCTACGCGGGCGGAAATACGACCATTCACCATTCGGTGTTTGCCGAAAACTATACCATCGTGGAACGGCAGATTATTCCCGCCCGCATGGCCGCGGGCATCAGTTTGATGGCAGCCGCGGAGACTATTTCGGCGGGCGGTGCGATTTACAATACCGGCAACCTGGTCGTTCACGATACCACGTTTTACAATAATGCCGCCAGGGGAAGCCGTGGGGATAATTTCAATGTACAACGGCGCGGCGGCGCGATTTACAACGCCGGTACGGCCGTGGTGTATAACTCGACGTTCTACCGGAATTATGCTTCTCCCATGTTTTATGATGCTCAAACCGTCGTGAATGAATCCCAGTACAACCAGATCGGGCAGGGATACGGCGGCGCGATCTACAACAGCGGCGACCTGACGCTGGCGGATGTCACCTTTGCCGCCAACTATGCCATGAATGAGGGCGGCGCGATTTACAATCTGGGTACAGCCGTGGTCCTGAATACCCTGATGGTCGGAAATATTTATTCCATACACACTTACAGCGATGCCAATGCGGAATGGACATTGACCCGCGACTATAATGATTTCGTCACCTACGGCGAATTCAATATGGCGTACAGCATTTACAGTGCCGGTACCGGGACGGTCAACGGTTTCGCCAACGTGGTTGCGGACAGCGCCACTGCCTTGGATAGCATCTTCGGTGCGGAATGGGATTTCAACCATCTGGTATTCAAAGGAACTTCCGATGATGTCCTGGTCAACGGCACGATCGCCATCAAGAATACCGGCCTGGCGGCTTACAAGGGCACGCTGGTGGGCCAGAAGGGCGATCACTTCTATTACCGCAATATGGAGACCGGCAAATGGGCCAGCTTCACTGATAAGGTCAGCGACATTGATTTTGTCGAAACCAATACGGTCGACTTCGGCCTGACCGGCGGCGACATCATCAAATTCGGCCAGAATTATCCGGCCTCGCGTATCGGTATTCATTTCGCCTATAACGTAGGTGCTTATGTGATCGAACTGGTACCGGAACTGCCGAGCGTGATCGTGACCACCGACAGCGACGTGATCAATCCGTTCGACTACGAAATCAGCCTGCGCGAAGCGGTGGAAGTCTACGGCGGCAGAATGTTCCTGGCCGGTGACTATATCGATTCGATCACCCGGCAGCTCGATCCCCTGGCCCAGAGCGCGGACTTCACGGTCGGCACGGTCATTACGTTCAACATCATC
Organism: Victivallis vadensis; assembly: GCA_040391785.1. Classification (GTDB taxonomy): domain Bacteria; phylum Verrucomicrobiota; class Lentisphaeria; order Victivallales; family Victivallaceae; genus UBA5239. The sequence goes on from JBEBXH010000034.1 coordinate 52,302, forward strand.
TGGGGCGGCCAGTCGAGTGTCATCGAGCTGGATCCCAACAAGAAAGCGATCACGTTCAGCAACAACCTCAGCATTTACGGCAAGAACGCCGCCGACAGCAACAACCGGGTAACGGTCAAGACCGCCAGCGGAGCCGAGCACCGGCTCTTCACCGCGGACTCCTCCACAGCGAACTGGAACCTCGGATTCTACGACCTGATCATGACTGGCGGTACAGAGAGAAGCAGCAATGGCGGCGCCATCTATATGAATGGAGCCACATCCAATCTGACGCTGGACAATGTCGAAATCACCAATTCCAAAGCCGTGAACGGCGGCGGAGTGTACGTAACCGGCACCGGTATTCTGACCATCCTGAATTCGGTATTCAGCGACAATGGCTCGATCTTCAGCAATAATGAAGCGACCATCGGCCGCGGCGGCGCGATTTTCAGTAGCAGCAATATCACGGTCGACAACAGCACCTTCAAAGACAATGTTGCGACGACTGAAGGCGGCGCCATATATATGGCGCCCTTCAACGCCAATTTGACTCCGACTCTGATCGTTCGCAACGGTTCGGCTTTCACGGGCAATATGGCTACCGGTACCGGCACCGGCACCGGCGGTGCTATTCATGTTTCCAATGGTAATCTCAGAGTCAGTGGTTCATCTTTCTCTGAAAACTCGGCCCACCTGGGCGGTGCGATTAGTGTGGGCGCTGTGACCGCTTCCACGGTCGATATCGTTGACAGTAGCTTCACCTCAAACACGGCCTGGTTTGCGGGCGGCGCCATCTGGACCGCACTCTCGGTCACCCTGAATATCGGGCAGGCGGCGGCCGGTTATGACGTGATCTTTGACTCCAACGGGATTAGCGGGAACACTGGCTCCTACGGTGGTGCGATTTATGCCAGCGACGTGCTGACGCTCATCAATTCGTCGTTCATTTCCAACTACGCCACACTCTCCGGTACCGGCTCTGGCTTTGGCGGCGCGATTTACGCGGCGAGCACTCTGACGGTGACCGGCGGTAACTTTACGGGCAACGCGGCGGGCACTAATGGCGGTGCGATTTATGCGGTCAATGGTGGCACGTTCAGCGGTACGGCGGACAACAATCTGATATTTAACAACAATATCGCCTGGGCTTCTGCCACGAATAACGGCGGCGGCGCCATCTACAGCGCGACGTCGATGACGATCAACAGCTATGTCAAATTCACCGGAAACAGGGCCACCAGTACCACGGTCAGTTTTAACAGCGGCGGCGGCAGCGGCGGCGCCATTTTCATGGCCGGCGGCAACCTGAAGATCGAGGGCAAAGATATCAGCTTTGACAATAACGTCGCGTATGCATTGGCCGGCAATGGGGTGGCAGTAGGCGGCGGAGCGATTTACTTTAAAGGAAGCACCCTGACGATTACCGCTGTCGACGGTACGATTGCCTTTAACGGCAACCAGGCGAGATATCTTGTCGGTTCTTATTATTACGGCGGCCAGGGCGGAGCGATCTGCGTGGCAGGCGGCAATGTACAGATTAATGCAGTAAATGCCGGCGACAAGATTCTTTTCGACGGAAATGAATGCTGGGGTGCGGATGGCGGCGGAGCGATCTTCCTTGGCGGCAGCTCAATTACCATTGGAACGAATCTTCATGAGGGCGAGGTTGTTTTTACGAAAAATATCGCGGCCAACCGAAGTAACGGTCAGGGGAATGGTGGCGCCATTTTCATAAATTCGGGCACCTCACTTACGATTCTCAATCCCAATACCAGTTTTATTGGCAACCAGGCTTATAATTATGGCGGCGCAATCGCAAGTCATTCCGGAAATGTCACCATAAAGGGCATTGACGGCAACCTGATTGAATTCAGCGGTAATGAGGTGCTGGGCAACGGCTCCGGCCGCAGCGGCGGCGGCGCGATTTTCACGTTCCATAATCCCATGACGATCGACTATTGCCTTTTTGAGAACAATATGGTCTATAAGAGCTCTACCGGCAATGAAGCCTACGGCGGTGCTATCGAGGTGTGGTCCAGCTATGGCGATATGGAGGTGAGAATTTCCAATTCGGAATTCAGCGGCAACATGGCCCAATTCGGCGGAGCCATTTATGCGGGCTGGCGTCTCGATTCGTACATAGGCCAGGGGAAGGTCACTGTCACCGACTGTTACTTCGAAGGTAACCGGGCTGTCGCTTTGATTCGCTCAGGGAGCGTGGTCAACGAAAACCTGACCGTCAGGGCAGACGGGGGCGCGATCGCGCTTGGAAGCGGTACCACGACAACGGTGTTAGGGGTCAGCTTTACCCCGGGCATGGCCGGGATGCTGACCCTGGCCGGGAAAAATGAATTCATCAATAATTCCGCGGCCTCCACGAATACCGGCAATGGGGGGGCGATTTATATCAGTTATAATTTTGCCACACACTATAAGGGCAGTCCTGTTTGGAATACGAACGGCATTCTTATTTTTGCTGACAATTCGGAAACGATCTTTACCGGCAACAAAGCAACTAACGGGGGCGCCATTTACCTGGGAGTCAACGGTTATCTGGGACTCGGAAGTAATTGCACCTATACGTTTACCGGGAATCATGCTTCCGGAGATGGCGGGGCCATTTATGCCGCCGGACAGGTAGGCGGCAAAATCTCTTCCAATGGGCGTAACTATGACACCACCACCGAGCTCTCCGGTATGTCGTTCACGAATAATACCGCGAATGGTAACGGCGGCGCGGTTTATACCACGGTTGACCTGAATTTTGTCGGAAATATGGTTTTCAAGGGCAACCAGGCCGACTTCGATGGCAACGGGATCGGGAATGGCGGTGCGATTTATGTCGCGTCCGGTGCCACGGTGACGCTGGGCAATACCGCGGGCGGTTCTTTCACTTTCGGCGGCGATAATCTGGCGGACGGCAATACTGCCGCCAACGGCGGTGCTTTGTACCTGGCCGGGAACCTGGTGGTGAAAGACAATGTCGCGTTGGCTTTCTCCAACAACCGGGCGATCGGCAGCGGTACGACCGGCAACGGCGGCGCGATTTACACGCTGACTACGCTCTCTTTGGTCAACACGTCATCTCTGATATTTACCACGAATACCGCCCGCCTCTCCGGCGGAGCGATTTACGCCAGCAATGCCACTCTGGCACTCAAAGATGCGGAATTTGGCGGCCTGAACAAGGGCAATAAGGCCCTGAATGGTTCTGGCGGCGCGATTTATTATTCGCAGACCAGTGCTTCCGGCACTCAGAATATGAGTTTGAACAACGTCAACTTCTATTACAACAGCGCTTACCAGAACGGCGGCGCGGTTTATTACTCCAACGCCAGCACGACCAACGGTACGCTGACGATCAACGGGCTCAACTTCTCCGCCAACTCGACGACCGGCGGGCTGACCTCGCACGGCGGCGCGATCTATATGGCGGCGGGTGCGCTGCTGATCGCAGATACCGGCAGTGTGATGTCGAGCTTCACCAGCAACAGCGCGGCCGGTAACGGCGGAGCGATTGCCATGGCCGGCGGCACGACGTTGAATGTTTCGAGCGGAATATTGGGCAGGCTCACCTTCTGGATGAATCAGGCGGTCAACGGCGGCGCGATTGCCGCAGAGAACGCCAGCGTGACGCTGACCGGAGTCGATTTCGGCATGGATGGAATTTCGATTCTCGGTAATCAGGCGACCAGCGGCAGCGGCGGCGCGATCTACTTCGTGCAGACCAGCGCGTCCGGCACTGAGAACCTGAGCTTGAACAATGTCAACTTCTATGGCAACAGTGCTTATCAGAATGGCGGTGCGATCCATTACTCCAACGCCAATGGTACGCTGACGGCCGACGGCCTCAGCTTCATCGGCAATTCGACGACGGGCGGCACTACTTCGCACGGCGGCGCGATTTATGTGGCGGCTGGCGGGCTGACCGTTCAAGGCTCAGCCACGAAGTTCGAGGACAATGTGGCGGCGGGTAACGGCGGCGCGATTGCTATGAACAATGGCACGACGCTGAGCGTTACCGGCATTACTTTCCTGCGGAACAGCGCGAGCAACGGCGGCGCGATTTACAGCAGCAGCGGTGCCGCCATCACCGGCGTTACGTTTGGCGACGGCACCCTGGCCAATGCCAATACCGCCCGCACCAACGGCGGCGCGATTTATCTCGACGGCACGACGGCCAAAACCGTCACCATCGACGGTACCACCCGCTTCAATTACAATACGGCCGTAACGGCCGGCGGCGCGATCTGGGTCGGCGGCAATACCACGCTGAATATCGGCGCGGCATCTTTTACCCTGAATCAGGCCACCGCAAGGAATTCCAAGGGCGGCGCGATTTACGCGGCGGACAGTACGGTGAATCTCACCGGAACCCGGTTCGGGACCGTGGATGCGGCCAATAGCGGCAACAGTGCCACTTTCGGCGGTGCGGTTTATGCGGCTACGGATGACACGGTCGTCGTAATCGACAATGTCACTTTCGCCAACAACGCGGCCATCGAAAAGGGTGCCATCTACGATCCGCATTGGACGGAAACCGGCATGGGCGGCGCGCTTTATGTCGGCGGCATGGCCACGGTGACGATTGGAGGCAACAGCCTCTTCACGCAGAATACCGCGGGCTCGCATGGCGGCGCCATTTACACGGCATTTTATGAGAACACACTTGTTATCTCCGACACGCTGTTCACACAGAACGTGGCCGAGGGCAACGGCGGCGCGATTTCCGGTTGGGCCACCCTGGAGCTGAGCAAAGTCAATTTCGGGGTCAAAGATGCGCCCGGCAGCGGTAACAAAGCCACCGGCAATTATGACCTCATGACCGGCTTTGGCGGCGCTATCGATTCGGCCGGCAGAATTATCCTGGTCGACTGTAATTTCTACCGCAATGAAGCCAAATTCGACGGCGGCGCGATTTATGCCGGTTATACGACCCTGGATGACACCGATCCGAACGAAAACGCCATCACCGTAACCGGTGGCGAGTTCGGCAATGCTTTCGAGATAGGTAGCGGCAACATTGCTCTGAAGCAGAAAGGCGGGGCGATTTATGCCGGAGCCGGCAAGGTCGTGACGAACAACACCAACTTCTATCGCAATGAAGCGAATGACGGCGGCGCGGTTGTGGGGATTTACGTCCATACCAATGGCGGCGAGTTCGGCCATGCGACCGAGAAAGACAGCGGCAATATCGCCAGGGGCGACCGGGATCTTGGCGGCGGCGGCGGCGCGATTTGGACCTGGTGGGAAGTGGTCGCCAACGGCACCAACTTCTACCGCAATGAAGCGCGTTATTCTGCCGATCCGGATAATAACTTCTGCCAGGGCGGCGCAATTTCCGGCGACCAGGTTACCGTGATTGGCTGTGAGTTCGGCAAGCTTGGAGACAGTACCAGCGGCAACAGCGCCGTTCATGGTTCAGGCGGCGCGATTTATGCCTCCGGTGACGTTTGGAGCACGGATTCAAACTATTACTACAACAGCGCCCGCGACAACGGCGGCGCCATCAGCTGCAGTACTACGTTTGGCGGTTTGCAGAACACCGTTACGGTCAATGGCGGCGAATTCGGCAGCCTTACCGATCCCACCAGCGGCAATACCGCGGGACGCGACGGCGGAGCGATTTACGTTAGCCGTCCGGATTATACCGCTACGGTCACCAGTAACGATGCCAATTATTACTATAACTCGGCCGGACGTGATGGCGGCGCGATTTACTGCGCTATCGAAGAACCGTTCTACGCCCATGTCCCCTATTATACTCCGGTGTGGCCCGATGAGTTTGACAATGCCCTTTCGGCTAGCGTCACCATCAACGGCGGCGAATTCGGCAACGCTTCCATCGCCAATAGTGGCAACCGCGCGGGACGCGACGGCGGTGCGGTCTTCAACGGCCGCCTGGCCGACATCAACTCGGTCAGCAGCACCGATGCCAACTATTACTACAACCAGGCCGGACGTGACGGCGGAGCCATCTACGGCTATGACAATGTCGACGTCACCGGCAACATATTCCGCTACAACAGCGCCAGCAACAACGGCGGCGCGATTTACGTGGTCGGTTCGCTCACGGTTGACTCCTCGATCTTCTACACCAACAGCGCGGTCAATGACGGCGGCGCGATTTACGGCGAAGGCGAAATCACCTTGAATAACAGCACCAAGTTCGGCGACAAGAATACCGCCGGCACCGGCAATACCGCCGCCAATGGTTATGGCGGCGCGGTTTACGGCAAGAGCACGGTCACTGCCAACGGCACCGAATTCTACCGCAACCAGGCCAATTTGGACGGCGGCGCGATTTACGGCGAAACCAAGGTCGTGCTGGAAAGCGCGGTCTTCGGCGACAAGGGCATCACGACGAGCGGCAATATTGCGAACCGCGACGGCGGCGCGGTTTACGCGGCAGGCGACGTGTGGGCCAATATCGTCAACGCACATCACAACCGCGCCGGGCGCGACGGTGGCGCGCTGTATGCGCTCTCCACCGGCAATGTCATGCTGTCGAACTTCACCGGCAACAAGGCGGTTCAGGACGGCGGCGCGATCTATCTGGCCGGCACCGAAGTGACCATGAGCAATACGCTGGTGGCGGACAACAGCGCCGGGCGCGACGGCGGCGGTATTTTCTCCGTAGCCACCGCGGCCACGCTGATCAACCTGACCGTGGCAAACAATGTCGCCAACGGCAGCGGCGGCGGCATGTGGAACACCACGGCGGCCACGGTCCGGAACTCCATCTTCTGGGGCAATCGTGCGGCCAATATGAATCAGTTCAACACCGGCGTCGCCAACACAGTCACCTACTCCGGTATCGAGGGCTGGACGCTCGGCGGCACCGGCAACGTGGCACTGCAGGCGGCGAACACCGGCACCAACGCCAAAGACAAGTATTACGTCTGGTTTAAGGACGCCGACAATGCCGATATCACGAAGCGCAATTACAACCTCACTTCCAATTCGTACGCGATCAACCGCGGCAATAACAGCGACGCTGTGCTGCCGCATGACCTGAACTTCGCCGACCGTATCCAGTACGGCTACGTCGACATGGGTGCGTATGAGGCCGGCAGCAAGGGCAATATCGTGGTCAGCGCCGACGACAAAACGATCATCTACGGCAACACCGGCACGCTGGTGGCCCATTCGGATGTCAGCGGCAGCTTCACGTTCACCACCGCCGACGGCAAGTATATTTCCCTCAGCGGCGACCAGGCCCTGGCACTGTTGGCCAACGGTCAGGTTACGGTTAATGTCGAATTCATCAGCGATGATACTGCCAACTGGAATACGGCCACCACCACGCTGACGGTGACCACGGTCAAGCGCGATATCACCATCGCGGCCAAAGACGCTACCTATGACTACGACGGCCAGTACCATTCGCTCGAATGGAACGGCATCATCGGCGGCATGGGTCTGGCCTTCGACGACTTCTTGGATTCGTACAACAGTACCGATCACCGCAACGCCGGCAAATACACCTATTCGCTGACCAAGGCGCTGATTGACAGCCTGACTCGCGGCAATATGTCGGAAAACTACAACATCACCTATGAAGCCGCTACGTTGACCATTAATCAGATCACGCTGACGATCACGGGCGAAAGTGACAGCCGCACCTACGACGGTGCGTATCATGACTACAGCTACACCAGGACTGATCTGGTCGGTAACGACTATATCAAGTCGATTGTCGACGGTGACAACAGTTGGCGCAATGCCAATACCTATAACAACCAGCAGTCGGGTGCGTTGATTTACAACGACCTCGGCGAGGATGTGACCGGCAATTACGATATCAAGTACGTGGCCGGCAAAGTGGTCATCGACCAAGCCGTGCTGACAATCAAGGGCACGAGCGACGAACGTACTTACGACGGCCAGTATCATGATTACAGCGTCGGAAGCGTAAACGGTCTGGTCGGCGATGACAGGCTTGATTCGGTTGACGGCCAGTACAGCTGGC
>JBEBXH010000035.1:0-59901 GCA_040391785.1 Victivallis vadensis
ACGCCGCCATGGCCGCCATCGAAATGGCGAACCTGATCAAAGGCTTCTGACCCGGGACAACATGATGGAACTCGCAGAAGAGAATAACAAAAACGGCAAGATGCAGCTGCACTCCAAGCGGGTCGGCCGCGAACTTGCCATGCAGTTTCTGTTCCAGAATGACTTGAACAAAATTGAGCTGAGCCAGCTGAAACAGCCGGAATTGGATCATTTTTACGAGGAAACCGGTGTCACGCTCGGACTGCCCGCAAACCGGGTTTTCCGCAAGGGGCGCGAGTATGCCGACCTCTTGATTCACGGTATCCTCGAACACCAGGAACAGATCGACGAGACACTATGTCAGTTTTCGGAAAAATGGGACCTCGGTCGAATGGCCATTGTCGACCGCAACATCATGCGCGTGGCTGTCTATGAAATGCTTTTCATTCCCGACGTGCCTCCGGTGGTCAGCATCAATGAAGCAGTGGGGATTGCCCGCGACTACAGCGGCGAAAAATCCGGCAATTTTATCAACGGCGTGCTGAACGGCATCAAAGATACGCTGAAGCGCCCGGCCAGAAACGCGGTAAAGGAGTTGTAATGTCGGTATTTTCCATTTTCAAGAACGGCCTGCAGAAAACCACCACGGCCGTAACCCGTGCCCTTACCAGTCTGGTGACCGGCGAAAAAGCGTGGTCCGATGAGAATTTCGAAGACCTCGAAGCATTGCTGATTTCGGCGGACTTCGGGGTGGCGGCCAGCAGCAAGATCGTGAATGACATTCGCGACCGTTACCAGCGCGGGCTGATTCAGACTTCCGACGACATCCGGGGCATTGCCCGGGCCGACGTCATTGAAATCATGTGCCAGAATACCCGGCCGATCAAATATGCCGAACCCGGCAAGCCTACCGTCATCCTGATGGTCGGCGTGAACGGCAGTGGCAAAACCACCACCAGCGGCAAACTCGCGTGGAATTATCAGCGCCAGGGCAAAAAAGTGATCCTGGCCGCTTGTGACACGTTCCGCGCGGCGGCGGTCGACCAGCTCAAGCTCTGGGGCGAACGCACCGGCGCGCAGGTCGTGGCGGCGGCGCCCGGAGCCGATCCCTCCAGCGTGGCGTTTGACGCGACCAAGGCGGCGCTCTCCCGCGAGGCCGATTATCTGATCATCGATACTGCGGGCCGTCAACACAACCGCAAGAGCCTGATGGATGAGCTCGGCAAAATCTGCCGGACCATCGACAAAGTGTACCCCGGCGCTCCGCATGAAGTCTGGCTCACGGTCGATGCCAGCCTCGGCGGCAATGCCGTGAACCAGGCGCGCGAATTTTCCAAAGTATCCGGTTTGACCGGGCTCGTTTTGACCAAGCTCGACGGCAGCGGCAAAGGCGGCATGGCCGTGGCGTTGCATCAGGAATTCGGATTCAATGTGTATTATATCGGACTGGGCGAGCGTCCAGAGGATTTGCAGGTTTTCGATCCCGAGTTTTACGCAGCTGCGTTGTTCGATCAATATCAATAATAATAATGTCATGGCGGCACTGTGCCGCCTTTTTTAGTTTTTAAATTTCTCTTTTTTTATTTATTTAACGTAAGGAAGCAAAAATGAAAGTACTGGTAGTGAATGCCGGCAGTTCATCGCTGAAATTTCAGGTTTTCGCGATGGGTAAGGAAATGGTTCTGGCCAAAGGTCTTGTGGAGCGCGTGGGTACCGATTCTCCCCGGCTGGTCTACAAGCGTCATGACGGCGAAGCCCTCGAAGCGTTTCCGAAGATCAAGGACCATGTCGAAGGCCTGAAGAGCATTTGCGATTGCCTCGTCGACCCGAAGATCGGTGTCATCAAGTCTCTGACCGAGATCCAGGCCATCGGCCACCGCGTGGTCCACGGCGGCGAACAGGCCAGCAAACCGGCGCTGGTCACCCCACACGTCAAGGAAATCATCCGCGACTGTTTCGCGCTGGCTCCGCTGCACAATCCGGCGAACCTCTCCGGGATCGAAGCCTGCGAACAGATCTTCAAAGGCGTTCCGAATATCGCCGTTTTCGACACCGCGTTCCACCAGACCATGCCCCCCGAATCCTATCTGTATGCCATTCCGTATGAATTATATACCAAGTACAGCATCCGCCGTTACGGTTTCCACGGCACCTCGCACAACTTCGTGGCCAAGGCCGCCGGCACCATGCTCGGCATGCCTTTCGAACGCCTGAAGTTGATCACCTGCCACCTCGGCAATGGCTGCAGTATCGCCGCCATCGACCACGGCGTAGTCGTCGACACCTCCATGGGCATGACCCCGCTGGAAGGCCTGATGATGGGTACCCGCTCCGGCGACCTCGATCCCGCGATCGTGCTTCGTCTCCTCGAGCTCGGCAAGACCCCGAAAGAAGTTGATACCATGCTCAATAAGGAAAGCGGTCTCCTCGGCGTGGCCGGCATCGGCAGCAGCGACATGCGCGACATCATCGCCGCCGAAATGAAAGGCGACCAGCAGGCTTTGCGCGCCCGCCGCATGTTCACCCGCCGCGTAGTCAAATACATCGGCGCTTATTACGCATTGCTCGGCGGCGCGGACGCCATCGTCTTCTGCGGCGGCGTGGGCGAATGGAGCCAGTACGCCCGTGAAAAGATCGTTTCCAAGCTCGGCGGCTTCGGCATCGAGCTGGACAAGAAAGTCAATGAGCAGTGCGCCGGCGTCAAAGACGTGATCTCTACTCCGCGCAGCTCCTGCAAGGTCATGGTGATCCCGACCGACGAAGAACTGATGATCGCCCGCAGCGTGGTTCAGACCCTGATCAACGACGAAGTTCCGCAGATTCCGCAGGACGAAATCGCCAGGGAAGAAGCCGAAGTCAAAGCCAACGCCAAGAAGAAATAAGGAGCAATAATCATGTATGCAATTGATCTGTTTGTGAAAAAAGCCCAGACCGCTTCCAAGAAACTGGTATTGCCCGAGGGCCAGGACCCGCGCGTGGTCGCCGCCGCCAATATGATTATGGAGAACCGCGTGGCTTCCGAAGTTATCGTCCTCGGTTCCGAAGCTGAAATCGTCGCCGCCTGCCAGCAGGCCGGCGTCACCGAGCGCAAATTCAAATGCCTCGATTACCTGAACTGTGATTTCTTCGAAGAATATGCCGCCCTTTTTGCCGAAATCCGCAAGAAAAAAGGCGTGACCATCGAACAGGCCCGCGAAGCGATCAAGAACCGCATTTTCTTCGGCAGTTTGATGAACCGTCAGGGCATGGTCGACGGTCTGGTGGCCGGCAGCATCGCGTCCACTCCGGACATGCTGCGCGCGTCCTTTAACTGCATCGGCACGGCTGCCGGCATCGCGATCGCCAGCAGCTGTTTCGTGATGGACCTCGCGAATCCGACGCCCAGCGGCGACCGCGTGCTCCTCTATGCCGACTGCGGCGTGAACCCGAACCCGACCGCCGACCAGCTGGTCGATATCGCCTATGCTACTTCGCTGACCTACAAGTCGCTGCTCGGCAAGACGCCGAAAGTGGCGTTCCTTTCGTTCTCCACCCATGGCAGCGCCCAGCATGAAATTCTGGAAAAGGTCGTCGAAGCCACCGCCAAGTTCAAGGCCAAAATTGTCGCCGAAAACCTCGACATCATCGCCGACGGCGAGCTGCAGGGCGACGCCGCCCTGGTGCCGAAAGTGGCCGCTTCCAAGGCTCCGAACAGCGCCGTCCAGGGTGACGCCAACGTGCTGATCTTCCCGGACCTGAACGCCGGCAATATCGCCTACAAGCTGACCGAGCGCCTCGCCGGCGCCGGCGCCTACGGCCCAATCCTGCAGGGGCTGGCCCGTCCGGTCAACGACCTCTCCCGCGGCTGCAAAGCCGAGGACATCTACGCCGTGGCGGCCATCACCGTCTGCCAGGCGATCGGATAAGTTTTATCCCAATGCCCGCCCGCCCGTCAAACGGCGGGCTTTTTTGTGTAATCATATTTGAAAATCATTGATAATGCCGGTATTCTTTATAAAAGACTGAAAATAATGCAGGTTGTGATTTCGATGCGTAAAATAGTCGGTTTACATGATATAAATCTGAACGCCAAAATTATTGTTGTCCTGGTGCTTATTTTGTTTTGCTTTTTTACAAAAGCAGTGAACAATTCTATTTTTGCTCCCATGGGACAGAAATACCAGATTAATGAGTTTTATCTGAACTGGTTTGCTGAAACTATCCCTGATACCGGTCAATTGTACTCCTTCATTGAAGAGGGAAATAAAGAAAAGTTACGTGAGCTATTACGCAAATGCCCTTACGCGTATTATCTTGACGGAAATAAATTGAACATTCGCCTGGGCTTGATTTACAAGATTTATGGTACTGCCCTGGAAGTATGCGGAGTGCCGTGCCAAACATTTACCACGGATGACAGTACAGTCATCAAATGGAATAATCATATTACGTTCAAGACGGCTTTATATGATGATATTCACTTTGATTTCAGGCGCGAAATTATTTCGATTGTGCTGTTGGGATTTATGTTCGGATTGCTGTTGAAAAAGTTGCTGGTTATACATTACCGGGATGATGCTGCGCGGAAGAGCTGGGCCGCATATTTCTTCATCTCCGGTTTGATGGCTTTTTTTCTGTTTGTTGAGCTGGTTTTATTGGTGATTTACTGTGGCGGACGTCACTGGATGTCCACGGAGAATATAGAACGGAATATCATTACCGGGAAAGCAGTCTATAAAGATCTTTTGACGCAGACAAATGGTTTGAGGGTTTTGGCTGATGAAGATATGCCGGTGAGGGGAGTCCAGAAAATGTTCGTCTGCAATGATGAAAATTTTCCGTGTAAATATATTCGTTTTGACCTCAATAGTTTTAATTATTTATTTTATGCACCGGAAATGACTTCTCAGAAAACACGGGCCTTGAATTCCATGATGAGTTTTGAACAGATTGATGACGATTTCTGGTTTGGCAGTTATTATGGATTGAGTAAGAAGAGTAATTTCCTGGGTGATATTATTTTCGGGCTGATTATTTCTCAAATACTCATTCTCGTCGCCGTTGCCGTAAGTCTGGTTATCGAGAAAACCAAAAATTCGAAGAGCGATCATGGAGAGCAGGAAATATGAAAAAAGAAGTGATTTTTTTGATTCTGTTTGCGGCTTTGATTTTGGCAGGCTGCTCGCAGAATCAGGTTGAAGAGGAACCGGATGACGGCATCAATCGTACTGTCAATTGTTTCCGCGATTACAGTAATGATAAAGGATATACCTTGAACATCGATAGCCCCGACAGTAAAATTCGTTATGCGTTAATCGGCTTTGGTGAGCGAAGGCCATTCGCAACCTTGGATGAAGCATTCATTTTCCTGCGCGAAAACAAGATCGAAAGCATAAGCATTGACTATAGCAGTTGCGACATAACTGACGAAACAGAGGAACTGATTGATCGGCTCCGGCAGGAAAATATCCGAGTTGTCAATATAAATTTTGTCCAAGGTTTTGGCGATCCGGAAAATGTTCCAGTGGACACATCTAATTGGATGCGGAAAAGAAATTGATTTGTATGAGATTATTAATTACCATTTTTTTGATTTTGGCGAGCGTGGGGCTGCGGGCGGAAGCGGATCTTTTTGCCGGGGTTTTTGCGGACTTGGGCGGAGTGGTTTCGCGGGCTCAGGAGAACCGGCGGTATGTTGAGGTGCTGGCGCGCGAGCTGGGCAAGGAGCATCCGGGAGCCGATGCGCGACAGCTTGAATATGTGCTTCGGAATGTTGTTTACGGCAAGTTTGCGCCTTATGATTACCGGCGGACGCGCCTCGATGGCGTCGAGGTCACGGGAAAGAATGAATTCATCAATAATCTCTGCCGGGCTTTCGTGCTTTTCCGTGAAGGGGGCGACTACAGGCTGGTGGAGGAGGTTCTGGACTATTGCGACCGCAATTCTGCGGAGGCTTCGTATAGCCGTTATGTGACGCGTGAGCTTCACTATCTGACGCTCCGCGAGCCGGTGATGGCCACGCCGCCGGTTTCGCATTGGCCCTGCGAGGAATTGATCGGCCTGCTGCGTGACGGTAAACTGCCGGAGGAATTGCTGCCGTTTGCGGTGCGGCGTTTGACAGAGTATGATTATGATTTTGCCGGGATGACGGACGATGATGCACTGCCGCCGTGGTTCAAGGTCATGATGCAGGGGCAGGCGGCGGCGCAGCGGGCGTGGCGGATGTGTCGCGATGAGCGTTACCGGTTGCCGGAGCCGTTGAGGGCGGGATTCGAGCGCGAATTGCGGAGGGCAGCGAAGGCGTTCCGCGAGGCATTGGTGCTCAAGCCGGAATGGAAATTGCCGCATCTTTATCTGATCCGCGTGGAAGGCTGCTTAGGCAATACCGCGCAGGCGGCTAAGGAGTTTCGGAACTGGATCAGGCATCAGCCGGATTCGGCGGAGGGGTTTGACGCGATTGCTGCGGCGCTGGAGCAGCGTTGGGCGGGGAAGGGCGGTCCGCAACAACTCCTGAACTTGGCGGAGGCGGCGCTGGCCCGTGACGATGAGATGGCGGTGTTGGGATTCAATTTGCTCGGCAAGGTTATGAGCGACACCCCGGAATACATCTGGAAAACCGGATACAGCCGTCCGGGAATCATCGCCGGGGGCGACCGGCTTTTGAGCCGGAAACCCGACAGTTTTTATGAGTCGGGAAGTGTGGAGCTGGCGAGATTGTTGTTTCGTGCCGCCACGCAGCGTTACGAGGTCATCGATTCGAAAGAACTGGAGGAACTGATCGAGAGCCGGAGCCATGAGCTGGACGCTTCCACTTGCGAAGGGCCGTTACCACGGGTTCCGCTTTTTGACGATTTGAAAATGCTCAACAAAGAACTGCTGGATATCGAGAAAATGTATCTGGCCGGGGATCGTGAGCGCGCACAGACCGAGCTGCTGCAAATGATTCAAAGCGGCAAATTCAGCGGTGACGAGAAATCTTTTCTGATCAACCGATGGGGGCGCTACGGGCTCGATGCCGGGGGGCGGTATTATTTGCGGGCGGGTGAATTCCGCAAGCTTTACAGTGCGTTTCAGGTGGCGGGAATGACCGGGCGCACCGATGTCGCGGAAGGAATGCTCAAGCTCGGTTTCGACTATCGCCAATATGAAGGGCGGCCGGGCGAGACCGCCATGCTGGCGGCGTGTTATGGCAGCGACCCGGCGTTTTTCGATCTGCTTCAGAAGCAGGGCGATACGCTGCGCCAGCGTATCAATGAATACACGCCGCTGCATTACGCGGCGATTTATGGCAATACGGCGATGGCGAAGAAGTTGATCGACCTCGGTGTGCCGGTCAATATCCTCGGTCCGTCGTACCGGACGCCGCTGTGGCACGCGGTGGTCGGGCAGAACCCGGAAACGGTCAAACTGCTGGCGGAAATCAGTCGTGACCCGCCGCTGGGCCACAACCGGACCACTGTGCTGCTGGACATGATTCACCGGCATCCGCCGTTTGAGGTGTACAAGATCCTGATCGAGAATTCGGACTTCATCGACTGCGTGGATGCCAAGGGGCGCTCGGCGCTGCATTACGCGGCGGAGCTCTCGCGCGATCCACGGTTGATCCGGGCGCTGCTGAAGGCCGGCGCGGATCCCTATTTAAAGGACAATGAGGGCAATACGCCGATTTCGCTGGCCATATCCAACGACAGGGATTTCTTCAAATTTTCCGAATAATGATCATAAAAAATGCGGAGAATTGAAACTTTCTCCGCATTTCGGGGTGTGTGGAAACAGATTTACAGCAGCGGCAGAATCAAACCGGTGCTTGAGGAGGCTGAGGCCACGGCTCCCACCAGGACAAGGCCGAGCACAATTGCGACCACGACGATCAGAATATTGGCCAGGATGACCGTGAGAATGGCCGCCAGCACGGACATATTCGCCCATTTGACCAGCAGGATGATCATCACAATGGTACCGATCAGCGAGCCGATAACCGGAATCGGAATCGCGGAGCAGACGGCGCCGATCAGGGCGATCAGGAAGAGCTTGTTGTATGGCGTGGTATTTCCGGTGATTTTGGCCGCAAAGTACAAAGCGGCAGCCAGAATTGCGAGACCGATGACGAAAATAAGAAGAGCCAGAATCATAACATTGTCCCCTTTTTTATTGGTTGACCCCTGTTTAAAAATACTTTCATGATATGGGAAATCAAGCAGTAATGGCAGAAATGCCGGTATTTTCTTGAATTCCGGTAGTAAAAAAAAGATAAAAAAATATCTAATGAACATTTGAAAATGAATTTTGAGGTGGTATATTTTAGAATAGATAAAATAATATCTATATATTTATATTTAGTCACTAGGAGGTGGTTTTATGAAAAAGAAAACAGAAAAGGCCGCAGCGAAAGCTGTGGAAAAAATGCCGGCGGTCGACAAGACCAGAGAAGATCTCGACCGGGAAAACCTCAATGCCGTTATTGCCAAAGTACAGGCGGCCCAGAAGATTTACGCCACTTACACCCAGACGCAGGTGGACGATATTTTCCGGGCGGCGGCGCTGGCGGCCAATGAAGAGCGGATTCCGCTGGCCAAAATGGCCGTGGAAGAAACCGGCATGGGCGTAATCGAAGACAAAGTGATCAAAAACCATTTCGCCTCCGAATCCGTTTACCACCGTTACAAGAATGAAAAGACCTGCGGCGAAATCGAATACGACGATGCGTTCGGGATCATCAAAATCGCCGAGCCGGTCGGGATCATCGCCGGGATCGTGCCGACGACCAACCCGACCTCGACCGCGATCTTCAAGTCGCTGCTGGCTTTGAAGACCCGCAACGGCATCATTTTCAGTCCGCACCCGCGGGCCAAGAAGAGCACCATTGCCGCGGCTAAAGTCATCCTGGACGCCGCCGTCAAAGCCGGCGCGCCGAAGGACATCATCGCCTGGATCGAAGAGCCCACCGTGGCGCAGAGCAAGCACCTGATGAGCCATCCGGCGATCAGTATGATTCTGGCGACCGGCGGCCCGGGCATGGTCAAGGCGGCTTATTCGAGCGGTATCCCCGCGCTCGGCGTGGGCCCCGGCAACACCCCGGCGATCATGGACGAGACCTGCGACATCCTGATGGCGGTGAGCTCGGTGCTCCAGAGCAAGACGTTTGACAACGGCATGATCTGCGCCTCCGAGCAGTCGGTGGTGGTCGTGGACAAGATCTACGAAGCCGTGAAGAAGGAATTTATCAAGCGCGGCGCCTATATCCTGAACGCCAAAGAAGCGGAAAAGGTCGCGGCCGTACTGGTAATCGACGGCAAGCTCAATGCGAATATCGTGGGCCAGAGCGCGGTGAAAATCGCCGGCATGGCCGGGCTGAACGTGCCGGATTATACCAAGGTGCTGATCGGCGAAACCAAGGGCGTGGGCCCGGAATATCCGTTCAGCGTGGAGAAACTCTCTCCGGTACTGGCCATGTACAAAGCCAAGGATTTCGACGCGGCGCTGAAACAGGCGCAGGAATTGCTGGACTTCGGCGGCCTCGGCCACACCAGCGTGCTGTACACCAATCCGCGCAACATTGACCGTATCAAACGCTTCGGCGAAGACATGAAAACCTGCCGGACACTGATCAACATGCCGTCCAGCCAAGGCGCGATCGGCGACGTCTTCAACTTCAAACTCGATCCCTCGCTGACGCTCGGCTGCGGCACCTGGGGCGGTAACTCGGTCAGCCAGAACGTGGCGCCGAAACACCTGCTGAATATCAAAACCACTGCCGAACGGAGAGAAAATATGCTTTGGTTCCGGGTCCCCCAGAAGGTCTATTTCAAGTACGGCTGCATGAACGAAGCACTGCGCGACCTGAAAGAAGAAGGGCGCAAACGGGCGTTCGTCGTCACCGATAATTTCCTGGTCAACAGCGATATCCTCGGCAACATGATCAGTTTCCTCAAGGAAATGGATTTCAAGGTTGAAGTGTTCTGCGACGTGGAGCCGGACCCGACGCTGCGTAGCGCGTACCGCGGAGCCGAGCGCATGGCGTCCTTCAAACCGGATACCATCATCGCTTTCGGCGGCGGTTCTCCGATGGACGCGGCCAAAATCATGTGGATGCTGTACGAGCACCCGGATGTGGAATTCGAAGATATCGCCATGCGGTTCATGGACATCCGCAAACGCGTCTATAAGTTCCCGAAGCTTGGCGAAAAGGCCATGCTGGTGGCGATCCCGACCACCTCCGGCACCGGTTCGGAAGTGACGCCTTTCGCGGTGATCACCGACGAAAAGACCGGCACCAAATATCCGCTGGCGGACTATGAACTGACCCCGGATATGGCGATTGTCGATACCAAACTGGTCATGGGCATGCCGCCGAAGCTCACCGCCTACAGCGGTCTGGACGCCCTGGTGCATGCGCTCGAGGCCCGCGTGTCGATCATGGCCAGCGAGTACACCAATGCCATGGCCCGCGAAGCCGCGCGGCTGGTCTTCAAATACCTGCCCGTCAGCTACCGCGAACCGGGCAATGAACTGGCCCGCGAAAAGGTGCATCACGCCTCGACGATCGCCGGTATGGCGTTTGCGAACGCGTTCCTCGGGTTGTGCCACTCCATGGCGCATAAGCTGGGGGCGGAGTTCCACGTGCCGCACGGCCTGGCGAACGCGCTGCTGATCGGCCATGTGATCCGTTTCAACGGCACCAACAAGCCCACGAAGCAGGGTACGTTCTCGCAGTACAAGTGCCCCGAGGCCAAAGAGCGCTACGGCATGATGGCCGATTTCCTGCGGTTCACCACCGACAATATGACGCCCGAGCAGAAGGTCGAGGCCCTGATCGCCAAGGTGGATGAGCTCAAGAAAACGCTCGACGTGCCCGCTTCGCTCCAGGAACTCGGCATTCCGGAAAAGGACTTCCTGGCAAGGGTCGACGCGCTTTCGGAAAAAGCCTTCGACGACCAGTGCACCGGTGCCAATCCGCGCTATCCGCTGATCACCGAAATCAAGGACTTGTACCTGAAGGCGTATTACGGCAAATAACCACTAAACCCAAATCACAGGGTACGGGACGGCTCAAACCTTCCGTACCCTTTTTTATTGCCAAACTATACTTCTCGGCCAGCCTTCAAAGTATGTTTTGTTGTGGTCTTGACAGATGGAATCTTCCACATTATATTAATAATTGCCGCAAAAGCCCCGGCGTAATAAAGGGTTAAAACAGAACAAAAGGAATTATTTTGGACGAGGACCCTCTTTTATGGCAGCTGCTGATCCTTCTGCTGCTGATCCTGCTCAACGCTTTTTTTGCATCCGCCGAAGTTGCGTTGCTTTCGATTAAACCGGCCAGTTTGCGCAAACTGGAACAGGAAGGCGGGCGCCGCGGGCGCAGGCTCGCGAGACTGGCCGCCGATTCGGGCCGATTCCTCTCGGCCATTCAGGTGGGAGTGACCTTCGCCGGGTTTCTGGCGAGTGCTTTTGCCGCCGACTCTTTCGCAATGCCGTTAACCAAATTTCTGATGCGGCACAATATCAA
Organism: Victivallis vadensis; assembly: GCA_040391785.1. Classification (GTDB taxonomy): domain Bacteria; phylum Verrucomicrobiota; class Lentisphaeria; order Victivallales; family Victivallaceae; genus UBA5239. Next base: position 11,468 of record JBEBXH010000035.1, read on the forward strand.
TTTTCTTTCCGAGAGTACACTCCAGACGGTTTCTGTGGTGGTGGTGACGCTGCTGCTTTCGTTTGTGTCGCTGGTTTTCGGCGAGCTGGTGCCGAAGCAGATCGGGCTGCGCTACGCGGAGACGGTGTCGCTGCGGAGCGCCGGGGCGATTTCGCTGTTTGCGAAGCTTACCGCGCCTTTTGTCTGGATTCTCAATCTTTCGGTGAGCGGAGTGCTGAAGCTTTTCAAAGTCGCCGCGCATGACCGCAACGATATCACCGAGGAGGAAATCCGGCTGATGGTCGATATCGGCGAGGAAAACGGCACCATCGACAGCGACGAACGGCAGATGATCGAAAATATCTTCAAGTTCAACGACATCCTGGCCGAAGAGGTTATGACGCACCGTACCGAGGTGGTGGCGATCAGCATTGACGCCTCGCCGCAGGAGGTCGAAAAATGCCTGAACGAATCCGCGTTTTCCCGGATACCGGTCTACCGCGAATCGGTCGACCAGATCATCGGTTTCCTGCATTTCCGCGACTATTTTTCTGCCAAGATGAACCACGGCGCCACGCCGGAACTTGGCAAGATATTGAAGCCGGTCTACCTGGCGCCGGCGTCGATGCGGGCCAATGTGCTTTTTCGCAACATGCAGCGTCAGAAATACGGCATGGCGGTGATCCTTGACGAATACGGCGGTACCGCCGGGCTGGTCACCATCGAGGACCTGCTCGAGGAAATCGTCGGCAGTCTGTACGACGAATTCGACGAGCCGACGGAACGATACAGGAGGCTCGGCGAAAACACCTGGCGCATCGACGGTTCCATGCGGATGGACGAAGTCACCAAAGTGACCGGAATTGAATTTCCCCACAGCGAATTCGACACGCTCGGCGGACTGGTTTTCGAGAAGCTCGACGAAGTGCCTGCGGTGGCCGACGAACTCGAGCTGCCCGAATACCGCGTCAAGCTGATTGTGGAAGCCGTCAACGACCGGCGGATCGACAAGCTGCTGCTCAAGCACACTCCGAAGGAGAGTGAAGAGTAAAGTCGCAATTCTGTAAATATAACCGCATTCCTGTAATAGCGGGCAATTGCTGAATAGAATTTCCTGCAGTATACTGATAGTAGAAACAATGCTGATCTGTAACTGCAGGAGATGATATGATCAAAAATATCCGTTATTCACTGGCCGGTCTGCTGGGGGCCGAATACATCGACGCGGTGGTGGCCGCACAGGCTTTCCTGACCGGGCAGGATGTGAATGAATTGCATGAAACCGCGTATCGCGAAGTCGACTTTTTCCCCGCTGAATTCGCAGCAAATGCCGAGCGTTTGGCCGCGCTGACCGGACAGGTCGTCTGTGCACCCTTCAAGGGGGAAAACGGCGGCGCTCCGACCGGGGCGTTCGCCAAGGCGCAGAACAACGGCATGGCGCCGCTGGCGGCACTCGGCTGCACCCGCATCGGCGAGGACGGCCGGGCGTATTTCATCGGCAAAAGCGAGCACTACCACGCCTCGCTCGGGCACGCGTTTCCGGGTTATAAACTCTTACAGTATGCGTCGCAGCTGGGGATTCCGAACGCTACTCACAACAATACCCGCGGCTACATCACCCGCCTGACCGAGCGCGAGATCGTCCGTACCGCCAATGGCGGCACGATGCCGGACGCGGCGGATGAGCGCGCCCTGAGCCGGGTAATCAACCTCGAAACCGGCAGCCTTGCGGTCGAGGCCGGGCTGAAGATGATGCTGGCGCGTTTTTACTGTCTGGACAAGACGTATCCCGAGCCGGAATATGCCGGGAAAACGCCGGTGTTCCTGGTCATGGCCGACCAGGCGGGAGGGTATCAGGCGAACTATCACGGAACCACGATTCTGACTCAGGTGCTGCGTGGGATGTGGCCGGATCTGGCGGCCGGGCTGACGGAAAAACTTTTCCGGGTGGTACCGGTGCCGGTCAACGATGTGGCGGCATTTGACCGGATCGTGGTGGAACACGATGCCGGTGCGACGAAGATCGCCGGATTTTTCCACGAACTGGTACTGATGAATTACGGCGGCATCAAACTCGATGAAAGTTTCGTTCAGCACGCGCACAAGGTTTGCGGCGAACACGATATTCCGACCATGGTCGACGAGATTCAGTCGTGCATGTGGTGCCCGCAGCAGTTCCTGTTTCTGCATTACGGCCTCAAACCGGATTTCGTTTCGGTGGGGAAGGGATTTCCGGGCGGACAGTACCCGGCCTCGCGCATCCTGACCAACCGGAAAATGGATTCGCTGAATCAGTTCGGCGCACTGGTCACAAACGGTCAGGAGGAACTGGCTTCACTGGCGTACCTGATCACGATGAAATTCGCCGGGGAAAACAGCGCCCACATCGGCGAAATCGGCGATTATTATTATGGCAGAATTAAAGAATTCATGCAGGATTTCGCCGATATTCTGGTTAAGATCGAGGGCTATGGGCTGATGACCACGCTGGTGTTTCGGAGCGCCGATGTGGCGGCGGGATTTTCGAAGCGCATGAGTGCCGCGGGCATCGATGTGAGCGCGCAAACTTATAAGGCCGATTGTCCGCCGGCGGCGCTGACCAAACTGCCGCTGATTTCCAGCAAGGGCATGGCCGATATGGTGGTCGGCCGGATGCGGAAAATCCTGGAGGAAATGTCATGCTGAAAATCGGCATCGACCTCGGCACTTCGCGCATCAAAGGCGCGCTGGTCCGCAACCGGGAGATTTTAGCGGAAGCGGAGGAGACGGTTCAGTTTGTCAAGGACATTCCGGGAATCGAAATCAACCCGGAGGCGCATTGGCAAATGCTGGTTGGAATCCTGCGGAAACTGGCCGCCGCCGCGAACGGCGAAACGGTCGGCGCGCTGGCGTTTGCGGTGGCATCCGGCAATACGCTGCTGCTGGACCGGCAGACGCGCCGTCCGCTGACCAATATCATCAGCTGGCTGGACGGGCGCGGCGAGGGGGCGGATTTGCCCGCGTTGCGTGGCTTGACGGCGGAGCATATGCGCGAGCTGACCGGCTGGCCCTGTGTGGAGATTTTCCCCCCGGCGCATCTGGCGTGGTTCATGGAGCATGAACCGGAATTGCTGAAAAAATCGTTTGTTTCGCAGAATCATGACTATCTGCAATATCGCCTGACCGGGCGGCATTTGATTGATTATTCCAGTGCCACGCCGTTTCTGTTGGCCGATCAGGTCCGCGAGTGTTACGCGCCGGAACTGCTGGCGCGTTTCGGGCTGGATGCAGCGGATTTGCCCGCGCTCGGGCCATCCGGGACGGCGGTCGGCAAGCTGACGGCGGAAGCCGCGAAAGAAACCGGGCTCTCGACGGGGACGGTGGTTTATACTGGGGCGTTCGACCATCCGGCGGCGGCGCGGGCGGCGGAGATTGTCCGCGAGGGGCAGCTGATGCTCTCCTGCGGCACGTCGTGGGTGGGATTTTTCCCTTGTTGCGAGCGAAAAAAAGTTATCGATGCCGAGCTGCTTTGCGATCCTTTCACCCGGCGCGAAAACGGACTGTGGGGAGCGATTTTTTCGATACCGCGCATCGGGCGCGCGATCGACCGTTATGTGCATGAATTCATCGCGCCTGGGGTGGACCATCCGCTACGCGTTTTCGACGAACTCGCGGCGGGCTCCAGTGACGGCTTGCGAATCGACTTGACGGGCGAGTACCGCACGCCGCAGGGCACGCGGACGCAGGCGGCGCGGGCGGTGATGGAGAGTTCCGCGCGACTGCTGGCCGCCCGGCTCGACGAGCTGAAGGCGCATTCGTTCAAGTTCAGCGAGGCGGTCATGGTCGGCGGGCCCTCGCGGAGCCCGGTCTGGCCCGGCGTGGTGGCGGAATTTACCGGACTTAAATTAACCGTGGGCGGACAATCCGCCGGAGCATTGGGAGCTGCGTTATTATGTTCAAAATGAGTGATTCGGACCGCAAGGTTTTTCAACGGGAGCTGGTGGATTTCCTGCCGGCGAAGATCTTCGACGCGCACGTGCATATTTTTGACCGCGCGTCGTTTCACGGCGAATTCGGGCCGAAGGCGTATCAGCACAAATTCGGCGGTAAATTCGAATATGCCGACTGGCTGGCCGTGACTGCTGAAATGATGCCGGAACGCGAGGTTTACGCCAATATTTTCGGCGCGCCGAGTTTGGAGACCGACCGCGCCGCCGCCGACCGGGTCATCGGTCAGAGCGTCGACGGCGAGCACTGCTTCGGCATGGCGCTGATTTCGCCGGAGGATTCGGCGGAGGAAATGCGGCGGAGGGTCTTGGAAAATCGCTTGATCGGTTACAAGCCGTACTGGAACTTTGTTCGCGGCGTGGCGCAGAACGATGTGCGGATTTTCGACATGCTGCCCGCGCCACTCCTGGAAATGGCTGACGCGCAGCGCTGGATCGTGACGCTGCATATCTCGCGGGCGGAGCGCCTGGCCGACCCGGTCAACCAGCGCGACATGGTGGACATTTGCCGCCGTTACCCGAATGCCACGTTTATTTTCGCACACATCGGGCGGGCGTATTACCGCAGCAACGTGACCGGATATCTCGACGGCATCGCGGCGTGCCCGAATGCCTGGATCGACACCGCCATGGTCAACCACGAATGGGTGCTGGAGTACGCCTTCAGACACTTCCCGCGCGAACGGATTGTTTTCGGTTCCGACGCGCCGATTGCCATGCTGTACGGCAAATCGGTGGAGATCAACAATCAGTACGCGTACCTGATGGGCGAGGACTACGCGATCGGCTCCTCGATACACGATCCGTCCAGCAAGGTGGAGTTCACCTTTTTCTATTACGAACAATTGCGCGGAATCAAGCTGGCGGCGCAGGCTGCAGGGCTCAGTCAAGCCGAAATCGAGAACCTCTTTTTCGGCAATGCCTACCGTCTTTTCAAGAGTGTATACGACTATAATTACGGAGATAAATGATGAAAAAAGCAATGAAAATCGGCTTACTCGGGTTATACATCAAACTTTATGACGAAGTGAAGCCGGACTACCGCCCGGTGGTGGAGAAATTCCTCGACAGCATCGCCGCCGAATATGAAAAGCGCGGCATCGAAGTGGTGAAGGCTCCGATTGCCCGGATCAAGCCGGAATTCGAGGCCGCCGTGAAGCAGTTCGAAGACGCCGGGGCGGAGGCGATCGTGACGTTGCACCTCGCGTATTCGCCGTCGCTCGAATCGATCGGCGCGCTGGCGGCCACGAAATTGCCGCTGGTGGTACTCGATACCACCCCGGATTATGAATTCGGTTACGACGATATCCATAAACTCATGGCCAACCACGGCATTCATGGAGTTCAGGATATGTGCAATCTGTTGCTGCGTAAGCATAAACCGTTTCTGATCTGCGCAGGACACTGGACGGAATCGGATGTGATCGACCGTTCGGTGGCGGCGCTGAAATCGGCGGCCATGGCGCATAAGATTTCCACGGCGCGGGTGGGGGCCGCCGGGGGCCAATTCGAAGGTATGGGCGACTTTCAGGTGCCGGAGGGAACGTTCGGCATGACGGTGGTGCCGTTCAAGGGTGGCCAGAAGCCATCGGAAGCGGAAATCGCGGCGGAAATGGCCGCGGACAAAGAGCGTTTCGACCACGGTAAATACTCTGACGAGGCATACCGCCGTACGCTGGGCGAATGCCTGAAACTGCGCAAATGGATCGAGGCGGAAAAGCTCGACGCGTTTACGATTTGTTTCCTCGGCATCGAGCGCAAACAGGGCTGGGAAACGGTGCCGTTCCTGGAGGCTTCCAAGGCCATGGCGCGCGGCATCGGTTACGCCGGGGAGGGGGATGTGCTGACGGCGGCGCTGAACGCGGCGCTGAACCGGGCGTTCGACCACGTGACCTTCAGCGAAATGTTTTGTCCGGACTGGAAGGACAACCGGATTTTCCTGAGCCATATGGGCGAGATCAATGTCGACCTGACGGCTGGTAAGCCGTTGCTTTACGAGTCGGCCTACGGTTTCAGCGACACCGGGACGCCGGTACAGGCCACGGGATGTTTCAAAGCGGGCGCGGCGTGTTTGGTCGACCTGGCGCCGACGGCGGAGGGCTTCCGGCTGATCGTATCGCGTATCGAGCTGGATGCCCCGAAGCGCCCGTCGCAAGAGGGGAACCAGGGATGGTTCACGCCGCCGGTTTCGGTGGCGGATTTCCTGGCGGCCTACAGCCGGCTTGGCGGAACGCACCATCTGGCACTGGTATACGACGCCGAGGTTGAACTGCTGAGAGACTTCGCACACCTGATGCACTGGGAGTTCGCCGAGATCTGAACAATATTTTAACCACGGAATACACGGAAAAACACGGAAGAGGGAGAATTTTATAGAAACTTTTCTGTGGTTTCCGTGTATTCCGTGGTTTCTTAAAAATATTTGGAATAAGGGCTGGATTTATCGGGGCCGGGACGTATATTAACGTTATCACATTTTAACTTCAACCAAAGGGAAAGAAAATGTTGAACAAAGTTCCGGGAACCGTTTACGAGACTTCGGTCAATGAGATCGACGGTGTGACCATTGCCATGGCGCGTGACGACAAGGAAAAATTCCTGATCATCGGTGGTAACGCCAACAGCCCTGTGTTTAAAGATTTTGCCGGAAATGCCATCGATGGCGGAATGAAGAAAGCGCCGTTGAATGCTGAGAACGCCGCGGCGTTGCGGAAGCATTTCCCGTGGACCGCGCCGGTATCGCTGCGCGACCGCAAAACCACCGTCGGCTGCGGCGACCGTCTCGGCCTGGCCAGCGTCGGCCACATTGCCGCCGTGAAGCAGTACCAGGCCACGCCGGTGCTGGCACAGCAGTCGATGCGCGAGCTCGACATGACCGGCCGCACCTACCGTCAGGTGGTGGACGACACGGTGTTCATGGTCTACCAGACCGGTTATAAGGATGGTTACGGCGCGGACGGCGACCACCTGAAGAAGATTGTCGATATCGACGTGGCGCTGGCCGCCGGTATGCCGATGATTACGCTGGACCTCTCGGAAGTGATGCTGGCGGCCGCCGGCGACTGGCCGCAGGCCCAGATCGACGAAGCCTTCGCCAAAATCGACGCCGCCACGCAGGAACGCGTCCTGAAAACGTATGCCGACAAGACCATCAAGGTCGGCGACAGCGAAATCAAGATGGACGCCGCCACCGTGCGCCGCTGCGCCGTGATGTACCTCGGCGCTTTGGACTTCGCCAAACAGGTTTATGAGCACCTGAAATCCAAACGCGGCGACAAGTTCGATCTGGAAATTTCCATCGACGAGACGACTTCGCCGACGCTGCCGAGCCATCACTATTTCATCGCCGGCGAACTGCAGTTCCGCGGCGTGGAATTCACCTCGCTGGCCCCGCGCTTCATCGGTGAATTCCAGAAGGCGATCGACTACATCGGCGACCTGGCCGAGTTCGACCGTCAGTTCAAAGTTCACGCCGACATCGCCCGCAACTGCGGCGGCTACAAAGTTTCGGTGCACTCCGGCAGCGACAAGTTCGCCGTGTACCCGACTGTCGGCTCCATGACCGGCATGCGTTTGCACCTGAAAACCGCCGGCACCAGCTGGCTGGAAGCGGTTCGCGTGATTTCCAAACACGACCCGGTGCTGTACCGCAAAATGCACAAAAAAGCGCTGGCGTCCTTCAACGACATGCTGAAGCTGTATCACATCACCGCCGACATCAGCAAGATCGGCGACGTCGACAAGATGGCTGACGCCGATTTGCCGGCCCTGATGGAAATGGCCGAAGCGCGTCAGATGTTGCACATCACCTACGGCCCGATTCTCCGCGACGCGGAAATCCGTCCGCTGTTCTTCGCCGCCATGCACAAATTCGAAAAAGAATACGACGAAACCGTGCAGAAGCATTTCGAAAAGCATCTTTCGTTGCTCGGCGTGCCGAAACGCTGATTAATTAAGAAAGAAGAAAGAAGAAAGAAGAAAGTGGGACCCGGTGCTGGTTAGGTGCCGGGTTCTTCTTTTTTGAACTTGGCGTTTTGGAAGAATTCGAGGACCTGGCGCTGGACCTTGGTGCGCATCATGATGAAGCTGTGGGACGAGGTCATGACCAGATAGTCGGATTGATTTTCCAGTGAAGTGGAGTCGCGCGGTACGGCGATGTCCGCGGAGGCGGCGATGATGCCGATGGGAATGCCGGATGGAACCGGAATTTTGTGCACCGGGGAGTCTTCGCCGTAGGAGAGATCCGGCAGCGGTTCCATGATGTTGGGGCTGAACGGCACGTATTTGACGGCGGCTGAGGCGACTTTGGAGCCGCGGTTCGGCGGGGCCAGCATGACGATGCGTTTGATCCGGTTGCGGGTGAGCAATTCGCCCGGGCTGCATGGCTGGCTGTCGCAGAGGTGCCCGAGGGTCTGGCGAGTGACCAGGCCGCCCATGCTGTGGGTCACGATGTTGATGGGGTAATCGGGGTATTTGCGGGCGAGGGTTTCCAGAAATGCTTTGAATTCGACGGCGTGTTCCTGCACGGTGCCGCGGGTGGTGCGGTAGTCGAAGCAGTAGGTCTCGTAGCCTCTGGAGGCCAGGAATTTGCCCATGGTGTACATGTGGAGCCCGTTGTGGGTCAGGCCGTGAATCGTCACCGCCAGCTCCTGTTTTTCGCATTCGGGATTGGCGGGGAAGTGGAAACGCAGTGTATGCTGCAGGGGCTTTTCGTCCATATCAGTTTTCTCCGGGGCGGAGGCGCAACCGCCGGCGATCAGCGCCGCACCCACCAGTAAAATCCATATTCTCATGAGTTTATCAACTCCAGTTAGCGGTTAAATATAGTCCGAATATTCACGGAAAGCAATTTGAGAAAATCCAAAAATGGAGTAATTTATAGGAGCAATGTTTTTAATTCAGGAGAAAATTGCCATGGCGGAAAGTAAGTGTAAGGCAGTAGCCGTATTGACCAGTGGTGGAGATGCCCCGGGGATGAATGCAGCGGTGAGGGCGGTCGTTCGCGGCGGAATTGCATACAAAATGGACGTTTACGCGATCTATGAGGGATATCAGGGATTGATCGAGGATCGCGTGGTGAAAATGGAATGGAGCTCCGTCTCGGGGATTATCGGGCAGGGCGGCACGGTCATCGGGACAGCCCGCAGCAAAGATTTCAGGACACACGAAGGGCTGTTGAAGGCGGCCGAAAACCTGTTCAAACGCGGCATTGACAACCTGATTGTGATCGGGGGCGACGGCAGCTTGAGCGGCGCGGAGGCTTTCAGTACCTCCTGGAGCGATCTCGGGGCGGAACTGGTGGCGCAGGGGCGGATCACCGCCGAGCAGCATCAGGCGTGCCCGAAGCTGAGAATTATCGGCATGGTCGGCTCGATCGACAATGACCTGGCGAATTCGGATATGACGATCGGGGCGGATACCGCGCTGCACCGGATTGTGGATGCGATCGATGCGCTGCGCAGTACCGCTTTCAGCCATCAGCGGATTTTCGTGGTGGAAGTGATGGGGCGGAACTGCGGTTACCTGGCGCTGATGAGTGCGATCGCCACCGGGGCCAGCTGGGTATTTATCCCGGAGCACCCCCCGGAAGACACCTGGCAGGAGGATATCTGCGCCCGTCTGGACGAAAGCAAAAAAGCCGGCCGCCGCGATATCATCATCATCCTGGCCGAAGGCGCGCGGGATATGCATGGCAATGAAATCACCAGCGAAATGGTCAAGGACACCATCGAATCCCGTTTGCATGACGAATGCCGGATCACGATTCTGGGGCACGTGCAGCGTGGCGGTGCGCCGAGTGCCTACGACCGCTATATGAGCACGGCTTACGGTTATGAGGCAATCAAACAACTGTTGACGGATGATCCGGCCAATGAGTCGAAAATCGTCGTTTCGCAGAACAATAAAGTGACGACGGTGCCGCTGGTCGAGACCGTGGCCAAGACCCGCGCCATTGCCGCCGCCGTGGGCGCCGGTGAATTTGACAAGGCCGAAAGCATGCGCGGCATCGGCTGGGGCCAGATCAGCGAACTGGTCGGGTTGAACGCCCGGGTGAAACCCGAAAAAATGCCCGATGAAAAGAGCCCCTGCATCGCGGTCATGACCGCCGGCTGGGCCGCGCCCGGGATGAACGGCGCGCTGCGCACAATCATCCGTACCGCCATGAACAACGGTTTCCGGATCCTTGGCGTGGAAGACGGAGTTGAGGGGTTGATCGGCGGCAAGTTCCGGACCTTCAACTGGATGGAAGTCGACCACTGGGCCGGCAGCGGCGGGACCAAGCTTGGTACCAACCGGACACTGCCCGAGGAACCCGATTTTTACCGGATCGCATCCAATCTGGAGAAGCACCAGATCAAGGGGCTGATCGTGATCGGCGGCTGGTCGTCGTTTGCGATTGTCAACCGGCTCCGCAAGGCGCGCCCGAACTTCGAACATTTCAATATCCCGATGCTCTGCATCCCGGCCACCATCAACAACAACCTGCCGGGGGCCGAGTTGAGCATCGGCTCCGACACCGCGCTGAACACGATCGTCGATGCCGTCGACAAAATCAAGACTTCGGCGGACAGCGCCCGGCGGCTTTTCACGGTGGAAGTGATGGGGCGCTATTGCGGTTACCTCGCTCTGGTGAGCGGCATGGCGACCGGCGCGGAATATATTTACATGCATGAAATGGGCGTAAACGTGGATATGCTGCAGAAGCACACCCATCAGTTGGTCGATCACTTCCGCAACGGACGCCGCACCGCGCTGATTATCCGCAACGAAAACGCCAGTCCGACCTACGACCTGGAATTCATCAGCAAGCTTTTCGAGGAAGAGGGCGGCGACTGGTTCGACGTCCGGCAGACGATTCTCGGCCCGATGCAGCAGGGGGGACGGCCCTCGCCGTTTGACCGCACGCTGGCGGCGCGGCTCGGCTACGAGGCCACCTTGCAGATGATGAAGATGATCGGCGATAACGACACTGAATGCGTGATGATGGGCCAGGCGGGGAGCAAAGCGGAGACCTTCGATTACGATCAGCTGATGAAAAAGGTTTCCATAAAATGGCAGCGGCCGCTCTACCAATGGTGGGAGAAATACTACGAAGTCACCCACGTTCTGGCGACGCTGCCGCCGCACATCACCGAAGCCGCCGACAACTAAGCTTTAACGCAAATAAAGATCTGCGAGATCCAGGTAGTGGGCCCAGTCTTCGGGCGTCTGCTCGTGCTTGCCGGTCCGCAGGTGATAGCTTACTTCACCGGTGAGCGGAGTATCCGGCGGCGGCATGACGTCGGTGCCGAGTCCATTCGCTCCGAAGAGGTTATAGACTTCGGCCGCGTGAACGCCGGAGAGGAATTCGCCCTTCGGGTCGGCCCACAGGTCTTCGGTGGCGCTGGCGATGCAGACTGGGCGCGGCGCCATCAGCGAAATCAGGAAATGCTGGTCAAACGGCATGGTTGCTTCGTTGTTGATGTACTTCAGGAACGACTGGTTGAACCAGTGTGGGAAGGTGAACTGGATGATTTCCAGCGATTCGCCGAAACAGCGTTTGGTCAGAGCCGCGCCGCCGCAACCGGAGTTATTGGAGATGACCAGCTTGAAGCGGGTGTCGTTGGCACCGGCCCAGAGGGCGGTTTTGCCGAGACGCGAGTGGCCGTGAACGGCGGCTTTGGCGGCATTGACCAGCGGCTCGTTTTCCAGGCAGTCAAGAGCGCGGCTCAGGGCCCAGGCCCAGGCGCTGATGGCTCCGCCGGCGGCATCGGGGAAAAGCTTGTAAATGCTTTGGTCGCGGTATTCCGCGGCGTCCGGGAAAATGTCGTGATAGCAGGCCGTGGCCGTGGCATAGCCGCGTTTGATCACTTCCGGCAAGCCCAAGCGATGGGCCTGAAGCGAGCGCGATTCGTCGCTGAGATCCAGATCGGGTTTGCGTCCACCGGTGGGGCGGACGTCTTTTTCCGGGGTGACGGCGTGGTTGCCCTTGAAGTTCAACCCCAGGAAAACCGGCGGCGGTTTGGCGGCGTTTTTCGGAACATAAAGAAGTAGATCGAAGTAATGTGACTGGCCGGAATTCATCGCGAGGTGAATACGGATTTCCTTGCGGATGGCAGTGCCGTCCAACGCATCGTTTTTGCAGCTGAGAAGCTCGAAAGACATTTGATCCGGGCGCGGCGGCAGCTTGCCGTAAACTTCATTTTTGTACAGATCCAGAATACGCGGACGCTGGAAATTGACCCATTCGAAAGCGGTTTTCACCTGCGAGCCGTCTGCTTTGGTCAACGGCGAGGGCAGGGTGTACGCCGGTACTTTTGACTCGTCCTGATTGATGTCGCTGAGGATGTCTTCGCGTGTTCTAGCCATGATTCTCTCCTTCGATGAATTTACGGTGAAAGTCCTTATCCTGATAAGGGTCCGGAGCGCCCGGTTTCAGGTCGTCCACACTATAGTTTGACTGCAGATCATATACGGTGATTTTATTTGCCGGCAAATCGGCGGTGAAAAACAGTTTCCAGGTCCGGCAGCCGATGCTGTAACGGCCCGGCGAAACTTCGTCGAGGCGCTTCCGCTCCTCGTTCAGGGGATCGATGCTCAGTTGCACGCGGGCGAACGACTCGAGGTCAAGACCGCTGAGCTCCTTCAGCCGCACAATCTTCGCCATGGCGTCCGGAGTGAATTCGACGTCCAGCGGAACGGGGCGGTCTGGGAGCCAGCCAGCCGGTGAATCCGGGAAACTGTCCGCCACCGGAATGTACGGTTTGATATCGAGTACCGGGGTACCGTCGAGCAGGTCGCAGTTGCGGACGCGCACTTCGAGGCCGTCGATTCCGACCAGCTCCACGCAGCTCATGCCGATGGGGTTCGGGCGGTGCGGCGAACGGGTGGCGAAAACGCTGATTTTGCGGCCGTCCCTGACCACCGGCGGCGTGACCGTCGGCTTCCAGCCTTTGTCCAGATTCAGGTGAAAACAGAAGATGATCCAGATGCGTCCGAACCCTTCGAGGTCGCGCAGCGCCGTTTCGAAATTCCGGTGCGGCTGCAACCGGATCACCGCTTCGTTGTCGGCGAAAACCGCCTGGCGGGGGGCTTCGAAGCGGTATTTGCCGCTGCTTTCCACCACACCGATTGGTTCGAATTGAAACGTGTTCACGGCCGCGCTTCCGTCTTGACTGGTTTGGCGGCGGAACGGTTCTTCATCCATTGGCTGGTTCCCACGATCATGAAAACCAGCAGCAGCGCCAGAATCAGCCAGATCCACCAGGCGAAAATCGAGGTGCTGTGTTTGTAGCCTTCCTCGGGAATCAGTTCATCGGAGGTTTCCTCGGGTGGCGGGGGCTCGGAGCCGGGCGGCGGTGCGATGGTTTTTAAGGTTGGCCGGGGCCGGATCGGCTGGTGGCACTCCGGACACTCCAGATCCATGTTGATCCAGGCGTTGTCCACGCCGAGGCGGGCCTGGCAGTGCGGACAGGTGTACTCAAATTGACGGCTCTCGGTAATCACCACAGGCGGGGGAGGCGGGGGCACGGCCGCGGCCGGTGTTTTCGGCGGCGGAGTTTTGTCTGCGGTGAGTTCTTCGTTGATGGCGGCGGCAAACTCGCTGCCGGTCGCCTTGTTGACGCTTTTCACAATGCAGCGCGCGCCGTCCTTGCGGTAAAAAACCAGGCTGCTGCCGATGACGCTTTTGTCGTAGACCGCTTCCTTTAGCGAGTCCAGCAGGATTTCGAGCTTTTTCACGCCTACGAACATGACCTTGTCAAGAAATAATATCCGCACGGTGGTAGCGGCGATGACCCAGCTCCGGCCGTCGTAATTGCCGGAAGTCAGCGCCAGGACGTGCTCGTCGTCATTCAGAATCTCGTGCAGTTCGCGCACTTCCTTGCGGTTGGCGAAGACATTGCCGCGCGTGACCAGCGCGGCGAGCTCGATTTTCAGGTCGTCGTGATTTCTCATTTGGTGTCGGTCAATTTGATTTTGTCGTCCAGAATTTCAACCTTGCGGGCTTTGTAAAGTGCCCCGAGGGCCTTTTTGTACGTTTTTTTGCTCATTTTGAAGAGACGTTCGATTTCGGCGGGCGGCGTTTTGGCGTGAATTTTCAGTTCGCCGCCATGGGCGCGGAACACCTCCAATATGGCCTCGGAGGCATCGGGCACAGCGTTCTCATAACCCTGCTTCTGCAGCGTCACGTCCGCCTTGCCGTCGTCCCGGACCTTGCGCAGATACACCGCGCGCTTGTCGCCCGGATACAGCCGCTCGTGCACGTCGCTACGGTAGAGCATGCCCTGATATTGATCGTCCAGCAGCACGCGGTAGCCGGTCGAGTTCATGTCGATGACCACCGCATTAAAAGCCTGTCCAAGCGGTAGGGTTTCCGGCAGCGGCTTGATCCGCTTCATGAGCCGGGCGGTGGCGATGATCCGCTCGCTGACCTTGTCGTATTTGACCCGGACCAGCACGTTGTCACCGGACTCCAGGGGATGCAGCTGTTCCTTGAAGGGCAACAACAAATCCTTGTCCAGTCCCCAGTCGAGGAACGCACCGACTTTGTTGACGTCTTTGACGCGCAATACCTTGACATCGCCGGCCACGGCCAGCGGCGTCTGCGTGGTGGCCACCGGGCGGTCCTCCGAGTCGTTATAAACAAAAACCCGGAGCCGGTCCCCCAGTTTCATTTCCGGCGTGACAAATTTCGAGGGCAGCAACACCCGGTTTCCTTCGCCGTCGCCAAGGTACAATCCCTGATCCATGGCCCGTTCGACCCTGAGTGTCTGATAAGCTCCGTTTTCAATCATGATTTTCTCCAGAATAATTTCCTATACAATACTTCTGCCGGAGCAATAAATCAACCGTCGGGTGTTGCATTTTATGAGCAAAGATACAAAAGGATTTCCGGAGAAATTCGTCTCAAATTTCCTCGGGAGGAATTTGCTCGGGCGGTTCCTGGGGTTTCCGTTTTTTGCGGACGCGGTAGATGAGATAGGTGATCAGGGTTGCCAGGACCAGGACGAGCACTACATGGATGATCGAGCGGCCGAAGAGCTCGACGGCCTTGATCATGGCGTGTCCGAAATAGTAACCGCCGACGCTGAAACTGGTGGACCAGCAGGCGGCGCCGATCAGGTTGAAGAGGAAGAAACGCCGGTAGGAAACACCGCTCGTTCCCAGCAGGATCGGCGTGACGTTCCGGATGCCGTACACGAACCGGAAGCCGAGGATGAGGAATGAGTCGTATTTCAGCAGCAGGCGCATGGCTTTATCTTTTTTCTTGTGCAGCCGCGGGAAGCGTGCCAGGACGGCGTTGCCCTTCCATTTGCCGAGGGTGAACATCAGCTGGTCGCTCGTCATACTGCCCGCGAAGGCGCAGAGGATCACGCCGGGGAGCGACATATTGCCTCCGGCCACCAGCATGCCGGCCAGGATCACGATCATCTCTCCTTCCAGGAAGGTACCGAGAAAAATTGCCCAGTAACCATAGGTTTCGAGCAGATACTGCCAATCGATATTTTGCAAAAATTCCATACGCTGATTTCTTGTAATGCTTCCTCTTTGCATGAACGCCTCGTGACTAATATACTTCATCGGACAAATACGTTCAAGTACAGGATGTGATAGTATACAAAAAAATACCGGGCGAACAGTAAATGCACGCCCGGCTGCGAAATTGAAAAGTTTATTTTTCGATCAGCAGATTGGCGGGGTTCTCGGAGAACAGCGGGGAGAGCGGCTCGAGAATCCGGAGCTGAACGTCTTCAATCGCGTCCCTCAGGGTGATCGACCAGATTTCGGCTTTGGTCGAATCACGTTTGACGGTGAATATTTCGGGACCGTCGAAGTGCTCGCGTCTTTCGATCAGTTTGCCGTCCGGCGATTTGATTTCGGCGGTAACGCTTTCGCCGGGGTAACCGGTCACTTCGACCCGGAACTCGGTCAGGTTTTCCGGCACGGCGAAGTAGATGCTGACGCCTCTTTTGCTCGGTTTGAACACATTCACGTAACCGTCGCTGGTTTTGGTGCCCTTCATGGCCCAGTGGAAACTGGTGAGGGGCTTGAACTGAACCATGTGCATGGTGATATTGGCGTCGATGAGGTATGCGCCGGTTTTCTCCGGGGTGAAGCTGAAGGTTTTGGTTTCATCGGGAGCCATTTTGCCGAGCTCGGTGGTTTTGCCGTCGGCATCGACCAGCTTGAAGGTCAGTTCACGGAGCTTCTGCTTCATGTCGCGGCCCTTCAGTTCGAATTTGATTTCCTCGCCGGCCTTGCCCCAGAGCACAAGGTTGAAATGCTGGCGCAGGAAAAACGCATACCTGGTCGGCTTGGCTTCAGGAGCGGCCGGGGTGAGTTTGCTCAGGTCGACTTCGCGGGATCTGTAATCGGTGCCTTTGTCGTAGCCCTGTTGTTTGATGTATTCCGCCGCATCGATTTTCTGGCCGTCGACATTCAGGATGCCGGTAACCTGACCCAGATAGGTGTTCGGGGTCCAGTTTTTGAAGGCGATGATTTTGCGGCCGGGAATGGCTTTGATGCTGACGTTGTCGAAATGGACGTTGCCGACTTCGCCCTGAGTGGGGCGGTTGTAGGTGAAACTGATCGGGGTGATGCCGAGGGCGGTACCGGAATTGATCATTTCGCAGTTTTTGAAGTCGATTTTATAGAATTTCGAGAGATGGTTGCCGATGACGATGCCGCTGTTGACATTGTCGATGAACTTGCAGTCGCTCACTTCCACCGCGCCGGGGTTGGTGCGCCCGCGGTCGGTGGGCGGGGTGCAGGAGAGCCCGCGGGTGCCGCCGATAATCGAACAGCGTCGGATTTTCAGGTCGACCGGCGTATTGATTTCGGTCGCCACCAGAATGCCGCCGCCGCCATTGTTCTCGACAATGCAGTCTTCCATAACGCAGTTTTCCAGTACTTCATTCGGGCGGTTCGGCTCGAAGTCGATACCGGCGGCAGGAGCGGTGCCGCTGGTATTTTTCAGCACGCATTTGCGGATGAGCAGATTGCGGGCGCTGATGACGCTGATGCCCTGGCGGTGGTGGTCGTCGCAGATGACGTTTTCGATCAGAATGTTGGAGCAGGTGCCCAGCGCGTTTTTGTCCTGTACGGTCTGGCGGGTGGTGACTTCGCCTTTCAGGGGGAACCAGGCGCCGCCGATGTAGATGCCGTCGCCGCCGCTGGACTGGATGGTCAGGTCGCGGACCGTGATGTTGTCGCAGGCCCAGAAGGCGAGGCTGTGCCGCCATTCGGAGTGCTTGTACTCGGCCTTGTTCTGATAATCCTTTTTGTGCATGCGGATCGTGGCGCCGGATTCGCCGCGAATGGTGATATTCTGACGGCTGTAGGCCCCGAGCATGGTGTCGCGGACGCCTTTGTAGCCGCCTTTGCGGGCGGTCAGGACGACGTTTTCGGCCAGGACGATTTCCTGATTGTCGATCAGCTCGACCGGGTCGAGAATCCAGTCGCTGCCGGTATTGTCGATAATCAATTTTTTCACGCCGGAATTGATGGCCGCCTGCAGGCAGGCCGTGGCGTTTTCCTGGTCAAATCCCCACCAGCTGGCTTTGGCTTCGGTCCGTTTTCCTTCCTTGATTTCGGCGATTTCTTTTTCAAAACCCGCCGCCCCCAGACTCGTAGCCAGGACTGCGGTCAACACCAAACTGAACATTTTTATCATTTGTATTTCCTTTCTTGGTAATTATTTACGGCCTGCCGACCAGTTGATTGTATAGTAACTGCCCAGCGTTTCGTAGGGCAGCAGACGATTGCCGACTTTGACGATTGCCGCGTGCCCGTCGACATAGAGGATGTTCACCGCGCCATTGTGGCGCATGGCGTCGATGGTGCCATTGCCGGCCGCACTGCCGGCGTATTCGATAACACGGTAATTTCCGGTGCTCAGATCATTGGCTTTGGATGCATCCATGACCAGATAACCCTCGGCGGGGCGCGTCAGTTCCGATGCTTTGGCGGACTTGTTGTCCTGCTTATTGCTTAAGCCGTCGCCGTTCCTGCCGCCGATATAACGGAAGTTGTAACCATAACCGCAGTAGCTGTATCCAGCATAAGTATGATCCTGCCGGGTGGATGGGTTTTTCAACGCCGTATCGACGAAGGAGCCCGGCTTCATGGCGGCATTTTCCATCAACAAATTGACCCAGCTGTAATCCACGGTGCCGCGTTTGAATCCGTAAACCGGATAATAGTCATCGTATCCGTCGATATAGATCAGAAATGCGTTGCCCTGCTGCTTCAGGTTATTCATGCAGGACGCGCTGTTGGCACGCTCCCGGGCGGCGGTCAGGGCCGGCAGCAGCATGGCGGCCAATATCGCGATGATTGCTATGACGACCAGCAATTCAATGAGTGTAAAATGCCTTTTGTTTTTCATGGTTCATCTTCCTCCTGGTTTGATATTCAAAACTTCTTGGCTTGTCAATAACACGGGTTTTTCTTCCAGTTCCGGGGGCACCGGTTTGATATTCTGCCCCTCCGATTCCAGAGTAATGGGAAACCATTCCCAGAAAATCAGTTTATTACTCTTGTGCGCGGGGCAACCGCAACTGCGGCTGATGCGGTATCTGGGGGGAATTTTTTCCGGTTCGGGATATCTGGTGAACATATTTTTTTCGATTTTGTCCATCGTGATGCGGATGGCGCTATCCACCAACGCTGCGACAGGGTGAACTACGGTAGTCAGGGGAGTCCGGGTGATATCGGCTGCTTCCAGTCCGTCGCAGCTGACAATGGCAATATCTTCCGGTACGCGATAACCGTTTCCATTCAGCCACTGGATAAAGCGCCCGGCCATCATATCACCGTTCAGGACAAATGCTTTCACCCCGCTGTCGATCAGTTTCCGGATATCATCGGCGAAACGGGCGTTCCAGGTCAGTTCCAGCAGCCATTCAGGGGGAACCGTGACCCCGGCTTCTTTCATGGCCCGCTGGTAGCCGTGGAATTTATTCTCATTCAGGGTCAGCCTGGCGCAGACAAAGGCGATTTTCCGGTGTCCATGGGCCTGCAGGTGCCGGGTCAGCGTGTAGATGCCTTCATCCAGATTGGCGATGAGGTCATAGTTCCGGTGGATTTCCGAGAAACAGGTGATCGGGATCGGATAATCTTCCTGCCGGATATGGTTCAGGGTATAAGAAGTGATGATCCCGCTCATGCCGCGGGAGATGAAATCATTGATCGTATCCAGTTCATGTTTGGGGTCGGTGATGCCGACAAAGTACGCCTGGTAATCTTCGACCCGCAGCTTGATCGCCAGCAGGCGAGCCAGCTCGGATTGAATTCCGGTCATATAGCAGCCGTGGATGATGCCGATGCTTTTGTCGCGCTTGCCGGTCAACTGGACCGCGGAGAAGTTCGGACGGTACTTCAGACTGCGTGCAAGTTCGAGAATTTTTTCCCGCTTTTCCTTGGATACCTTGATGCTGGAATCGTGGTTATTGTTCAATACCGCAGATACAACCGGTCTGGTGACCCCGGCCATTTCGGCAATCTGCTTCATTGTTACAGGTTTGTGATGATTGTTGTCCACGATTGTTCCCGGTTTCTGTAAAATAAATAACTCGAGTTATCTAAATTATAACACCGAAATATATTTTTGCAATACCCGAATGTCAAAAAGAGTGACTTTTCGTTATTTTGCGGGGAGGATGGAGAACTTCACTTCCGAAGAGGAGGCGGGTAAATCGGAGGACGGGGAGGCCGGGGCGGAAACCGCGCGCAGCGTGTAATTGGCGTTGACTGGGAAGGCGTATTCCGATAGATCGTTGCCGATGTATTTTCCGTTCAGGAACCAGTAGACGTTGCCGCGATTGCTTCTCAGATTCAGCGTGAGGGTTTCGCCGCGACCGGCGGGGGCCCGGTATTGCTGCGGCACCGGCGAGAGGATCAACAGGGGAGCCGCGGCGGTCCGGGTGCAGTTCAAGCATCCGGCCAGCGGCAGGCCGGCAATGGTGTACTGGCGTTCCTTGCGATGGCAGAACGCTCCCGGCGTCAACCCGGAATCGGCGCAGAGTTCGCGTAACTCAAAGGTATTGAGGTCGGGCCACTTCGGCGCGGTACGGTTGCGGTACAGCAGGTCGAAAATTTCGCCGGCGGCGGGCGCGGCGGCTTCGACGCCGACCAGCGCGGCCGAGGGCTTGCCGTTTTTGTTGCCGAACCACACGCCGAGGGTGTATTCCGGGGTATAGGCGAAGCACCAGGCGTCGCAATTGTTGTTGCTGGTGCCGGTCTTCCACGCCACTTCGTAGGCGCAGCCCGGAAGCGGGCGCTCGCGCAGCATCAGCGAAACCATTTGGCAGCTTCCGGGGAGGAAAATATCTTCGCGGATAACCCGGCGCTCGCCATCGCGGACAAACGACGCTTCCGGTAGTGCCCCATCGCGCGCGAGAATACTGTAAGCCATGGTCATATCGAACAGCGAGTGGCCGATGGTTCCCAGCGCCATCGAGAGGCCCGGATTCTTTTCGCGGCGCAGGTTGCTCTGCAAATTGAGGCGGTCGAAACACTGAATCAGGCGTTCGGGCCGGAGCTTGGCAGCCAGGCGGATCGCCGGAGTGTTCAGCGAATGGCTCAAGGCATAGGACGCGGTGACGGTACCGTAAAACTGTCCGTCGTAGTTGCCGGGGTTGTAATCGGCGTAGCGCAGCGGAGCATCGCTCAGCCGGGTGGCGGCGACGATCCAGCCGGCATCGACCGCCTCGGCATAAAGAAATGGCTTCAGGGCCGAACCGGCGCTGCGGGTGGCGCGCACCGCGTCGACCTGTCCGGCCGCGCGTTCACTGGTGTCCAGCGAGCCGATATAAACCAGGACTTCGCCGGTCCGGTTGTCCAGCAGCAGCGCCGCCGCGTCGTTGACGCCGGACAGGCGCGCTTGCCGGGTTTTCAACAACTGCAGCACACTGGATTGCAACTCGAGATCCAGTGAGGCCGTCGCGCCGGGTGGAACCAGGCGCAACGCGAAAATCGACTCGCCGGGTTCGGCGTATTGCTCGAACGAGGCCGGATAATGGAAATCCCGCAGCCGGAGCGGTTCCTCATGCAGAATCCGGTCCGCTTCGGCCTGCGTTATGCTGCCGCGCCGGACCAGAAGTTTCAGCACGATCCGCTGCCGTTCTCTGGCCGCTTCCAGATAGCGGTCGGGGCGGAAGCGGTTCGGTTTCTGCGGCAGCCCGCAGAGCAGCGTGGCCTCGGCGAGATTGATTTTCGCCGCAGGCAGCCCAAAATAATATTGTGATGCGGCCTCGATGCCGTAGAGCTTGCCGCCGAAGGGAATCCGGTTCAGGTATTCGGTCAGAATTTCTTCTTTGGAATGGCACATTTCCATTTTCCGGGCCAGTGTCGCCTGTTTCAGCTTGTCCCACACGCTTTTTCGTCCGGACGGCAAGGTCATTCCCGCCAGCTGCATGGAGATTGTCGATGCTCCGGAAATCACTTTAAATGAAGTCAGGTTTTGCCACATCGCCCGGCAGATGGCGTTGTAATCGACCCCGGCATGTCGGTAAAATCCGGCATCCTCCGCCGCCAGTATCACCCGGACCGCTTCCGGCGAAATCTCCGCGAGTTCGAGCGGAAAGCGCCATTGCGTGTCGTAAGTACGCTCCATCCAGAGAATTTTTCCGTGGCGGTCAAGGTACGTGCGCACCGGGGTCTGGCGCCGGAGCTCCGGCATGGGGTCGCTCACGCAATACGGCGCAAATACCCATGCCGCGACTCCGACGATTTCCGGAACCGCGAGAACGAGGATTGCAAACAGGATTTTTTTCCGGTACTTCCTCATTTCACCGTGAATTTGGCAATGCCGCCGAACACGCCTTTGACATCCGGCTGGTACATCGACTCCGCGTGCAGCGGCGGCACCGCGAAGGTTCCACGAATCACGGCCCGGGTGCGATAGACGAATTCCGATTTACCGGTATTGGTATCGCCGAAAATCAGGAAGCGGTCATCGCGTTTCTCGAGCCGTTTCGGATAAAGCGCGCCATATTTGGCGGCGATATTTTTCGGCAGCATGGTTGAGCGGGTGGCGAGGCTTTCGTCCTCGATTTCCAGCCCGGCGGGGAGCAGGTCGGCGATGACGATGCTCTCGATCTCAAACGGCGCTTCGAAGTAGATTTTGACAAACACTTCGTCGCCGTGGTTCACCGTCGTGACCGGATTACCCATCCTGTCGAGGTAAACCTTGGAAACCTTGAGTTTGCCGCCGTCCGGGGGCGACTGGCGCGGGATGCCGCTCACCATGCTCTCCGCGATCAAAATACCGCTGCCGGTGTTGACCACGGTCGCGTTCTGAGTCATCCGGCTTTCCCTGAGATTGGCGATCGAGAACTTTTCGCCGTTGACTTCGGCCAGTGCCGGGCGCGGCGGGAACTGATTGGCGTAGGCGGCCAGCCCCAGCGAGGCCCAGGCGTTGGCCTGCGTGGTGCCCCACGCCGAGCCGTCCTGACGGACGCTTTTTGCCAGTTCAACGGCGAGGCGGGTCGCCAATGCATCGTCTTTGAGGTTACAGTCCATCAGGATATACAATGCCATGCCGAGGCGGCAGGCGTCGTCGGAGTACGGCATCGGCACACTGTGGACGCGGTAGCACTCCGCCTCCAGCGCGGCGGTCATGGGGCGTGTGCCGATGTTGGCATAGCCGCCCTTGACCAGCGCCGCCCCGGCCAGGAACAACGCGTAATCGGCCTTGTCCGAGCCGGAAACCATGTTGCGCGCGGCGGTCAGGAAGGCATTGTCGCCGGCAATCGCCAGTACATAGATGGCATAGGCGCGTTTATTGCGATTGGCCGGGTCGGCATCGGCAGCGGTTTTGCGTAGATATTTCAGGTATTTTTCGCGGCTGGCGTCGTCGATGGAAAGCATGTTCTGCCGGATCGATTCAAAGACAAAATGCAACGCGAAAATTGAGGCCTCGTGCCACGGTTCGCTGCCGCCCGACCACATCGCAAACGAACCGTCGGAGAGCGCCATCTGCAAAATCCGGCTATAGCCGCCGGCTACTTTGTGTTTGACGGTGTTGCCGACTTCCTGTGTCACCAGCCCGCTTTTCACCAGCGTCGGCAGTGCGACGAACGGGAACGCCGCTGACACGGTCTGCTCCAGGCAGCCATAGGGATAGCCGTTCAGCCAGTCCAGTGCCGAGGCGACGCCGAGGGCAGGGGAGGTGCTCAGCCGCAGCTTGCCGTCCGGCTTGCCGACGTAGTTGTCCGCGAGCTTGAACTCGATTTTTTCGCCCGGCTGCAGAATGACCAGCTGGTAATCGGTCTGGGCCACGTTCACCGCGCGGACATTAATATAGGTGTCGGTCTTGGCGCTGTCGCCGCCGATTTGCAGCACAGCTTTGAGCACGCCAGCTTCAAAGATTTCTTTGGCGCGGACGGTCAGTGTGAGATTCTTCTGACTGCCCTTCGGCAAATCATTTCCACTGAACATAAGGGGCTGGTTGTCGATCGCTTCGAGGCTTTCCGGCAGCGTCACCGTGCAGGAATAGGCCGACGTCGCGGCGTCGTGATTGAAGACCGTAAACGAGAGTTCCGCCGTGTCGCCGGGGGCGATGTAGCGCGGCGCGGAAGCCGTGACAGTGACTTTGTTGCGCATGACGATGCTGGCGGACTCCGCGCCCGCCGCGTCGTCGCAGCTCGCCACGGCGAAGACATCCATCGCCCCGACATGGTCCGGGAGCTTGACGGAGACGTTTGCAGTACCGGATGCCGGTACCTTCACCGGCGGCAGCATGACCCGTGCGGTGTCTTTCTGCTTCAATGCACCGATTTTTCCGGCGACGTCGCCGCCGATTCGTCCGTCCGGTGTGATTTTGAGCTGTTCAAAGATCAGCCCGTACATATCATAAAACTCGAAGCCGCAGGCAATTGAACCGTAAAAGTGTTTGAAAATATCCGGCACTTTATAATTGGTGAGCGAAATCACCCCGGAATCGACCAGATAGAGACAGACCACGCCGCTTTTCGGCTGGCCCGCGGCATCGCTCAGGGTCACGGTGACGGGGATTTCCTTTTCCGGCTCGGACGTTTCCGGCAGGTTCAGTTTCACATTCAGGCGGTGCGCCTTGCTCTGGTCGATCTTGACTTTCAGCAGTCCGAAATTGCGGACATAGGTATTCTTTTCTTTGGTCACCACCGTGACCCCGGCGAAATAGGACGAGGAGTGAATATTCGCGGGCAATGTGATGCTGACTTCATTTTTTCCGGCCTTGACCGGGACAATGCGGTAGTTCTCGACCTTTTTCTCGCCCAGCACGACGAAGGCCTCGCCGTTGCCGATGCTGTCAAACGAAAACACGACCTGTTCGCCCGGGTTATAGGTCTCGGCGCTGGTATTGAAATACAACATATTGGGGTTGGTCGAACGGCTGCCGCCTTCACCAGCGTAGTGATAAAAATTCATCTGCGAGCAATAGAGGTCGCCGATCCTAGCCGTGAGCTCATACTCGCCCGAAGGCAGGTCCCATTCCACTTTCTCAATCGCTACTGTGGACGGAAGCACTTTGGTGATTTTGTGGTCCGGCAACGGAATCCGGCGCTGTTCCCACTGGCGGCGGTAATTATCCCGTGAATCCATGGTCAGCGCATATTCCCATTCTTTGCGCACGAGCTCAAACGTGATTTCGGCATCGGCCGCTTTGATTTCCCGGTCCTTGACCGCCGGAAGCAGGGTCCATTCGATGGATTTTTTGAAGTTTGCCGGTTCGGCGTCGCGCAGGCCGATGAAAAATTCGGTGGGGTAAACCGTTACGCTTTGGAGGCCGGACACGCCGCGCCCGCCGGGCTCCTGTACTTCCGCCCTGGCCGTGATCGATACCGGGTTGAAGGAGCGGCCGCCCTGTTGCGAGAAACCGGGGTACTGAATGGTGATCGCATCCTTGCCCTTGGCGTCTTTGCCGTTCCAGGAGCGGCTGCTTTGGAAGAAGCCCGGTGCGCCGTAATTCCAGGTTTTGTCCCAGTGTACCGGACGGGGACCGATGGATGCATTGACCTCATATTTATAGGAACCGATTTCCACCGGCGCCCCAAAGTAATATTTGGCATCGAACTCGAAGTTCACCGGCGTGGTGATACCGGGGCTTTCCGTTTTGCACATCCCGGTGATTTTGATCCGGTCCGGCACGTAGGCCGCGACCGCGATTCGCCCATAACCGCAGCTTTCCTTGCCGCCCCCGGCGAATGCGTAAATACTGTAGTCGCCGGTTCTGGCCGTGGCCGGTACCGGGATTTCCGCCTGCGCGAATCCGAATTCATCGGTTTTGAGCTGCATCTGGGTAAACAGCCGGGAATTCGGGTCGTTGACTTTGAGCGTGACGGGGACATTTTTCATCGGGATATAGGTGCCGTTTTCGGGCTGGCGGAGAAAGACCGAGGCGGTGAAACTCTCGCCCGGGCGGCAGGCACCGCGCTCGGCAAAAACGAAAGCGCACGGCTCAGTGGCGTCGTAAGCGCTTTCATTGCCCAAGTGCCGGGCGTCTTTCAACCGGAAATAGCTCAAATCGCCGTCCTTTTTGGCGATCACCCCTACCGGATAGTCATTTTGGCGGTTCCAGGCCGGATCGTACTGCAGCAGGAGCGCGCCGTCCTCGCCGGTCACACCGGTCGCGACCGCCTGATTTTTGTAACTCAGCACGGTAATGGCCGCGCCCGGCACGCTTTTATTTTCGCTCAGTGAACGGCAGAAAACCAGAATCTGACCGGCGAAATTATCGTCCACCGCCTGCAGGGCGAGATCGGTCAGCACGAAGCGCTGGGAAAACGTCTTATCCGCATCCGGGGCATAGAGCTCAACTTTGTAAACTCCGGGGCTGCGGCCGCCGAGGATTTCAAGCAGGTCCAGCTCATGGAAAATGGATTCGTTTTTCGGATCTTTCAAAGTAATGGCCCGCTCGGCGACTGTCATCATGCGCTCATCGGCGCGCCAGTCCATTCCGTAGAACGGATTGAGGTTGTTTTCGTAAGCCTTCAGAACCTTAACCTCGACCGAAGAGCAGTTCAGCACCCGGTAAGGCAGGACCAGTTTTTCGTTGTTGAGCGGCAGGTATTCGCCGCGGGTGACGAAGGCGATTTCCGGCGATCGATCGGATATTTTGACTTCGGTCACGGCATTTTCGTCCAACATACTGCCGGTGCTGTTTTTCAAGCCGGCGTTGACGGTGATGCGGTATTTGGTACCGGGGCGGAAGTCGCCATAGAGCCTGATTTTGCTGCCGATGAGATCGAAACGGAGGTTATCGAGCTCGGGATCAATGCGGACCCCGGCAGTGTCGCGGACGAAGTTTCCGGATGAGATGAAATCGAGGTCGATTTTGTCGCCCGAATAGCGCACGGAAGCCAGCTGGACCGGCAGTTTTTCCGGGGTGTATTGATTGGATTTTGGAACCTCGGTTTTTACCGGCTCGACGGCTTGGACAAGTGTGGTTTTGATTTCATGAAAGTTCTTGCGGTTGTTGATGTTCTGATAGTACAGCAGCAAATTGGCTGCCAATGATATGCTAAGGGCTCCGCCGAATAGCAGAACCGTCGTTTTTTTGGTCATGGTTGTCTCCTTTTTTGGGGGGAGTGGAAATTATATCCGGTTTGCCGGAAATACAATGGCGGAAAAAATTAATTTCCATCTATTTTTATTCTTAACCGAATACTAACGATTTCCGTGGCGCGGACGATTGCAAATATTTAGCATTCAGACTATATTATAGCATCTAAGATGAGGAATGAATGACGAATATTACAAGTGAAACCATTGTCGTGGGACATCGTAACCCCGACACCGACAGTATCGCGGCCGCATACGCGCTGGCCGAACTGAAAAAAGCCCAGCAAGTCCCCAATGTTCGCCCGGTTTGCATCGGGTTGCCCGGCGAACGGACCGAGTATCTCTTCAAGCGCTTCGAAGTACCGTTGCCGCCGACCCGCCACGACGTCTACCCGCGCGTCCGCAATATCATGAATCCCGACCCGCCGTTTGTCCGCAAGGGCAATTCGCTGCTCGATGCCATCGGCATCCTGGAGCGTAAACATATTTCGCGGCTGCCGGTGGTCGACGACCAGCACCGGTTCAGCGGTATGCTGAGCCTCTTTTCGCTGCTCGGCAGTTTGCTGCAGACGGCGGACGCGGGGCTGACCGGCCGCAAGGTCCGCTCTTCGCTGCGGCTGATCAAAGAAGTGCTGCAGGGGGAACCGCTGAGTTTCTTCCGCGAGGACGAGGAACAGATTTTCGAGGTTTATGTGGCGGCGATGAATGTGGAGAGCTTCAAGGAGCACATACCGCGCGAGAATTCGCAGGCGCTGGCGATTGTGGTGGGCGACCGCACCGATATCCACCTGATGTCGATCAATATGAATGCCCGGCTGATGATTATCACCGGTTCGCGCGAGGTTGATACTGTGGTGCTCTCCGCCGCCCGCGAGCGCGGTTTGTCGATCATCAAAACGCCGTTTGACTCCGCCACCGTGGTCCGGCGGCTGAAGCTGTGCTGCCCAGTAGAACTGATGATGCAGGAAGAGCCCGAAACGTTTCTGCCCGACGACCGGTTGTGTGATATCAAGCGGCAGGTCATGGCGCGGCACGAAGATATTTTCCCGGTGCTGAACGCGGACGGCCGGCTGGTCGGCAGCTTCAGCAAACTGAATATGGACAACGATGAATCGTGCCGTCTGATTCTGGTCGATCACAATGAGTTTGACCAGAGCATCGAGGGGGTCGAGGAGGTTCCGGTCATCGAAGTGATCGACCATCACCGGCTGAATATGCCGCCCACGCATGACCCGGTGCGGATTACCTGCGACATTGTCGGCAGTACCTGTACGCTCGTCACCGAACGCTACCTGAACGACAAAGTGGCGATTCCGCCGCAGACCGCCGGAATCCTGCTCGGCGGCATCATCACCGATACGCTGCTGCTGCGTTCCCCCACCAGTACCGCGCGGGACCGGATGGCTGTGGAGTATCTGCAGGGTATCGCCGGAGTCGAGGCTGAAACGTTGATGGCGGAGATTTTCCGGGTCGGTTCGCTGATTGCCCGGAGCAATACCGCCGCCGAGATCATCGATGCCGACCGCAAATCCTTCACGGAGGGTAACTACACGTTTGCCATCTCGCAGGTTGAGGAGGTGGCTTTCGAGCAGTTCTACAGCCGCGAAAAAGATATTCTTCAGGCGATGCGCGAGGCGGCTGAAGCCGACAAACTGGATTTCTTCGGGCTCCTGGTGACCAACGTCGTGCGCGAGGATTCGCTGCTGCTGGCGGTCGGGCACCGGGATATCCTGAGCAGTCTGCCGTACCGCAAAATCCACGACAATCTCTATGATCTCCCCGGCATCCTGAGCAGGAAGAAACAACTCCTGCCGCAGTTGCTGAAAATCATCTCCGGGCTGTAACCGGCATCAATCCATATTGGCGGCGCCGCCGCCTCCGGAGAGGTTCTTCGAGTCGGCGTCGTCGAATACCGGAGCATTGACCTGCAGCGTGCCCGGGTCATCGCTCTTTTCAAAATCGAAGTTGAAGCCGAGCATCCGAACAGGATAGTCCAGCTTCTTGTCGTTATTACCACCGTAGCTGATCAATCCCTTGCCTTCGGTGAACGCCGTCAGGTCGAGTTCCAGCTGCTGGAATTCGCCCGGGGCGACTTTAAGATTGCGTTTGAGTTGAAAAGTTTCCCCGGCGGCATCCATGACCAGGAAGCTGACGGCGCGTAGGCCGACGGTTTCCGGCTGGAAGCTGAAGGTGAGTTTCTTCGGCCATTCTTCCGGCTTGGCGGCCAGAATGGTTTTGCGGGTGGTGAAAAGCGAAGCGTAGGCGCGTCCGCCGGGCGTGCGCTCGATCACCAGTGCCGACGCGTCTTTACCGGGGCGCAGCTTATAGCCTTCGCCGTACACGGTCCAGTCGCCTGCGGCCCAGCGCGGAGCCGGTTTGACGATGCTGTAGCTTTTGACTGAAATCGAGCCGTTGTCGTCGGCATTTCTCTGGTCGAAGTTGAAGCCGAAGAGCCGGACCGGAAAATCCACCTGTTTGTTGCCGTCTTTGAGGTTGTGGATGATCACGCCTTTGCGGAGAATCGCGGAAGCGTCGAAGCGGATCGAATCCCATTTGTTATCCTGCAGGTTTACGGCCTGCTTGAGCTGGAAAATCTCACCCTGGCTATCCACGAAAAGCAAGCTGATATTGGTGATGCCCGCCTTGTTCGCAGAGACCGGCAGCACCACGTCGCGCTCGAGCGCTGCGGCACTTTCGGCAAAGGGCTCCGGCGCACGGCGGTAGAGCTGGGCGAACCCGGCGCGTTCCTTCGCCCAGGTGATCTTGATCTGACCGCTGTCGGCGGCAATTTTATAGCCCTTGGCGTAGGTGATCCACTCCTGCAATGCCAGTTCTTTTTCGACGGCCTGGAAAACGACGGTATCCTTGAACTGAACGCCCGCGTCGCTGATGAACTGCGCATTGAGGTAGAACAATTGATCGGGGCGGCTGCCTTTCGGCACCGGCACGCGGAAGCGGGCGCTGCCCATGCTGTCGGCCGGAATGGTCATTTCGGCGGCGGCCGGATCGATCTTCCAGGGCCATTCGCGCCAGTTGCTCATGGCCTCGAGCCGGAGTGTGCCGCTGAGCGGGGCATTTTTCAGATTATAAACATGGATATCGACATTGTCCTGCGTACCTGCGGCCAGCTTGAGCACCATGCCGGCCATCAGGTCGCAGGAGCGCGAACGGGTATTCGGCAGGATTTTGACCGCCGCATCCGGCAGCTTCAAAGGTTCGACGGTGTGAGCGGTGGTTACCGTCTCGGTTTCGGCTTGGAAGCGGCCGCGCACGAAGGTCGGGTATTCGCTGACCGGAATCCGCAGTTTGCCGTTTTCGGCTTTCACTATGCTGCGCCCGCCGGAGAGATCAAAGAGTTCGGCATCGCCCTCGAGCTTGCCGGGGACGGTCACGGTTTCGGCCGGGCGGACCATGTCGAGGAACGGCGTTTTGTAATTGCCGGGGCCGTAGGGATCATTGCGCCAGGCCACGAGCACATCGCGTCCATTGCCGTCTTTGAAGGCGAGGATGGCGTTTTCGCCGACCTTGGTGGAGTGGCCCTTGACGAAGCCGGTAAACCTGGCATCACCCAGCAGCATGGCGGTGGTACGGAAGGCGGCGACCGCGGGTTTCGGCATGCCGAAACGATCGATCATGCCGAACTCTTCCTCATAGTAATCCACCGGCACGTCGCGGAAATTGTAAGGCAGGATTTTCGAGGCGCCAAAGGCGAGGCTGCCCGCCAGGACTTTGGGCTGGTGAATCGCCTGGTAACGGCGCATTTCGTCGAGGTTGCGCAGCGGCATCATGTGAATCGAACTGTAGGTACAGCCGCCGATTTCGGTGATCCAGACGGGTTTATCGGCGATTCCGGCGGCGTTTTTCCAGCCGTTGAGTTCGCGCATTTTGCCGATAATGCCCCAGAATGCCGGTACGTAAAAACCGTAAATATGGGTGGCGATGGAGTCGCAGAAGTCGCCGCCTTTCACCTTGAACACCGGCGCGTGGATGGCGTTCAAATCGCCCGCCATGACATTGCAGGTCGGATCGGCCAGTTTGGCGGCTTTGTGGGCGCTTTTGAGGAGCTGCGCGTAGTCTTCCGGGAGGCAATTCCAGTAGGTTGGTTCGTTGCCGACTTCCCAGTCGCGGACCGTGTCTTTGAAGGCGGAAACCAGTTGATAAACATCCTCGGCGTAGGTGGCGAACTCCGGGGCCACGCCGTGCTGTATCCACTTTTCGTACAGGGTCGGATTTTCAGCACGCTTGCGGGCCAATGCCGCAGGCGTTTCCAACGAGAAACCGCGCAGGATACCCAGCGGGTTCAGCCCGGCGGCGCGGATGCGCTTGAGCACAGTCTGGCTGCCGTTGTTATCGTTGAAGCCGACATCGACCCGGACCTGGCTGGCGCCGATCTTTTTCAGGAAATCGAAGTCGAATTCTTCGAAACTGTAGCGCCGTTCGCGGCGGGTAATGTGGCAGGTGAAACCGAAATTCCCTTTCTCGCCCCATTCGGGCACGGATTCGGCAAAACGCGCGAGAGGAATTATGACCTTCTGCCCGTTGAAAGAGGAATCTGCGGGGGTGACGCAAAGTTCATAATATCCGTCCTTCTGCGGCAGGTCGACAGGGATGGTGTTGATGCCTTTTTTGAGCGGTGCATTGAGTTGCTTCGACCAGACCGGGCGGTTGGCGAAATCGCGCAGTTCAAGCGTGAAATTGGAGTTGACCGTTTCCGGGGCATCGCAGCGGATGCGGAGCGTGGCCGTATCCTTGGTACTATAGAAAAAATTATTTGTGGTATTGAGCCGGTCGCCGATCTGCAGCGGCGCGGTGGCGGCCACGCGGAAGCCGGTAGACGCATTGCCGGTGTATTCGGCGAGTTGATGGACGACAGCGGTATTGAGATCGGCTTCGCTGGTGGAGTCTGCGGCTGCGCCGAGGGCGAAGGGCGCGCCCGCGAAATATTTGTTATCCATCCATTCGCGCAGGCCGGAAGCGTAGTCGACGATCCCGTAATGCGAGGGCTCGCCGCGCCCGGCGGTGGTCACGGTACGGAATTCCTTGCCGTTAAACCAGCCCGCCTTGTAGAATTCATGCATGTCCGGCAGGAAATAAATCACCGGTTGATCGGCAAATGTCAGGTCGCGATAGCCGACGATTGCCTCGTGGGTTTCGCCGTTTTCGCGAATGCGGGGAGCGATGGAGTAGGGGCCTTCGTCAAGTTTGCCGCTGGTCAGGTAATTGCAGTAACGCGCGGCGGAAGTACGGGAAACGAAGTTGACGCCCTGCTGTTCGCTGCCCGTTTGGGCGGCGTATTTCCAGCTGCCGGCGGAACCGGTGCGGTCGATCTTCATCTGCTCATTATAAAGCTTATACGGATCCTCTTTGGCCGCGCAGGCGTTGAGGAATGCGGCGTATTCGGCGTTGGTCACTTCGGCTTTGGCGATCCGGTAGGGATAGTTCACGCCGCCGCGCGGATAGGGTTTGGAAATGTCCTTGAACGGGACGATTTTTCCGGCGTTGCCGGCGTCGCCGACCAGGACCATTTCGGGGGCGGCGGACAGCAGGGAGGTTGCGAAAAAAGCGCAGAAAAGGATGGTATATTTCATAATGTAATTTCCTCGTGTTTACCAGCGGTTCGAAGCATCGTTCCAGGTCGCGATCAGCCACCAGGGGTAGGCCTTGTCAGGGAACTGGCCGTTCAACCAGGAGTCGTTCCAAAGGCCGGGACGGCAGTTGACCGCGGCAGCATGGCCGTCCAGGAACACCATATTCATGGCATTGCTGTGCTCAAAACGCAATCCGTTAAAGGCAGAGGTATCCCGGAACCAGTAGGTGCCGGCGGTATAATGGATGGACTCGAAGACCGTCGGACAGACAGAAGGGATTTTGATCATTTTATCGGGATTGATCCATACTTTGAAACTTGCGTGCCCATCCGTGAAATTGGGCAGGACTCCCGGATTGGCGGTATAACCTCCCGTGCCGTACGTTTCATAGGTATTGGCGGCGGGATTGCCGGCATTGCTGCCGAGCTTGCGGCGTCTTCCCGGACAATCCCAGGCTTTGACCGGGCGCTGTGCGGCGGTCTGATAGGAATTCCGTTCCCAGTGGGCGCCGCCCATATAAAGTTTATCCAATATTGCATGCCACTGGTCGCGTCCGGAGGTGCTGCCGGGGGCCACGCCGGGCGGCGTGAGTCCGAAGTCCGTGATATACATGGCGATGGCCCCGCCGATCTGCTTCAAATTGCTCTGGCAGGAAATGGCCTGGGCACGGCTCCGTGCGTTATTGAGCGCGGGCAGCAGCATGGCAGCGAGAATCGCTATAATTGCGATCACGACGAGCAGTTCAATCAGTGTAAAATATGAGGCTCTTTTTTTCATGACTTGTCTCCGTTTTGGTTTATTTTATTTCGGTCTATTACGCTGTCACGTTCAATCAGGGTATGCGGAAAAAAGAGATTCTGGCTATCCGGTTTCCTGAGCCCGAGGACGAGGTCGACGGCGGAACACCCCATGTCATGGTAATCCGGCGTCACTACCGTGAGGGCAGGACAGAGATACTGGTACAAGCTGCGTTCGCCCTCGCTGATCAGGCAAATATCCTCGGGAATGCGAATGCCGTTTTCCTGCAGGATTTTCTGGGAAACCAGCGCACCGCTGCTTGATTTATAAATGAGTGCGGTCAGCTTTTCGCGACGGATCGCATCCAGATTGGCCCGGGTCACTTGCACGGCGGAATCGAGCGAACTCTCCCACGAACGAATCGTGGCGCCGAAAATGCGGTCGGGCGTCAGGTTGAGGCCGTGCTCTTTGGCCTTGGATAACAACGTTTTGCGGAAAATATCCGTGTATTCGCTGCGCGGTTCGTTCCGTATATAGCCGATCTCGCGGTGGCCGAAGCGCGCCAGCGTTTCGATGGTCAGCGTGGCGCAGGAAACCGGATTCGGCGAAATCGTATGGATATTGGACGGCAGATTGCGGTAAAAATAGAGACTGTCGACAATCACCACCTTCATCGGCAGCTTGCCGAGGGCGTCCAGGCGTTCATGGTCCATGCGGTCGCTGCCGACCAGCAGGATCAGCCCGGCGCAGTCGGAAACGGACTGGACCTGTTCGATGATCGCTTCGGTCGGCGTATCCTGATAGATCTTGAAATCGAGGATGTTACACTTGCGGAACCGGGCGTGTTGGAGGACGGTATGGGTCATGCGCCAGGTGCTTTCGTCCGGGTAATCGTTGTAGGCGAAAACGAGATTTTTCCGGCATTCGTAGTTCTGAGGATCGAGCCGTTTCACCTCGCGGCTGCGGCCGGCCGAAACGATGCCGGAGCCCTGCCGCCGGGTGATGACCCCGTCATTCTCCAGTTCCGACAGCGCACGGTTGACCGTGGACAGCGAAACATTGAAGCGCGCCATCAGTTCGCGCACCGTCGGCATACGAGTCGCTGACTCGGGGAGAACCGCTACTTCTTCCAGATATTCTTTGATTTTCCAGTACTTTAACGGGGCCATTTGAAATATTCCGTCAATTAATGAACCACTGTTGCGATACAATTATTATAACGCGAATTCCGTTTTTTGTCAAGAGGTATAAATGAAAAAAGGCGAAAAAATCCGGCGGAGGGAAGGGGAATTTTTAAACACGGAATTCACGGAAAGCACGGGAATTTTTTTACAATACACAAAAGTTACACGAAAAAGGGAATTTATGTCAGGGATATTTTTAATTCGGCGAGGGGAGTGGAAATGTTTGGGGTACGAGCGGTAGTGCTTCCGCTGAGTACCGTTTGCAACTTATTTGCGGCGGCGTAACTTGCGATTTCGCTGAAAATGCATTGTTTGAGATTTCCCGGGACCGCCAGCGGATCGTAATAGAACAATTTCAATGGAATTTTCGAGTGGGCGAATGATGCCCGGAGGTGGTCCAGTTCGTCTTTACAGCAGAAGATTGATTGTATGGAAACCGCTGCCACCGGGAAGGGGGCTTCCAGATAAATCATTTCCAGCAGGGCAAGCAGCAGCAAACTGCCGGCCCCGCCGGAAAACGCCAGGACGATCCCGGCGGCGGACTTCTGCCGCAGATATTCTCTCAGAAGTCCGGTCATGAAGTGTTCTGTTTTCACTTTGTTTCCGGAACCACTTCATTCAGGCAAGCGATAGCGTTCAGGGCACGGGGATAGCCAACGAAGGGGATCAGCTGTGTCACGGCTTCCAGCATTTTTTCTTTGGAATTGCCGACATTGAGATTGCCCTGTATGTGGCTCTTCAGTTGCGACTCGCAGCCGCCGAGGGAGAGCAGCATGGAAAAGGTGAGCAGTTCGCGGGTCTGGACGCTCAGCCCCTTGCGGGTCAGGTAATCGCCGAAACAGTTCGCCGAAAGATAATGCTGGATATGCCGCTGGTTTGCCGGAGCCAATTTGTACATTTGCTCGATGCGTTCGCCGAAGATCGACTTCTGAACCGCCAGCCCTTTTTCGAACCGGTTTTCGCGACTGGTGGTGGACTGGCTTTCCAGCGGGAGCACGATGCCGCGGGCAGTCATCACTTCATTGGTCGCGCTGACGAAATCATAGACCTTGGACATGCCCACATAGGGAACCGCCTGATAAAGGAGTTCTTTGGCTTCGACCGGGGTGACGCCGGCTTCGAGCGCGGCGTTCAGCGCCATTTTGTATACGTTGGGAGCCTGCGAGGCGATGCTGGAGGATAGAATCATCATAAGCCGGGTTTTCGTGTCCAGCGAACCGTGCTTCATGGTTTCGCCGAACGCGAAGTTGCCGAATATCTCCGCCAGTTCCGGATCGGTCGCGGCGTGAACGGAGAACAAAGCCCCGGAATTGCGCGCCGGGGCGGTTTGCTTCAGCTGGTTTTCGTATTCGTCGCCGGTGACCGCGTCGAGCCATTCGACCGGCCCGGCGCTGCTGTTGGTTTCGATGGAGAGGTGGGCAAACCAGCTGTCGGTGGCTGCTCCGTGCCAGTGAATCACGTTTGGCGCGATCCGGACCACGTCGCCCGGACGGAGAACTTGGGGCGGTTTTCCTTTTTCCTGATAATATCCCTTGCCGGCGGTACAGAGCAGGATCTGGCCGCCCGGGTGCCGGTGCCAGACGTTCCGGCAGCCCGGCTCGAAGGTCACGTTGGCGATGGGACAGTTGAAAACTTCGTCCTTTTCGGAGAGCCGTTCGACCCAGACGCGTTTATTGAAATTCGGGCTCTTGAGTTCTTCGCCGCGGGGAAAGATATTATTGAATGCCATTTTTGCCTCCTGGGCGCTGAGTGTCGCCAAAATAATAATCGATAAGGAAAATAATAATTTTTTGAGCATGATTTTTCCTCACTTATCTTTCTTTTTCAGGTTCATTTTTTCGAGCCACTGGATGACGTCCTGCTCGGAGCGCTTGGCGCGCGAGCCGCGAATGGCCAGCCCGTCCAGCACGGTCGATTCCGGGGCCAGTTTTTTGATTGCCTCCACGCTGAGGCCGGAGCCCTCGTGGGTCATGAAGGGAATAATGGTTTTGCCGGACAGGTCGTAACTGCTCAGGAAGGTCGAAACCGGCGGTGCAATCGTCGCCCACCAGTTGGGGGAGCCGACGAAAATAATATCATATTTGGTGATATCCTTGACCTTGGTTTTCAGTTCCGGTTTGAAGCCTGCGTTGATCTCCTTTTTGGCCTGTTCGGTGGTTTCGTAATAATCCTTCGGGTAGGGTTTTACCGGGACAATTTCGAACATTTCACCGCCGGCGTTTTTCTGAATGTATTCGGCGATGGTTCTGGTGTTGTTGGAGCGCGAGAAATAAACCACAAGAATTTTCTTTGATTCCGTACCCTGGGGCGATTTTTCTTCTTCGGCCGAGCAGCTGATTCCTGCCAATAATGCTGCTGCCATCGATAATGCCATCATTTTCATCATAACCTCCTTGGTTTATATGATCAGTATAACCGTTAGAGTAACTGTAAGTCAATAAGAGTAAAATGAAAAATCACGAAAAAATTATTTGTACATAAAATAACTTGTTTGCAACTAATGAAATTATGAAATCGGTCATTTTTTTTATCGGATTATTTGCATTTCCTGCAATTAAAGTTACTGTAAGATTAAACTGCATGGAGGCCGGAAATGAAAAAGTACAAGCCCGCTTATGACAAGAAACCGAAATTCACCATCAAAGAAGTGGCTGAAATGACGGAACTGACCGCTTACACGATCCGTTATTACGATAATGTCGGGTTGATCCCCGGCCTTGACCGGACGGACGGCAATGTGCGGATGTTTTCGGAGTACGCCGTGAGCTGGCTGCAGCTGGTGCATTGCCTGCGTATGACCGGTTTGCCGGTGGAACAGGTCAAGCATTACATCGATTTGTGCCTGAAGGGGGATTCCACGATTCCGGAGCGGGCACAACTGATTTTCCAGCAGGAAAAAGTCCTGCGGCAACAGGTCCGGGAATTGCAGAAGCAGATGGAAGTCCTCAAATACAAAAAAGCGTATTACAAAAACCTGCTGGAAAATTGTACCGTCGATTCCTGCAATCCGAAGGTGTTGGGCGAGGTCCACGAACCGCATATTGTGCCGGCGGCCAATTAACATGAAACTCTATCTGCTGCAATGCGGCACGATCCGGACGAAAAAACGTCTGCTGGTCGCCGGTGCTCCGCCGGATGAACGGATCGAAGTGCCGGTACCCTTTTATTTGATCGAGCATGAAAAGGGCTGTGTGCTTTTTGACACCGGGCAGCCCTTTGCGGCCATCGGAAGCCTAGGCGGGGGCGACTATGTAGCCGTCATGACGGAAGCCGATTATGTGACAAACCGTTTAAGGGATACAGGGTTCAAAACGGATGAGGTGACGCATATTGTCTTGTCTCACCTGCATTCCGACCATGCCGGCGGGCTGGAGGCCTTCCCGGACACGGCGTGTTACATCCAGCGAAAAGAAGCCGCTTCACCGAACGTTCCGGGTCGGTGGTTGCTGCTGGATGGTGAAAAAGATCTGTTCGGCGACGGCCGGATAAAAATTCTGCCTACGCCGGGGCATTCTCCCGGTCATCAGTCTCTGCTGTTGAATCTGGAGCGATCCGGCGAAATCCTGCTGGCAGCCGACAGCGTGTATACCGATGAAATCCTCGACAACAATGTTCTTCCCGGCGTTTTCCACAACCAGGAGGAAACCCTCGGCACGCTTGACCGGATCCGAACGCTGAAGCAGCGCGGCGTCCGGGTCATTACCGGGCATGATCCCGAGGCTTGGCAAGAGCTCAGACTGGCGCCGTTTTATTACGAGTAGGTTCTGCTTGCCCGGTATGGTAACATTTGACAAAATGAAAATGGCATGCTATGGTAATACTTATTAGTTGCTGGCGTTTCCAGTACTGATTAACACCAAAAAGGATTACGAGAAATGA
The DNA here is from genome assembly GCA_040391785.1 of Victivallis vadensis. Lineage (GTDB taxonomy): Bacteria > Verrucomicrobiota > Lentisphaeria > Victivallales > Victivallaceae > UBA5239. Next base: position 49,349 of record JBEBXH010000035.1, read on the forward strand.
AAAAGATCATGATGTTGCTTGTTGTCGGTCTCCTTGCCATGGGTACTGCTATGGCTCAGGATGCCGCCCCGTCGATCGATGAGCTGAAGAAAGAGCAGAGTGCCGCCAACAAAGTTTTCAATGATGCGAACAAGAAGTACAGCGATTTTGTCCGGAAAAACATGTCCCAGGAGTGCAAGGATACCCGTGCTGCTTTGACCAAATCTGAACAGGAATACGCTGATCTGAAGATCAAATTGCTCCAGGGCAACGAAGCTACCGCGCAGGTTGCCAATGATTTTGTCGCGGCCAAGGCGGAAAATGCCAAAGTGAAAAGCAAGGAATCCCGTGAAGCGGAAACCAAGGCTGCCAAAGCTTTCAATGCAGCCTGGGGTAAGTCCGGGTTGGAAAAGAGCAACGATGAAGCCAAGGCTGCGAATGCCAAGATACGCGAAGCCCGCGCAGCCAGAGATAAAGCGGATGCCGCTTTCCGCGCCAACAATGAAGAAGCCGGCAAGCTCTGGAGTGAGCGCGAAGCCGCCAACAAGGCAAAAGGCGCCGCTGAGAAGAAAGTGAAGGCCGCTGCCGCAGCTGCCAAGAAATAAGTAAACGGATCAAAATCCATTCTTTGAGAAGCCGGTTGAAAGACCGGCTTTTTTGTGCCTCGATTTTGCCGGATTTTGTTGAAAAACCCCAAAAAAGCAGGATCGATCAAAAATAAGACAGAATTCGTGTGGTTTATCGCAACGCTTCGCTGTATAATAGTGTCGTTACCAAAAATAAAGGTAGTGACAATATGACAGGAAAAGTATTGGTTCTGGGGGCTCATCTGGATGATTCGGTGATCGCCATGGGCGGGGTTATCCGCAAACTGGTCAATGCGGGGTGTGAAGTGTCGGTATTCTGTTTCGGCAACGGCGACGAGGCCTACACGGAGCCCGGCGGCAGTGCCGCGGCAGTGAAGCAGTTCAGAATGGAAGCGATTCGGGCACATGAGGTACTCGGGGTGAAAAGCTTCGAATGCTACGATATACCGGATTTCGCCGTGGACCGCAACCGGGAATTTTATCAACAGTGCATTCGGGCGATCCGCCAGTATCAGCCGGATATCATCTTCGCGCATTACTGGAACGAGTATTTTCAGCATCACGGCATGGCGACGATTTCGCGTGACGCCTGGAACCAGGCAGCGTGGGATTGCAGCGCAGATTTCGGCAAGCCGTGGCGCGCTGGTAAGTACTTTCATTTCGAACTGAACGATCCGCTGCCGGAGCCGACGCATCTGGTGGATATCACCGATACATTCGACGCTAAAATGGCGTCATGGCGCGAGTTTGGCGTGGCCCACGATCATCTGGGGGAACTGGACGATCAACTGGAGGCGCGGGCGCGTTATCACGGTTCGAAAATGGGGGTGAAATACGCCGAAGCGTTTCGGCAATCGTTTTATCTGGTGGAAAAAGTTTCAACCGTACAGGAGCTATTTCGATGACGATGTATTTCGGTATGAGTGTGGACGATGTGGCGCTGAGCGGGTGGTCGAAGCCGGCGAATTTCGCTTCATTGATCCGGTTTTTCGATGATGAAAAAGTACCGGCGACATTTTTCGTGGTGCCTCTGGATGAGGAATCCGGCAAAACTTTTGCGCAGTTGCCCGGAAATTATGCGGATCTCATCAAAAGCGCCCATTCGCGTGGCTATGAATTCGCACAGCATGGGCTGCGGCACAACCGCTTTGAATATGGTGTACCGCCGCAAATGATATTGGATTTGCCGCACGAGACGGAATCGAAGCGTTATGCCGAGGAAAACCGGGCAAAATTAGCCGCCGAACAGACCTGCGAAAACCTGCGTCCGCGCCTGCGGCAAGGACGTGAAATATTGGAAAACGAACTTGGTTTTTCAATGAGTGGATTTCGGGCTCCGGCATTGCAGGAGAGTCCGGGCATGTTCGAGGCGCTGGCTGTCGAAGGGTATCGCTATGACAGTTCGGCCTGTCTGCAGGAAACCGGTTGGGATTACATTATGAACCGGATGGATGTCGAGCCGCGCGTGATTACCCGTGAACGTTATCTGGAATTGCGCAAAAAAGCGGCGATTCCCATCCTGCCGCTGACCACCGATTACACCTGGTACCTGACCGCGGAAAAATACGACCGGGTATGGGCGATGGCACAGCAGGATTTCCGTGCCTGCTGCCGGGTGGGGATTCCGTTCGTCACCGTCTGCCATGTTGATCCGGTGTTCGAGGGAGAAGGTATCCGGTTTCTGCATGAATTTTTTGCCTGGGCGTGTGAGGAAGCACTCCGGCAGAATTTAGATCTCGAATTTGCAACCCTTGAACAAATCGCAACAAAGGTGAAATGATGATCGCAACCAAGAATATAACCAGTTTCGACGCCGAAAATGCCGGAATTTTCGGGGATGTCCTGACCGAGCGGGCAACCCGGAGTACGACCACTGTCGGAGTGCTGGGGCTCGGCTACTTTGAATATTGGCGCATGTACCCGGATTTGCGCGGGCAGGTGGAGCAGGATTTGCAGCAGGCGGCGAAGCGTCTGCAGAAGGCACTGGCCGGATACCGTGTCGTTTATCCGGGCATGGTCGATACGCTGGACCGCGCCGAAGAGGTCGGACAGGCTCTTGCTATTGAGAAAATCGAGATATTGATAGTTATTGCGGGAACTTATCTGCCGGACTTCATCACCATGCACGCCATCAACTGTCTGGGCCAGCGTCCGCGAGTGATTCTTTTCAGCACCCAGACCGGCAAAGATGTGTCGCCCCATGACAACTATATGGCCACGATGCGCAACAGCGCCCTGATCGCCATTACCCAGCTCAGCGGTTCCTTCCGCAAAATGAAGCTGAATTACGAGACCGTGGTCGGCGAAATCAGCGATCCAGAGGCTTACCGCAAAATCCGTACCAAAGTTCAAACCGCCACCGCCGTGCGCGAGCTCAAATCCAGCACTTACGGTTTGATCGGCCACGTCTTCCGCGGCATGTACGATTTGGAGTTCGACCGGGCGCGGGTGAAGGGATTTCTCGGACCGGAAGTGATGACCATTCAGGCGGAACACCTGATCGATTGCTGGCGCGATATTTCCGATGCGGAAACGGATGAGGCCGCAAACCGTCTGTTCAAGCGTTTTCAGGTAAAAAATGTCGAACTTGACGATGTGAAACGCTCCTGCCGCGTGGGGCTGGCGATGCGGAAACTTTATCACCGGTTCAACTTGGACGGGCTCTGTTTCCTTGGTCAACACTATATCGAAAAAATGACCGGGGCCCCCGCCCGCATGGGAGCCTCAATGCTGATGGAGGACGACCGCTTCATGGTCGGCTGCGAGGGGGATATCGGCGGGCTGGTGATGATGGATCTTTTGTACCGCTTCACAGGGCAGGTGCCGTTTCAGGCGGAATGGGGGCAGTTCGATGTGAAGAACAACGCGCTGTTCCTGCTGGGCCACGGCATCGCGGTGCCGGAGCAGGCCGCCTCCAGAGATGCGGTGAAACTGAGTTGTTCGCCGGAGGAATGGGGCTTCAAGGGAAGCGGGCTCAATTATGAGATGATCGTCCGGCCCGGCGAGGTGACGATGGGGCATTTCCTGAATACCGGCGACAGTTACCAGATGCTGATTTCGCATGGCGAATCCATCGATTTTTCGACTCTGCCGTGCGATGAAATCCACGCCATGGTCCGGGTAAAAAACCCGGTACAGGAATACCTGAAAGCGCTCATCGATTTCGGCACCGCGCACCACATCGTCCTGGCCCACGGCAATGCGGTGGAGGCCCTGCAGGAAACCGCCGACTTAATGCGAATCAAATCCATAACTTTGGAATAGAAGGAATATATCCATGAAAATCAGTCGTGAAGAATTCAAACAGCGTGTGAATAATATCCAAGTTGCAATGGCGGAAAACCATCTGGACGGTTTGCTGGTTTACGGTGACGAATACCGCAAGGAAAATCTGCGTTACGTTTGCGATTTCTGGCCGATTTTCGAACGGGCCGCATGCTTCATCGCCCGCTCCGGCGAACCGGTGGTGGCGGGTGCGCCGGAGGGCGAAATCTACGCCCGCGAAATGTCCGTGTGGAGCGATTACCGCAATGTGAAGGAATTCGCCTGCGTGTCGGTGCCGGAGGAGATCGATTATCCGCTGGCAAAATTTTCGAGTTTCCGGGAAATCCTGGGCGATACGCTGAAGGGCGGTAAACGCCTCGGCATCGTCGGTTACTGGGATATTCCGGGGCCGATCATGGAGCGGATCAAAGAGGCCGTTGACGGCGTGGAAATCGTCGATGCCATGCCGTTGATGGCTAAGCTCCGCATGATCAAATCGCCCGCCGAAATCGCCTGTTTGCGCGAGGCGGGACGCCAGGCTTGTGCCGGTTACGCCGAGCTGATGAAATATGCCGTGGACGGCAATCCCGAAACCATGGCCGCCGGAGCCGCCGAGGGCGCTGCACGCATGGCCGGGGCGGAAGATATCAATTTCACGGTGTTCGGCAGCGGTCCGCGCGCCGCCACCATCATCGGGCGCGCCACCAACAAAATCATGCGCAGCGGCGAGATGGTCATGGCCGCCATGGCCGTGCAATATCAGGGCTATGTTGCCACGGTGGAATACCCGTTCGTCATCGGTACGCCGTCCGATGGACAGAAGCGGTTCTTGAGCGCGCTTTTTGAGGCGGCTCAGGTACAGCAGGGATTCCTGAAAGCCGGAGTGGTTGGCGGTGAAATGGTGCGCGAAGTGAAGAAAATTTTTGCCAAACACAAACTTTCCGAATACGACGTGTACCCGCCGATGCACGGGATTGGGCTGGCGGAAGCCGAGTCACCATACCCGGACGAAAATACCACGTACAAATTCGAGAAAAATATGTGCGTGAACTCCGACATTAGCCTGTTTGGGCACCCGGACGGCTCGAACCGGATCGAGGAAGGTTTTGTCATTACTGACGGCGCGCCGGAATCGCTGACGCCGCTGATCCGCGAACTCGTAGCAAAAGGAATCTGAGCATGGAAGGTGGAAAGAAAATCTGGTATTTTGCCGACGGGTACCTGCCGGAAAAGAAGAATAACGGCGAAATGGAAGCGCACGAAGCGCTGATGCTTTTCAATACCTCCACGGAAGCAGTGACGGTGGAGCTCGACGTCTACTTTTCCGACCGCACGCCGAGCAAGGGCATCATGATTCCGGTGGAGGCCGAGCGCATCAAGGCGATCCGCCTTGATCACCCGGATGAACTGGGCGGCGTGGCGATCCCGCCGGTTACACAATATGCGCTGCGGGTTCGCGCGAGCGCGCCGATCGTGGTGCAGTTCGGACGGCTGGACACCACCCAGAACGCCATGGCCTACTACGTGGGCGTGGGCTACGCGGAATAAGGAGCGTTTCAATGAATCTGGAAAAATGGTGTTGGACAGAACTGGTGGCATTTGAAAATACCGATGCCGATTGTGGAGCCGGGCGCTATCTTGATGCTCTGGGATTTATTCCGGATGGAATATCTCTTTTTGTCTGGCATGGCGATTTTGTGTTCAGTCATAAGGGAATGGATGAAGAATACATGTTGCCGCCCCCGGTTTGCTCGCGTCATGCACACCCGGGCAATGAGGATCGCGCACGTCAGGTCTGGACCAACTGGAAACTGCGGACATTGGTACAGGCTTTGGAAAGCGCCGGCTGCGCAACTTATTTTTCGGTCTTTACCACGCACTGCAATGACGAATATAACAAAGAATGGATTACAGATTACCCGGAGGCTTTTGCACGTTTTCGCACCGGCCTTTGCGGAGAGCGTTTCAACTTGTTGGCCCGTCTGAATGACGGAACGCTGCTGGAGGATATTTTTATTCCGCAAACGGTCCGAATCTGCCGTGATTATGGATTTACCGGCTGGCACGGAGCGGACCGCTGCAATGGCCATGGGTTGATTTACCTGACGGATTCATCCGATTCGATCGTCCGTCAGGCCATGGAGTCGAAAAAATGGCAGGATGTTCCTGAATGCATGATTCAACCCTGTAATGACGATCCGGAAATTCTGCAAGCACGGCTGGACTGGATCTGGGCGAACAGGAAGCGCGACTGGATCGATTTCAATCAGGAGCGCTGGTTTACTTTCTGGCGCAAGATGATTACAGCCTTGCATGAACAGGGGTTAAAAGGGATGATAAACTCCACTTACACCAAGGGCAATTTTGATGCCGCCTGTTTCTATGGGATTGACTACCGCAAGATTGCCGGTCTCGGCGTTGATGGCATTATCTGCGAAACGTCTGCACTGGGAATGTCGATCGAGGGAGCCGATATTGACGTTTTTGATGATTTCCAAGCGATGTTTCTGGAAATCAAGGCATATGCGCCCGATTGGAAAATCATATTTCTCCATGCCATGAAAGATGTCGTGGAAGCATGGGATCACTTGCGCAATATGCAGTCCGGTTATGAACGGGAATTATTTGTCTGGTGCAGTTGTTATTATCGTACTTCCAATGGTGCCCTGACGCCGACCGCAAACGGACTTCTGGCCTGCCTGGCGGATGGTCTCAAACCATATGAATGGCAATATGTACGCGAGCGGTGGGATGTCTCGTACAGGGATCAGGTGACTGACGCCGGTTCAATGACAATGTTGTGGGATGACTCCATGGTCGACCGGGGGATCGATGATTATTTGAGCGACAATTTTCCGCAAAATCACGATATCGCCACCCGGCTGATGGAGAACAAAGTCAATATCCAAATCGCCGGACGTTTCGAAAATAGTGAAAAATTCGGAGGCATTCTCTTTTTGCCTGCGGCCCATCTGGTGGCCCCAGCGCGGCTTGATAGGCTGGTGAAGCGGAGTGAACCATTGATTTTATGCGGGCGTCACTGTGTTTTGGCAAAATATTTTTCTGCCGGTGAAGTCGTGACCGATGGCAATATTGCGACTGTTATCCTGAATAATAGTCATGCCGGTGTGCTCGAGAATGTCGAACCGGGGAGCGGCCTCGAGGGCAAATATGAGAAGTGGGGGTGTTTTCTCCGGGTCATGCCGCGTCTGGCGATACGCCCGGAATTCTGGGAGGCTTCTGCACGGAAGATTATTGATACGGTAAAGGAATACCGCCGGAAGAACAATCTGTTTTTTGCGGAAATCATTGATGCTGACGATTGCCGGTTATTGACTCGCATGATTGATGACAACACCATGGAAGTCGGTGTGGAAAACCGTTTGCCCTGGCGGTTGCATACCCGCTTGCTGCGTTTTTCCAAACCCTTGGATTCGGTCGAAATCATCAGTTGTTCGCCACTTTATTTACGCCGGGTAGAAAAAGATCAAATCTTTTTACCGGTTCCGGTCCATGGCATTACCATACTGCGGGTAAGTTGCAAGAATGAGACATGAAAGTGTACGGTGAATCAAAATACGACATCCCGCCCGTATTGAACAGGCCGGGGATGATGCCGGTGCAAACGGCTTTCGAAGATGCCAACGCCGACCCGGAAGGAGAGTTCATTTCCGTAGTCAATGCGGCTTCCGCCTACCGGCTTTTCGGCAGCCCGGGACTGAATACAGATATCATGCCGCCGACCGATAGCCCTGCCGGACAGGTGGCCATGATATGACCGCATATGACTGGCAGTGCCATCTTGACTTTGCCGATCGTCATTTTGGCAGGATTGGTAATGATTTTATTTTTTGACGTGGAAAAAACAGATTGAAGTTTTATATTTTATGAAAAGGAAAATACAGGTTTGATATGGCGGATTATGATTGTTTCTGGTGGATGGAGCTGATCGGGTTTGATAACCGGGAAGCGGACATGGGGGTGAAGCATTTGCTGGACAAGGCCGGTTTCAAGCCCGGCGCGGTGGTGCTGCTGCTCTGGAGCAATGACTTTATTCATTCTCATGAGTCGGGCTTGCCGGATTCAGCCATGCTGCGCGAGGATTGTTCCAGTTATATGGGGCAGCTCAAGGGGTTGGAGCATGATCGCCAGCATTGGAGCCGGGGCGAGTTGAAAACTCTGATCCAGGAATTGCAGAAGAACGGCATCGCGGTTTATTTCTCCGTTTTCGATCAATTGATGAATGCGAATACTGCCCGGCATTTCAAGCTTGAAAATCTCCCGGCAGCCTGGATCGAACAGCATCCTGAACTGCATTTTGTCGACGTGGATGGCAAGGATGTGCCGGCGATTTGTCCGTGGAAGCGGCTGGCGGATGGTACTTTTTACGAGGATTTTTTCATCGGCAAATTGCGGCAGGTGATGCTGGATTACGGCTTTGACGGATTTCATGGAGCGGACGGGTATATCCACCAGCGGGTGCCGATTTATGTCGGGGATTTTTCCGACGACTTGATCGAGCAATCAGGGCTTGAACTGCCCGCCGGAGCCATCTGGCGCGAGCGTCGCTATGAATGGATCGAGTTTCATGGCCGCCGCCAGCGTGAATTCTGGGTGAAGGCCAATGCAATGCTGAGAGGGATCGGCAAGAAGTTGATTGTCAACAGCATCTGGACGCGCGATCCCTTCGAGTCGCGTTACCGCTATGGCTGCGATGTCCGCACCATCAACGGAATCGGGGCGGACGCGGTCATTCTCGAGGCTCCCGGTGCGGTGCTTGAGCTGGAAAACTGGGGTTCGAAAGAGGTGCGGCCGCTGTATAAATTCATGCCGTCGCTGCTGCGCCTGACGGCGGCCATGCCGGAGATGCGGATCAGTTTCATGTCCGGGCTGAAAGATGTGCTGGAAGAATACAACTCCATCGAACATGATCCTGTTCAGCTCGAAGCGGAACTGGTGGCGCTGGCGAATTGTTTCGTTTATCGCGGCGGGGGGTGGCAACGTGCGCTGCAGGGCGTGCTGGGGTGCTTGACTTCGCATTTGACTGCGGCGGAATGGCATTGGATCAAGCAGCGCTGGGATATGATTTTCGCCGAGGCTCTGCCGCGGAATTGCGCGGGCGCCGCTGTGGTCTGGTCCGACGCGGCGCTGGACCGCGAATTGGAAGCTTATGCCCGGACGGGGCGCTTCACTTCTTCGTTTCATCTGCATTGGCTGCTGCTGGCGGGCGGTGCGCCGGTAAACGCTATTGTCGATATCCGCGACTTGGAGAATTTCACCGGGCCGGTGGTGGTGTTGAACCGTCGTTTCCTGCCGGCGGACGAGCTTGAAATATTGTCGGCGTATCGCGGCGGCGAAGAGATCTCCTGTGAATGTGAGACCGTCGATAATTCAGGTACGGATCCGGCCACCTGGCTCATCGATCTGCCGGAGCCGGAGCCGCCGGCCGGAATCATTCGCGAATGGGTTGAGCGGATTCGAACTGCGGTGCCGCAAATGCCGTGCCTGGTGTCCGGCGAAGCGCATCTTTTCTATTCCGGCGATAAATTGACGCTGATCAACGATCTCAAGCATTATCAGCGCGTGAAGGTCAAACTGCCGTTCAAACCGACCCGGATTACCGGATGCCTGAACAGCCTCATCCCGATTACACCCGATGAAATCATCACGGTCAAATTACCGCCGAAGGGGGCGGTAATCTTACAAATTACTTGACCCGGGCGGATTTCGGGGTTTTGCCGGTGATTTTGCGAAACATCCGGTTGAAGTGCGGGAGACTGGGGAAGCCGCATTCGTAAGCCACATCCGAGATGCTCAGCGAGGTTTTCTTGAGCAGTTCGGTGGCTTTCTGGATGCGGTAGGAATTCAGGTAGCCGATGGGGCTCTTGCCGGTTTCTTTCTGAAACTGATGGCCGAAATAGCTGGCGCTCAGGCCCACTTTGCGAGCAATGCTTTCGACACTCAGCTTCGATTTGAAATTGGCTTCGATATATTCACGCGCGGCCGCGACCGGATTGCTCTCGTTGATGGTGCGCAGAAACAGGATCTTGGCCTCCGACTCGCAGACGTATTCGCCGATCATTTGCAGCAGTTCCAGCATGCCGTCGAGTTTTTCCGGCGGCACGATCGGCGTATCGGCATAATAATGCTTTAATTCATCAGGAGTGATTCCCAGATAATCAAGTTCGCGGCAATGCTTGAGGATATGGTTTTTTGACGGCTTGGCGCTCAGGAACTGGCCCACACAGAGACAGCCGATATACTGATTTCCCACATACAGTGGCGCAATGGCGTCAACCAGTCCCGCATGGCACGGCGAAATCTGGAATTCGCGGCTGATCCGGCAGCGTTCGACCCGGCCATTTGTCATTTTCTCGCAGGCTTTGCGCCCTTTTTCATGCTCCATGATTCTCCGGCACAGCGGATGGCAATGCTCGCTCGAACAAAGCGTAAAGGTCCGGTTATCAAGCCCGACCCAGTCCAGCGGCACTTGAAAAAGCTTATAAAAAACATCGTGATACTGCTGCAAAATCTGTTTCGCCGCCAGTTCAAAACTCATGATATGGTTCCTCGGTTAATTACGAGAATAAAGATACAGCGGAACAAGCGAATAATCAACTCGAATGAATCAATAGCCGATTTAAAATTTCAGGAAAAATTGCAGGATTTTTGATCAGCCACAAAAAATCAGAATATTCTTCGCGCTAATCTGAGCGGAAGCCA
>JBEBXH010000036.1:0-55924 GCA_040391785.1 Victivallis vadensis
AACAATAGCATCCATCGTAAATCGAAAAATTCACAATTCACCATGCATAACAATGTCATATATCGCTGTATACAAGAACTTTGCAAATCTTAAATCTCAAAAATAACCCAAAAACCGAGCGCCGCGGAGTTCCTCGCATTCATCCTTCTGCCGTGAAACTTGCACACGGCGTGAATTCGCATTCTTTCAAGTGGTGCAATCGCAAAACTTCTTGAAAAACGATCCGATGGATTTATATTGATTCAGAGGTGAAGTTGATGTTGACTGTTCGCAAATTACTGGATGATATTTCCGGCAGGCTCAGCGCCGCCGGTATCGATTGTGCTTCTGCGGAAGCGGAGTGGATCCTGATGCACCTGGCCGGGATTTCCCGTCTGGAACTTTACAGCCGGAATAAACTGGAAGTACCGCAGGAGCGTCTGGAGGAGGTTCTGGCACGGCGCTGCCGCCGTGAACCGTTGCAGTATATTCTGGGCGAGGCGTTTTTCATGAACCTGCGCTTGGAGGTCGAGCCCGGCGTACTTATTCCGCGCCCGGAAACGGAGCTGCTGGTGGAGCGCGTTTGCGTGGGGGCGCCGCCCGGCGGAGCGGTTTGCGACATCGGGACCGGATCGGGAGCGATCGGGCTTTCGGTAGCGTATGAACGGCCCGATCTCTCGGTCACGGCGGTGGATATCAGCCCGGAAGCCTGCCGGATTGCCGAGGCTAATCGTCGCCGGCTGGGGTTAAGCAACATCAAGATTTTTCATTCCGATCTTTTCAATAGCCTCAGCGGCAGTTTCGACGTGATCGCCGCCAACTTGCCGTATGTCACCGAAGCCGAATACGCCGACCTTCAACCCGAAGTGAAAAACCACGAACCCAAACTGGCCCTGACCTCCGGCGAGGACGGTCTCGACCTGATCCGCCGCATTATCGCCGCCGCCCCGGAATACCTGAACAGGGGCGGGATTCTGATTCTGGAAATCGGCGCATCGCAGGGGCCAACCGTGGCCGGATTGATGGCCGTGGACTTCAAAGACGTGGAGATCATCCGGGATTACAACGGCCTTGACCGTCACGTGATCGGATGTTTTGCGTGATTTCGCCCACCGGGCGAAAAATGAATCAGGTCAGGCGGTAGGGGACGAATTCTTTGACTTCGCCATTGAGGCCGTTGGTGAAAATTTCCGCGAGTTTCTCGCCCATGCCCTGATAGTTCTGTACAGCCGAGAGCAGCGGGATGCCGGTATTGCGCAACGAATGGGCGTTGTCGAAGTCCGAATAGAAAATATCTTCGTTGAATTTCAAATTGCGGTCGGCCGCCATTTTCAGGACCGCCCCGGTGAAGCCCAGCGTGGGCGAAACCATGACGATCGGGCGTCCCGGCACGAAATCGATTTTCATCAGGGCTTCGTAAATATCCTGATACGAAAGGCTTTTGATTTCGATCATGCGGTAGAAGGCATTGCCGGCGGCGCAGGCGTCGACGAAGCCGTCGCGCCGTTCGCGGGCGATATAATAATTATCGTGCTGCGCCAGAAAAAAGATCTGGGCATGCTTACCGGCGCGCTTCAGGTTCATCTGGGTCATTTCCCGGACGGCTCCCCGGTGATTGGTGGAAATGAAATTCATACCCGCCGGGTAACGGTTGATGATGATGACTTTGTCGCTGAACGGCTTGAGGTTTTCCATGATCCGGTCGTCCGGCATGGAGACGGCGGAGAGATCGAAGCGGTCGACCGCCGATGGATCGGATTTCAGCACCTCGATATCGACAAAGGTCAGGTTCAGTTCGGCGCTTTTGGCAAGCAGCGGCCGTAGCATGTCGCCGCGGTCCGACTCTTCCTTGCCGAGTTCCTGGGCCGCGACCCGTTCGCCGAGTGTGGAAAAATAGGCCAGGCGCAGCACCGGCGAACGTCCGGTGACCACCGTGCCGCCGCGTTTGGAGGTGGCCAGCACGCCGCTCTCGACCAGTTCCTTGAGGGCGTGGTTGATAGTGGTGCGGGTGACCTGATATTTTTCGATCAGTTGTTCGCGGGTGGGGATGCGCTCCCCCGCGGCATAGCGTCCGCTGCGGATATCCTGCAGCAGCTGGTTTTTCACTTTTTCGTATTTCGGTATGTAAGCCATTTAAGCATCCTTTCCTATAGTATGACACATAAACAGCGAATGTCAATAATATAAACCGGTTTTTTAATTGATTTTTTTTAACAGGTCCGGTCCATCCGAGTCGATTTTTCGCGAAAAAGATTCGGATGGGGATTGACAAATTTCAAAAACTCTGTATAATAGAAGTAACGATAATTCAGTTTAACGTTACTTCATGAGGATATAAGCTCAAATGAGTGTGACTTTAAAAGATATAGCGAAAGAAGCCGGGGTTTCAGTGATGGCGGTGTCGGCGGTAATGAACCGCACCTCCAGCACCCGCGTTTCGGAAAAGAAGCGGCAGAAGATCGCGCAGATTGCCAACGAACTGGGCTACCGCTCCAATCTGCTGGCCCGGACGCTGCGCGGCGGGCGCAGCTCGGTCATCGGAGTGATGATTGATTCACATGCGCCGCCCTCCATGTACAATATTGTCCGCTACATCGAATCCGAAGCCGCGGCAAACGGCTACCGGATCATGATTTCCGAACAGCATGATTCGGTGGACAGTATGATCGAGTCGTATCAGAGTTTCGAGCAATACGGGGTGGAGGGAGTGATTTGCCTTGCATACGGATACCCCGGACAGGAAGAGAAATTTCACGATTTCTTTGACGACCGGCGAAATCTGGTCCTGGTCAGTTCGCGCGACAATTCGGAACTGCCGCAGGTGTATCTGGACCTTAGCAACGCGTACCGGCAGGCCTTCAGGCACTTTATCGATACCGGGCGCCGGAGGATCGGGGCGGTGATTTGTGACCTTCCCATCTGGAGCCAGCAGATGCGGATCGGTTTATACCGGAATGTCTGCAATGAATTGCGAATTCCACAGTTTCATTACAGTCCCGCGGCTTACAGTGACGGGGAGCACATCATTCCGGAAATCGACAAATGCATCGCTGAATTCATTGTCCCGCAGAAAATCGATGCGGTGATTATTCATTCCGATATGTACGGCGCTTATTTGCTTTCCCGGCTGGCGCACCATGGAATCAAGGTTCCCGGCGACATCGCGGTGATCGGCGAGGACGACCGGGAATTCTGCGCGGCGTTGCAACCGCCGTTGGCCTCCATCAATTTTCAGGAGGAAGCACAGGGAATCTCTGCCATGCAGATGATGCTGAAGATGTTGAGAAAAGAAGAATTCGAGCCCCGGCAGCTGGTTCCCGCCAAACTGGTCCTGCGGGAGTCGGCCGGATATAAAATTCAATAACCAAGTGAGGATAAAATGAACAGAAAAAGTAAAACATTCACATTGATAGAGCTGTTGGTGGTAATCGCGATCATCGCGATACTTGCCGCGATGCTGCTGCCGGCATTGAATATGGCCCGGGAAAAATCGCGGGCGATCAAATGCATGGCGAACCTGAAGGACCTCGGGACCACGCATCACATGTATACGTCGACTTATGACGACTTTATCATGCCGGCGTGCAGCCCCGGATGGCCCCTTTATTACAATGCCGCTTATCCGGGGGATGGATATTTGACCTGGCTGTGGTTTGCGTACCAGATTTCGCCGTATGCGGCCACGGGCGGCGTCATGGTGTGCCCGAGCGGAAATATCGATTATTTGACGAAAGGATATGCGAATCCGGCGGACAAAACTTCGGCGACTTTTCCGCTTGGTTACGCTCAGAGCTCCCATGTTTCGGCCGGTTGGGTCGGCGGCACTGTGGCCTGGCGAAAGACGAATTTCTGGAAAAGACCGACCCGCGTCGTGGTCACGGTCGATGGCAACAACAAGGGTACCGGCAAGGGAATCGGCAACGGTTATCACGTGGAATATTGGGATGTGGGGCTGAACTGGTTCGGCATGAGCGGCCGGCACAGCAACCGTTGCAATATCCTGATGCTGGACGGCCATGTCGTTCCCACGATCCAGAGAGAAAATACCAACCCGGAAATACCTGGATACTATTGGGTTCCGTCAAATCAAAACAATTATTAAGAAAATGAAAGGATCGATGATGAAATTATTTTATGCGATGATCATGCTGGCCGCCACGGTCGGCTGTTTGAATGCCCAGGTGATTTTCAAGGACGGCAAATCGGATTATGTGATTCAGCTGAAAGCAGATGCGATTCCGACCGAAAAGACCGCGGCCGCAGAGCTGCAGGAGCATATCCACTTGATGGGAAACGTCAAGTTATCCATTGTGAACCAGGTGCCCGAGGGAAAGAAGGCGATCCGGATTGCAGCGGACCCGCAGCTTGAAGGTGATAGCGTTGCCCTGAAGCTGCAGGAGGATGGCACGCTATTGATCGGCGGCGGCAGCCCGCGCGGTGTGCTGTACGCGGTTTATACGCTGCTCGAGGACTACGCGCAGGTTCGCTGGTGGACGCCTGACGCCGCCCGGATTGAGAAGCGGAGCGAGTGGATCCTGCCGGATCTGGATTACACTTATACGCCGCCCTTCAAGGTACGCGAGGTGTTTTATCTGCCGGTGCGCAAAAATCAGGCTTTTGCCGCCAGAATGCGCAACAACGGCCACTTCAATGAGATCAGCGCCGCGTACGGCGGACATCAGCCGATCCTTGAGTTCTGCCATACCTTCAACAAGATCATTCCGTCGACGCTTTTTAAGACGCACCCGGAGTACTTTGCCGAAATCGACGGCAAGCGCAGTCTGGGGATCGACGTCGGGCAACCTTGTTTGAGTAACCCGGAAGTTCTGGAAATGGTCAAAAAGAAGGTACTGGAATGGCTGCGGGCGAACCCGGGCACCTCGATTGTCGCCGTGTCGCAGAACGATAACAGCGATTACTGCCGGTGCACGAAATGCGCCGCGCTGGATAACGCGGAGGGCACGCCCGCCGCCAGCATCATCAATTTCGTCAACCAGGTGGCGGACGCCGTGGCTGTGGAATTCCCGAACGTCTGGGTGGAAACGCTGGCTTACATGTATACCCAGAAAGCGCCGAAAACGATTAAGCCGCGCGACAATATGATCATTCGTTTGTGCTCATTCAAGGTCAACTACGCGCAGACGCTGGACTCCGACGCCAATGCGGCGTTCCGCGACGATATTCGCGACTGGGCCCGTATCTCCAAACGCCTTTATTTCTGGAACTATATCATCAATTTCAGCGATTATTTCTCCCCGTTCCCGAGCATCCGCCATTTCGGGCAGGACCTGCGGTTCATGGCGGCGAACCGGGTGGAAGCCGTGTTCGAACAGGGCACCGGGCTGAATGAGTTGAGCGATATGATGGAGCTCCGGCAGTGGCTCTTGAGCCAGCTGATGTGGAACCCGGAACGCGACCAGGAGGCGCTGACGAATGAATTCCTCGAAGGATATTACGGGGCCGCCGCGCCGTTTGTGAAACAATATCTTGAAATCGGTTATCAGATGGCGGACAAGGCCAAGCCGGATATGCGGTGCAATGGAGCCCGTACATGGTTTATTCCCGAATATCTGTTGAAGATGAAAGAAGCGTTCAACAGCGCCGAGGCCGCGGTCAAGGGCGATCCGGTATTGCTGGACCGGGTTCAGGTGGCGTCCATACCGGTGAATTTCGCCATCATCAACCGGAGCGAATTGAAGGATCGCATCGACCAGCTCAAGCTCCTGAGCGACTCATGGACGATTTATCAGCGGCACGCCTACGGCAATGCCTGGCGTGAGCACCACGGCAATATCCCCCAGCGGTTTTTCCTGCTGAACGGCCAGCTCACCGGCAACTGGAATTTCGGCAAAGAGCGCCCGGAAATCTGCAAAGGTTTGGCCGACGATCAGTGGGCGGTGTTCGACAATACCATGTTCAAGCTGTTCGGCGCGAAAAATATTGATGACAACGGCGCAAAGGTGGTGCAACTGCCGCAGAGCGTCGACTGGGCGCTGCAGCTGCCGATCCCGCAATTCCGCGAAGACGCGCGCCGCTGGCAGGTTTACGGCGTGCTCCGTTGCGACAGCACTGTTGCACAAGGTTCGGCGGGGACCGTCGGTCTGCACCCGAATAAAGGCATCAAGCAACAGATTCCGATCGAGAAATACAAAGGCCCGAACTATCAGTTGCTCGATCTCGGCGTATTCGACCTGAATCCCGGCGGTTACTTCTACGTCACCGGACAGAACAACCAATCCACCGTCTACTTCAAGGAATTCATCATGATCCGCAAGTGATCATACATTTCATGGATATCGATGGACAATCAATGTATGACATGATTTCACGATAAACAAATTTCCTCCTCAAAAATAACTGGCACGCTTATTGCTTAAGTAAGCGTGCCAGTTTTCATTTTGTAAGGAGGATGGTATGGATCTGATGCCGCTCGTGGTTGTTTATGCAACCGCATTGTTGATGTTGACCGTCGTGTTGATTTGTTGGCTCCGGGAGCACAAGGTCAGGAACTTTTTTCTGGTCGGGGTGATACCGGTTCTGCTGGCGATAGCCGGACAGGCTCTTTCGTTTTTTCTTTGGTCCTGCCAGGGAGCATTCGGACTAATCGCGCATTTGTTGATGGCTCTTTATGTGCTGCCGATCTTCATGGTGCTTGCAGTCATCGCAATGGCTCTTTTTCTGAGGCGCTTTACCAGGAAACAACAGGGATTGAGGCGAATTTATTTCGTATATGCCGCCATTCCGGTACTGTATGTGATGCTGTTGCCGGCAGGGGTGGTGCTGAGTATGATAATCGACTACTGGTTTTTATGACGATGTTTACTATTTATTCAATCTGTATGTGTTTGTTGGGGCTGGGCCTGATTTACGGTCTCGGGCATTGCAAGGTCCGGAATTTTTTTCTGGTGATCGTATTTCCGGTTTTTCTGGCATTTTTCAGTCAATATTCCGCTCTGTATATTTTTGACGTCGACATGGCGCACCTGGGGTTCATCCTCATTTATCTGCCGATTTTCATTCCGATCGCCATGATCGCGTCCGCACTGGTTGTTTCGCAGGTGTATACCTACAAAGAAGCCGCGCGGTTTCTGAGTATTCTCTATACGGCGATCCCCGCCGCGTATATCGGCATTTACTACCTGATCGTGCTTACAGTGGTCCGTTGACCGGTCAGCGGCGGCGGGCGCGGCGGAGGGCCTCGGCCAGGTCGGATTCGGGAGGCGGAGGAGCTTCCGGTTCCGGTGGTTTTTCAAGCTCGATAGCAGGAGGCGGAGCCGCCTTGTAGACCTTTTTGCGTTTGGGCGGTTTCGGCGATTTTTCTTTGGGGCCGGCAGGCGATTTGGGCTTGCGGCGGCGGCTGATTAGGCCGAGGCGGCGCTCGGCCACTTCCAGCAGCAGCACCAGCAGCGCGGCCATCAGGATAAACGGTGTCAGATTATACAGCCGCCGGTAAACAGGCAGTTCTTTCCACAATTCCTCGGGGACGAAGCGCTCGCGGCCGCCGGTCATCCGGAAGAGGTCGGTCACGGGCAGGGAGCCGGGCTCGGCGTGTTCGTCCGGCAGGAACTCCGGGGAACAGGCGAGGGCCGCGGGGGCGAGCGGCAGCGGGCGGCCGCCGGTCCAGGAGACGGTGCCCAGGTAAATGGCGTCGCCCTCCAGCGGGACGTCCGCTTCCATGCGGTCGGGCGCGGTCCATTCGAACGACAGCTGGCGGTTTTCGACGGGCTGGCCGGGCTTGGAGATGACGACATTCAGGCTCGGGCGCTGTTCCCACGGGTCGCGCTCGCGGGCGGGGTCGAGCGCCAGCTCCACGTGCAATGTACCCTTGTCCTGACGCTGGGTAATCATGAAATCGCGGTTTTCCTCCGGTACCAGCACCCAGTTGGCGATGGCGGCGAGGAGGGTGCCCGCATCGGGATCGGCGGCGAACTTGCCGGTGTATTCGCCGTCGGCCTCGGCGGTGAGGGCGGCGGTGCGGCCGAGCCCGGCCTGGCCGATGGCGGCGAGCGGGGCGTGGTTTTCGTCGCGGCCGAGCAGGATGATTTCGCAGCCGTCTTTGCTGTAGCAGAGGTTGTAGCCGCCGAATTCGGTGGACTTGCCGAGGCGGGAGACGGCCAGCGAACGGACGGCGGCGGTGTAATCGGCGGCCACGGGGGTGTCGATGAAGGTCTGGCGGGCCACGGTGAAGGTGTCCTGCGCGAAGATGCGCGGCAGTTCGTCGGCGCGGTCGGAGAAATAGCAGAGGCCGTTGCCGCGCCGCGCCACGTCTTTCAGGAACTCGGCGTCGGAATCGTATTCATGGCCGAGGCCGACCACGCTGACGGTGATGCCGGCTTTGGAGGTGCGGTCGAGCAGGGTTTTGTATTCGCCCGGCTCTTCGGCGTCGTTGGCGTCGGCGAAAAGCAGCAGGTGGCGGATTTTGGCTTTCGATTTCAGCAGTTCGGTGGTGGCGGCGTGAAGCGCGGTGTAGGTGAAAATGCCGCCGCCCATGGACTCGATGGAGCGGATTTTGGCTTCGCCCCGGTTGATGTCCGAAACCGGGCTCAGTGGAATGACCGTGTGCGGCTGGCTGTCGATGGCGATGACCCCGAATTCGTCCAGCGGCGTCATCAGACGGAACACTTCCAGCGTGGCCAGATTCGCCATATCCATTTTGGTCATGTTGCCGATGGACATGGCCATACTGCCGGAGCGGTCGAGTGCCACGATCAGCGCCAGTGAACTCTTGCGCATTTCCTGCCGCTGCTCCATCGACACCGGCAGGATTTCTTCGATCGGCGAACGGTAGTAGCCGCCGAGGGCGAAGGAGCTGCAGCCGCCGGTCATCATTAACCCGAGCGCGCCGGATTTAACCAGTCCGGCGGTGAGCTCCATGCCGTCGAGGCCGAGCGGGCCCGCCGGGACGTTTTCGAGGAGTACGCCGGAGTAACCGGCGAGTTTTTCGGCGGTGAGCTCGCGGGCGGCGGGGGCGCGGACCACCACGTCGAGCCCGGCCTGTTGGAGCACCCGGGCGAGGTTGCCGGAGGGTGACTGCGTCAGCAGCAGCAATGGCTTGCGGCCGGAAATCTGGATGAGGTGGCGGGCGCGGTTGTTCTCGGGAATTTCATCGAGTTCGGGGGTCTGGCCGGTGATTTCGATGGTGTAATCGGCCACGCCCGGCGAGTCGCTGCGGTCGCGCCAGGTGACGAAATTGGTACCGCTGCGGAGATTGACCTCCACGGAGCGCCAGTTGCCGTCGCCGCGCCGGATCCGGCACACGGCACTCTGCGCGGTGGGCGAAATGATCCGGCAGCTGATGGTGTAAATTTCGCCGGGGGCGGCGGTCAGCGGGGCATCCACTGCCGCGATGCCGAGGTCGTGCACGGTGAGCCGACGTAAGAGTTTATAGTCCACGGCGATGCGCCGGGCGGCGGCGGTGGCGAGCACCCGGGCGGGGTCGGCGCCGGTCCAGGAGCCGTCGGAGATGGTGACGATCCGGCCGGAGGTGTTTTCCGGAATCAGGCGGAGCGCGGCGTCGAGCCCGGATGAAAGATCGGAGGCATCGGGATTGCGGAGCGTGCCGCCCAAACCGTTGAAGCCGTGCGCCTGCGGCAGTTTTTCAATGAGGTTGTCGCCGCCGAAACTGACGATGCCCAGCCTGGAATCGGCGGGACGCGCGCTTTCCAGGTGCCGGATGTATTCTTCGGCGCCGGCCTTGGCGGAAGCGGGCATCGAGCGGCTGCGGTCCACCAGCACGATCAGCGTACCGGCGCGGTCCGGCATCCGCAGCTGCGGCCCGGCCAGGGCCAGCACCAGCAGCAGGAACAACGCGCCGCGCAGGATGTTCAGCACCGGATTGCGGAACGGCCGGTAGAAGCACCATACCGCCAGCGGCAACAGCAGGAGAAACGCAGCAGGATAAAGGAAGATCATACGCCCCTCCTTGCATTGCCGAGTTTGTATTGATGAAAGACCAGCACGGCGAGCGCCAGCAGCAGGAAAATGAATGCCAGCGGGCGGCGCGGAAACACCGTGGCGTCCGGCAGCATCTGCGATTTTTGGGTATACGCCCCGGCGCTCCTCAAATCCGATTCGGCGGGGTCGAGGGTCGAGACGGCGATATCCCAGCGGTTATCGATGTGATAAATGCCGGGGGCTTCGGTCACGAAATAAGCGCTGCGGTTGACCGGTTCGAGCCGGCGCTGAGTGCCGTCCGGCAGTGTCAACGTCAG
This sequence comes from Victivallis vadensis, assembly GCA_040391785.1. Taxonomy (GTDB): domain Bacteria; phylum Verrucomicrobiota; class Lentisphaeria; order Victivallales; family Victivallaceae; genus UBA5239. The sequence goes on from JBEBXH010000036.1 coordinate 10,191, forward strand.
GAACAGCGGCGCGGGGTCGGACAGGCGGATGGAAACGGTTTCCCCGGCGCGGTAGTTGACCCGTTCCGGGCCGGGGCGCTCGCGGCGGAGCTCGTCGGCGAGGTTCCAGAAAAAGATCGGCCAGAAAGGCCGCTGCGACAGATTTGAGCGGAGCGGATCCAGATTCAGGTGAATATCGATCCAGCCGTCGAGGCGGCGGGCTTCGCTCAGCAGCGGCGCGGTGCCGCGCTGGAGCAGGATCCGGCCGGGCAGTTCCTGACCGGGCAGCGCGGTCCAGCGCAGGTCCTGCAGCGGCAGGCCACGGGTCAGTTCCTGTCCGGAAAAAGCGGAGATCAGTTCGGCGGTCATGACGGCGGCGGGATCGCCCGCGCCGTGCCAGATCAGCCGGTGGTATTTGCCGGAGGACTTGCCGGGGGTGTCGAACAGCAATTCAACCTCGCCGGTTTGCGTGAAAAGTGGATTATCGCGCAGGATATCCTCCAGACTTTTGCGGGCCGGTTCCGGCAGGGCGGTGCTGAAACGGTAAACGACCGGGGGACGGAGATCCGGCTGCAGGTAGGCGCGGTTATCGAAGGGCAGGGGATCGGCGGGCGTTTCCAGCAATACTTCGACGGGGAGTTTCCCGGCGGAAACGGGCAGCTTGGCGACAACTTTGCGGCGTTCGCCGGGGGCCAGCGTGAACCATTCGCCCTGTCCGCCGGGCGAGAGTACCGCGCGGGCACGCTGTGGTATGGCGGCGTAATTGACTGCTTCCAGCAGGACTTTGTCGTCCTGACGGCGGGCGTTGACCAGCGCCAGATTCGGTTTGAGGGAACCGCCGGAGAACCACGAAATATCGTCGGTGAGCGGAAATTGCGGCGCGTGATCGGTGAGCACCAGTATTTCGGCGTGGGCCGAAATGCTCCGGGCCAGGGCGATGGCGGCAAAAAGGTCGGAGCCGGGCTCGTCGCTGCGCCCGAACGCGGTTATGTCGACTTCCTCGTGACTATCGGCCACCAGCCGGGGCGCGGGGCCGGCGGCGATGCCGATCAGGCGGCGCTTCGGGGTGCGTTTCAGGTAATCGGCCAGGTATTTTTCGGCGGCCAGCCGGGGAGAGGGGGCGCCGGGCATGGCGGCCTGCATGGAGTATGAATTGTCAAGGACCACCGCCAGCGGCGGGTACGATTCGCCGAGCATCCAGTACGGCGCAGCCGCGGCGGCGGCCAGCAGCAGCACCGCCAGACTTTCCAGATAAAAGCTCAGCGGCAGGCGCTTCAGCTCGAACCGCGATCCGCTCTGCGGCGACGTTTCGGGCTTGTCCCACAGAAATAGCGCCGGTACATCCTTGCGGCGCGAACGCCGGTACCAGAGGTACAGCGCCAGCAACACCAGCAGCGCCGCCGCGCCAAAGAAAAATCCCGGTTGTTCAAATCCCATCCGCATTATTTCAGTACTCCGCACCGGAAGAAATCCTGTAAGTTCCATTGCTGTAGAAAATCCTCCACCGTCAGGTGAATCAGCCCGATGCCGAATTCCTCGGCGGCACGGGCCCACATTTCGCGGTGGCGGGTCAGACGGTCACGGTAACGGCGCACCATGGCCTCGTCGAGAAAAAGTTCGCGTTCCTCGCCGGTTTCGTGGTCGCAGAGCGCCCAGTTGCCGTTCTCGGGCGGTGCGAGTTCGTCGCGGGTCAGGAGCTCGACCAGAACGACGTGCATGGCGCCGTCGGAAAGCCGGCGGAGGAAATTTTCCGGAGCCGCAGGCCAGAGGAAATCGGAGACGGCGATGCGGATGCCCCGGTTCTGAAAAAGCCCCGGCGAATCCGCCAGCGCCTCATCGGGGTTCGAGGCCGAATCGAATTCGGTGTTGAGCCATTCGGCAGGGTGGCCGGGGGAGTACTCGCGGACGAGCTTTTCCCCGGCGTGCCATACGGCCAGCGAGAACCCGGCGTTCACCGCCGCCTGGGCAAGCAGCGCTGCCACGCCGAACGCAGCCGCGGCCTTGAGCTCGCCGCCCGCCGCCATCGAGGCGGAGTGATCGAGCACGATATCGCAGCGCGGATCGACTTCCTCGCTGTAAAGCTTAATCATCAGCTGTTCGCTGCGGGCAAATACGCTCCAGTCGAGGCGGCGCAGGTCGTCGCCGGCCTGATACTCGCGGTATTCGGCAAATTCCAGGGCGTTGCCGGTGCGGCGGCCGAGGCGGCGGCCGTCGATGCCGGCCGAGGCGCGGGGCGTCGCCAGTTCCAGTTCGGCGCCGTGGATCAGCGCCTGCTGCAGAATTTGCCTGAAGGGTTCTTTCATTCTTTATTTTTCCTGGCCTCGCGACACAGTTTGAAGTCTTTGCGGAAACGGGGGATCAGGAAGAAAAATGATATGGCCGCAATGACCCAGCCGATGGTGCTCCAGCGGGTGAAGATGATTTCGGGATCCGTCATCATGATCAATGCCACGAGCAGGCAGCCTGCCAGAATGGCCAGCGTCAGGACGCTGGAGAAAAAGTTATAGACTTTGTCCAGCGAATCGAGGCGGCAGCGGATGAAGAACGAATTTACTTTGGCAAGCAAATAAGCCAGTTCGCCGGCGCATAACGCGCTGAGTGGCAATGCATTCCAGGCGCCATGGCCGTAGCGATCGAGAATCAGAAATGCGGCGATATTTACGAGCCAGGCCCACAACCAGGCGCCGGACGAAGCGTTGCCCCAGAAGAACCACAGCGGCTTCCGGCGATTTGCGGGGATACCGGCGCTGTCCAGCGAACCGGACATGGAGGCCACCGACCCCATGGCCGCGATGATAATGGGGATTATGACCATGAATTTCTCATCCGGGCAAATGAAAGCGACCAGCAGCCCGGTCAGGAGCAATACCGCCTGGCCGATCCGCATGCCGAGCTCACGTTCGCGGGAGGCGGGCAGGAGCGAACTGCGGAACCATTCCAGCAGATATGCGACAAACGGCAGCAGCACCAGCACGCCGCCCCAGCTTTTGGCCCAGATCTCGGAGCTGAGGATGGTCAGGCAACAGATCGCGATCCAGAGCATCAGCGTATCGAGGCGTACTTTGTAAGTGGCCAGCAAGACGACGACCATCAGCGAAAGCAGATATATGTGAGCGCCCCACCGCACCATATTGCCGAAATCTTCCGGGTAGGTGATGAGGAAAACGAGCCATGAAAGCCCCGAAATCAGCAGAAAACCGAAATAGAGAACCGCGTGGCTCAAGATCAGTCCTTTCAGCAGCGAAGCCGATTGGTACGGCGAATAAGCCAGGAAGTGCACCATCGGGGATTCTTTGCTGAACATCGTCCGGGTTTTGGCAAAGGTCTGATTGATGCAGACCAGCATGCCGAATGCCGCGAAGTACAACAGTGCGACGCTCATATTCGAATCCCTGCTGAACTGCCGGATCTGCGAATGAATATACAGCAGCAGCAACTGGAAAAGAATGCTGAGAATTCCCACATAAAGGATGAAGTGATTGTGACGTAGTTGACGCAGGCACTGCAGCAGCCAGCAGTTCCAGGAATCGCCGGCGGTTTTGGATTGTTCAGTGGTTACCGGCTGGATGCTTTCGGCCACGACGGCGGGCGGCTCGACGGGGACCGGTACGGGTTTCGGGGGTGGCTTCGGTACCGGTATCGGCTTCGGAGTCGGGGTGGGGAAGGTCACTTCCGGTGCCGGCGGTTTCAGCACATCCGGTTTGGTGTCGGGGTGGAATGTTTTGAACTGTTTGCGGAGGGAATTGCACAGGCAGAAGAATCCGGTAATCGACAGCACAAATGCGAATAAGATGAAAATGGAACTGAGATCCCCGGAACTTCCGCCCCTCAGTGGGGTGCCGGCCATTTGAATGCCGAACAGCATACCGAGGACGGAGAGCGAAAACTGAATGATCAGCCACCAGGCCCAGCCCGGCAGTTTGGAGTTGAGATGCAGGTAAATGGCGAATTCGGCGCACCCGATGAAAAACAGAATAGCGGAGACCAGCCCGAGGATTGTCCTCTGGAAATCCGTGTCGACGATGGCGGAATCGACGAACGCCACCAGGCCCAGCATGGCGATCATGGCCAGCAGCATGAGCCAGGCAAGCAGGATGCCGCCGCTCCACCCGCTGGAAATCAGGAAATAACCGAGCCGTTTGAAGAATTGCCGGGGGCAGCGGCGGGTCACCCGCCAGCCCGCGTTGTCGCGCTCAAACGCCGCCAGCGTCGCACAGCCGGAAACCGCAATAAATCCCCCGGTCATAATCCCGCCGAAAAGGAATTTCTGCCAATCGCTGCTGTCGACGGCCAAGTTCATGAGCAATGCGGCGACCGGCGCCAGCAGCAGAATGCCGAGCCAGTAAATCCGGGTGGGCAGCATCCGGTTGGCGGCCGAGTGATTTACCGCCGCGACGCTGATGACGAAAATCAGCCCGAGAATCAGCAGCAGGAAGCAGATCTGGAGGCAGATAACGAGTGCCCCCATGCCGAACCCGTGGCGCGTGAGCTGAATGAAGGCGAAGCTGAACATCCCGCCGCTCCAGGTGAACCAGACCATGGCGGCGCAGTACAGCCAGATCATCCAGCGCTTGCCGGAGGCCCCGAACAGGATGCCGATTTGGGCCGCCAGCAGGATTGCCGGAAAAATGAACAGCGTCGCCAGCAGCATATCGCCCATTTCAATGCCGCGCAGGAAATACGCGATCACGATAAAAGGCAGGCACAGGGCGTAGAGATAACACGACATGATCAATGCCCCGGCGAGCTTGCCCCAGACGATCTGAAATGAGCTCAGCGGCGTGGTCCGCGAGAAGTCCAGTTCCTTGTCCGCGCGTTCCTCGGCGAAGCGTCTTTCCGTGGTCAGGCCGCACACCAGAAAAGCGGCAATGACGATGCCCGCCACGATGATGTAAAAAAATACCGCTCCGGGGTATTGTTCCTCCCGGGTCGCCGTCTGCATATAGAGCAGGACGACCAATTGCCCCGCCAGCAGCAGCCCGGTCATGACATAGAGGAGCCGGTTATGGAAGTACTGCCGTATTTCCTTGACCAGCACCGGGTTCAGGTAATCGCTCCAATCACGCTTCATTCAATTGCTCCTTTTCAATACGCCGGAAAGCCCGGAAATTGCGCCACAAATCGCCACAGATCGGGATAAGCCCGGCTACAGCCAATCCCCAGGCGGTATAATATACAGTTAGAATTTTTTTGGCTGATGAGTCACTTATGCCTTGCAAATTAAATGGTGTAGTCAGTAGATAATAAAAATCCTCATAGTACTGGTGTTGGCTCTTGGAACCGAACAAAATCAGCGGTAGGATGGCGAAGAAAACCGCAATAATGGAAAAACAGATCCAGCCTTCGATTTTGAGAATATTTCGCAATAGGATCGAGGCTTCCGCGTAAAAGAGAAAATACAATGCGAGAGCGATGTATTTAAGAGTTTCTCGTGTATACATATCTGGATAAACTGTGCTTCGGGCCGTTTTCAGACACAGTGGATCATTGGGGGGGATCAGAGAGAGCTGCATCGCCAACGCCATGAAAATGATTAGCATCCAACTTAATACGATGCCGCCGCTCCAGCCGCTGGAAAAGAGAAATTTGAGTTTGGCCAGCCAAGGATTAACGGGACAGTTGTTGAGCAGTTCGGGGCCGGCCGAATCCCGTTCACATGTTGCCAGCACGGACATGATGACGACTGCTCCGGAGCCTCCGGCTATCGCCACCGTTGTCAGAAACCGAAGCCATGTTACGGTCCCATGTGAATTTAACTCGTAAGAAATCGCTGCTGCAGGAATAAACAACAGAGGGAGAAGCATCAGATAGATCCGTATCGAAAATATTCGATTCGAACGGGGATTACCAAGTAGGGCGAGCGTAAAAGTAAAAAGCAGAGCCATGGTAAAGAGAAGGAGGGAAAATCCCCATAAAGGTGGTCGGTGGGAGGCTAGGTATTCAAAATCGGAACAATATCCTTCATTCAGTAAATAAATAAGCAGGGCAGGCGTTGGAATATAAAGCCAGATGGTCCATTTTTTGCCGCTGGCACCGAAAAACAGTCCACAGGTAGCCGTGAAAAAAGAAACGATGAGCAATGCAAGAATCAAGGCCAATATTTCCAATATAGACACTCCATGCATGAAATAGGCGATCAGCATGAACGGAATGGTGAGCGAGATCATGTACAAGCTCAAGATAACGGCGCCGAAACTTTTGCCCAAGAGGATCTGCATCGGTGTCAGAGGCGAGATACGTGAGTAATCCAATTCGGGAAAGCTGCGTTCTACCGCGAATCGGATTTCTCCAGTGATGCCGCAGGCGGCAAAAGTGAACAACAGCAGGATCACCATTTGAGTGAGTATCATGGTCTTGGCGTCGAGGTTGCGCCCGTTCTGGATTTCGGTTTGGGCATAAACAAGCGCGCCCAGCTGGGCGAGGAGCATCAGTCCGGTGATTGCCAGTATGAAGTAGTTATGGAAGTACTGCCGTATTTCCTTGACCAGCACCGGGTTCAGGTAATCGCTCCAATCACGCTTTGTCATTACTGGACGCCTCCGGTGGTGATCTTCATGAAGAGTTCCTCAAGGCCGAGTTCCTGTTTGCGGAAGCCGGTGATGGTGAAGCCCTCGGCCAGCAGCACGCTCATGAGGCGGGCGATTTCGCGGTCGTCGCCGGCGATGAAGGCTTCGACGCGCGTGCCTTCGTTATGCTTCACGTCGCGGACGGTGGGGTGCTCGAGGAGCTTGACGCGGATGGCTTCGACGTCGTCGCCGGTTTCGATCACCACGACCACGAGTTCCGCCTCGACCGTTTCTTCGGCGGGGGTGTCGGGGTTCTGGTGCTGGCTCTGATTCTGCAGCAGTTCGTTCAGCTTGCCGGCGGAGAGCAGTTTGCCTTTTTCGATAATCACCGCGCCGTTGCAGATATCCTGCAGTTCGGAGAGGATGTGGCTGCTGAGCAGGATCGCTTTGCCCTGTTTGGAGAGAATTTTCAGCAGCGAGCGGAGTTCGAGGCGGGCGCGGGGGTCGAGTCCGGCCGCCGGTTCGTCCATGATCAGGACCGGCGGATTGTGGATCAGCGACCGGGCCAGGCTTACGCGCTGTTTCATGCCTTTGGACAGCGCGGCCAGATATTTGTGGCGGATGCCGCCTAAATTGGTGAACTCCTCGATTTCGCTCAGGACCCTGGTGCGCTGTTCGCCTTTCAGCCCGAAGGTGCGGGCGAAGAAATCGAGGTACTCCCAGACCTGAATATCGCGGTATTCGGGCAGGGAGTCGGGCATATAGCCGATCAGGTGGCGCACTTTGTCGGGATCGCTGACCACGGAAATGCCGTCGTAAAGCACGTCGCCGGAGTCCGGATTGTCCAGCGTGGCCATGACGCGGATGGTGGTGGTTTTGCCGGCGCCGTTGGGGCCGATGAAACCGAATATGTCGCCGGAGCCGAAGTTGAAGGATATATTGTCTACCGCCCGGGTTGCGCCGAAGGTCCGGACCAGATTTTGAATCTTAATTTGCATGGTTATTTTCTCCGCTTGAATCGTATTTACCGATGATATACTGCTGTACCTGGAACTCCTGGGGTGTGGTTCCCGGCGAAAAGAACAGAGGGGCATCCGCCAGCGCCGCATAGTAACCCGGCGGCAGCGATTTAGCCAGCACCACGAGCGCGAGATTTGCCGGCAGTGCCTGGAACTCGCTTTTCAGGCTCGAGGGGAAGAACGCTTTGGCGACGGATTTCATGCCGGAATCGGACAGCGCGGTCGCGGCGCCAGCCTCGATCGTACCTTGCGAACGGTAGATTTTGCCGTCTTTGGCGACCACGGCCAACGACTGCAGGGAGCCGCCTAAGCCGTTGACCAGGCGCAGTTGCCCCTTTTCGACGCCTTGCACCTGCAACCGCTCGCGGCGGGTTTCCACGCGCTTCAACTCGTAGTCCAGCGGTACGCGGGGAACCAGCAGCCCGGACATATAATGCTGGGATTCATTCAGGTTCAGCTTGGGCGAGCCGGTATGGCCGAATTCCAGGCAGTCCTCATGGGAAAATTTGAAGCCGCCGCGCGGCGAAATCGGCGCATAAACCGATACCCAGGCCCGGGTGACGGCTTGCTGGGCGGTCTGGTCCAGCAGCGTTATGGCTATGGCCCGGCCGCGCGAATACCAGCCTTCGCTGAAGGTGATGAAGAGGATGACCAGTACGCAGAAAATCAGGCTGATCACCGGGGTGGTGACCAGGATCCACGGTTCTTTTTTCTTGCGCCGGAGGTACCAGAAATTGAGCGGGCCGATCAGGAGCACGAAGACCAGCATGACGACGAAAAGCAGCCGGAGCGGCACTTCCGTCAGGTTCGGGAGTAGGTCCATCTTTCCATCATACAAGGGATGGCCGGAGGATTTCAGGTACGAGCGAAGCGACTCGGCGGGAGTGCCGAGCGTGGGCAGTTCTTTGGCGGGCGGGGGCTGTCTCCAGGTATCGAGTTTGGGGTTTTGTTTTTCATCGTCTTTCAGGAACTTGGCTACCGCTTCTTTCTGGGATGGATTGACGGGGCGGCAATACACGATCGTACCCCAGCCCAGTGATTCCTGATGAAATCCCTTGTCCGCTCCGGGGATATTCTCCGGCCACGGCGCATCCGGCTCCACCAGCATGATCAGGGTGCCGCCGAGGCGGATCCATTGTCCGATGGCCGATTCCGTCTGAGGATGGAGCCGGTCCGCCGCCGACAGATAAATCTGCCGGAGCCCGATGTAATCCCGCAGGTGTTGCCCCCACTGCAGCAAGCTGATGGACGTAGATTGGGCCGTATGCGAAATGAGGCGGAGCCGCTGGTAATCCTCCAGCTTCAGCGACGGAGAGACGAGGGCGGCTATTGTCGGTCCATACGAACGTGTGCGCAACTGATTGGACAGCGTGTGTTTCTGGCGGACCCGGTCGATGTAAATATCCAGCGACGAATCCCGGATGTACCCCTCGAACGCGGGGTGGTAAAGGCTGGTGGAGCCTATGGCGCCGGGCGGCACCAGCACTGAACGGGTGACTTCAAGACGGTTTGACGATTGGATATTGAGCGAAAAGAAGATTTCCACCGGTTTGGTGCTTTTGTTGGCAATCCGGAATTCGCAGGTGTTATAACTGCCGTCCGGCTGGCTGCCCGTCAGCATCGGCGGGGCGATTTCGATGCTCACCGGGCCGAAATCCTCGGCGGAGAGTATCAGGCAGTTCAGGAGAAGCAGCGCGGCGAGTACCCGGATCATACCGTGCCCTCCGCCTTTTCCACGACCACGTCTTTGGACCACTCGATGCCGGCCGGATCGACATTTTTCAGCAGCAGGTCAATGAGGTTGTAACTGGAGATTTTTTCCAGCCGGGCCTGATAATTGAGGATGAGGCGGTGGTTCAATACCGCCGGGGCCACGTAGCGGACGTCCTCGAAGCTCACGGTGGGGCGTCCGGCCAGCAGCGCCGCCGCGCGGGCGGACTCGGCCAGCGCGATCGCCGCGCGGGGGGATGCCCCGAACGCGGTGTAGCGTTTGATCTCCGGCAGCGCCGAGGGATCGTCGGGATGCCCCGCCGCCACCAGGCGCGCCATGTAGTTGGCCACCGGGCGGCTCAGGTAAATCCGGTCCATGGCGGCAAAGAGCTCGTTAAGTTCCGCGTGGCTGAGGTGCCAGTCGGAGACGGGCGGCTCGCCGCGGCGGCGGGTGAAAATGATGTCCGTCAGGGTGTCGGCCTTGACGCCGCTGACGGCGATTTTGAAAAGGAAACGGTCGAGTTGGGCCTCCGGGATCGGATACGTGCCCTCGAGCTCGATCGGGTTCTGCGAGGCCAGCACGAAAAAGGGATCGGGCAGCGGCCGGGTTTCGCCCAGCAGCGTTACGGCGCGCTCCTGCATGGCTTCGAGCATGGCGGACTGGGTTTTGGGCGAGGCGCGGTTGATTTCGTCGGCCAGCAGGATATTGGAGAAAATCGCGCCGGGCTGGAAAATCATCCGCCGCGTGCCGTCCTGCTCCATCTGCAGAATGTTGCAGCCGAGGATGTCGCTGGGCAGCAGGTCGGGGGTGAACTGGATGCGTTTGAAGTCCAGCGACATCAACTGGCCGAGTGCTTTGACCAGCGCGGTTTTGCCCACGCCGGGGAGCCCCTCAAGCAGGATGTGGCCGCGGCTCAGGATGCCGATCAGCAGCAGTTTGTGAACTTCGTGGTGGCCCAGCAGGATGCGGTCGAGTTCATCGAGAATCCGGTTGGCACGCTGCTGGATTGTTTTCAGTTCATCCGGAGGGATCAGTTCGGGCTGCTTCATATGTGGGCTCCTGTCAGTTGGATTTGGTTTTGAAATATTGTTCAACCACGGCGCGGTGCTCGGGCCGGATGCTGGTCTGGCGCTGCTCCACGGCGGTATCGCCGCCCTGGAGATTTCCCGCGGCGGCGGCCTTGGTTTCTTCGTTGGGGTCGGGGGGGCCGGCAAAAGTGGCCAGCGTCACGCTGCGGGCGGGATCGTTCTGGCTGTCGACCTGCACGGATTTCCGGGCGCCGCCGTCGTCCTGCGTGTTACCGGTCAGGTCGAGGTCGGCGTCGGCGCGGCCGCGGCTTATGCCGCCCTTGCCGGGCTCGCCGTTGACGCAGAGGGCGGAGATCAGGGCTCCGGCTTCCGGGGCGTTGTCCTCGAGCCAGTCCGAGAGCGACATTTCGCTGCCCTCGCAGGCGCCGCCACCGGGGCATTTCTGTGGATTCGGGCACTTGCCGGAGGAACACTGCTGCATCTGGCTCAGCTTGGACTCCATCATTTTTTCGAGTTTTTCGCGCATTTCGGCGGACATGTTTTTCATCGATTCGGCCAGCTTTTGCATGGTGGCCGGGTCAAGTTTGTTCAAATTCATGCCGTTGGCGGCGGCCTGCTTCAGCAGTTCGGCCAGCTCAGGGTTTTTTGCGGCCAGTTTTTTCATGATTTCCGCCATTTCCGCGGAAGCTTCGAGAGGGCGCATGTCGGCCGGGAGCTCCGCCAGCGTATCCAGCGAGGTCGAGAGCATGTTGACCGCCTGAATCGAATCGCGGAGCTTGCTGCCCGCTTCTTCGCCGATGGAGTCGATGCGGCGCGACAATGTTTCCAGCAGCTCGTAAGTGCGCCCGGCATTGCCCGCGTCGTTGTTTTCCTTCAGCTCGGCCAGCGTATTTTTGATTTCGACCAGATCCTTGGGGGGGGCGAGGGTTTCTTCTTCGATTACGTCCAGCTTTTCCTGAATCTCGGTCACTTCGTCATCGATGTGCAGACGGTTCACGGTCAGCGAATTGAAATTTCCGACCGGGCACCAGAGCGCGCCGCACAGGAACACGATTCCCACCAGAAATGGTACAAACGCATATTTCGATCTGGACTTCAGCGACGGCAACGCCAGATTGCCGATGTGGCTGCTCCATGCGCCAAGTTCAATCTCCAAACCGGCGGAGAGCAGCCCCCCGGTAGCGCCGCCGCTGCAGCCTTCCAGATAGATCAGGAGTTTTTTGCGGTCGGGCAGGGCGCGATGGCTCCGGATCAGCGCCATTGCCAGCGTCGTCAGCAGCCCCGCGCCGATAATCACCGCCGAGTACAGCCCCATCCAGTTCTTGAACAGAAACCGTCCGCCGAGAATGAGCAGTCCGCAGCAGAAAAACGCGCCGCAGCTCCACGGCAGGAAGCGCGAGAAAAACAGAATCCATGCAAGGCGGTCACGAAACATACTTACCGCCTGTTCCGGCCGGCAGGAACTCATGTTTTTGATCATTGCGCACCGCCTTGACTGTTAAGTTAATGACAAAATAATCAATAATATATAAGTTTCAAGTGGCAATAACCGTTTAAAAGACAAAAATGACGTAAATCAGCTTTTGACAGGGGCCGGCATAGAAGAAGTTTTCCACTTACGGCATGGCCGGAATAACCGGAAATCCGATTGAAAATCTGCGAAAATGCTGTATTAGTAAAGGAAGTTATAAATAATTGATCAGGAGCATTAAATGAACGGTTATCGCAATCCTCAGTTACCCATCGAAGAACGGGTAAATGATCTTATTTCGCAGATGACGCTGGAAGAAAAAGTCGACCAGCTTGAACAGATTACCATCGGGCAGGACCTCAATCCCAACAACGCCGGAGAGGGCAGCGAATTCCGTCCGACCGTGGGGTCGGTGCTTTCCTATTTCGGCGGTTTGAAGAAACGCAATGAATTCCAGAAAATCGCCGTGGAGCAGACGCGCCTTGGCATACCAATCATCTGGGGATATGATGTGATCCACGGCTGGCGCACGTCGTTTCCGGTGCCACTGGCGCAGGCTTGCACCTGGGATACCGAAGTGGTCGAGAAGGGGTGCCGGGTGGCGGCCATGGAAGCGAAGTCCGCCGGGGTCGACTGGACCTTCGCGCCGATGGTGGACGTGCCGAACGATCCGCGCTGGGGCAGGGTGATGGAGAGCTTCGGCGAGGATCCGTATGCGTCCGGCGTTTTCGGCCGGGCGTCGGTGCGCGGTTATCAGACTGCCGATCCGTCGCAGCCGGGGACGGTGGCGGCCTGTTTGAAACACTTTGTGGGCTATGCGGCCAGCGAGGCGGGGCGCGATTATTCCTATACCGATATTTCCCCGCGCAAACTGCACGAAATCTACCTGCCGCCGTTTCAGGCCGGGGTCGAGGAAGGCGCTTTGACGCTGATGAGTTCGTTCAACGATATCACCGGCACTCCGGCGGTGGTGAATAAATACACCATGACCGAGGTGCTGCGCGGCCGCTGGGGATTCAAGGGTTTTGTGGTTTCCGACTGGGATGCCACGAAGCAGCTGGCGAATCAGGGCTATACGAAAAACCTTGACAAAATCGCTGTGGACTGCCTGACCGCCGGTAACGATATGGAAATGGTCAGCGGCATTTATGCGCGGCTGGTCGAGCTGGTAAAGAGCGACAAATGCGATATTGCCGTGATCGATCAGGCGGTACGCCGGGTGCTGCACGTGAAATTCGCTCTCGGACTGTTTGAAAATCCCTATACCGAGGAGCGTCCGGAGTCCGAAACGATGTATCGGCCGGAATCCCTGGCCACGGCGTTGGAAGCGGCGCGGAAATGCGTGGTGCTCCTGAAAAATGAAAATGCCATCCTGCCCCTCGATACCAAAAAATCCGTGGCCCTGATCGGCCCCGTGGCCGGCGACAGCGCGGCGCTGGTCGGCAACTGGAGCGCCCGGGTGCTGCTGGATACCGTCAAGCCCCTGAATAAGGTGGTTGGTGAGTATTTTGATCAAGTATATTACGCGCCCGGCTGCGATTTTGAGGCGATATCGGACGAGTCGCTGAGCGAAGCGCTGGCCGCCGCCGCTCAAGCGGACGTGCTGCTGGTGGCGATCGGCGAACAGGGCAACCGGGCCGGGGAGAACTGCTCCTATGCGGATATCGCGTTGCCGCAGGCGCAGCGGACGCTGCTGGAGAAACTGGCCGGGCTCGGCAAGCCGATTGTCCTGCTGGTTACTTCCGGGCGGCCGATCATTTACAGCAATCTGGAACCGTATGCGGACGCCATATTGCATCTGTGGCAGGGCGGCCAGGAGGCGGCGCGGGGTTGTTTCGACGTGCTGACCGGGGTGTATAATCCGAGCGGCCGTCTGGCGATGACCTTCCCGCGCAGCGTGGGGCAGATTCCGATTTATTACAACCAGCACCGCCGGGCGAGGCCGGATCAGGGGAACTATCACGACCTGGACGAAAGTCCGATGTACCCCTTCGGCTACGGCCTGAGCTACACGGAGTATCAGTACTCGGAGCTAACGGTGTCGGCGGATATGAAAGTCTCCGTCCGTGTGACCAATACCGGAAAACGCAGCGGCACCGAGACCGTATTCGTTTATCTTTCCGACCCCGAAGCCGCGCTGACGCAGCCGATCCGCCGGCTGATTGCGTTCCACCATGTGGAATTTCAACCTCAAGAGACGCAAAAAATAGAGTTTCAATTGGACCGGATGGGCGACCTGGCCTATATCGACAGTTGCGGGCAGAAAGTTTTCGAACCCGGTGAGTTCATCGTTACGATCGGGGATCAGACCTGTTCCTTTGACGTGAAATAAACTTTTCCCATTTGAGACGCCGTGTATCCGTTGAGGGTATGCGGCGTTTTTTATGGTTAGAAAACCACAATAAATATGATAATTCTTCGTTTCCGAGATTTGAAGAATACCAGATGACGGTGTATATTAGCAAGATTATTTACAGAGATATCTCTAAATATTCGGATAAAGATGCGATTTTACTCAAAATTCTATTTAAGATCTTCGGTTTGGAATTCCAACCGGAAGAGACTTGCACTCCCCGTGATGCAGATTTCATTTCTGCTGTTGTTCTTTTGCGGCGGGTATTTGCAGGCGGGTAACAGCATCGAACATCTGCAGAGCGGAATCCGGATTGTGAAATCCGAACCGCGCCGGGACCTCGGCGGCAACGACTACACCACGGACGAAGACAATTTGCCGCAGGAATTGCTGCGCGGAAACACTCTCCGGGGAATTTCGCTGTATGGCAACAGCGGCAGCCGCTGGCAGCCCCGCAAAGTTTACGATGCCCTGGTTCTCTGTGTCAACTTGATCCTGACGGAGTCCGCGGATTCCGTTTCGCTGATGGCGGAGTATCCGCCTCTTCCATATTCAGACCTTCTGAAGAAGGCGCTTCCGGTCCGGGCAGGTCCTTTCTGCTGACCTCATTCCGGCTGTTTTTCCCACCGCAGTTTGTATTGCACGCCAACGGGTGAACTGTACCCGTTTACCGCCCCGATGCGGGGTATATTCATGGTGATTATGTCGGGATTGCAGTACCTTCGCCGATTCTTGCGGCGGCATTTCAAGAAAGTTAGATAATCAAGACATCTTCACATATATAAGGAGTTTAGAAATTATGAAGAAAGTCAAATTCATGTTGACAGCGTTCCGGGACGGGTTCCAATCGGTCTTTGGTGCCAGGGTATTTTCCAAGGATTTTCTGCCGGTGGTGGAAGAAGCCGCGGCGGCAGGGATCGATCACTTCGAAGCCGGCGGCGGCGCATTGTTCCAGGCGGCATATTTTTATTCCAATGAAGATGCTTTCCAGGTGATGGACAACTTCCGCAAGGCGGCCGGTTCCAATGCCAATCTGCAGACTTTGGCGCGCGGGATCAATGTGGTGGGATTGGATTCCCAGCCCCGCGATATCATCAAACTGCACGCCCAGCTGATGAAAAAACACGGCATCACCACGATCCGTAACTTCGACGCCCTGAACGATGTGGATAACCTCATTTTCAGCGGCAACTGCATTCACGAAGCCGGTCTCCAGCACGAAATCGCGATTACCATGATGGAACTGCCCCCCGGCTGCGACGGTCACACCGCGGCGTTTTACGAAACGGTGCTGCGCCGGATCATGGACTCCGGTATTCCGTTCTCCTCGCTCTGCTTCAAGGACGCTTCCGGCACCTCGTGCCCGCAGAAGGTTCATGACACGATCAAGATGGCGCGCCGCCTGGTCGGCGAAAAGATGCCGATCGTGTTCCACTCCCACGAAACCGCCGGCTGCTGCGTACTGGCTTACCGTGCGGCGCTGGAAGGCGGCGTGGACCAGATCGACCTCTCCATCGCTCCGCTCTCCGGCGGCACCTGCCAGCCCGACGTGCTGACCATGTGGCACGCGCTGCGCGGTACCGACTTCCAGCTGGATGTCGATTATAACAAGATCATCAAGCTCGAAAGCAGCCTGAAAAACGCGTTGAAAGATTACTTCATGCCGCCCGAAGCCACCGCGGTCGAGCCCCTGATCCCGTTCTCCCCGATGCCGGGCGGCGCGCTGACGGCCAACACCCAGATGCTGCGCGACAACAACCTGATGGACCGCTATCCGGAATTCATCGCCGCCATGGGCGAAGTCGTGGTCAAGGGCGGTTACGGCACCTCGGTTACGCCGGTGTCGCAGTTCTACTTCCAGCAGGCGTTCAACAACGTGATGTTCGGACCGTGGCAGAAGATCGCCGAAGGTTACGGCAAAATGGTTCTCGGCTATTTCGGCAAGACCCCGTCCCGGCCGGACCCGGCCGTGGTGAAAGTCGCTGCCGAGCAGCTTAAGCTCGAGCCCACGACCCGCAACCCGATGGATATCAACGACGAAAATCCGGCCAAGGGCCGCAAGGCCGCCGTGGCCATGCTGCAGGCCAATATGCTGCCGAATACCGATGAAAATATCTTCATCGCCGCGACCTGTCTGGAAAAAGGCGTCGCTTACCTGAAGGGCGAAGGCAAAATCGGCGTCCGCAAGAACGTCGAAGCCAAGACCGAGGCCAAAGCCGCTCCGGCCGCCGAGGGCCCGGTGACGATGGTCATCAACGGCAAGGAATTCAAGGTCGAGATCGGGACCGGCGGCAGCGCCAAGGTCAACGGCAAGACTGTCGCTTACTCCATCAAGAAAGAAGATGGCAAGGCTGCAAAGACCCCGCTGGCCGCGGCCTCCACCGAAAGCTCGGCCGGCAAGTTCCACGAAGTCCATACCAAGATTCCGGGCCTTGTGGTGCGTTTCCTGGTCAAGCCCGGCGATCAGGTCCGCGCTTCCGATCCGATCATGATTCTGGAAGCCATGAAAATGGAAACCACGATCATTGCCGAAATGGACGGCGTGGTGGCCAGTTTCGAAGTTGCCGAAGGCGAGCAGATCCAGACCGGCGCGCTGCTGGCGCTGATCAAGTACTGATCAAGGCGGTGATGCTTTATGAACTTCAAGTTTACCGAAATCTTCCAGGGAATCGATCTGCTGCTTTATCAGTGGGAACATGACTGGAAAATCGTTGTCACCCGGGTGATCCTGGTTCTGTTGGGGATTCTGATGGTTCACATGGGGCGCAAAGGCGTCCTGGAACCGCTGCTGATGATCCCGATGGGCCTCGGCATGAGTACCATCAACGCGGCGATGATGTTCTTTGACCCCGTGAACATGGTGGCCCGCGAGGCGATCGACCACACCAAGGTCGGGACCCTCTTCCTGGACTCGATCGAATCCAATAACGACCACCTGATGACCCTGTGCCAGATCGATTGGCTGCAGCCGGTTTATACCTTTGCCTTCAGCAACGGTTTGATCGCCTGTCTGATCTTCCTCGGCATCGGCTCGCTGCTGGACATCGGATTCATCATGGCGAAGCCGTTCCAGAGTATGTTCATCGCGCTTTGCGCCGAACTGGGTACGCTGATCACGCTGCCGATCGCCATGCTCTTCAAGGACATGACGCTGGGCGACGCGGCCTCCATCGCGCTGGTCGGCGGCGCCGACGGCCCGATGGTGCTCTTCGGCTCGCTGAAAATGGCTCCGGACCTCTTTATCCCGATCACGGTCGTGGCTTATCTGTACCTGGCGCTGGCTTACGGGGGATTTCCTTACATGATCCGCTTCATGGTGCCGAAGAGGTTCCGGATGATCGAGATGCCGCGCGAGAAGAAAGTCTTCAAGGCCACTTCCGGTCAGAAACTGATTTTCGCGGTGATCGCCTGCGTGGTGCTGGCGTTCCTCTTCCCGGTGGCCTCGCCGCTGTTCTTCGCACTGTTCCTCGGTATCGCCATCCGCGAATCGGGTTTGGAAAAGTTCCGCTACCTGGTCAGTGAAATCGTGCTGTACGGTTCCACCCTGACGCTCGGCCTGCTGCTTGGTGTCCTCTGCGACGCCAAAACGATCATGGACCCGAAAGTTCTGCCGCTGCTGATCCTCGGGATCCTGGCGCTGGGTCTCTCCGGCGTCGGCGGTCTGCTCGGCGGTTACATCATGTACTTCATCACCGGCGGCAAGTACAACCCGGTGATCGGTATTGCCGGGGTCAGCTGCGTGCCGAGTACCGCCAAAGTGGCTCAGAAGGCTGTGGCCGATGACAACCCGGGGGCGATCATCATGCAGTATGCGCTCGGCGCGAATATCTGCGGGGTAATCACCACCGCCATCATTACCGCGGCTTATATCTGCCTGGTCAAGTAAAGGAGAATCGAGATGACACAAGCATTGCAAGTTATGCTGATGACCGTACTGATCTCAGTCGTCGTCGGCTTCCTGATATCGACCATGATCTGGTGTTTGACCAAGGTCCTGGAGATGATGAGCAAAAATAATGTTGAAGAAGACGGAGAAATTGAAACCGCCGTAGCCATCGCTGCCGCAATTGCAGCACAGGCCGCGGAGAAAAATAAAGGAGGATGATCCATATGACGATGTTGTTGTTGAACGTATTCGGCGGCTTGGCGATCTTCATTTACGGTATGAAACTGATGAGTGACGGTCTCCACAAGGCCGCCGGGGAGCGGATGCGGACGATTCTCCGCTTCTTTGCCTCAAACCGCTTTGTGGCGATTCTCTCCGGGACTCTGGTTACCGCAGTGATTCAGTCCTCAAGCGCCAGCACCGTCATGGTGATCGGCTTCGTCAATGCCGGTTTGCTTAACCTGACCCAGTCGATCGGAATCATTTTCGGGGCCAATATCGGCACCACGGTTACTGCTCAGCTGGTTGCGTTCAACATTCAATGGATCATCATGCCGGCCATTATCGTCGGTTTATTGATGAGTTTTGTCAATAAACCGTCGATCCGCGGCTGGGCCGAAACCATCATTGGTTTCGGCTTTCTTTTTCTCGGGATGACGCTGATGAGCGATCAGCTCAAGGTGTTGTCCGATAATCAGTCGTTCGTGTCGATTTTCAGCACATTCGACTGCGCTTCCATCAATGGTACGATGCCGGTGGGCGCGGTGATCGGAGCCATCGGGATCGGGCTCCTGGCCACCATGGTCATCCAGAGCAGCTCGGCCTGTACCGGGATCATCATTGCCCTCGGGGCAGGGGGGATCATCAATTTGCATACCGCCGTGGCGCTGACGCTGGGTTCCAACATCGGGACCACCGTTACCGCGCAGCTGGCGGCGATTCCCGCCAACCGCATCGCCAAACAGGCGGCGCTGGCGCATACACTTTTTAACGTGATCGGGGTGATTGTGATCGCCTCCACGTTCTGGATCAATGTCGGCGGCGAGCCGGTATTCTTTCAGGCGGTGGAGTGGCTCAGCGGCAACAGCAACCTGCCGCGCCAGATCGCCAATGCCCATACCTTATTCAACGTATTCACGACGTTGCTGCTGGTCCCGTTTATTCCACTGCTGACCAAAGTCTGTACCAAGCTGATTCCGGTGCCGGAGCGCCAAGTCGAATACCAGTTCCTGGAGCCCAATCTGCTGGGTACGCCCTCGATCGCGCTCGATCAGGCCAAGGCCGCGCTGGAAAAAATGTTCGCTAAGGCATGGGAAATGACCGAAGTTTCGATCTGCAAGCACTTTATGGCCGGTACAAACGACTCCGCCAGCGTGCAGAAGCTCAATGACGACGAGGTCCAGGTGGACCGCTTTCAATATGAAATTACCGAATACCTGACCAAGCTGGCCTGTCTCGGACTGACCAAGCAGCAGGCGGAAGTGATCCCGCTGATTATCCACTGCGTCAACGACGCGGAGCGGATCGGCGACCACACCCAGAATATTCTGGACCTGTCCGGCCGTCTGGAATCCGTGGAAGGCGAGCTGAGTTCGATCGCCGGCAAGGAACTGGAAGAACTTTTTGGGCTATTGAACAAACAGGCCGGGGCCGCGACCGAGGCGCTCAAGCATGGTAACAGCCAGGCCGCCGCCATTGCCGCCGAAACGGAAAAGACCATCAATACCAAGGTCGTTCAGTTCGAGCTCAACCACATCGCGCGGCTCGGGCAGAACAAGTGTTCGTCGCTGGTCGGCATCACTTATGTGGAAATGCTGTCGGAGTTCCGGGATATTTCGCGGCACATCACCAATATCGCCGACCGCTCGACCAGCATGAACTATCACAAAACAGGTACTGTATGAATGAAATGATTGCCGAACACATCGCAAGTTTTGCCCAATACGCCCATCTCTGGGGTTTTCTGCTGATCTTTATTTTTATGACCATCGAGAGCTCGTTCATTCCGTTTCCGAGCGAAGTCGTGATGATTCCCGCCGGGTTTCTCGCGGTTCGCGGCGAGCTCCTGACCGGCAACTTCTGGGTGGACGCCACGCTGGCGGTTCTTTTCGGCACGCTGGGCTCGCTGGCCGGGGCGTATATCAACTATTTTCTGGCCCTGACCCTCGGCCGGACGGCGCTTTACAAATACGGCAAGTATTTCTTTCTGGACGAGAAAACCCTGAAGCGCGCGGAGGAATTCTTCCGCGAATACGGCGATATCGGTACTTTTGTCTGTCGTCTGCTGCCCGGTATCCGGCAATTGATCTCGCTGCCCGCCGGGCTGGCAAAGATGAATTTCGGCCGGTTCACCTTCTTTACCGCCGCCGGAGCGGGGATCTGGGTGATCATCCTGACGGCCGCCGGGGCCTGGATCGGTCACCTGGCCGGGGACCTCACTTACGTGGAACTGGTGCACAAAGGCGAAGCGATCATCAAAGCAAACTACATCTGGATCATCCTCGGACTGGTCATCATCTCCGTGGGCTACATCCTGCTGCACAAGAAGATCATGAAGAGCAAAAAAGAAGACGCTCCGGCAGCCTGATTGATTTTTCAAAAACTCGGACGGGTCGGACAAGTCAGACAAGTCGGACCCGCCTCCTATATGTCCTGTATGTCCTATTCGTCCCATGATTTTTCCGCCTAAAATATTGTTTGTGGCTTGAAAAACAGGGAAAATAATGGTATCTTAGTTGATTGATTCCAAACTGTAAAAAATTTATGGCAACAAGGAGTTATACAGTATGAAAAAGATTTCCGTTCTTCAGGCGAAACGTGCAGCTTATCAGCCCAAACTGCCGCCGGCCCTGACCGCAGGCGCAATCGTCAAAGCCGTGGAAGGAAAGGCCACCACCGCAGCCGGTGATGCCGCCAAGATCAAGAAGCTTTTCCCGGCCTCTTACGGCAGTCCGGAAGTCACTTTCAAAATGGGCAGCGCAGCCAAGAGCCCGGCCGTAAACGTCGGCATCATCCTCTCCGGCGGCCAGGCCCCCGGCGGCCACAACGTTATCGCCGGTATTTTCGACGGTATCAAGTCGCTGAACTCCCGCTCCCGTCTGTACGGCTTCCTGAAGGGCCCGGACGGCCTGATCAAGAACGAATATGTCGAGCTCAAGAAAGACATCATCGACGCCTACCGCAACACCGGCGGTTTCGACATGATCGGTTCCGGCCGTACCAAGCTGGAAACGGAAGAGCATTTTGAAGCCACCCGCAAGCATTGCGAAGCCCTCGGCATCGAAGCGCTGATCGTTATCGGCGGCGACGACTCCAATACCAACGCCTGTCTGCTGGCCGAATACTTCAAATCCCGCAAGATCGCGATCCGCGTGATCGGCTGCCCCAAGACCATCGACGGCGACCTGAAGAACGAATGCATTGAAATTTCGTTCGGTTTCGATACCGCCTGCCGCGTTTACAGCGAGCTGATCGGCAATATCTGCCGCGATGCCAATTCCGCCAAGAAATACTGGCACTTCATCAAACTGATGGGCCGTTCCGCTTCGCACATCGCGCTGGAATGCGCGCTGCAGACCCAGCCGAACATCGCGATTATCTCCGAAGAAGTCGCCGCCAAGAAAATGACCCTGGCCGACATCGTCGACGATATGGCCGAAGTCGTGGCCGCCCGCGCCAAGAAAGGCTGGAACTTCGGCGTGGCGCTGATCCCGGAAGGCCTCATCGAGTTCATCCCGGAAATGAAGAAACTGATCAGCACCCTGAACGATATCCTCGCCAAGGAAGCCGATGCTTTCAAGGCCCTGAACGACCTCGATGACTCCATCGAATTCGTCCGTACCCGGTTGAGCAAGGACCTGGCCAAGGTCTTCAATTCCCTGCCGAAGGGCATCCAGCTCCAGCTCTGCCTGGACCGCGACCCGCACGGCAACGTTCAGGTTTCGCAGATCGAAACCGAAAAACTGCTGGCCGAAATGGTCGGCAAGCGCCTGAAGGAAATGGCCGCCAAGAAGCTTTTCAAAGGCAAATTCGGCGCCCAGACTCACTTCTTCGGCTATGAGGGCCGCTGCGCCGCGCCGTCGAACTTCGACGCCGACTACTGCTACAGCCTCGGCTACACCGCCGCCGCGCTGGTCGGTACCGGCTACACCGGCTATATGGCTTCGGTCCGCAACACCACCCAGCCCGCTTCCAAGTGGACCGCCGGCGGCGTACCGATTACCATGATGATGAACGTGGAGCGCCGTCACGGCGCCGATAAACCGGTGATCCGCAAGGCTCTGAGCGATCTGGAAGGCGAGCCCTTCAAATTCTTCGCCAAGCACCGCGCCAGATGGGCGGTGGAAACCGATTACATCTACCCGGGTCCGATCCAGTATTTCGGTCCGTCCGAAGTCTGCGACCTGGTGACCAGGACCCTCGAACTGGAACAGCAGAAGAAAAAGAAATAAGAACAGGTTGACTGTATGGAAAACGAAAGACGCTTCGATATTCGCCCCGTGGCGAAGTTGGCGATGATCGGATTGAGCGAGGATGAGGAGAAGAAACTCCAAGTCGAGCTGGATGCGATCATGGAATTCATGGAACCCCTGACCCGCGTCGATATGCCGGATGTCAAACCGACCATCCGGCCGTTTTCCGACGGCAACGCCTGGCGGGAAGATGAGCCGCAAGTGCTCTTCTCCCGCGAGGAAATGCTTGCCAATGCGCCGTATACTGAAGACGGCGAGTATATCAAAGTGCCGCAGGTGCTGGCGGAGGAAGGGATGCAATGAGCGTGGATGTAAAGAAACTGACGATTCATCAGATTGCCGATGACCTCGCCGCCGGTAAATACAGTTGTGTGGAGCTGGCTCAATTTTATCTGGAACGCATCCAGCAGGTCGAACCGCTGGTCCATGCGTTCTGCAAATACGACGAAAAAGAGCTGCTGCAGAAAGCGGCGGAAGCCGATGCCCGGCGCGCCGCCGGCAAGGCGCTCAGCCCTTACGACGGTATTCCGATCGGCATGAAAGACAATATTTCCGTGAAGGGGCATTCCTGCAGCTGCGGCTCGAAAACCCTGATGGGTTACGTGCCGCCCTTTAACGCGGGCCTGGTAACCCGTCTGGTAAGCAAAGGCTTTATCCCGTTCGGCCGCCTGAATATGGACGAGTTCGCGATGGGCTCGACCACCCGCAGCAGTGCTTACGGCCCGACCTCGAATCCGTGGGGGCTGGAATATGTTCCGGGCGGCTCCAGCGGCGGCAGCGCCGCCGGCGTGGGCGCGTCCGAACTGCCGGCAGCCATCGGCAGCGATACCGGCGGCTCGATCCGCCAGCCGGCGGCATTCTGCGGTGTGTACGGCCTGAAGCCGACTTACGGACGGGTTTCCCGTTACGGGATTGCCGCCATGGCATCGTCGCTGGACCAGGGCGGCCCCCTGACCAAAGACGTGATCGACGCCGCGATTATGCTGGAAAATATGAGCGGAGTCGAC
The DNA here is from genome assembly GCA_040391785.1 of Victivallis vadensis. GTDB lineage: Bacteria > Verrucomicrobiota > Lentisphaeria > Victivallales > Victivallaceae > UBA5239. Next base: position 33,623 of record JBEBXH010000036.1, read on the forward strand.
CCGCTGGACGCCATGACGCTGCATGATTCGCTCGACGGACTGGCCGAATCGGTGAAAAATACCGACGTCAGCTTCCTGAAGGGCATGAAGGTCGGCATCGTCAAGGAATATATGGCCTGGAGCGAGCTTGAGCCCGCGTGCCGCAAAGCGGTCGATAATACCCTCGAAATCCTGAAAGCGAACGGCGCTGAAGTGATCGAAGTCGACTTGCCGACCACGCTGCTGGCGACGCAGGCTTATTTCGCCATCATGATGGCGGAAGCCAGCACCAACCTCGAGCGTATTGACGGCATCCGTTACGGCCACCAGGAGTCCGGCAAACAGTTGAACGACATTTATTTGAATTCCCGCGGGCAGTTCGGGTTGAACACCAAACTGCGTCTGCTGGCCGGTACGCTGATTATCACCAAGAAGTGTTACGAAGGCTACTTCGTCAACGCCCAGAAGGTGCGTACGAAGCTGGTCGAGGAATTCACCGAAATATTCAAGAAATGCGATATTATATTGACCCCGACGTCGCCGAATATGCCCGCGCGCAGGGATGATCCGCCGAGCCTGAAGTTCCAGGCGGACTTCTACGGTGTGGACTGCAACCTGGCCGCGAATTGCGCGATCAGCGTGCCGGCGGAAATCGCCAGGGACGGCATGCCGGTGGGCGTTCAGTTTATCGCCGCACCCAAAAAAGATGAATACCTGTTGAAGGCGGTCCGTGCTTATGAGCTGTGCCGTCCGGTCAAGGAATTCTCTCCGAATCTCTGATTCGCAATAAATACCAGGAGGAACCCATGAGAAAGGCAGCGTTGCTGGTTTGTGTGTTAAGTGCATTTTTTATGGGGGGGGTATCTGCACTGGAAATTGGCGGCGAGGCGCCGTCGCTGGAAGTCCGCGACTGGATTTTCGGCGGCAAGGTCGACTTCGCCGTGCCGAAGGAACTGCAGAAAAGTTCGCAGAAACTTACCGTGCTGGTTTGCTGGGGCACCTGGCTGACCGAGGCGCGCGACGTGACGCCGCTGCTGGAGCAGCTGCAGAAGGATTATCGCGCCAAAGATCTTCGGGTGATTCTGGTGTCCGCCGAGCCGAAGGCTACGGTCGAGCAATTTTTCACCGACAAGAAGCAGTTCAACTGTTTCGTGGGGGTGGATGACCAGGAAAAAACGACCCGCGCTTATATGGGCATGAGCCGTCTTTTTCCGAAGGCGTTTCTGATCAATCAGGCGGGACAGGTGATCTGGGGCGGCGAAGCGTTTGACCTGAAAAATATGATCGAGCTTTATTACGCGAAGACGTTTTCCGTCGACGACTGGAAGAAGCTCGGCAAGCTCTATGAAGATCTGGAAGTCCTGCTGCGCAGCCGTTTTGATGAAAGCATCGTGAAGACCACGGACCAGATTCTGGCGATGAATCCCGAAGACGGTTTTGCCATTCGCGCGCGTTTATTCTATTACAACACTGCGAACCGGAATGATCAGGCGATTGCATTTCTGGAAGCCCGCCAGGAGAAAAGCCCGCACAACGCCGGAATCTATCTGGCGGCATTCAATATCCTCAGCGGCCAGTTCCCGCAGGATGAGGTGAAAACTTTAAAATTTGCCAATGAATATCTGGCGAACTTCGGCAAAGAGCCGGTGGCGCTGCAGCAGCTGGCGCTGATTCTGCTGCGCGATTTCGGGTATATGAATGGCACGCTGGAAGTGGCGGCGCGGATTATCCCGGTGCTGCAGGCCGCGAATGGCCTGACCGGCCCGGAAAAGGGCGCGGCTCTGAGCACGGTGGCGCTTTATCATTACAAGACCGGCCAGCTGGCGGCGGCGGTCGCCCGTCAGGACGAGGCCGTGAAGTTGCTGCCCGCGAACCAGGCTGATGCTGCCCGGAAGCTTCTGGAATTCTACAAATCGGCCCAGCGGCTGCAAGGTTCCGCTCAAAAATAATATCCATACTTCTGTAAAGAAAGCCGGATTGCGGGTAATTGGGGAGATCTACCAATTACGTATACTATTCATTTGACATTCTCCATTAATGCTGTATAGTTACATCCGTAATTCTTATGGGAACGGCGATGGACAAAGAAAACATAGTGCCGCATGATACCGATGAACTGGAAGCGACCGTGCTGCTGGCGCAGGACATTTGGGATGATAATGATATAAATTTCAAGCTGGATGACCTAGAAATGCTGACCGGGGGCGATCGGGAGCGTTTTTCGTTCATCAGCTATTTTGCCGCCGGCGGTATGGGGCAGATCAGCCTCTCCCGGGACCGGATGTTCAACCGGATCGTGGCGGTAAAATCCCTCAATGATAAATATCAGGACAAGCCGGCGGCGGTAAAGGCATTTCTGGAAGAATGCCAGCTGAACGCCCAGCTGGACCATCCCTCGATCGTTCCCGTTTATACCATGGAAAAGGACAAGGACGGGCACTGGAGCGTGGTGATGAAAATGATCACCGGTTCCTCGCTGTCGTCCTTTATGAAAATAGCACGCAAAGCTTACGAGGGCAAAAAGCTCAATGCCCGCCAGGAACGGCACGCCCTGGTGTCCAGGCTGGAATATTTCCTGAAAATTTGTGAAGCGATCGAGTATTGCCACAGCCGCGAAATCATGCATTGCGATTTGAAGCCGAACAATATCCTGATGGGGCAGTACGGCGAAGTCTATATCATGGACTGGGGATGCGCCCGCAAAGCCGGCACCACGCCCGAGCACTTCAGCGGCACGCCGCGCTACCTGCCGCCGGAGTACCTGAAAAGCAAGGTGGTGACGCCGCTGGTCGACGTCTACTCGCTGGGGAAAATACTTTATGAAATGGTCGGCCTGGCGCGCACCCAGCAAAGCAAGGACAGTTTAAGCGATACCTCCAACACGACCGGCAGTCACCGCATCGTGGATGAGACCATAGTGGTCATGCCGATAAAAATCAACCCGGCGATGGCGGCGATCATTGAGACGGCTACCGCGCCGGATCCGGAGAAGCGTTATCAGAGCGTGAAAGAACTGGTAAACGACGTCCGGCGTTTTATTTACGACGAAGAGATTTCGGTGATGCCCGATGGCCCGCTGCGAAAACTGTCGCGCCTGGTTTATCATTACCGGATTCCGAGTATTCTGGTGATATCGGCGTTTTTCTGCATTTTCTGTGCGACGATGTTTTTCGCTTATTTCCAGCAGCAGTCCCGTGGATTGGAGCATGACCGTCACAAAAATATGATGAAGCGCCTGCGGTTCCAGTCCTATACCGAGAAAATCACGCTGGAGCTGGAGCAGAATTTCCATCAGGTACAGGCCCAGCTGATGGTTTTCGCGGACAATGTGATCAAAATCGCCCAGGAGACGCCGGATCACTCCGAGAGAATTTATGATAACATCGATTTCCTGAAACCGGAAACCTCGCCGCCCGGCATGAAAGATAATAAGTATTATACCATGCCGATCAACGTCAATTACCTGACGCGTTTCGGCGCGAAAGAGGATAAAGGCGTTCTGCTGACCCTGCCGGGGAACCGGCAATTCATCGACATCTGCCAGAAAGTGCTCAATATCGATCTGCTTAATGGGCGGGTTAACGATTTGACCACGGCGGAAATGTTTACCGGCAAAGAGGAAATCATTATCCAGCGTTTGTATGTGAACTGGGCCAACGGCGTCACGTACAGCTTTCCGGGCGTATATGAGATTCCGGAGGGACCGGCTCATTTGAACCGCCAGAAAGTGCCGCCGCCGCCTCCGAACGGCGAAAAACTTTTGTCCTGGACCGCTCCCTACGTCGGGGCCAGCGGCGGGCACCGGGCCAGCTGCCGTTATCCGCTTTATCTGCCGGATGGCCGGTATCTCGGCTCTGCCGTGCTGGAATTCCATCTGGAAGCCATGCTGAGGCCGATGCTCGAGGCGAACCGCAAGGACCCTGTGCATATCTTTTATTATACGGACAGCCTCGAACGGGTGGCCCGCGTTTTCGACAATCATATTCAGGTGGCCGATGAAAATGGCATGATGCCGAACGGCGTCCGGGCCGCCGACATGGTGGCGATCGCCGAACGGCTGGCCAGGACCAATTACCAGCAGTTCACCACCAGGATCAACGGCAAGGAGTACTTTGTGGCGGGCGCCCCGCTCCATGTCACCAGCGGTTCACTGCTGCAGCTGATTGAAGTCGAGACGATGAAAACCCACGAGCACGTCGACTGATTTCCCCTTGCAGTGCAGCCGGAATATAATCAATTTGCATTTTGGCGAATCGTCATTTATATTTACCGGTAACACATTTCAGAGGACGAATTATTTATGTTATGCAATAACTGCAATAAAAATGAAGCCACCATCCATATCCAGGAATTCCTGGATGGCAAGAAGAAGGCGATTCACCTCTGTGCTTCATGCGCGGCGGAAAAATCGAAGAATCAGGGGATCGGCGATTTCAATATCGCTCAACTGCTGTACAATATTTCGGAGAAGCTGGATCTGCCCGGATTGTCCGAGGCCCTGAGCAAAAATCAGCAGCAAACTCCGGAGGCGAATGCGGATGAAGCGCAAGCCGCGCCCCGTCAGGCAGTGCAGGGCGGCGGCCCGGTCTGCCCGGTCTGCGGCTGGGATTCGGAGAAACTGCGCCAGACCGGCCGGCTGGGCTGCCCCAACTGCTACAATGTTTTCAAGGCGATCCTGGACAAAGCGCTGCCCAATATGCACCGCGGCAAAACCCACATCGGCAAGAGCCCTGCGGGCAACGCCATGAACGCCGCCCCGCGCCAGATGACGGAACTGATGAATTTGCAGAAGGAGCTTGAAGTCGCCGTTCAGGAAGAACGCTACGAAGACGCCGCCAAGCTGCGCGACCGGATCAATGATATCAAAAAGAACATGGAAAAAGAGTGAGCGGAAATGAATAAAGATGAAGCATGCCGGGAAATATTGAACCTGGTTTCACAAAATGTGAGCTGGCTGGAAGCTTCCGGGCCGGATGATGATATAGCGATTTGTTCGAGGATCCGGCTGGCGCGCAATATCAGCGGGGAGCCGTTTCCGATTGCCGCCGGCCAGCAGCAGCGCGACGCCGTCCGCAATTCCGTGGAAAAAGCGATCAGCACCTCCAACTGCATGGGCGAAAATTTCCTGATGTTCCAGATGGATACCCTCGGCGAAATGCAGCGCCAGATCCTGTTCGAGCGCCGCCTGATCAGTTCCGAGCTTACCACCCGGCCGCAGGGGGCCGCGCTGGTCGTGTCCTCCGACGAAAGCCACGGGGTGATGATTAACGAAGAGGACCACCTGCGGATTCAGGCGCTGAGCCCCGGTTTGAACCTGGAAAAAGCGTGGGAAAAAGTCGATATCCTCGACAACTGTTTCGCCGAGCACCTGCCTTATGTTTACGACGCCCAGCTCGGCTACCTGACCTGCTGCCCGACCAATGTCGGGACCGGGATGCGGGCGTCGGTCATGCTGCACCTGCCGGGGCTGCTGCTCTCCGGGCAGATCAGTTCCGCCATGCAGGGGGTGCGGACGCTCGGGCTGACGGTGCGCGGTATTTACGGCGAAGGCACGGAAAATCACGGTAGTCTCTTCCAGATCTCCAATCAGAGCACGCTGGGCGAGTCGGAAAAAATGATTATCGAGCGGCTCAATTCGGTGATCCGCCAGCTGATCGTGCACGAGAAAAATTCCCGGGCCATGCTGATTGAGCACAACAAATACAAGTTATTGAACCATGTCGGGCGCTCTTACGGCAAGCTGCGGCATTCGTACCTGATCAGTTTCGAGGAAGCGTTGAATTCGCTCTCCGCACTGCGAATCGGAGTGGATATGCATATGTTTACTTCGCTGAACCTGGGGCTGGTCAATGACCTGATGATTAAGATTTGCCCGGCACATCTGCAGTTGATGTCCGGCGGCAACTCCAATGAGGACGAACTGGCGGTGAAGCGGGCCGAATTGATCCGCGAAACGCTGAAAAAAATGGAAACGGAAAACCGGTAAGCGATTTTGGAAAATTTTCTGGCGATAATGTTGGCTTTTCTGGAGATGACCTTTGTCTTCGTGACATTGGCGTTGCTCCACAGCCAGCGCAAACTGCTCGGGCAGGCATCATTTTATTTCTGCGCCGGGGTGCTGTTTGTGTTCGCTCAATTCGTGGCAGCCTCCAACCTTCAGGTGATCGGCGGCTTTACCGGGTTTGATTTTTATATCGGCTCCACGGTGCTGACGCTGCCGTTTCTGGCGGCCTTGCTGCTGATTTATATCACGGAGGGGACGCTGGCGGCGCAGCGGCTGATTATCGCCTGCCTGGCGGCGCTGGGGCTCTTTGTGTATCTGGTTTACCTGACCACGATCCAGTGTAACTGGCTCGGATTTGCCATTTCGCAAGGCAATTCGGCGGATACGCTGAGTATCCTGCTGACCCATACCCGGCGGACGATGAGCGGTTCGGTGCTGGCGCTGGTGGCGGATTTGTTCCTGCTGCCGATCTTTTATCAGCGGCTGCGGAACGTCGGCTGCCGGACCGCGTTCTGCGTGCTGGGAGCCATGGTGTTTGCCCAGATTATCGACTCGTTTGTGTATATGTTTGTGGCGCGCGGGATTCATGAATTCTGGTGGCTTGAGTTTAACAACTCATTGATTATCAAGTCGATCGCCACCGCCTGGCTCAGCGGTCTGGTTTCGATTTATCTGTTCTATATCGAAAAGGGAACGGATGAGCGCGGGCGGCGGGCGCTGGATATTTTCTTCGCATTTTTCGGCAGTTACGGCAAGGCGCAGGCGCTGGAGCGCAATTTGCGCGAATGGGAGGGCCGCTACAAGCTGCTGGTCGAAAACGCCAGCGAAATGATCATGCTGGTTTCTTCCGCCGGGATTATTCTTGAGGCCAACCGGGCCGCCGCGCGGCTCATCGCCAAAACCGGCAAGACGCTGGTCGGCGAGGAACTGCTGGACAAGCTCGAAGATGAGTACGGCAAACCGCTCGGACAGAGTATCTTTGAGCTGCCGCCGTCCGAACATCCGTCCAAGCGGATCCGCTGCTTCGTCATCAGCAGTGACGGGGAAAAGGTGTATCTGGATATGGTGATTGCCGAAATCCGGCTGGAGGATGTTTCCATGTACATCGTACAGGGGCGCGATATCACCGAGGAAAGCCGTCTGGCGCGCGAAAAGGAGTTGCTCAGCGAACAGCTCGACCACTCGCAGCGCCTCGACTCCATCGGCAAGCTCGCGGGCGGGGTGGCGCATGACTTCAACAATCACATCCATGCCATTCTGGGGCATCTGGACCTGATCCGGCTTTACAGCAAAAACGAGGACCCGAAGGTCACCCGGCACCTGGAAAAAATTACTCAGATTTCCGAACAGGCCGGGCGACTGACGCACCAGCTTCTCGGCTTTGCCCGCAAAGGGAAATATCACGAAGAGAATCTCGACCTGCGCGAATTGCTCAAATACAGTACCGAGTTATTTCTGCCGAACAGCCAGAAAAACATGGTCATGGAACTGAAACTCCCGCCCGAGCCGATGATGGTTCGCGGCGACCTGCTGCAGCTCCAGCAGGTATTCATCAACTTCATGATCAATGCCCGCGATGCCATGGAAAATAACCCCGAGGAAAAAGGCATGCTGCTGAAGATCACCGCCGGCGAGGCCGTCGAGGTGAAAGTGACGGAAAAAGAGGCCCATGGCATGATTATGCCGGCGGGCCGCCGCGAGGACTATTATGCCGTGGCGATCAGCGATAACGGCAGCGGCATGTCGCCCGAAGTGGTTGCGCGGGTTTTCGAGCCCTTCTTCACGACCAAGCCGTACGGCAAGGGCACGGGGATGGGGCTGGCCATGATTTACGGTACCATCACCAACCACCTCGGCTGGATTCAATTCACCACGTCGGACGGGGAGGGGACCACCTTCTATGTTTTCCTGCCGAAGCTGTCGCAGCTGACCTCGATCCCGCGGCCCCGCGGGAAAAGCGAGAAAACGGTTTGATTTCCTCCGCCGGATTGTAATTTATTCTTTTGAACGTATATTATACAATCAATTTCAACACCAAGCGAAGGAGTTAAATCGTGAAAGTAGTTGTCGCTTATTCGGGCGGACTTGACACCTCGGTGATCGTCAAGTGGGTAAAAGAAACGTATAATGCCGAAATCATCTGTTTCTGCGCGGACGTCGGCCAGGAAGAAGAAACCGTCGGCCTCGAGGAAAAGTCCATCAAGACCGGCGCCTCCAAGTGCTATATCGAGGACCTGACCGAAGAATTCGCCCGCGATTTCATCTTCCCGATGATGAAGGCAAACGCGATTTACGAAGGCACCTATCTCCTCGGCACCTCGATCGCCCGCCCGCTGATCGCCAAGCGCCTGGTGGAAATCGCCCGCGCCGAAGGTGCGGACGCCATCTGCCACGGCGCCACCGGCAAAGGCAACGACCAGGTGCGTTTCGAGCTCACCGCCTATGCCATCCAGCCGGGCATCAAGATCATCGCCGCATGGCGCGATCCCCAGTGGCACTTCCGTTCGCGTACCGAAATGATCAAATACGCGCAGGACCACAATATTCCGATCAGCTCCACCACCGCCAAGCCCTACAGCATGGACCGCAATCTGCTGCACATCAGCTTTGAAGGCGGCATCCTCGAAGACCCGTGGGCCGCGCCCCCGGATGACCTGGCCGTCATGACCTGCGCGCTGAAAGACGCCGCCAATGAGCCCGAAGAAGTCGTCGTCACCTTCGAACAGGGCACCCCGGTGGCCGTGAACGGCGAAAAGCTTTCTCCGGCAAACCTGATGCGCAAGCTGAACAAGATGGGCGGCAAGCACGCGGTTGGCCGTATCGACATCGTGGAAAACCGTTTCGTGGGCATGAAATCCCGCGGCGTATACGAAACCCCCGCCGGCACGATCCTGCATGCGGCTCACCGCGCGCTGGAAAGCATCACCATGGACAAAGAAGTCATGCACCTGCGCGACAGCTTCATCCCGGATTATGCACGGATGGTTTACAACGGTTTCTGGTTTGCCCCCGAGCGCGAAATGCTGCAGGCGGCCATTGACAAGAGCCAGGAATTCGTCACCGGCGATGTCCGCGTGAAGATGTTCAAGGGCGCGTGCCACGTCACCGGCCGCCGCTCCGAGTACAGCCTGTACGACCACGATATCGCCTCGTTCGAGGCCGAAGAAGTCTACAACCAGCAGGATGCCAGCGGCTTTATCCGCCTGCAGTCCCTGCGCTTGAGGGTGGAAGCCAACAGCAAGCAGCATAAGGGGTGAGAAATGGGACGGATGGGACCTATGTGACGAATGGGAAGCGACATCATACAACCACATGGCGGATATGAGAATCTGCTGTCTTATAGAAAGAGTGTGATTGTTTATGATGGTACGGTTTGCTTTTGTCGAAGGTTCCTGTCTCCCAAGGACCGCACTTATGATCAGATGATTCAGGCGGCCCGCAGCGGTAAACAAAATATCGTGGAGGGCTCCATGGCGGGCATCACCAGCAGCGAGATGGAAATCAAGCTGACTGGTGTTGCCAGAGCCAGCCTCGAAGAATTGCTCGAAGACTACAAAGATTACCTGAGAGTGAACGGCCATCTCCTATGGCCAAAGGACAGCAAGGCATCCTTGGCTGTCCGTCGAATTCGGCATTCTCCGAATGAGTCCTACCAATCCTATGCCTCTTACCTTGAAGAGCGCAGTCCCGAAACCTGCGCCAATATCATGATTTGCCTGATTAATCAGGCAAACTATCTCCTCGACAAACAACTTCAGTCTTTGACCGACCGCTTTGTCCAACAGGGCGGCTTGCGCGAACGCATGTTCAACGCCCGTCAGAACCACAAGAAAAATCGCTGAGCCTACGTCTGGCAAAAGCCGCTAAATGGGACAAATGGGACGTATGAGACCCATGGGAAACTGTTTTTGAGCTTATCGCCTATTTCCCATTCGTCCCATTTGTCTCATCTGTCCCATTTGTCCCATTCTCCCCTTTTTTTCTCGAATTTTTCTAGAAATTGTGCTTTGATTTTTGACTTCTGCAGTGCTATGTTATCATTTGAATTTTTGTACATTGAAGAGGAAGAATATGAAGCAGAGTTTTGAAGAGCGATTGATTGCCATATCCAGCGAGAATACGGTAAAATTTGCGAAACAGCTGCTTAAGGGTAATAAGCTGATCTGCGCCTGGCGGGATGCCAAGGGAGTCATGTACGGGGCATTTCAGGATGACGGCATTTACCAGTATGTGCGGGTGATTTCGGGAGAAAAAGCGCGTGGAAAATGCGGGTGTTCGGACGCCGCCAAGGGCTTGTGCCCGCACGCGGTCGCGCTCATTATGTATTTCAGCCGGACCCGTCCGGTGGAGGCCGGCGAGGTTGCTGATAAGGACGATCCGGCCCGTTTCGCCGGGTTGAAATTCGACAGTTTCGCCGAGCTCGCCCAGAAGGGGGCCGAAATCCCCAAAGCCGAAGTACATGTGCTGATCGAATCGGCCTTCCCCCACGTGCCCAGCAAATGGGAAAACGCCGTTCTTTCCGTTAAACTTAAATTCGACAAAAAAGAATATATCGGCAACGTCAATAACCTCCGGCAGCTTTATTTTGGTAAAAGTCTTTCAGCATTATTGAAGTTAAGTTTCTTTTCTCTGCAGGACCGGCAGATTATCCGCTTCCTGGCGGTGAACGCCGAACCGGAGAATTCCAAACTGTTGCTGAACTCCGAACAGACGGCCGAATTTTTCCACTGCCTGATCAATTATGAGCGCTTCACCAAAGACGGCAAAAAGATCATCATCCACCCGGAAACCGCGACTCCGGCGGTGATGTTCAAGCGGTCGGACAGCAATATCCTGCTGGTGCCGTCGATCATGCTGGACGAAGCGCTGCTGCCGCTGCAGGCGACCAAGGTGATTACTGGCCGCTCCGGCGTCTGGATCGGCATCAACGGCGAATACTGGTGGGTGCCGGCCACGGTCGACGTGGGCTGGCTGCGCAACTTTTTCGGCACCGGCAGCCAGGTGTTTGATATTCACGACAGCGCGCAGGCGATCAAGGCCGCGTCGCAGATGCCCGTCAAGCTGGTCAAGGATTATTCCAGCGAGCCGGACCGCAAAGAGTGCACGATCTGCCTGAGCGGCAATTTCCACGCCGACCGCAGCTTCAATATGGAAATCAAATTTTGTTACGACGGACGTATTTTCGCCGAGGACGAGGGCCGCCTGGCGGCTTCGGAAGGGCACTTCTGGCGTCGTGACGACAGGCTCGAGAAATCGGTGATTCAGGAAATCACCAACTTCGGTTTCAAACGCCGCAACGGCGGGTTTTACCTGGACGATATGGAAGCGATCGGGATTTTCCTCGATATCGTGGTTCCGATGTGGCGGCAGGAAAAACGCGATTTGCTGCTCAGCGGCACCATGAGCGCGATTTGCCAGGGCGGTACCGGGTTGGATTCCGTCGGCTTCTCATGCAGCGAACTGCCGCCGCAGAAATCGGTTTATCCGCTGGAATACAACATCACCGCCGGCCGTAACAAAATTCACTGGAACACCATTGCCCGCGCGGTGCATAATAACAGCCGTTACCTTTATCCGGCTCCGGAAAAGGTAGTGCGGCTCAGCAGCGAAATGTTTAAATTTTTCTCTGCCGCCATGAACGTGGTGCAGAATGTCGACGATACCGATTACCGGTTCGATGTGCCGCGTTATTCGGTGCATTACTGGAAGCAGATCGCGGACAAGATTCCCGGCGCGATTCCGCCGTCGTTTTACCTCGACGAGGGAGCCAGTGTGCTGGATGGCGTCATCGACGAAAATGACGCAGTATTTGCCGATCCCACGATTTTCCACGGCACGCTGCGCAATTACCAGATGGAAGGCGTGCGCTGGATGCGAACCATGACCGATCACGGCTTCAACGTGATCCTGGCCGACGAAATGGGTTTGGGGAAAACCATCCAGGCGCTGGCCATGCTGGCCTCGCGCAAGGAACAGATGAACGGCCCGGCCATGATTCTCTGCCCCGCTTCGCTGGTGGAAAACTGGAAGCGCGAGGCCGAGCGTTTCGTGCCGACGTTCCGGGTGGTGACCCTGACCGGCAGCGACCGGCAGCGGTTCTGGGACGGCCACGAAAATTACGACCTGATGGTCGCCTCATATTCGATTGTCCGGCGCGATGCGCCCATGATCGAGGGCCTGCATTTCAGCTACCTGATCCTGGACGAAGCCCAGCACATCAAGAACCCCACCACGGTCAACGCCCGCAGCTGCAAAGCGATCAAGGCCGACCACCGCCTGGTGCTCACCGGTACGCCGCTGGAAAACACATCCGAGGATCTCTGGAGCATTTTCGACTTCCTGAATCCCAAACTGTTGGGATCGTTCAACGCGTTCCGCAAATATTACACCAACATCGGCATCAGCAAGGATTTGCAGCAGGATCTCACGCGCCGGATCGGCCCGTTCATCAAGCGCCGTACCAAAGCGCTGGTTTGCGCCGAGCTGCCGCCGAAACAGGAGCACACCATTTTCTGCGAAATGGAACCCGGGCAGCGTGAACTTTATGAAGAATTTTTCAAGTTCGGACGTGAAAAATGTCAGAGCCTGCTGGAGGCCGGCGGCCGCAATTCGCTGGAAATCCTGACCATCCTGATGCGCCTGCGCCAGATCTGCTGCAACCCGGAACTGCTGCCGGACGACGCCGGCAAGGGCCGTCCCTCCGCCAAATCTGAACTGCTTAAGGAACTGGTGCTGCAGAATATCGACAGCGGACACAAGATGCTGCTGTTCAGCCAGTTCACCTCGCTGCTGGCGCTGATCCGCGAGTGGCTCGATACGGAAAAGATTCCGTACGAGTATCTCGACGGCTCGACCAAGGACCGTCAGCAGCGCGTGGACAACTTCAACAATTCGCCGGATATCCCGATTTTCCTCTTGAGCCTGAAGGCCGGGGGGACGGGTTTGAACCTGACCTCGGCCGATACCGTGATTATCTACGACCCGTGGTGGAACCCCGCCGTGGAAAATCAGGCCGCCGACCGTACGCACCGCATCGGGCAGACCCGCTCGGTGGACTGCATCAAGCTGGTGGTCAAGGACTCGATCGAGGAAAAAATTCTGGCGCTGCAGGCCCGTAAACAGGAAATATTCGACAGCCTGATCGAAAATCCGGCCGCCGGTTTCGGCGACAAGCTCACGATCGACGACTACAAACTGCTCTTCAGTTAACTTTTCGGAGGTGACAAATGAATTGGCGTTGTAACGGCATAACCGGGCACCGCGGCAATCCTGCCGCATTGCCGGAGAACACTTTACCGAGTTTTCAGAACGCGATTGATATCGGTGTCGACTGGCTCGAAACGGATGTCCGGATTACCCGCGACGGACGGCTGGTGCTCAGTCATGACGCCGACATGCTTCGTACCTGCGGCGTCAAAATGGCCATTTGCGATACGGATTATGCCGAGCTGAAAAAGCTGAATGTAGCCGTGGAGTTCAATCAAAGCCATCCGGAATTGGAGCCGGTGACGGCGGAAATGCCTCTGCTGGAGGAAGCGTTTGAGCTGATCCGGGGACAGGATCAGGTGCGGCTGTCGCTGCAGCCGAAGGACGATTGCGTGGATATGATTGTCCGCATCGCGCGCGAAATGAAGGTTACGGACTGGATCGGCTTCAATGACGGCAGTCTGGCCAAAATGTCCCGGGCCCGGCAATTGCTGCCGGACACGGTGATTTTTTATGATACTTACGGCGCGGAGCTGGCCGAGCGGCTGGCGGAGGCGCGGCGGAACCGTTTCGACAGTCTCGTATCGCATTATGATTTTGTCACGCCCGACTGGGTGAAACAGGTGAAAGAGGCCGGCTTTGAACCCGGTATCTGGACCGTCAACGAAAAGAGCGAAATGCGGCGTTTCATGGAAATGGGCGTCTACCGTTTTTATACCGATTACCCGGAGCTTTTAAGGGAGGTAAAACATGTTTATTGAACCGATGATCGAAGATTTGCTGGATAGTTACCCGGATACTGTGATTTGCTTCGGCAAGTCCGGTTTGATTCAACTGAGCGCGCATCTGCGGCTGGAGGGTATCCGTAAAATGGTGCTGTTCACCGGCGGCAGTTCCGCGGAAAAAAGCGGTGCGCTGAGTGCATTGACCATGGAAAACGAGATCGGCATTGCCCGGTTCAATGATATCGAGCCGGAGCCGTCCATCGAAACGGTCAAGCGGATGGTTGAATTCCTGAAGGCGGAAGAGCCCGACCAGGTCATCGCCATCGGCGGCGGCAGCCCGATGGACGCCGCCAAGGCCGCGTGGCTGGTGTATCAGGCCGGCGGCACGGTCGACGATTACTTCGGCGTCAACAAATATTCGAGTGCCAACCCCGGCAAGAAACTGAAGAAGATCATCGCGATTCCCACCACTTCCGGCACCGGCTCCGAGGTCACGCCTTACTCCAATATCGTCGACCACGAAGCGAAGGTCAAGAAACTGATTTCTGAACGCGAGATTATCCCGGAATACGCCTTCGTGGTGCCTGAATTCACTATGAGCATGCCGAAACAGGTGACGCTGGCGACGGGCTGCGACGCGCTCGCCCACGCCATCGAAGGGTTCCTGAACCTCGGCGCCGACGGTGCCCACCCGCGCGCCAATGACTGGGCGCTTGAAGCGATCCGGCTGATCGTCGATAATCTCCCCGCCGCCTTGCAGGACGGGCAGAACCTGAAAGCGCGCACCGCCGTGAGCGCCGCCGCCACGCTGGCCGGCATGGTGATCAGTTACAAGCCGACCGGGCTGCCGCATCTCTGCAGTTTCTCGTGGTTCGGCAAGATCGAGCACGGGATCGCGGTGGCAATGATCCTGCCCGCCGCCTGGCGCTATTACATCGGCTCCGAGGCCGTGGCGAAACGGACCATGGAGCTGGCCCCGGTCTTCGGCGGCAAAACCCCGGAAGACGTGATCACGGCATACCGGGCGTTTCTGACCGGCTGCGGCGTGCCGTCCGGGCTGCGCAGCTTCGCCGATATCGACCAGGCGCTGCTGGAGCGTACCGCCGAAAGCGCGGGACAGAACAAGATGAAACTCGATTCTGCCCCGCGCCCTGTAGCGCTTGAGAACAGCCGCCAGACCCTGACGGATATCCTCAAGCAAGCCTGGTAAGATTTATTTTACCTCGATGATTCTGGCCTGGCCGGGGGTGAGGGTTACTTCGGGGGTGCTCATGGGCTGGGCGTTCAGCACGTCGCGCAGGGATTTTCCGGCGGGGACGGTGAATGTCAGGGTGCCTTTGTCCTGTTTGCCGTCGGCCACGCCGCAGAAAATGTAGGTTTTGGCGCCGTCGGCAAATACTTTGTATTCCATGGGGCCGGTGGTTTTGATCGTATCGGCCCATTTGGGCAGGGGATCGCCGCTGACGATGGCCTGCGAGATTTCGCCGAACCGCTTCGCCGTATCCAGTACCCTGGGTTTGAGTTCCGCGTATTGTGGATTGGTGTCGGCATTGAGCACGTTGCGGTAGGTGAAGTAGAAAATTCCCCGCGCCCCCCAGATCACCGGCATCACGAAATTGGACTGGTTGTAATCCAGCGATGAGGCGTCCTGCGCCTTGAAATCGCGCTGGCCGTAACAGTGGATGACCGGCTTTTCCGGGCCGAGGTTCAGCATGCACAGTTTGACCGCGGAGGGGCTGGTCACGCCGTAGATGATCGCATCCATGCAGTCGCGCAGGTTCGGATCGGGCCCCTCGTAGGAGAACCATTTATGGCGGGGATCGTGCTTGCGGACCGCGTTGTAGGCGTTGCGGATCGTCGGGTATGGGGTGTTTTTAATCGAGCGTGTTTCGTCGACATAGTATCCGAACAGGGCAGGGTGGTCCTTGTAGACATCGAGCCAGCTCGGGAGCTTGCCGACGTCCTCGGCTTTTTCGGTATAATCGTGCGGCAGTTGGACCATTACATAAACACCGGCCTTTTGTGCGTCGTCGAGCAGTTTCAGGTTGCTGGTGCGCCCCTTGGTGTCGGTCTTGTCGACGTCACGGCGGTTGGTGGCGTAGGTGTGGATGACATTGAAACCGTAGCCGACCAGTTCTTTTACCGAGAAATCCCAGCCGATACCGGCGTATATGCCGACCGGGAAGAACTTCTTGCCGTCAGCCAGCGTGACGTCCGCCGTTTTCGAGAAATCCATGCCGTCGGGCAGCTTGGTGACGCGGTTGACGGTGACATTGGCAGTGGCGACGAGCGTGTTATCGACCTTGCTGTAGAGTTTGCCGATCAGCTTGGTTTCGCCGCCGGCGATATCTTTTACCGGGATATGGATTTTGATGCCGTCGACTTTGCACTTCACCACTTTTTTCGGATTCGGGTAATAATCTGCTTCGATCCGGTAATTGGCCAGCTGTTCGACAGGGAAATCGTTGACGAGGAAATTGGCAGTGGTTTTCTGAGTGTCCGGCAGGAGGAACACGTCTTCGCTTTCCACGGAGTGAACTTTGAACGGCGGGATGATTTTCGCGATGTCGTCTTTGTTCAGGTTGGTCAGCTTCACGGAAATATTGCGGTACCAGAGTTTGACCTGCGAACGGTTCTGCATGGTCAGGATTACGTCGCCGGTGGTATTTTCCGCCATGTAAAACAGCCCGCGCACGGTGGTCCACTCCATGCTCGGCACCTGCCACCAGGCCCGCATGAAAACGCCCGTGCCCCAGAACGTGGCGTCGGCCTTCAGTGAGCCGTCCAGCTCCGAACGGTAATCGTATTTCACTTCGTAGACCTTGCCTTTTTCCAGTTTGATGGTCTGTTTGATCCGGATCTGGTCGACGTATTCGGGGCCGGTGAAATACAGCAGCACGCCGCCGCCGTCCGGTTTGACCTCGGTTTCGCCGCCTTTGGTATTCGGGCGCTGCTTATCCCAGTAATGCGGCACGCCGGGCTTCCAGCAGGGCTCCTTGAGTTCGCCGTTTTTCAGGATATTGTCGCCGAGGGTCTGGTAGCCGAGTTCCGCGGCGGATATTTTTCCGGCGAAAAGGAGAGCGATGAGAACCAGGAAATGATTTATTCTGAACATGATTTTTCCTTATGAGTATAGAGTGGTATGATTATGGATTGATGAAATTTCCGGAAGTACCGGTGGTTCTGACCCAGGCGGGACAGCGATACTGCAACTTGTCGAGACTGCTGGCTACTCCTGCTTCAATGCCGGGGCGTTGATTTTTGATTTTAGTGACATGTCCGCCGAAAGCGAGCATATTGCAGAAGTTGTTCGCCCGGTGGCGGTAACGCATGTAGGTACCCAAGTCGGCCAGACCGCCCAGGGCGGTTGAACTGTCATGCACCCAGACGAGGTCCGGGGAGCGTCCCGGCCATGCGGCGATGGAGCCCAGTTTTATACCGCCCTGAATGTTGCCGCCCCAATAGTTGGTATCGGCGAAGCCGCCGCCGAACGTATCGTTGTTAAGTCCATAACTGGTCCGCAGATAGAAGTCGTCGTTTACGAGGTTGTCCGGGTCGGCGGGCTTGGCGACATCAGCGTGACTGGGGCAGATCAGCAGTTTGAAATTATCCACATATTTGGAGTTCCAAAGCATTCTGCTCCAGACGATTCCGGCCCAGCGATGGTTCTCGCGCATCGGACAGGCGATATCGTTGTAGTCATTGGAATAGAAGGTCAGAGCGAGGCCGATCTGCTTCAGGTTGTTTGTACATGAAATGGCCCGGGCCTGTTCGCGGGCGGCATTCAATGCCGGCAGCAGCATCGCGGCAAGTATCGCGATAATCGCAATCACGACCAGTAGCTCGATAAGTGTAAAACTTTTTCTTTTTTTCATTGTTGCAGACTCTCCTTTATTTGTGTCTAAGGGTTGATTGTTGGATGACCAGTTCCGCTGTATCGTAATACTGCGGCGATTCTTTGGGTTTGCCCTGCCGGATTTCCGCCAGCAGGCGGTTGACGGCGAGTTCCGCGAGCTCACGGCTGTTGGTGCGGATCGCGGTGATTTTCGGGCGCAGCAGGTTCGATACCCGCAGCCGCCCGGCAATCAGCATGTCGATCATCATGATAATACCGATATCCTCCGGCGCACGCATGTTCAGCGACTCCATGGCTTCCACCAGATCGGCGGTGAGCCAGGCGTAACAGAAATAAGCGGTATTGGCGTTTTCCGGTTTGGTCAGAATTTCCCGAAGTCCATCCTGCCGGCTCATGTCGTTCTGACTGATCCAGAAGGAATCAAAATCCAGTTGATATCCGGTTGCCGCTTTACGTATGGTGTTGAGCTTGCTATCCAACAATCCTGAGCGGTTGATGTCGAAAATAAAAGCTGCTTTGCTGTAACCCTGCTCTTTAAGGTGCTTCATGCATTTATTGATGGCCGGGGCGTAATCGGTTTCCACCAAGGGAAAGCGGATTCCGTCAATACCGCGTTCGAGCATGACCAGCGGGGGGCCTTCCTGCTTGATCTTTTTCAACAGCGGCAGGAAATCGTCGGCGATGATGCCGCTGGGCTCCCAGATGATGCCGTCCACATTCCAGTCGATAAAGGAGCGCAGGGCCTCCAGTTCGATACCGGTTCGCGGGTAGGCTGTGAACTGGATCAGCAGTTTGTAGCCGTTTTCGGAGGCCACGCGCTCGATGCAGTCCATGACTTCCGGTTCGTTCCACGGGAGCATGAGCCCGAGCAGATTGGTTTTGTTTGTGCGGAGCGCGCGTGACAGCGGATTCTGGCGGTATTCCAGCTTGGCGGCGGTTTCCAGGATCAGCTTCCGGGTCTCCGGAGTGAACCGGGGATTCTCCGGATTGCGCAGCACCTGCGACACTGAGCCGCCGGAGACTCCGCAATGTTTCGCGATATCCTTCATGGTTACAGCCATAATTCTCTGCTTCCTTTATTCCTGTTGCTTTAATCTAATTATACAGTTGTTTTTTCGAAAAAGCAACTGCTTTTTCGAAAAAACAGTGAAAAAAACTGATCTCCGATTGCAAGAGCTCCCGTCTGTGATATTTTAATTCAAATATAAGAATCAACTCGGAGAGCTTTTTATGAAACGGATTTTGTGTTCTCTTCTGGCTTCCTCCGCTACCATCGGCATGGCGGCGGATCAGGTGTTTTATGTGGCGGCGTGTACGGAGAAGCCCGAGGGCGGTATCTATTGTTATAAGATGAATGGCGGAGCAGCCCCGGTGCAGATCGGTTTTGCCGCGATGCCGAGTGCCAATTATATTGCGTTTTCGCCGGATCGCAAATTCCTCTACAGCACTTGTACGATCGGCGGCAAGGGTGGGGTGGCGTCGTTTGCGATCCGTCCGGACGGTACGCTCGAGCCGATCAATACTTGTCCCGCCGCCGGGCAGAGCACTTGTTATGTCATCACCGACCCCTCGGGTAATTTTCTTTATGCGGCGAATTACAGCAGTGGAAATTTCGCTGAATTCAAGCTGGACAATGGCCGGATCGTCGAGCGTACCCAGGTGGTTCAGCATTCCGGCAAAGGGCCGAACGAAGCGCGTCAGGATGGGCCGCATCCGCATTTCTGCGGGCTGACGCCAGACGGTAAATACCTTTGCGTGATCGATTTGGGGATCGACGCCATTATGGTCTATCCCATCGACCCGGTGAAGGGCCTGAACGCATCCGGTTTGATCCGTAATCCGGTGGCTCCGGCCGGTTCCGGGCCGCGGCACCTGATTTTCGACAAGTCCGGCAAAATCGCCTATCTCCTGAATGAACTGGGCAACACGGTGATATCGTACCGGTATTCGGAAGGGCGCTTCACCGCTATCGAAACCCAAACCATGCTGCCGGCGCTGGTCAATGTGGACACCAAAGCGGCGGCGATCCGCCTCAGCGAAGACGAGAAATACCTCTTCGCGACCAATCGCGGATTCGATTCCATTGCGGTTTACCGTCTGGACGGAGCAGGGGGCATGGAGATGACCGACCTGGTCCTGACCGGGGGCAGCAGCCCGCGCGACATCAATTTCCTGCCGGGTTATCAGATGTTCGCCGCGGCTAACGAATTTTCCGATCAGCTGATTTTTTTCGATTATGCGGGGGGCAAGCTCACGCCGAACGGCCTGATTTACAAACTGCCGCGCCCGCTCTGTATTATGTGGCAGAAATAAAAGAAATATCGAGGCGGCACGTTGCCGCCTTGAATTTTCCTGTTTGTGTGGTATATTAACGGTTTACAATTGATCGAGAATTAAAAATTGTCAGTCTTTCCGATTTGCCCGACTCCTGATTTTTAAAACTCACCAAACAAACAGGACCATATGAGCAATCTGGAAAAATTCCGTGAACTTGGCATCAGCGAGGCCACACTGGAAGCATTGGAAGCCAAGGGCTTCAAAGAACCGTCGCTGATTCAGGCCGCCGCAATTCCGCTTCTCTTGAGCGGCAAGTGCGACGTGATCGGCCAGGCACAGACCGGCACCGGCAAGACCGCCGCGTTCGGCATTCCCATCATCGAAATCATCACGCCCGGACTCGACCATGTCCAGGCGGTTATCCTCTCCCCGACCCGCGAACTGACCATGCAGATCGGCGATGAGCTGAACTCCCTGAAAGGCGGGCGCGAGCTCTCCATCCTGACGGTATACGGCGGCTCGTCGATCGAGCTGCAACTGCGGAAGCTGGGCCAGGGCGTGGATATCGTTGTCGGCACCCCCGGGCGCGTCATGGACCTGATGCGGCGCGGTGCGCTCGACCTGAAGCAAGTAACCTTTGCGGTGCTCGACGAAGCCGACGAAATGTTGAATATGGGGTTCCTCGAAGACATGGAATCGATTCTTGCGGAAACGCCCGCCGACAAGCGGATGCTGATGTTTTCCGCCACCATGCCGAAGCCCATTCTGAATATCGCCTCCAAGTTCATGCGCGAATATGAACTGGTGGCCGTGGCGCATAAACAGGCCACGGTGGAATCCACCGAACAGGTCTGCTACGAAGTCCGCCGCGAGCACAAGCTCGATGCCCTGAGCCGGATTATCGATATCGAACTCAATATGTACGGCATGGTGTTCTGCCGGACCAAAAGCGACGTGGACGACCTGACCGCCCGGCTCAGCGAGCGCGGTTACGCCGTGGAAGCGCTGCATGGCGATATCGCCCAGGCGCAGCGGACCAAGGTCATCGACCGCTTCAAACGGCGCAAATTCCTGCTGCTGATCGCCACCGACGTGGCGGCGCGCGGGATCGACGTGAACGACCTGACCCATGTCATCAACTTCTCGATTCCGCAGACCACCGAAGCCTACGTGCACCGTATCGGCCGTACCGGTCGCGCGGGCAAGGCGGGCAAGGCCATCACCTTCGTCACCCCTTCCGAAACCCGCAGGCTCAACCAGATCAAGCGTGAGCTCAAGGTTGAGATTCAGAAATGCAAACTGCCGTCCCCCGTGGACATTGTCAAACGCAAAAAAGAGCGCGCCCTGGCTTCGCTCCGCGATATTATCGCCCGCGAAATCCATCTGGATTACCTGAACTTCGCCGAGGAACTGCTGGACGAAATCAACACCGTCGAGCTGGTCGCCGCCATCCTGCGCATGACTTACGAGAAAGAGATGCTGCCGGAGAGCTACACCGAACTCGCTTCGGATAAACCGCTCGGCGCACAGGATGTCGAGGATGGTTCGCAGGTGCGTCTGTTCGTCGCCGCCGGCAAACATGACGGCTTCGGCCCCGGCAAAATTCTCGACCTGATCTGGGAAAAGACCGGTATCCGCAGCAGCCAGCTCGGCCGGATCGACTGTTTTGATAAATTCTCATTCATCAATGTGAGCTCGGGTCATGTGCGGAAACTGGTGGATGCCTTCCGTCATTTCGGCCCCGGCAAAGCTCCTTTCATAGACGTTGCCCGCGATTCCGAACACGAAGAGGACGAGGACGCGCCGCCGAGAGCCCACAGACCCCGGTTTGCCCGTGAGGGAGAAGCTTCGGCGAGACCCCTCAGGCCCCGATCGGCCCGCGAGGAAGAGGCCCCGGCGAAATTCCACAAACCCAAACCGGTCACTGAGGAAAAAAACGAATCCGAAGGCGAAAAGAAACCGTTCCCCGCCAAGAAAGCGGATTTCGACAAAAAGCCCAAAAAGAAACCGTTCCCTCCCAAAAAAGCGGACTTTGTCAAGAAAACGGCTTCCGACAAAAAGTCCAAAAAGAAGAAAACCGCTCCTCCCCCGCCCTGGGTCGAAAAACGGATCAAAGGGAAACCCAAAAGTTAAGAGTTAAGAGTTAAAAAAATGACCCGTCACTGAGCATACGCCCGGCGACGGGTTTCTTCATTTCTTCTCTCTTAACTCTTAACTCTTAACTCTTAACTCTTAACTCTTAACTCTTAACTCTT
>JBEBXH010000037.1:0-55844 GCA_040391785.1 Victivallis vadensis
GAAGAAATGCGGACGATGTGATATGTTATTTTATGAACGGACTACTAGTGCGCTCTTCCATTCATCCGCATTGATTTTTCCATCGATAAGCGGAGCTTTTTGAGTCCGAGGCACTGGATATTCCGCGGCGGAAGAAAGTAATGCAACTCCTGAAATAAACATCAAAAGTCCCTTTTTCCAATTCATGATCAATTCCTTTGTATTTCAAATGTGATGTAAAATTACGGATTCCAGAAAATATTGCTTGCATAAAAGGTATCGTTGCCCTGATAAGGAATACTTCCTCTTCTTCTGCTTTCCACCTGTCCCGCCACGAAAAGGACATTGGCATTCTCCGAATGCCGGAAATCCACCTTGAATTCACTGGTATTGTACGTAAAATTGGAGGTTGTACAATCCGCATACCAGCCCACCTCTGTCGGCTTTTTAACAGACCCCATTTTAATACTCCCCTGCCACCATGCCGCACTCCAATAACGGGATACCCTCTGGGAAACCCCGCAGTGGTAGTTGCCATTATCCAATCGCATGCCCGTTTTCACAACCGAAGGACACTTCATGAGGTTCGGGTAACCTGATACATCTTGTATTTTTTGAATGCCGTCAAACGCTCCGGCCTCCCAAATGGTATGCCCCCACCACTTCGTATAATAAACCCAGGTGAAAATCTCGTCGTTGTTGGATTCGGTATAGTTGAGGAAAACATGATACATCTGGCGCATATTGTTCATACACCCGACCTGCCGTGCTTTCTCTCTTGCTTTATTCAATGCCGGCAGAAGCATCGCTGCCAGGATCGCGATGATCGCTATCACTACCAGAAGCTCTATCAATGTGAATTTTTGAATTCCGATATCTTTTGTTTTCATTTAAAAAGCCCTCCTGTTTTTTAGTTTTATATCGAAAACCCTGACATCCTGCCCCTGCCAACCCGACAATAAGGATTTGGCGAGTTCAAAACCGGTTTCTGCAAACGGCTGCGAGTGCACCCAGATATTGGCGTTACGCTTCGGATTGAGCGGATCGAAAAACACGGTGCTTTCCACGATCAGCAGTGTCGATGGCGAAAGCTCCAATTCCCGGTACAGGTCCACATACGGTTCACGAAAACTGGTCATATCCACAATCAAGCCGTCAAACCGCTTGCCTTTGCAAAAATCCTTTAAGTCATCCAATTGCCGGCGGAAAGGATTCATTACATCCGTTAATCTCAGATTTTCACTACGCAAAAATGGGAATTCAGCCAGCAGCCGGGGAAACAGCAAATCGATGCAATCAGAAAAGTTTATTTTGTTTGAGGCCATAAAACAGCCGATACTTGAAGCTCCTTTTTCACACAGAAACCGAATTTTCCGGGAAATACTACCGGAATCGGGCCTCCGGTATTCAATATAGTCGATGTCGCTGCAGTCGCTGATATTGTTCAACATGTGCCCCGCGTCATTCAATATACAGCCGATCCGGCATTTCCGTTCCATCAGCAATGGAATAAGCGGCTGGAACCAATGCCCGGCGAAAAGAACGATGTCGTTTTTGCGCAGACCTGCCAATTGATTCCAGTTGATATTGTCAGGATCATTGGTTTCCGATACCGGAATGGTCACCACCTGCGTACCGAACTCCACCGCCGCACGCATGGCACCGCGAATCAAGCTCTGGTGACTGATGACCGACGAGTCATTGACACTTTCCGTATAATCAGGACAAGGCAGGAGAATATTCACCGGCCCCCGATCACATTTTGCTTCCGGGCGACGCCCGGTTGCTTCATCCAGCACGTATGTCCCGCTTTTTTCCCTGGTGATGCGCTTTTCCGCCTCCAGGCGTTGCAGCGATGACCGCAAAGTCTGCCGTGCCACGCCCAGACGCTGCGCATAAAGACGCTCTGTCGGCAGTTTCGCCCCTGGATAATAATCCCTGATATCATTGAGGAGATAAGTATAAATCTCCTCCTGTTTCGACGGCAAAGGCATTTTTCCGCACCTCTTGACAATTCGCGTGGTTTATTATCTATATTATCCACGTGGTCTATATTCTTGTCAATAGGGCGGAATAAAAAAAGATGAAATTTTGTTTACCTTAATAATAGATGGCGATGGCGGCGGCGTATTGGCAGTCTTTGGCCAATATGGCGCCGTGGGGGATCTGAGCGTCCAGATACAGGGTGTCGCCCTTTTTCATGCGGCGGGTGTTTTCCGTGCTGCCGATGTGGTAGTCGAGTTCACCTTCGAGCACGATGAAAAATTCCTGACTGTCGTGCTGCATCAGCTCGCGTTCCTTGTCGCAGGGATAATATTCGATGTAAAACGGATTCATCTTGCGGTCGGTCTTGTTGAACGCCAGTGCAAAATATTTGATCCCGAATTCCGTGCCCTGATTGCGGTCGATGAACTCCCCTTCGTCGATCCGGCCGAAAACGTACTCCGGCGACGCGTTTTCGCTGCGAAAAAGCTCGATCAGCTCCACCCCGAGCGCCGCCGCCACCAGGTTCAGTGCCCGCAGCGACGCCTTGGTACGGAAGTTTTCCACCCGCGAGATATACCCCTTGCTCAAACCGCTGCGCGCGGCGAGCTGGTCCACGGTCAACCCCTGCTGCAGTCGCAGCAAACGGATCTTTTGCGCCACATTTACCAGATCCATATTATCCGAGCTCCACCGCGATACCGGCGGCGCGGTTGGTGGTGATCGAGTCAACTCCGATATCAGCCGCGCGCTTTGCGTGCCAGCAATTGTCCACCGTCCAGACATGAAAAGATTTGTTCACCGCATGAACCGCGTCCACATAAGCCTTGTCGATTTTGTCCGTGAAATAAATATCGACACCGTCGACGCCCAGCTCAACCAGCTTCTGCGGCAGGTTCTCCGGAAAACTGCATATCCAATAGGCCTTATGCGCCGGAAAAAGCTTCTTCACCGCACTGATCGTGGCCTCGTCGAATGCAATAAACGTCAGCTGTTCCGGGCGTTTTCCGGCCTTGGCGAAAACATCTTTCAGCGCATCGACAATCGGCCCGACGCTTTTCAGTTCGATGTAGATTTCGCCGTAATCGGGCATCTGCGCCAGCACTTCGTCCAGCGTCGGCACGCGGGTATAGCGCCACTCCTCACCCTTCCACAGCCCCGCGTCATAGCGCTTGATCTCGGCCAGCGTCAACTCTGCGATTTCTCCCTCGACGCCGGTCATGCGCCGGGTGTTGGTGTCGTGCATGCAAATGATGTGTCCATCCTTGCTCAGGTGAAAATCGCCCTCGATAGCCTTGGCCCCGCGCGTCCATGCCAGCCCAAATGCTTCCAGTGTATTCTCCGGAGCCATGATCGACTCCCCGCGGTGCGCCACTAATTTTACGCTCATAAATTTACCTCATTTATCGGAATTGCTTGAGAAAATAACATTGATACCGGTGTTGTCGAA
Organism: Victivallis vadensis; assembly: GCA_040391785.1. Classification (GTDB taxonomy): domain Bacteria; phylum Verrucomicrobiota; class Lentisphaeria; order Victivallales; family Victivallaceae; genus UBA5239. Next base: position 3,413 of record JBEBXH010000037.1, read on the forward strand.
ATTATTGATCAGTATTTCTTCGCACTTTACCGGAGTTTTGACCTGAAGCTTGTAGAGCTCGTTCAACAGCTTCGCGGCCAGACGGCGCGGCAGCGGCTGGTCGGTACGCACCGGGATGAACGGCATCCGTTCGGAGTCCGTACGCACCACCGCCGTTACGATCCGCCGCGGGTCGGTCAACTCGTTCTGAGCATAAACCACGCCGCGCGGGCATTTGTTGCCGGTAATGTGCCACGCACCTTTTTCGTCCTGTTCGGCCTCAAGGTGACAGCCGATCGGACAGGAGAGACAGATCAGTTGTTTTTTCATCGCAGTTCATCCCATGGTATCGCCACTTTGGCGTTGTTGTTGATGATCGCGTCGAGGTGGAGCAGCAGCGCGAAATCGCGCAAATCGGCTTTGCCCTCTTTCGCCAGGATCCGCAAGGCGTTGGCCACGCGGGTGATAATCACCACCGACTCCAGCGTCACGCCCTTCAGCTCCTCGCGCGCCTCGGCGTAGCTGTAGCCCTTGCCCAGCAGATACCCGAGCTTGCGGGTGCGCCCGCCGAAAATCGTCACAAAAAGATCGCCCGCGCCGGGAATCCCCGCCGCCAGATCGGCGTTGCCGCCGAGCAGCCGCACCACCCGGGTCATTTCGCGCAGGCTCTGACCGAACAGCGCCGCCTGCGGATTGTACATATAAGCATCCGCGCCTTCCAGTTTCTCGGCCAGCCCGATCGCGATCGACACGGCCACCGCGAACGCGTTTTTCATCGCCACGCACCCCTCGACGCCGAGGATGTCGGTGCTGGTGGTGATGTGGTAATAACTCGTCCCCAGGAGCTTTTTCATCCACTTAAGTTCATCAAGATTTTCGCCGCAGAAATACACCATGGTCTGGTGACGGTCCGCCAGCTCGTACGACGTGCACGGCCCGCCGATGGCGTTGAACGAGCGGTCCGGGCGGCGCGCTTTCAGGTAATGCGGATACGTCAGCAGCGAGCCGTCCGGGTTATTGATCAGCCCCTTGGTCACGGAGAGCACCGGCACGGCGGGCAGCTGCGGCAGCATGGTTTCCGCAAACCACTCCACCCCGAAGCTGCTGACGCCGTTGATGACCAACTCGCAGCCTTTCAGCGCCTCGGCCACATCCTCGATCTGGTAGTACTTGATGCCGTCCGGCAACTGCCGTTTCATCGTGATATGATAACCGTTCTTCGCGGCACTGTCGATGATCTCGCGGTCAAGCGGCGTGCCGACCAGCCGCACTTCGTGTCCGTTATCGCGTGCGGGGCAGCTCATGGCCGACCCCATCATTCCTGCTCCGACTATGGTAATAATCGCCATATTTTCAATCCTTGTGTTGTAAATTAAACATCAGTTCGCCCTCGCCTGCTTCCAGCTCCACGATCAGCATTTCCGCCGGACGGACGAATTTCAAATCCTTGCTCCAGACCACCTGCCCGCCCTGCTCAGCCGTCAGCACCGCTTTGTCGGTGGCAATCAGCGGACGGAACGAAAATTCCGTTTTCACGCCCGGGCTGAAATAGTTCGGGATCGCATATTTCAAATTGGCCCCCGCGCTCACGCCGTATTTGGACGGAGCAACTCCCCCCTGCAGATACTTGATGATCGACTGCGCGGCGCGCGTTGCTTCCTCGGACACAAAGTCCACCAGGTCATGCACATGCAGCACATTGCCTCCGGCGAACACGCCCGGCACGTTGGTCTGCAGGTTTTCGTCCACTACCGCGCCGCCGGTCGCCGGGTTCAGCTCGACCCCGAGCCGGCGCGACAATTCGTTTTCCGGCAGCAGCCCCACCGAAAAAAGCACCGTGTCGCAATCCAGGCCGAACTTCTGGTCCAGCTGCGGAATCCCGTCCTTCAACGGCGCAACTTCTACATGCTCAACCCGTTCGTTGCCGATGATGTTGCACACCGTATGCTCGAGATACAACGGAATATCGAAATCGTTCAGGCACTGCACCACGTTGCGGGTCAGCCCGGAGGGATACGGCATGATCTCGACCACCGCCTTGACCTCGATACCGCTCCAGGTCAACCGCCGCGCCATAATCAACCCGATGTCGCCGGAACCGACGATCACCGCGCTGCTGCCCGGCAGCATGCCCTCGATATTCAGCAAACGCTGCGCGGCCCCGGCGGTGAAAATTCCGGCCGGGCGTCCCCCCGGCGTGGCGATATTGCCCCGGTTGCGCTCGCGGCAGCCCATCGCCAACATAATCGCGCGGGCCTTGATCCGGCTCACGCCGTCCTCGGGCGACAATACCAGCAGCTCAAACGTGCCGTCCTGTAACTTCTCCACCGATGACACCGTCGAGTTCATCTTGAATGCCACCCCAGCCTCTTCCGCCTGCGCCGCCACCCGCGTCGCATATTCCGGCCCGGTCAATTCTTCCTTGAAATAACGCACCCCGAAGCCATTGTGAATGCACTGACGCAGAATGCCGCCGGCCAGTTGATCGCGGTCGATTACCACCGTGGCGAGCTTGCTGCGGGCGCATTCCGCCCCGGCCGCCAGCCCGGCGGCTCCGGCTCCGATCACGGCTACATCATAATTTATCTCATTAATCATTTTACTTCCACGCTCCCCAGTTTGGCGGCCAGCAGACGGCTCTTACCGCCCTTCTTGGTCAGTTCCTCCATCGGAATGCCGGTCTCGCGGCTGATAATCATCATGATCCGCGACGAACAGAACCCGCCCTGGCAGCGTCCCATTCCGGCCCGGGTGTAAAATTTAATACCGTCCAGCGTCGTATGGCCGTGACGGATCGCTTCGATGATTTCCGCCTCGGAAATGTTCTCGCAACGGCAGATCACGTGCGTCCAGCGCGGGTCCTCCTCGTGCAGCTTTGCCAGCGTATCCGGGGTTTCGTTGCGGATTTCGTGACGGTGCGGCAAGGTGTGGTCACTGCCCGATTTTTCCACCAGCTGCAGGCCGGATGCCTTCAGGATATCCTTCACATAAACCCCGATCGCGGGCGACGCCGTCAGACCGGGCGACTGAATCCCCGCCACCTGTACGAAATTCGGTACTTTCTTTGAAAGCTCAATATAAAAATCCTCCGATTTCAACACTGGCCGCAGCCCGGCGAACGACGTGATAATATCGCGGGCGGAAATTCCCTCGACCATCTGCCGCACCTGCGCCACGATCTGCTTCATCCGGTCGGCGCTGGTCGAGAGATCGTCCTTGTGCTCGGTGATTTCGGCGGTGGGCCCGATCATCGTCGTGCCCTCGGCGGTGGGAATAACCAGCACGCCTTTCGAAGTTTTGGTCGGTACGGGAAAAATAACCCGTTTCGGACGCGCCGGACTTTCGCGGTCCAGCAGATATTCCTCGCCCTTGCGCGGGATAATTTCGTAGTCCTCTGCGCCGCAGTTGCGTGAAACCTCATCGGCAAAAAGCCCGGCGGCATTCACCACGTAGCGCGCCTCGATCGTCTCGCCGGTATCGGATGTCAGTACCCAGTTTTTGCCATTGAACGTCCCTTTATCGACCTTGAAATTGCAATACAGTTCCAGCCCGTTTTTTCGCGCCGACTCCACCATGCTGAACACATAGCGGTACGGCTCGATGGTACCGCCGTTCGGGGCGAAAAATCCGCCCACCACCTCATGGCTCAGCTTCGGCTCGAGCTGCAACAGACGGTCACGGCCACACATTTCCAGATTGCGAACGCCGTTGGCCACGCCCTGCGAATAAAGCTTGTGCACCGTCACCATTTCCTCCGGCGAAAACGCCACCACCAGGATGCCGTCGCGCCGGAACGGAAACCCCAGCTCGTACTGGAGCTTTTCGAACATCAGATTGCCGTGGACCTCCAGCCGCGCCTTCAGCGTGCTGATGGGATGGTGGAAGCCGCCGTGAATGATCCCGGAGTTGGCCTTGGAGACGCCGAACCCCACATCCGCGCATTTTTCCAGCAGGGCCACTTTCAGCTCATAATGCGACAACTGCCACGCCGCCGCCACGCCCGAAACCCCTGCCCCGATAACCGCTACATCGTACATGACTATCCTCGTGTTTACTAATTTGTTTACTAAATATAAACTTGATTGAAAAATAGTCAAGACCAAAATGGAAAATTTTTGACAATGCCCGTCCGCTGTGCTATCTTTATGCCATGAAGAGCAAGAACACAATCTGGACCATCGGGCACTCCACCCATACACTTGAGGAATTTGTCGCCATGCTGCATTCCTTCAAGATCGAGCTGGTGGCCGATATCCGCAGCCTGCCGGGTTCGCGGAAATTTCCACAATTCGACCGCGAAAATCTGGAACAATCCCTGCCCGCAAACGGCATTGGATACCGCCTGATTCCCGAGCTCGGCGGACGGCGCAAAGTCTTGAAGGATTCCCCGAACACCGCCTGGCGGCACCCCGCATTCCGCGGCTACGCCGACTATATGGAAACGCCCGGTTTCCTCGATGGAATCGCCATTCTGACCGGATTGGCCACGGAAAAGCGCATCGCGCTCATGTGCGCCGAGGCGGTCTGGTGGCGTTGTCACCGCTCCATGGTTTCCGACTACCTGAAATCGACCGGCTGGACCGTGCTGCACATCATGTCCGAGGACAAGGAAGAAGAACACCCCTATACCGGCGCCGCCAAAATTATCGGCGGCAAGCTCAGTTACAGGGGTGCTTCTCAGGGAAAGTTATTGTAATTCAATAGTTTGCGGTCCGGCCTGATAGGCCAGTTCCGAAGTCATCCCATTGCGAAAAACCAGCATTTTGCCGGGCTCGCAGCCCTGCACTTTGACGGTTTTGCCATCCAGTTTTTCGATATCGGCCGGGGCCATGACCGCCGTCCCGCCGCTGATCGTCAGCGAGGCGATTTCGCCCTCGGACACGGTGATCGCGTATTCATTCTGGCCGAGCAGCAGTGTCACCTTGGCGTCGGAGCGGTCCCACCAGCGGATGTTCAGGAAATAAATCACCCGGCTGCCGTTCTCGCAATCATACGCCGCGAAATTGATATCCTCATTGGCGCGAATCCAGCCGTTGGCGCGCTCCTGCTGTTCGATCTTCTCGGCGGCCAGCTGCATTTCGTGCTCGTATTCGCTGCGGATCGCGGCATTGGCCGGATAACAGTCACCGGCGAAATAAACCACGCGCCCGCCGTCGACTTCGCGCCGGACGATGCCCGAAGCGGTGCGCCAGCCCTTGCCCAGCAGCGCATCGAGCACCGCGTCTTCGGGCAGTTTCGACGGCTGATTGTGGTCGAGGCCAGTCGAGAGATGCGGCTTCGAGAGAATCAGCGTGCCGCCGTTTTCCACGAAGGCCAGCATTTTCGCCCCGTCGCCCGGTTCATAAGTATGCCAGCCCATGAAAATCAGTACCTTGTAACGCTGGAAATCCGCCTCAAACGGCGCCAGGTCCACCGGGCCGTACGGCGTGCCGGTATACCAGCCCTGCGGCTCCACCGGGCACGGATAAACATAGATGCCGCCGAACTTGCTGCGCGGATAAAACACCCGGAGCAAATCGAAGCTTTCTTCCGCGTCGCCAAAGTTCCAGCACTCCCCTTCCCGCTGCCAGACCTTGCCGCGGGTGAAGCAGCACCAGCCGTCATAGCGCCCCTGCACGGCGGCCACCGGCACATGCATTTTGCCGCGCCGCCGGTGGGTCTGCATGTAGCGCCGGAACCGCGCGTGAGCCTCCAGATGCCGCAGACAGTTTTCGCTGAAACGGTCGTAATCGGCGAAATAATTCTCCATCCGCCACAGCCCTTCCTCGATATTCAGCTCGGTCACGCCCTGTAAGTAACAGGTCGCCAGCGACATCCAGTAACGCTCGGCATGTTCCGGTGTATTGTGCGGGCCCGAGCTCCACTGAGTCGCCAGATGCGCCCCGTACTGATCGGTCCCATAGGCCCGCGAAGCTCCGCGCAGCGATGCCAATATTACTTCCTCCGGCCCATACATCTGCTCGGCCGAACAGAAGCTGTAACCGGCCTGAAAAAAGTAACGGAACAGCGTCGAGGGCCCCGAGTGCCGCGTCGACACACCGCCCCGCGCGTCGGCCAGGTTATAAACCAGATCCTCGGCGGCTTCCTTCATATTCTTCGCTTTGGTCGGATCGAAAAACCACCAGGCGCGGTCGCCGTTGCGCTTCGGGCGGACGTGCGGCTGGATGCCGCCCTGATTCACACCACGCGCCAGCAGGTCGGCATGGGGATCATTGAGATCTCCGGTACCCCACAGTTTATTGTTCCAATAATAGAATGCGCCGTCGTTTTCGTGCGCCTGCCGTCCGCGGTAGCACGGCCCGTCCACCAGCGAATCCGGCGGATTGGCAAACATGCCGGGCAGCTCGCGGCCGTCCACCATGACCACATAGGCCATGCCGAGCTGATTCAGCACCGGGATGATGGTTTTCCAGCCGTCCTCGTTCACCGCGTGAGCGCCGCCCCAGCGGTACGCCTGGCGGAAACACAACGCATTGCCGACATGGTTCCCCATGTACCACTCCAGATACCGCATGAGGTCGGTCGGATTCTGGTTGACGAAAATCGTGTCGCCGGTGGAGAGATAAACCCCGTCATGCTCTCCTTCGAGCACCTGTTTGACCACAAACGAATCGCTGAAATTCTCCGATTTCAACGCGACTTCCCGATTCACTCCGGCGGCAAGCGCCGGCAGAGTCAACACCTGATACCCGGCCTTGCCGAGCTCGATGCCGTTAACTTTCACGCTGTCGCGATTAGTTTTCAGGAAAATCCGGCACGGCTCATCGGTACCGAGGAACTCGGGCGCGGCCAGAATTTCGAATTCGTGGTTGCCGTATTCGAACAGCTCGATTTTCTGAAAAATAAATCCCAGCGCCGATTCATAATCGGCCTGCAGGTTGATGGTGACAATGTGCTTGCCGGGCGTCAGGTCGCCCACTGCGATCTCGAACTCCGGACGGCGGTAAATCGAGGTGTATTTTTTTCCCTTGAAAACCGTTTTGCCGTCGACCGCGATCTCGAATTCTGGCCAGTCGCGGCGCGACATATTTTCGCCGATGTAGTTGTATTCGGGCCGCCGCGGCTGCTGGTGGTCCAGCGCCGGAATCGGGTTGTCCTCCCCTTTGGTATAAAGCCGCGCCGAGCCGAACATGGCCACTCCGGACGCGTTTCGCACGCCGATGCGCAGCAGCAGCGCCACCGCGTCCTCCGGCATAGTGAAATTGACCTCGAATTTTTTCCAGTCATACGAGCCCTGTTCCAGCTTCAGCACCTGCAATTCGTCGGGCATGTCGTAGGTATCGTTGGGGTGGCGTCCTTCTTTGGCGCGGTAGATTCCCAGCTCGACCACGGCTTCGCCGCCGGGCGCGAGGCTCAGGTTTTCCGCTTTGCCGAAAACCTCGAAACGATAGCTGCGGCCGGGGAGGAAATCGCCCTGCTTCAGCTTGATATAAGCATTGCGCGGGTAAGTTTCGCCGTCGCAGACGATCCGCATGGCGAATTTCTCGCGCGGCGTGTCCTTCGTGGTCAGCACGTCCTCGATCGACATGCCGATGTAATAGGGATTGCCGGACTCCTGCCGCCATTTCCAGAACATATCGGCCTCGCCGATGATCCGGAGCGAATGCGTGACCGGCAGCTCGCGCGCCGGCACCTCGAATTCGAGTTGATAGGTCTCCTGCGGCATAATCAGTGTATCGCGACAGCCGTTCTCGCGTTCCATCAGAGTGGATTTCTCGAAAAATCTCATTTTGTAGTTCCTTATACTTACTGAAAGACAGTCATTCCGGTAAGATAAGGCTTCGAGGGAGCGTATGCAAGCGCTTTTTCAATAAAATTTGAAAACACTGCCGGAATTCCGGCCCTTGTCCAGATCGTCGTAAATCTTGTTGATTTCCTCGGATTCCACAGAGTTGCTGCCGCGGATGGAACGAATGGGCTTGTCCTCGCCTTTCAACGAAAACACATCCTTCTTCTTGCGCGCCAGCAGATCCTCGCGCTGCTTGTCGCTGCCGTTGTCGAACTCGAAATCCGCATCGGTTTTCAACGCACCCGGCTTAGCGGGGCTTTTCTCTTCGTCGAGTTGTAATTTCTGCTGTTTGACAGGCTCGGCGGCCTCTTTTTTCTCTTCTTCACGAGGCGGCAGCCCGCGCATTTTCTGAATGGCGGAGCAACCGGCCAAAGCAACCAGCAACAAAGCCGGCAAAGTCAGTCGAAATATAGTGATCACGGCATTTTCTCCCGGATTTTGGCCGTCGATTCGGCCTGAAGTGCCTCGAGCAGCTTGACCTGGTCAGGGGTCAGGATCGGCCGGACCTCATTGCAATGGGTGTTCATATTCTGCAAAATGTCCTCCACATGGCGCTGCCGGGTGGCCTGAAAACGCGCCATCCAACCGTCCAGCATCGACTCCAGCTGCTGTTGCTGCTCAGGAGTAAGCTGCAGACGGGTGGTAAATTTTTCCTTGAGATGGCTGCGGAAATTGTCCTTGCGCTTGAGGAAACAATATTCGTGGGCCGCCCAGCCGACAACCACGCCCAGAGTAATGCCCGCCACCAGGAAAATAATCATGGCGGCAACCGCTTTTCGAGATCGGAAAATATGCTTCATCAGTACTGCAGTCCTTCCATGTCCACCACGGCAATCGAAACGAGATCGGTATCCCGGGTATCACCGGCAAAGCCGAAATACCCCACCGCCACAATGAGCACCACAGCCAGCGAAGCCCAGGCTGTCCGCCAGAGAATCTTTTCCTGCCGCGGCGAAAACCAGTAAGCCCCGGCATAGTCATCGCCGGCGGCGGCCGCAGCCATGACCACGGCCATGGTTTCACACTGCCACAGTTCCGGTTCGACCGGTGCCGACAGCCCCGCCAGAAAGCTCCGGCGCATGGCGTCCTGTACCAAATCAATCATCTCTTTTTTCATCGTTCACCCATCCCGGCAATAATTGACCGCATCCTCTGTCGTGACCGCATCGCCCTGATTTTGGTTTTGGCCATGCTCCATTCCAGCACTTCCGCCGCTTCCTTCACAGGGCGGCCCTGCAAATAAATCATATCAATCAGCAGCCGGTCCTCCGGTTTCAACTGCTTCAACACCCATTCCGTCAGCTCGGCCGCCTCGCGGCGCCGGAGCTCACTCTCGTGATTATCCACCGAACCGGCGGCGCTCACGTGTTCCAGAAAGTCCTGCACCGCAATTCCTTCCGGCGCGGTCACTGCCTGGTTTTTCAGCGCCCCGCGCTGCCGCCAGTAATCGCAACAGCTCCGCATGGCGATCACCGACAACCAGTGTTCGAACGGCTTCCGCCCCTCGTAACAGGAAAGCGACCGCCACGCCGACACAAAAACCGTCTGCGCCACTCCGGGCACATCCTGCAATGGAATCCGCTTGCCCGCAATGGTGAAAACCTGCTGCTTATAGCGCTCGATCAGCAGTTCAAACAGATCGTTTTCGCCATTGATGACCCTGGCGATAATTTCCATATCACTGAGCTCATTCATGATATAAGTCGGATTCACGGCGGAATTGGTTACAACCTTTTTTTAATTTTTGCACGCGGCTTTGGTCAACCGGTCGTAAGCGCCCAGGATCAGGTCCTTCGTTTCGTCCCAGCCGATGCAGGCGTCGGTAATCGACACGCCCGGCAGCGGAGAAATTCCCGGAATGATCTGCTGCTGGCCGGCACACAAATTGCTCTCCAGCATCAAACCGCTGATCGCTGTTTCACCGGCGATCACCTGAGCGATGGCGTCATAAAAAGCCACGCTCTGGTACTCGTATTTCTTGCCGGAGTTGGCATGGCTGCAGTCGATGACGATATGCGGGGCAAGGCCGCGCTTCTGCATGGCGACCTTGACGAATGCGATGTATTCGGCGCCGTAATTCGGCCCGTTGGAGCCGCCGCGCAGCACCATGTGGCCATACTGGTTGCCGGTAGTGCGGAACACGCCCGAGCGCCCGTCCTCGGTCACGCCGATGAAACTGTGGCACGAACGCGCCGTGCTGATGGCGTCCAGCGCCGAATCCACCGAACCGTCGGTAGAGTTCTTGAAGCCGACCGGCATGGAAAGTCCGCTGGCCAGCTGACGGTGCGTCTGCGACTCCGTGGTACGCGCGCCGATGGCGGCCCAGGATACGGCGTCGGCCATGTACTGCGGCAATACCAGGTCCAGCATTTCGGTGGCGGCGGGCAGACCGAGTTCGACGATTTTCAGCAGCAGCGAACGCGCCGAAAAAATGCCTTTTTCGATGTTATACGCGCCGTTGATATCGGGATCGTAAATCAAGCCTTTCCAGCCGACGGTGGTGCGCGGTTTTTCGAAATAAACGCGCATGACCAGCAGCAGTTTGTCCTTGACATCCTCGCTTACTTCTTTCAGACGGCGGGCGTATTCGATGGCGGATTCGTGGTCGTGGATCGAACAGGGGCCCACGATAACCATGAGCCGTTTATCTTTGCCGTCGAGAATATCCATAATTTCCCGGCGCGACTGGACGACACGGTCCACGGAGGAGAGAGCCATTGGCAATTGCGACTTGATCTCTTCCGGCGACGGCAGCGGGGAAATGCTTAAAATATTGATGTTGTTGCTCTTCATGATTCCATTTTCCTTGTAAAAAGAATAATGTATCAGGAATTTCGCTTTTTTCAATTCCAACTGTCTCTAAAGAGACAAAATAAATCTTGTATCATAAAAAAATAAACATGCCTCCGGGTGCTACCCGGACGCGGTCCAGCGCGCGGACAGCGCTGGCCGCCCCCAGGGCGGAACAAAACGTAAGCCGCATAGCGGCGCTACTCAAATACAATCCACTCGCCTGGAAGCGATATTGAGTTGAAAAGATAAAGCGACAGCTATCTTTTCAGCTCAATGTTGAGCATGAAGGCGATGACGGCGCCACCTTTCCGCTCAATGTTGAAAAATCTGCTTCGCGCTTTTTCAACCTCGCTCTCAGGTGAATCGTGTTTTTTAGAATAGCGCCGCTGCGCGGCTTACATTTCGTTTTGCCCTAGGGGCGACCAGCGCTATCCGCGCGCTGGACTGCGTCCGGGTGGCACCCGGGGGCGAGTTATTTTTGTAAGATTCTTTTATTTAGCGGTATAGCCGCCGTCTACGGGGATATTCGCCCCCGTTACGTACAGCGACGCGTCCGAAGCCAGATACACGATAATCCCCTTGATATCATCCGGATTCGCCATCCGACCAAGCTGGGTTCTGGCGCTGTAGTTCTTCACGAATTCCGCCGGCTGCGGGTCCGCCTGATTGAACAAGCCCCCCGGATTGACGCAATTCACCCGGACACTGTATTTGCCCAGTATGCTCGCCGCCCAACGGGTAAAATTGGCCATGCCACCTTTTTCATAAAAGTAAATCGGCGATGGATTCGGCTGCATGTCGGTATTGTCGTAATTCGCCATTTCAACCCCCACGATCCCCATCATCGAGCCGATATTGATCACCGACCCCGAACCCTGTTTTTTCATCTCTTCGCCCACCAGATACGTCAGATAAAACAACGCCGAAGCATTCACATGCAGGCTCTTGTCGAATTCCACCAGCGGATTGTTCCAGCCATTCGTCGCGCTGCGCGTCACCGCGTTGTTGACCAGGACGTCGATCTTGCCCGATTCGCTCATGATCCGGGCCACGGTTTTTTTCATCGACTCCTCGCATTCCAGATTCATTTCCAACGGCCGGACATCCATACCGGCGCGGCAGAGTTCATCGGCCACCACCTGCAGTTTTTCCAGATTACGGCTGGCGATATACACCCGCGCCCCGGCCTCCGCCAGCGCCTCGCACAACGGTCTGCCATACAAACCGGCCCCTCCGGTCAACAATGCCACTTTGCCTTTCAGCGAAAACATTTCCGTTACATTCATGATTTTCCTCTTATTTTTGAATATATTTTTGGATATGGGAGCGCATCAATCCGCGCACCAGATCAAGATTTTTACTTGCCAGAGCGTCCACGATCATCAGATGCAGCCGGGTGGTGGTATCGCTGTTGACCGCGATTTCCTCATCGAACGAATCGAAAAACACATTCAGCAGCTGCGCGCAGGAGATCAATATTTCATTGCCGGTGAACATCACCAATTTCAGGTGAAAATCGCGGTCGTGATTAATCGCCACCCGCCGGCTCTCCGCACTGTCGCGCCGGGTACAATCCGCGGCAACTCTCAGCTCCTCAATCTGGCCGGGCGTGATTTTGTGGACCAGAAGATCGACGGCCGCCATCTCAATCCCCAGCCGCGCCTCCATCAGTTGACGGTACGAAAAATCGCTGATCGCGATCTGGAATCCCAGCAGCCGGTTCAGCATGCCGTAATCCATGCTGCAAATCCGGGTTCCGCCCTTGGTCGAACTCTTGATCAAACCGTGAAACTTCAACCCCTGCAGCCCTTCGCGCAGGCTCACCCGGCTGACGCCGAGCAGCGCGGTCAGTTCTTCCTCGCTCGGCAGCTTGTCGCCCACCTTCAAGTTATGCTGAATGATATAGTTCAGGATGCCATTGATGACAATATCGACTTTGCCGTTTTTTTCCTTCATGCGTACTCCTTACAACGATTTCCAGAGGGTCGGGCGAATCAGGTACTCCGGCAGCGGCGTCCGTTCCTGCGCGATCTTCCGCATGGTTTCAGCATCAAAGGCCCCGTGTCTGGCGATATCGATATTTTCCTTCAATTGTGCCAGCGAGTCCACGCCGATCAGCACCCGCTCGATCTCAGGACGGCTCAGGTTGTACCGCAGGTAAAATTCCTGGCCCGGTATCCCTAGTTCCTGACGAATCTTCTCGAACCGGTTCTTGAACGGAATAATCTCCCGCAATTTCTCCGGTACCTCGGTCAGCAGCAGCCCCTGCAGATATGCGCTGCGGGCATGAATTTTGAATCGCTTGCCGAACAGCATTTCAAACCGGGTATCGAGAATATTGAACGGCATCTGGACGATATCGAAGCTCTCGCTCACCGCCTGCGTCTTGGTCGAATCCACCGACACGCCGCAGTTTTCGATCAATCCCCTGCCCTTCACTTCCTCAAGATAAGGCAGATATTTCATATCGTCCTCGCGGTGAAAAAGACATCCGTAAACCCGTTCCAACCGCAGTTTTTCCAACGATTGGCTCAGGCTGTCGGTGATGAACTGCCCGGCGTCGGCGTCATCCGGAACCGGGCTGATTTTGGTCGCGATATTGAATTTCCCGGCCAGCCCAAGCTCCGCAATCGCCTTGCCGAGCACCGTTTCGCTGTTCCCGTACGCGGCCGCGGTATCCAGATAGCGGATGCCGGACTCGTAAGCGTATTCCAGAATTTTCAGCACTTCGGCGTAGGGCACCTGCCCGCTCTTGTTCGCAATCCCGTAATCAAGACCGAACTGAACGGTTCCCAGCATCAGTTTGCCGATCATATTTCCACCTCGATATTGCCCTGCTCGCGGCTTTCGATGCCGCCGATTACCAGCCGCATCAGCTCCTGCGTTTCGGCAAATTCAAACGGTAGAACACCGGTCCGTAAATAGTCGATGAACGCCATCAGCTGGCTGCGGAATGAATAATACGTATCCGTCGACCACAGCACTTTGCTTCCTACGCTGCCGCCCAGCGTCATCGCCCCGCCGTAAGCCATCTCCTTGATACAGGCGATGGTGACGAAACAGCCGCTTTTGTGCTTGATCGTGACCACGTTGTGTTCCTTGTCGCCATTGTTGCGGATCGAGACAAATCCCGGCCCCAGAATCGGATACATCGCCTCGAGCGCGTGAATTCCGTACGTCTCCCAGTGCTTCGCCATCGGCACATAAATATGGCACATTTTGCCGAACTCGCTGGTGTTGCGGTGATACGGCTGGTATTCCTTGCAGTAACGCATGGCACTGGACGACATGATCCGCGCCCCGCCTGAAACCCATTCGGTAAACGTGGCGAGATCCTGACGGTTATCGCACAAAGGTTTGTCGATGAACACCGGCAGTCCGGCCTCGATGAACGGCCGGGCGCGGTCGACATGCTCGCCGCCGATGTCGGTCGCAATAATCACCGCGTCGACCTCGCCGATCATCTCTTCGGGCGTCCTCACGGCCTTGCCGATGCGCGAAACCCGGGCGACCTTGCAGGCATCTTCGTAGTCGTTGCAATACACATGCGTGACCTTCGCGCCCGGCACCCCGATCCGGGCGTGGTCCTCCTTGCCCATGTACGCAGTGATACCCGGAAACGGACACTCCTTCTCCATCGCCGCCACATCATAATTGTTGATAATGGCGCTCCACGAAAACGGATGCCCGTTGCCCGCCGTCATCCCGATAATTCCCAGCCGGATATTGCCGGGATCCTTTACCAATGGCTTGTTCTGCATGATAACCTCAATTATTTATAAGACAAATCAGTCGATAAAACCCAATAAATGCCACACATCACCAGATATCACATTTTTTGTAATATAAATATACAAGCAAAACGTGCACTGTCAATAGCTCAACAGGAAAAAAATAGGACTTATAGGACACATAGGACAAATAGGATTACGAACCATGAGTTTTCCTATTCGTCCTCTAGGTCCTATCCGTCCTATTTCCCCTCCCCTCAGCTCACGTATAATCGAATTTTGCGAAGGTCGGTTCTCGCAGGCCGCTGCCGGTGAAGTGCTCCGGCCAATGCTTGATTTCGTGGATCCGCCAGTCCGACAAAATCACCTCGACCAGATCGAAGCGGAAAACCACATCGGGATTGCCGATCGACCGCAGATAATTTTTCGCCGCGCGGGCGATGCGCTGCCGCTGATGAAATTTCAGGTTTGCTGCAGGGCGTCCCCAGGTGGTGCTACGGTGGGTCTTCACCTCCACAAACACCAGTACGCCGCCGTCGCGGGCGACAATGTCGATTTCGCCGGATTTGACCTTGTAATTGCGGCAGAGAATATCGTAATTCTTCTCTTTCAGAAGTTTACAGGTGAGGCTTTCGCCCCGTCGTCCGAGGCGAATGTGACGCTTTTTGGCGCGCCGGTAGCTCATTCTTCTTTTTTCTCGCCGCCGGAACTGCCGGAAGAACTTCCGCGCAGCGTGAAATGCAGCACCGTAACCAATACGCCGCTGACCATCACCACCCACAGCACCGGGTTGCTGAAATTCAGGAAATCATCCATATGCTCGGGCGCGCTCAATTCCGTGCCCCACTGGAAGATCGTGCCGGAGAGCCAGTTGGCGGCGGCATTCACGCACGGCACCGCCAGCAGCATCCCGAGAATCGCCCACAGCGCATAGATTCTGCCCGAGGCCAGCGCGGCCACCACCGTCACCGGCACCGTCAGACACAGCGCCATGCCCAGCCCAGCGAGGATTCCGCCCAGGATCGACGGCCACAAATAAGCCGGGCGCACGTGGTACTGGACCAGCCCGGTTTTGTAGAGAAAATAGAACAGCAGCGCCCCTGCCCCGATCGACAGGATGAAGCTCTTGCTGATTTCGCTGCCTTTCAGCGTCAGCGTTTCGCGAACCGGTTTGCTGAACGGGAAATCACCTTTGACCAGGATAAAACCGAAGGCGATCCCCATCAGGATTGCCGCGGCCAGCCGGCCGTTTCCTTCCAGCGCCAGGGGCGCGAGTTGTGCCAGCGTCATCATTTGTCACCTCCGAAACGGCGCGCGATCAGGATCGACGCAATCACCGCGGTTACGGCAAATACGATAATGAAAATCCATGCTCCGCCGGAAACCTGTATCGCCGAAACCCACTGGCCGAAAAAGCTGTCCCCGGACATCTGCAGCCCCAGCATCACCAGGAAACCGCCGACAAATCCGGTCAAAACCGCCATCCCCGCCCCGGCGAAAAATCCGCCCGAGCCCCCTTCCGGTTTCAAGGCTAACTTCCATTTGCCGCTGATAAACGCGCAGGCAATGGCGCCGATGAAAATCCCGCCGAGGAATCCGGTCTGCCAGTCCAGCGGCGGCGCTTCGCTGATCGATTTTTCCTCGGCGGCGCGACGGCTGAATTCGGCGATCGACAACATGCCGTCGCTCATGCCGGGGGTATCGTTGAACATCCACAGCAGCGCCATGGCAAACACTGCCAGCAGCACGCCGGTCAGCCACCACGGCCACCCGCCATTGACAAATGATTTCAGATTCGGCATAAAATTACTCCAAATTTCAAAGCGGTTTCGGCAGCATCGCCTGCAGTTCAGACCTGGCGGCCACCTGTCCATGACACACCGCCAGCGCCAAAGCGTCCGTCGAGTCCAGCGGAATTTCCGAGGCATCCAGCGAAAACATCGCCGCCATCATCACCGCCACCTGGGCCTTGTCGGCCTTGCCGGTGCCCACGGCCGCCCGCTTGGCGGTGGTCGGCTTGTAGGGATAAACCGGTACTTTCAGCTCGCCCAGCACCGACAATATCGCGCCACGCGCCATGCCGAGAATAATCACCGTGCTCGGGTTTTCCCCCAGGAACGGATCTTCGATCGAAACCACATCCGGTTTATACGCGCCGACAAGCTCGCGAATACCGCCGGCCAGCCGCCGCAGACACTCGGTATGCGGCAAGGTTTTGCCGTTTTTGATCACGCCGCAATCGATGATCGACATGGTGTTGGCATTGTCGACCTTGATCAGGGCATATCCGGAACACCGGATTGCCGGGTCTATCCCCAGTACAATCATTCCATCTGTTCGAGAATTTCGTCGCTGATATTGCCGTTATGGCTGACCTGCTGCACGTCGTCGAGCTCTTCCAGACGGTCGATCAAGCGCGTCAACGCGTTCGCCACCGAGAGATCGTTGATTTCACAGATCAGATCGGAGCGCTGGATGACTTCGGCTTCGTCCGGGGTGATCCCGGCTTCGCGCAACACGTTGCTGATCGCTTCCAGAGCGTTCGGCTCGGCCCAGATTTCGGCATAGCCGTCTTCGCATTCGATATCTTCGGCACCGGCGTCCAGTGTGAGTTCCATCAACTTTTCTTCATCGGCGGCATCGCCGGTAATCACGAAATGCGCCCGGCGGTTAAATAAGCGCGACACCGCGCCGGATGCCGCCAGGTTGCCGTTGCACTTGTCAAACGAAGTACGGACTTCGCTGGACGAACGGTTGCGGTTATCGGTCAGGCACTCAACCAGCACGGCCACGCCGCCGGCACCGTAGCCTTCATAGGTGATTTCTTCGAAAATCGCATTGCCGAGCTCGCCGAGCCCCTTTTTAATCGCGCGGTCGATGTTATCATTGGGCATATTGCTGGCCTTGGCCGAGGCCAGAGCGGCCCGCAGGCGCGGATTCGCCGAAGCGTCGCCGCCGCCGTTCTTCGCCGCCACCATGATTTCCTTGGCTATACGCGAAAAAATACGGCCCTTTTTCTTATCCGCCGCATCTTTCTTGTGCTTAATGTTTGCCCATTTACTATGTCCTGCCATATTAACCTCTGTTTTTATGTTTACATTAATCCTATTAAAATACTGCTTTTTCGCGAAATTTCAAATAAATAATCGACCTCTTTCGCTTCGCACCGGCATACTCCAGTTCACCGCTACAATCCCGGACTCGTGGCCGAACGGCAATCCGGTCCACACCGGACCATTGATGACCTCCGCGTATTTATGGTAAATCCGATTCATTTCGTCTGCGCTGCCGCAGTCGGTGAACTGGCCGAACGCCACCCCGGCGCAACGCTCGAAAACGCCGCACATCTGCAGCTGCGTCAGGCAGCGCTCGATCCGGTACGGTGCCTCGTTGAGATCTTCCAGAATCAGCAGACTGCCGCTCAAATCCGGCATATACGGCGTACCGCAAAGCGCCGCCGCCACTGACAAATTCAGCGCCCGCGGCAATACCTCGAAGTCCGCGCCCGGTTTCAGCACCTGCGCCGGAAACTCGAATCCCCCCTGCTCTATTTGCAACGCATGCCGCAGCGCTTTCAGCATGAAATCACTGATCTTGCTCATGCCGCCCAGCATAATCGAGGACACCGGAATGCCCGCATTATTTTTCAACATACCCAGATGCAGCGCAGTGATATCGCTGAGCCCCAGCACCGGGATATTGCGTGAACGCAGCAGTTCCCAATCCAGGTGCGGCAGCAATTGCATCGAGCCGAACCCGCCGCGGGCGCAGACGATCAGGTCGATTTCGGGATTCCGCCACGCCTCATGCAAGTCCGCGATCCGCTGCTCGAGCGGCGCGGAAAAATAAGACTCCGGCGCCCCGGCGCTCACGTGCGGCATCACCGTCACCTGCAGCCCCTGCTCCTGCAGGAACTTGACACCGGAAGCGATTACATCCGGTTTCAGCGGGCCGGCCGGGGAAATAATGGCGGCGTGTCGGTATCTGGACTTCATAAACTACTCAAGGAAAGAATAATCGATATCTTCATCGTCTTCGTAATCGTCGTCATAATCTTCGTCTTTGCGCTTCTTCGGCGGCCGGGGAGCGGGCGGCGTCGTGGCCTGGGTCATGGAACCGAGCAGCTCGTTCATGTCGTCGGGAATCGGCGCTTCGAAGGTGAATTTGCGGCCGTTGCGCGGATGCGGCAACGTAATTTTCCAGGCGTGCAGCATCTGGCGCGGCGCTTCCACCGCCTGACTGCCGCCGTACACGGTGTCGCCGATGATCGGCAGATTGCGGTAGGCCAGGTGCACGCGGATCTGGTGCGTGCGCCCGGTCAGAATTTTTACATCCAGCAGACTCACCGAGATTTTACCGATTTTGCCGGATTTGACCAGCGTGTAAATCGTGATGGCTTCTTTGCCGCCGCGCTCGAGCAGCACGGCCATTTTCTGACGGTTGCCGTTGCTGCGCCCGATGTTGGTTTCGATGGTTTCAGTGACCTGTTTCGGGACGCCTTTCACCAGCGCCTTGTAAACTTTCTTGACCTTGCGCTCGGCGAACGCTTCCGACAGACGCGTCATCGCCAGCGGCGTCTTGGCGATCACCAGGCACCCGGAGGTATCCTTGTCCAGGCGGTGCACGATCCCCGGCCGGTCGGTCCCCATTTCCTCCAGCTCGGTCATCTCGGGGCAATGCCCGAGGAGCGCGTTCACCACCGTGCCGGACGCATTGCCCGCGCCCGGATGCACCACCATGCCCGCCGGCTTGTCGATCACCAGCATCCAGTCGTCCTCGAACAGTACCGGCAGCGGAATATTCTCCGCCAGCGGCTGCTCCGAAACGACCGGTTCGGGAATCAATATTTTGTAGACCTCGCCGGCGTTGACCGTGACTTTGGCTACGGTACAGGGGGTGTCGTTCAAGGTAAGCGCGCCGTCTTTCATCAGGCGCTGCAGCATTGAACGGGAATAATCGGGGAGTTTATCCGCCACAAAACGGTCCAGACGTTTGCCAACGTCTTCCGCTTCAACTCTCAACAGGTGTTTCGACATCTTGTTCCGGCTCGTTTTTGTTTTGTTTGATACGATATACCAATAAGGCCGCGCCGACGGGAATCAGGACCAGCCCGATAATCTGCGCCCGGGTCATCCCCCACAGGAACGCCCCCGCATGGTCACCGCGGAAAAATTCGTCAATGAAACGGATCAGGCCGTACAGCACCAGGTACGACGCGGTCGCGATCCCCTTCCCCCCTTTGCGGGTCAGGAAAAAGAGCAGCGGAAACATCGCCACATTCATCACGGCTTCGTAAACCTGAACCGGGTGCAGCGCCGTTTCGCCGTATTTGGCAAACGCCTCGCTTCCCTGCGGATAAACCACGCCGAAAATCCCGCCGCCCGGTTTGCCGTAGCAGCAGCAGTTGAGGAAACAACCCATACGCCCGAACGCATGCCCCAGCGCCAACCCCGGCGCGAGGATATCCATCACCCGCAGCACCGACAGTTTCTGCCGGCGGCAATAAAAATAGATGAACGCCATCACCAGCAGGAAGCCGCCGTAATAAACCAGCCCCCCCTTGTCGATGCGGATGATGTCGATCGGATGACCGCTGAACTGGTGCCAGTACTGGATCACATAAAACAGCCGCGATCCGGCAATCCCGGTGATGATGCTCCAGAAACAGAGCGTACTGAGCTGATCGCTGCTGAGCTTGGCGTATTTGCGATTCACCATGGCGATGCCTACCGCCGCCAGGAAACCGAGCGCCGCCATCAGCCCATAGCTGCGCAGCGAAAATGAACCTATTTCAAAAATGATCGGATGCATGATTTATTCCACAGTTGTTTCAATTTTTTCCGTTTTCTGTTCCGGCTTGGCAGCCATATATTCGATCGCCAGCGTGATCAGGACGCCGAGCACGATCAGCCCGACCGCCGCCCAGAACTGTCCGCCGAATTCACTCGGCAGCGTCAGTTTGGTTTCCAGGATTTTCTCCTCGCCTTTGCTGGTCATGACCTTGTTCGTCACTTCCTGCCACGGCCACAGCTTCACCAGCGAACCGAGCATGAACCCGATCAGCATCGCCACGGTGCCGTCATTGTATTTCTTAAAGAGCCAGCTCAGGAAATACGCCATGGTGCAAAGCCCCAGCACCGCCCCGACCGCCACGAAAATGATCATCTGGAAATCCGCCGCCCCCGGCTTCAACGACACGAAATTGTTGATCGTTCCCAGCAGATTCTCGTACTGTCCCAGAATCAACAGCATGAACGAACCGGAAATCCCCGGCAAAATCATGGCGCTGATCGCGATCACCCCGCAGATGATCTGGCACCACCAGGTATTCGGCGTCTGTGTCGGCGTCAGCCGCACCAGCGCATAGCCGACAGCGATCCCGACAATCAGCATGACCACCGGCACCGCGCTCCATTTTTTCACCATCTTGAAACAGCAGATGACCGACGCCACGATCAGTCCGATGAAGAACGCATAAATCAGAACCTGCTCATTTTTCAGCAGATAGCTCAATACTTTGGAGAGCGTGACAACGGCCAGCGCCGCCCCGATGACGATCGACGCCAGGAAACGCCACGGCAATTTCTCGTACATTTCCCTGATGCGGAAATGCAGCGCCATATCGATCGCTTCTTTGCTGAAAAACGCCTTCAGCGACTCGATCAACTCCTTGAAAAACCCCAGGATAAACGCCACCGTCCCCCCGGACACTCCCGGGATGACATTGGCGGCCCCCATAATATAACCGAATAATGCCAGTATCGAATAATCCTTCAACGTTCTTTTCTTCATAAGCCCGATTTCACATTCCTTGGTTAAAATCTCTTTGCTACAAGCAAGTAATATATCTCCGGCGGGCTATTTTACCAGTTTTTTATAAATATTTCAAAACTTTATTTGGAATTTACCTGTCGCGAACTATATTAATGGCTCGTTATCGCCCGATACCCCGTGGTGTAATGGCAGCACAAGTGGTTTTGGTCCATTTAGTCTAGGTTCGACTCCTGGCGGGGTAGCCATACTTGAGATATTGTATGGCTGAGGTTGAAATTTTTTGAAAAATTCTTGATAACGGGTTTGATTTTTTAAATTTTGTCTGTATTGTAATATCTCACTTTGATCGGTATGCGAGTGTAGCTCAGTGGTAGAGCGTCACGTTGCCAACGTGAATGTCGTGGGTTCGACTCCCATCACTCGCTCCATTTTATCAAAGTCGCATCAAGCGAGTGTAGCTCAGTGGTAGAGCGTCACGTTGCCAACGTGAATGTCGTGGGTTCGACTCCCATCACTCGCTCCATTCTTTTAAGCTCAAAGTCACTAAGAATAAGCAATTTGCTATTTGAAGTGACTTTTTCTTTGTCAACGCCAGTCAACGCGATTTCACCCCAGTCCAGCAGGGAATAAACCCAAAATAAACCCAAAGAATAAGGCCAACGCCGCTCATTTTTCGATTCATTTGTCAAATTCGCCTCCTGATTTTTTTCGTCTTGTAATTTACCCCTGCAACAAGCAGTCAATAAACCCATTGTTTTAAGCTCGATAAACCCAAACATAAACCCAAAGTTTCCTTACTGGCAAAGTTCGAATGCCCGGACACGGGACAGGTTCATTTCCTTGCCTATGGCGGCGAACGACAGCCCTTTGGCGCGAAGATGTTTTGCCTGTTCAATTACCTCCGGCGCTGTTTTAGGGCGTCCTATGGCTTTGCCAGCGGCGGCGGCGCGTGCCATACCGGCGCGGGTGCGTTCACTGATTCGTAACCGTTCCTGCCGCGCCAGACACGCCATGAGCGATATAATCGCGTCTGCGAATATTCCAAGGCTGGAAATATATTCTTCGGTGTAGCTATGCCACTTCACGCCGTAATCATCGAGGCGCGTTAAGTATTCCAGCGTTTTGCGGCTTCCTTCACGTGAAAATCGATCCAGTGACCAAAACAACAGCACGTCATACTTTTTCTTTCGTGCGAGATTGAATACTTCTTTCAGTCCGGCGCGTTCTTCGATGGACTTGCCGCCGCTGGCGGTATCGGTCAATTCTCCGGTGACTTGCCATTGTTGCCGCGCGGCGTATTCTTTCAATTCGCGCAACTGGTTCTCTACTGTTTGATCTTCGGTGCTTACTCTGGCATATATGATACATTTCATGATGATTCTCCATGTTCGGAAAAGGCTTGTTGAAATTGACAGTCTTTTTTGAGGTTGGGAACTTACCGTCTGCTCTGCTTGGAAAACCGTTCCCTTTAGCGAGCAACGAGGGCGCGAAGAATGGAGTTCCCTTCCTCCGGCAGAAAACCCCGGTTTTAATTAGGCTCTGGCGGGCCTTACGCAACGTTTGTATGTTGCGGCACAATCTTTCCCCTGACGGCTTCAACTTCATCGACAAGGCCGTTTCCGGCCAAAATTTCGATAAGCTGTTCCAAATCGCTTTCATCGTCGATACTGCCGCCTTGGAACAACTCGTAAAGTTCATTGGCAAAACCTTCTTTGCCGGAAGGGAGCGTATAGAACGATTCCAGCTTGCCGCCGTTCATCATGGCAACCTGATATTGAGCGTTCGATAAGAAAACATCACCGGAACATTGATTCATCACCGGCGTAACTTCGCAATCATCGAAGTCGTTTGGCAGTCCTTGCGTTCGCATGGCGCAAAGCAACTTTTCCAGCATCTCTAATTCCCGGTGTCCGAAGTCTGATAAATCTGTCGTTGTCATTGGCAACCTCCATGTGTTTGGTTCTACCCTAAGAAGCCAAACCAACATTTTAGTATGCGCCCCCCTGCCTTCTAAAATTCCTTTGCTCAAAAGTAGCGCGGCGCGGCAGAGGGTAGTTCATGCGAACCACTCGCCCAGAAAAGTGAACAGGCCATCTCGAAAAAACGGAACAGCCTGTTTTGAAAGAAGTGAACGATCTATTTGTGTGTGGTGTACTCTCGCGCGAAAGTAATTACTCAAAACGTAATCGTCTTCCGTGTTGGTGCGTTTCTCCTAATAACCTGAACTGTCTCAAGCTCATTAAGCACGTAGAAAAATTGATTATGGTGCTTGAGAAGAAAAGAATTCAGCTCTTTCATGGTCTTGAAACGGTTCTTTATTTCCTTCTCTGGAGCTGTCAGCGGTTTTAGCTCATCTCCATCATGATAATACAATAAAATGCTTCTTATTTCTTGGCTTGCGCTTTGATAAGCAACTCTGATAGAGATGTTATTTACTTGATATTGTATCTCAACCCTTGAATCATTTTCAAGCACTTCCCAATTAATAGTTTTAGGCGCTGGCTGTTCTTTCTTTTTAATCAGTTCGAGATTTTCTTTTGATTCCTTGTCGCCCTGCTCGGCCGCCTTGGAAAACCATTCTTTTGCTTTTGCATAATCTTTTTCAACACCCTGACCATAATAATACAACAGCGCCAAATTATATTGTGAAGCAGAAAAGCCTTGGTTGGCGCTCTTGGTATACCATTCCTCCGCTAGTTTATAGTCCTGCGTTACGCCATTTCCTCTGGCATAAGATAGTCCAAGTCCAAACTGAGCTACTGCATCACCTTTTTCTGCTTCGGCCATGATAATAGGAATTGCTTTTTCGTAGTCACCTTTCTTGTAGAGTGCTTGTGCTTCCTTCAAGGTCATGTCAGTGGCAGATAGATTGAATGAGAATGCAGTAATTGCCATTGCCATCCATACGACTTTTGTTGTTTTCTTCATGCTCGTTATCTCCTGTATTTGGGGTTTAGTTTTGGAAGAATATCTTCACCATCGATATATACGCTGGCAAGAATACGGAAATATTTATCGCGTCCAAGATCACGGAGCTCGATCACCGTGGCGCTGGTCAATAACTGCTCCAAGCGTTCTTTTTCTTCGTACGCAGATTTGCGTAGCGCCGGGTCTTTATCTCGAAGTTCAGGGGTATTGATACCACGGAGACGAATAGAAATATTCTTACCCGCAATGGGCGTATGAGAATCTATATTGCAAGCGAAAGTATCGCCATCAATGACACGCAGGAGACGGGAAACGATTACATCAGCGTATTTCTTTCCGGCAGGGGCTTCCATAGTCGTTGCGACAGGGGCGGCGCGTTCTGTCACGGTTGAGCAACCGCAGAGTAACAGTAAGCTAAGTAGTAACAAATATTTCATTTCTTCATTCTCCGTTTCTATTCTTATGCTGGAATAATCCAATAATCTTACGGCAGAATGAAAAATCAATGCAAAAAAAGTACCTCCAATACATCATATCGTGGTACCGCAAAGAACCCGTGTAAGAATGCAAAGGAGGTACCAAGTACAAAGTACCGATACCAACCCTCAGCGACACTCTTACACTTAGAATTTTGCGGTTTCCGATATGAGTCTGCCGAAAGTCAAAAAGACTATCTATGATTGTAATTCAAAATCTATTTCGTCGTTGAAAACTCCTTTGTTGGTTCAACTCTATAAGAATATACCTGTTTCCGACAGAAAAATCAACCTAATATTCTGATTTTATGAAAACAGGACTTGACATCCCTTTCGCGCACACGTATATTACGCGCGCATTCTGATAAGCTATCTTTGTGTCTTCATTTCTGAAATCAGGCATTTTCCCCTATGTTTTATCGGAGTAAATCACCGAACAATTACCGATCAATCACCGACGATTTACCGAAGTATTTTTTTATCGGTACCGAAAGATCATCATAACTGCTTTTACCCGGTTTTGTGCTTACTATAACGGAATATAGCTATTTTTACCCGGTTTTGTCATACTATTTGATTCTTTTCCGCCGATTCTGGAAATAAAACCTTCATTTCTCACTGATACCACAAGTAAATCTATCTCCGAAAATATAATGATAACCCAGACTCATTGCTGTACGCAGTTCCGATCTGTGATGAACCGCGACAATGGCGCTGTCATGTATCGGAAGGGCAGGAATGTTCTTCTCTGCGAGATATATCAAGGCTTCACGCATGATTTCTGCATCCAGTCGTTGCAACATCAATCCTGCACCACTACAGAAATAGGGCGCAATCAAAGGATGAGCATCACGCAGTTTATCAATCAGTTCCAGCCAGTTTGGTTTATATATGTCAATGGCCTTGAGTAAATCCAAATCTTTTTTAGTGATATATTCTTTACGTTTGAGTTTCTTGATTTTGTCAATCATTGCCCCTTCCGCACTTTCTTCCGATTCGGCATTCAGTGCCGTCAGGAGAAGCACTTTAATAATCGAGCGCATTTCCTTTGGAGCAACAGTATTATAAGGGTCATGGTTCAGTTGCTTCTCTTCAATAGCGTACAGCATAGTCAAATGAAAAGCATCGAAATCCAATTCCACTACCGGATAACCATCAATCAAAATCGTTTTTCGTTGCTCCTGCGGCATGGATTGCCAGTTACCGATTTCTTTTTGCAAAGCCGCATAAATACGTCCTCCCTGCTCGAAACTGCCATTTGAAAATACTGTCCTGATTTGAGGTGAAAAACGCCGCATAACCGCATTTGTACCCGGTAATAGGAAGGTACAGGGGTCTTGATATACAGAATCTTCATAGGTACTGTCATATAATTTATTGAGATTCTGATACCAGGGATTGAATACTTTATACTTCTCTGTAGTAGAATCATATCTGAAATTATGAGTAGTGTACACCTCGTTTATAAATATAAGTTCACTTCGTAGGTTTACTGTGAAACTAGATTCTGGAAATGGTATGTCAAGCTTCGTTTCATCGATTTCTTCCCTCATGACTATACAATCAGTATCTCTGTAAATAAGAACATTCTCCAGCTTGGAAAACTCGTCTCGTAAAGCATCTGAAGGCCAGATTCGAGTTGAGCAACCTTGTTCATAAACTGGATTGTATTCTTCAAACTCCGAAGATTCATTATCTGAATATGAATTTATTCCCAGCTTCACCATCATTATTCCTTTCTGTTCTAAGAACTCGAATACTCTTTCACGGAATGCCCGGTATGAAAAATGCAGTTGCTTATAACGTCCCCGCGCAAACATATCTTTTCGCAACGGTACAGCTATTGGCTTGTCATTGTAATGCGAAATATAAAGATTGCATATAAAATGCTTCAACAGCGTTTCTATCATCTCATTCGTGCCGTTCTGTTTACTTTTAGGAATTTCTTCCCAGAGACGTTCATAGATTTCATTCAACTCTTTATGCTTCGGCCAGCGCCACGTATCAAACAGGAAAGATGGAGTACGTTCATCCATGATTCACCTCCTTGCCGCGCCGCGCGAGATTGTTATTAATCAACTGAACTTTCTCCCGAAGCGGGGAACATTCCATTTCACGTTCGAGTTGGGTAATTCGTCTCTTTAATGCACGGTCAATTATCGGGCTTACCCTTCCTACTAAGAGTTTCAGTTTCTCGATTCGCTCAATGGGAGTAGTGGACAAAATCTCTTCAAGAACTTGCTTGTCAGGAAGCATCTGCGGATTCTGAACCGGAGTATCTTTCTTCTTCGTCATTGCTCACCTCCCGCCGCCGGAGCGAAAAGAGTTTGCAATGTGACAATATCCGATTCACGAAAACGGATAGATGCAGTTCCATATTGAACCGCCGCCAATTTACCTTCTTTTCGTAGACGGTCAATCGTTCTTGTACAGCATCCCAGCATTTCAGCGGCTTGCTGGCGCGAGATAAGAGTTTCGCGTTTCGGTTTGTCAGGGGCAATCTGCCCTTTCAGCCGATCGTTGACCGCCTGTAACGCAACGCTGTAAAGCTCCTGCGGTATCGTCCCTGCATCGCAGAGCGGTTTCAGAATACTTTGGAATGTGTTGACTTCGGTACGACTATACATTACGTACCTCCCCGCGATAACCGCGAGGAGATACGAGTGTACCGTTAGGGGTTTCGACGGCAAAATCCGTCACGCCTTTCGGGCAGAAATTTCTCATAAATCTCCTTACTGTCAGTATACAATGATACCATAGTTGGAGACAAAGAGAAAAAGGACAGGTCAAACCTGCGGAAGTTCACTTGGGAACTGTAACGGTGACGAAACATCACCAGCACTGCTCTGTCTCAGATGCAATACACGAACATCCACTTGGATGCACTACGAGATATACAATAGCATAAAATCTCAAAAAGTCAAGTCTCAATCATCTAAAAGTGAACGTCTTATACTACCCTTCCTTCCGTGAGAGCAGTTCCAGCATCATCTTTTCCCGCTCGGTTAAGTCCGGCGCGTTTTGAAGTTGCGCCAACAAATCTTCCTGCGCTGTCGGGTGTGTCGGAATTTCCTCCTCCTGCGCCTCCTGCACCGTCAAGGGGATATTGGGTATGGCCTCCGCCGCGCGGTGAAGCGCTTTGTGTTGAATCTTGACGTAATACTTTTGGAGCGTGGCAATGCTGTCCCCAGTAATCTCCGCAAGATGAGTTATCGGCATACCGTTGGAGGCGGCATTAGAGCAAAACGTGTGCCGCCATGAGTGAAAACCGTATTGGTTGGTTTTTCGTTGTCTGCCCATGTCAATGGAAACTTCCAAGCCAGCATACTCTAATATCGTCACGGCATCTTCCCGTACCCCGCAAGCATTTCGTTTGTATCGATCAGCAACAGCGGGCAGAACATACTGCTCTGTTCCCCATGCGTCAGCCGCCGCCAATAATTTTTCTTTGAAAGCGGGCTTTATCGGAACGGTAATTCGTTTTCTGTGGCCTTTGGTTTTTGTCGCAATCAGTGAGATTATATCCGTCTTCATGTTGATATCCTTCCATTGAAGCAATGCGCAATCGGCCAGACGCATAGCGGTAAAATAACTGATATGGCAAAGCATTTTCATCTGCTCCTTATTCATCAGTTTAAACTCATCATCATCCAGCGCCGCGAAAATGCGCCGCACTTCTTCTTCCGTGAAAGGCTTTTTGCCGATACTTTCCACTGGTTTCTTGCTAATGAACATCCAGACGTTTTCTGTCAATCCGGCCTCGTGCATCAAGGCCGCTGTAATCGTCTTGAGAGCGCCGATATAATAGTTGTAGGTATTGCCGGTGATGTTTCGCCTGTCAAAATCTTTGGCATACTCTTCGGCAATGGGTCGGGTTATTTCAGAGAGAGTTTCCAAGGTCGGATAATGTTTCCTCAACCACTGATAAAAGTCGTTGTACATGTAGCGGTAGTTTGCCAGCGTTCCTTCCGAAGTAGCCGTCCGGCGCAACTTGGAGTTATAAAACATGTCCCACGCACGGGAGAGCTTAACCCTGTCTTTCGTTTTCAGTCGTTTGAGTTCTGCAACCTTACTGACAACATCCTCGCGTGTCTGCAAGGCAAAATCGGGCAGTAATGTACTCGCCTTACGTTCCGCTTCGGTTTTATTTTTGGTGCGAAGCGACTTGACAACTTTTTTGCCGTTTACATAATGCTGTAGATAATAATAATCTCCATTCTTGAAAATGGAACCGTTACCTTTCGTTCTTCTTTTTTTCGTTCCTTCGGCCATAAAAACCCCTCCATTGTCTGCGGCAGTCACCGCTATTACCTTCGATTACCTCTATTATAACACAATCTCGAAAATAAACCTAATATAAACCCAAAATTTTCACAAAATAAGTTCAAATCAGTTCCGTTGCCAACGTGAATGTCGTGGGTTCGACTCCCATCACTCGCTCCATTTTTTTGTCTATAAACTTTCAACTGGCGGTGATTTCAATGAAAAATTTTATGATCACACATCTTCGAGTTCGTTTGGAATCGCTGTCGTTTCTGCACTTCTTCTGAAGCCCGTAGAGTCTTTGCTCCCCTTACGCGAAGACCGGCGGCATTCCAACAGTCGTAATCTACAGATTCACAAAACTGTGCGTTTGCGTATTTCTACGTCCGCGCCACAACCACTGGCGGAATTATTGCCAGCCTTTAATCAAATTGCAAAAACTCTGAAAAATTCTATAGAAGTGAAAATATATGATCGAAGAAATCATCAAAAAGCTGCTGGGCGACCTTAATCTCTCCCCGGCGGCTTCCGGAGCACTCACCGGGGTGATTGGCGTATGGGCCCTGGGCGTAATCACTTATATCTGTCGCGGCGTGCCGGACTGGATCGAAGGACTCACGCTGCGCTTTTTCCGTACCCAGCTCATCCTGACCAGCCAGCACCGGGTGTATTATGATATTGTCAACTGGCTCGGGGAATACCTGAAAAGCAAAAAACTGGCATCCTGGAAAGCCAGCAACGGCAGGTGGGGAAATAACGATTCTTCCGTGCTCTCGCTGGGCTATGGGACCCACTATGTCTGGTACCGGAAAAAACTCCTGATCGTTTACCTGACGACCCGGCGTGACAACGAAAACGGCGAATTCGAAACGATCACCATCTCGAAATTCGGCAAAGGCCACGGCATTTTCATCAAATTGTTGGAAGAGGCGCGCGAGCACGGCCGCGTACCCGATCAAAGCAAAGTCTACACCTATGACGACGGGTGGGATTTTCTGGACCGGCAGCCGAACCGTCCGCTGAGCTCGATCATTCTGGAACAAGGCGCTCTCGAGCAACTGATCGCCCGGGTCGACCGTTTCCTCGATCCGGAATACGAGAAATGGTGCATCGAAAAGGGCATTCCCTATCGACTGGGCATCCTGCTGCACGGTCCGCCCGGCACGGGAAAGACATCCGTGATCAAGGCTCTCGCCAGCTACGCCAAGCGTGAACTGCTGATCGTGTCGGCCAAAGCCATGGACTCCATCGGACAGGCCCTCTGCAGCTCGGATTCCACCCCGAACAACAGCCTGTACGCCATCGAAGACATCGACGCCCATCTGTTCAACCCGAGAAAGATCGGCGAGATTCTTTCGGCGTTGTCCGACCAACCCGAGAACAAGAACGACGAGGACAAAGACAAGGGAACCCGGGGCAATATGTCGGACCTGCTTAATGCGCTCGACGGCATCACGGCCACCCACGGGCGGATCGTGATCATGACCACCAATCATCTGGACACCCTGCCCCATTCGCTGCTGCGCCCGGGCCGGGTCGACCTGATGCTCGAGATCGGTTATTTTAACCTCGATATGTTCCGGCGCTACCTCAAGCTGATGTATGAACAGGAAGTCGATTTGTCCGGGCGGCAAATGAATCCCGGCATAACCGGCGCCATGCTTCAGTGCGACACCCAGATGAGAATGTCCCTCGAAGAGTTGATCGAAAAATACACCACCAGAAATGAATGAGAGCATCTATATATACTTTTCAAGACAGAAGTACAAAATAAGGAACTCCATGGCTTGACAGCGCGGCGCGGGCATGTATAGTGTGGACAGGTTAAAATAACAAACGGGAGTTTATTATGCGTGCATTTGCTATGTTGAAAATCGGGCGGACCGGGTGGATTCAGAAAGAACGGCCCGCGTGCGGCGTGCTGGACGCCATCGTCAAACCATTGGCTTTGGCCCCCTGCACTTCTGATATCCATACGGTTTACGAAGGCGCGCTCGGCGAGAGACAGAATCTGGTGCTCGGCCACGAAGCAGTGGGCGAAATCGTGGAAATCGGCGCCGAGGTGAAGGATTTCAAAGCCGGCGACAAAGTGATCGTACCGGCGATCACCCCGAACTGGCGGACACGGACGATTCAAGAGGGCGTCCCGGCGCAGCATTCCGAGGGGATGTTGAGCGGTTGGAAGTATTCGAATATCAAAGACGGGGTTTTCTCGGAATTTTTCCATGTCAATGACGCCGATATGAATCTGGCCCTGATTCCGGACGGCATGAGTCTGGCCCAGGCGGTCATGCTGCCGGATATGGTGACAACGGGATTTCATGGCGTGGAACTGGCCCAGGTGGAATTCGGTTCCACGGTGGTGGTCATCGGAATCGGTCCGGTCGGACTGATGTCAGTGGCCGGGGCCACCTTGCGGGGCGCGGCGCGTCTCTTCGCCGTCGGAAGCCGTCCGCTTTGCGTGGAAGTCGCCAGGAAATATGGTGCCACGGACATCGTCAATTACAAGAACGGCGATATCGTCGACCAGATTCTGGCCGCTACCCACGGGCACGGTGCCGACCACGTGATCATTGCCGGGGGCCCTTCGGAAGTACTGGAACAGGCGGTCCGGATCTGCAAGCCCGGCGGAGTGATCGGCAATGTCAATTATTTCGGTGAAGGCGAGTTCCTGCGGATCCCACGGGAAGCGTGGGGCGTAGGCATGGGCCACAAGCAAATCAACGGCGGCCTTACGCCCGGCGGGCGGGTCCGCATGGAGCGCATGGCGGCTCTCGTCATGAACAAACGTTTTGACCCCGGTCTGCTGGTAACGCATACCTTCCAGGGCTTCGACCATCTGGAAGAAGGTCTGGAGTTGATGCACAACAAACCCGCTGACCTCATCAAACCGGTCGTGTTTATCTGACGAATTCCCCCCCGGCAGTGGACAAATGCCCGCTGCCGGGTTGTTTGTTATTATACGGCCATCATTTCTTCGAGAAGCAGATCCAGTCTGTCCTTGAGGTTTTCCGCTTTTTCGGTCCAGGCGGCATCCGTCAATTCCAGTCCGTTGAAGTTGATCACATTGACACCGCCGCCGCTGATATCGATTGGTGACGGCATGGTGTTCATCGGATGTGTACTTTCGTTGGTGAAATCGAGGTTAAGTCCGCCGGTTCCGACAGGGGGCACAATCCTGAAGTTGCCCGACGATTTGCTCTCGGGAACCATGATCTGAATTGGTTCCGAAGATTTACCGTCAGCCTTGAGTCGTGAATCCTGAATCCCGGAATTTGCCAGAATTGAATTTGCCTTTTGCTGAACCACGTACAAGTCACTTTCTTCAAATGCTTTTTTCTGACTGATTTCCTTGAACTGGGTTTTAGCTTTTTCCGTGCCTTTTTCTATGGTCTGGAACGATGAACTATTGACATTGGCGTTGCTGTCTTCATCAACTTCGGTGTCCATCTCGCGGTTTGCATCCAATGCTGATACCATATTTATCAGATTTGCTTCTTCCATGCCGTTGACGTCATAGTTCCTTGAGGATGCATCCATATAAATATTGATCAGCGCTGTGCCTGTAACGGGAGTGGGAGCGGGTGCCGGGGCGATAATCGTCAGCGTCCCGTCGATCACCGTGATATCGTAGTTGTTGCCGTCATTGCCGTCATCAATCTGATACTCGTCGATGGCGTATTTACCTGCGGCTTCGCCCTTGTTACTGCGATCATAACCGAAGACGGAGTCACCGTCCGCCAGTCCCTCGGTATGACCGGTAAACGCCGGATCGCTTTCACCGGCCAACTTGCTCTTGTCATCAATGGTAATGACCAAGCCAGCTTTGGCGATATCTGCGCCTTTGTCGTCGTAGGTGATCTCGTAATTATCGAGGTCACTGCCGCTCAAGGAATCACCGTCAAAATAGACGGTCTTATCTTTGCCTGCGTTCTTGTCGGCGAACGCAGCATCACCCTTGTTATAATTGACGTCATCACCGGCGACTACGCCGTCGAGCGACCACGTATAATCGGCATTGGTAGTACCGTCGTAGGTCTTATCTTCGCCGTCACGATTGATGACGATCGTAGCCTTGAAGATATCAGCGCCGAGGTCATTGTAACTGATCTCATAATTATCGAGGTCACTGCCACTCAGAGAATCACCGTTGAAATAGACGATTTTATTCGTACCGGCGTTTTTATCGCTGAAATTGGCATCACCCTTGTTATAGTTGACGTCATCACCGGCGACTACGCCGTCGAGCGACCAGGTATAATCGGCATAGGTCGTGCCGTCGTAGGTCTTATCCTCGCCGTCACGATTGACGACGATCGTGGCCTTAAAAATATCAGCGCCGAGGTCATTGTAGCTGATCTCATAATTATCGAGGTCACTGCCACTCAGAGAATCACCGTCGAAATAAACGGTCTTATTCTTGCCGGCGTTCTTGTCGGCGAACGAGGCATCCCCCTTGTTATAATTGACGTCATCACCGGCGACTACTCCATCGAGCGACCAGGTATAGTCGGCATTGGTCGTGCCGTCGTAGGTCTTATCCTCGCCATCACGATTGACAACGATCGTGGCCTTGAAGATGTCAGCGCCTTTGTCATCGTAGGTGATCTCGTAATTACCGGCATCAACGCCACTCAGAGAATCACCATCAAAATACACATCCTTGTCCATGCCTGCATTTTTATCACTGAACCGTGCATTCCCTTTATTGTAGGTCACGTCATCGCCATCAATCAGACCGTCGAGCGACCAGGTATAGTCGGCATTGGTCGTGCCATCGTAGGTCTTATCCTCGCCATCACGATTGACGACGATTGTGGCTTTGAAAATATCGGCGCCGAGATCGTCATAGATAACTTCGTAATTATCGGCATCGCTGCCGCTCAGGGAATCACCGTTGAAGTAGATGGTCTTATTTGTACCGGCATTCTTGTCGCTGAAATTGGCAGCGCCTTTGTTGTAGTCGACATCATCGCCGGCGATTACGCCGTCAATTGACCAGGTGTAGTCGGCATGGGTCGTGCCGTCGTAGACCTTGCTTTCTCCGTCACGATTGACCACGATCGTGGCCTTGGTGATATCAGCGCCTTTGTCATCATAAGTGATTTCATAATTATCGAGATCACTGCCGCTCAAGGAATCACCGTTAAAATAAACGGTCTTATTCTTGCCGGCGTTCTTATCGCCGAACGAGGCGGTGCCTTTGTTGTAGGTCACGTCATCGTTGCCGAACAAACCGTCGAATGACCAGGTATATTGAGCAGCCGTGGTGCCGTCATAAACCTTGTTTTCGCCGTCGCGGTTGACGACCAATGTTGCCTTAGTGATATCTGCGCCGAGGTCGTTGTAATGGATCGTATAATTGCCGAGATCGTCGCCGCTCAGCGAATCGCCATTGAAATAGACGGTTTTATTCTTGCCGACGTTCTTGTCACCGAACTGGGCATTGCCTTTGGTATAGTCAACATCATCACCGGCGACCAGACCGTTGAACGACCAGGTATAATCGGCATTGGTGGTACCGTCATAGACTTTGTTTTCGCCGTCACGTGTTACGGTCAGCGTGGCTTTGTCGATGATCATGGTGCCTTTTTCATAGTTAATGTTGTAATTGCCGGTCATATCACCGCGGGTCGAGCTGGAAATCAACGCATTGAATAAGGCGTCGAAATACTCGCCGGCATTGCGATAGGATTTACTGTCATACGAGATCAAGACGTCATCGAAAGCAAATCCGAGGCCGCCCGCGTTGCCATCCCAGTAGAACTTGTGGGTTGTGCCGTCGTACGTGTAGCGGGCATCGCTTGCTTTGAGCGTGATGTCGCGCTGCTGCGTGTTGACTTTTATGGTGGCAGAGTGTTCATTCCAATTGTCATCGCCGGAATAATCAACCGTGACATCGACCTCTTCGTTGGCTTTCCACGCAGTGGCCTTGTCGCCATTGATTTTCACATAGTCCGTATTGGTGGAGGTGAACGTGAAGTCGCCGCCGCCGTAACCGTCCTGACCGGCGCTCAGCGTTTCGGTTTCGCCGTAAACAAGGTCATCGGCCGAAGCATCGATCACCACATTGCCTTTGTGCTGCGATTCATAAGCGCCCATGTCGACGATACCGCCATTGCCGTAACGGAAGATGCGGGGATCATCCGCGAGGTCGGTTTCGGGCATAGTCACATAGGAATTACTGCCTCGATTAATCAAGTACGAGCCTTTATCCAGAGTATAATCGCCATTCTCTTCATCAAAGAAGCAGACATAATACTCATTCTTTGCGTTTTCGTTTTTACTGCTGTCGGTCCTGGCATTGGCGGACTGCAGGTTCACGTTTCCGGTGCCGCCGAGCGTCCAGCCTTCGATGCCGGAATAGGTGACCGCGTTGGTCACGCCGGTGTTGAGCTGGTTCATGGCCGCGCCGCGATTGCCCCAGAAAATGGAGTTTCTCACCGTGGCCGGGGCGGTGTTCCACATGCCGCCGCCGTTGCCCTTGGCGGTGTTGTTGGCCACCGTCAGGTTGAGCAGCGAAACCGCGGCCGTGGCGTAAATGCCGCCGCCGTTGCCCTTGGCCGTACTGTCGGCGACCAGCGTATTGTCCATGGTCAGCGACTGGCCGATGGCATAAACCGCACCGCCGTCACCTTCCGCGGCGTTCCAGCGGAATTCCGAGTGCGTGACCGTGAGATTATCGGCCGCATAAATCGCGCCGCCATTCCGGTTTGCCGTATTATCGTGGAATATCGCGGAAATACTGAAGCCGGTCAGGCTGTAAATCGCACCGCCGTCAACATCGGCGTGGTTGTTGTAGAACCCGATGGCTCCGGCCGAATCAAACGTACCGCCATCGGCAAGGTAGAGCGCGCCGCCGTTGACCTTGGTGGTATTGCCGGTGAACGAAGCGTTGTTCAAAGTCAATTCGCCGTCGCTGTAAATCGCGCCGCCGTTCCGGTCGGCGGAGTTCGTCCTGAATACCGAATTATTCAGCGCCAGGATGCCGGTGCTGTAGATGGCTCCGCCGTCACGCCCTGCAGTGTTGCCGATATAAAACGAGGAGTTGACGCCGCCGTCCGTGATCGTGTAGAGCGCTCCGCCATCACGCCCCGCCGTGTTATAATAGAAGTAAACGTCGTTGGCCTGAAGTGCGCTATAAGCATAGACCGCGCCACCATCCTGACCGGCATGATTGCCTCTGCCGGAAAAGTTTTCATCGCCAAACACGACATCCTGCAGGAACACATCACCATCGCCATAAATCGCGCCGCCATCCAGACTTGCGACATTGCTGACAAAAGTACTGCCGGTGACCGTGAAGTCGCTGCTGCTGTAAATCGCCCCGCCCATCTCCGCCGAATTCAACGCGAAAGACGAATCGGTAACTTGAAGGGAGTTGAATGCACAAACTGCGCCGCCGCCTTCTCCGGCGGTGTTGCCGCTGCCGGTCACGGCCGAGTCGCCGAAAATGGCATTGTTCAGGATCACGCTTCCCATGCCACTGATCGCGCCGCCGCTCAGCTTCGCGCTGTTGCGGTAAAATTCGGCATTGCTCACCGTCAGCGTGCCGTACGCCAGAATCGCACCGCCGTATTCACCGGCAGTGTTGCCGCTGATGTTGCCGAATTGGGTGCCGTCATTGATTGTGACACTGCAGTTGGCGTAAATCGCGCCGCCGTAACGGCCCGCGCTGTTGCCGTTGAAGTACGAGCCGCTGATGGTGAACGTGGTGGCGTTAGCATAAATCGCGCCGCCGTACCGTACAGCCGTATTTCCTTCGAAAACCGTGCCGTTGCGGATGATCAGCACCGGAGCGGTACTGTTCGGTACCAGGTAAATCGCGCCGCCGTTGATTGTGGCCTCATTTTCCTTGAAGGTACAGCCATCGAGAGTAATATTGCGATTACTGTAAATAGCGCCACCATATTGAGCGGAATTGTCCTCGAAGATAATACCGGTCAGGCTCAGGTTATTGCTGATGTGAATCGCGCCGCCGAGGGCGAGATCGCCACTGCTGGTCACTGAATTGCCGATGAAGGAGACCTTGGCGTCGTCCGCAATCGTCAAACTGCTGCCGTAAATCGCACCGCCATAGGCATCTCCCTTGTTGGTGACGCTGTTGCCCTCGAAAAGGACAGTGCCTTTTAGCGTCGTCTTGCCGGCGATTGCGCCGCCGTAAGCAATGCTGGTAGTATTGGCATTGACGTAGTTGTTGCGGAAAGTGACGTCTTCCAGAATCAGGCTGCTGGCACTGACCGCTCCGGCGAGCGAGGTCGCGCCGTTTCCTTCAAAGAGGGTTCCGGTGGCCGTGAAAATACCTTCGGTCGAGTTGTTCGCGCCCAGCAGAATGGCACCGCCGAAGTCGCTCTTGTTGCCGACGAACGAACCGCCGGTAATGGTGATATTGCCCTTCACGTAAATCGCACCGCCCCAGGTGGTACAGATATTATTCAGGAAATGCGTATTCGTCAGGGTCATTTCCGTGCCGCTCGGAGCGCTGCTGCTGTTAGAGATCATGATCGCGCCGCCGCTGCGGGGCGA
Source organism: Victivallis vadensis (assembly GCA_040391785.1). Taxonomy (GTDB): domain Bacteria; phylum Verrucomicrobiota; class Lentisphaeria; order Victivallales; family Victivallaceae; genus UBA5239. The sequence goes on from JBEBXH010000037.1 coordinate 40,672, forward strand.
AATATTGCCGCTGAACGTCGAGTCGGCAATATTGAATGTCGAGAGCCATTCATGCTCGACGTTGATTGCGCCGCCGCCCGTTACCGCGGCACTGCCCTCAAGGGTAACTTTGTTGCCGGTGAAGTTGGAGTTTTTGATATCGATTCTGGATTCGCGCCCCGGATAGGTGGAATAGTTTGAACCGCTGCTCAGGTAGATGGCGCCGCCGCCGAATACCGCGGTATTGGCGTTCATCGTCGTATAGTTGATATCGACCTTCGTCAGTCCCCTGCTTCCCTGGATGAAGATCGCACCGCCGGAGCCGTACAGCGCTTTATTGCCGTCAAAAATCACGCGGTTTCCGGCATCGGTACCGGCAATGGTGAGGTTCAAGTGGTACGAACTGATCGCGCCGATCGCACCGCCCCAGCCGGATGAACTGTTGTTCAGGAAACTGGTTTTGCCGCTGATCGTGATGTTGAGCGTCGTCTCAGCGGTCGTCCGGGTGGTCTGGGCGAAGATCGCGCCGCCGCTGTCGCCGCTGCCAATCTTATCGAAGGTCATGTTGCCGGTAAATGTACAGTCTTTGACTGTGAGCGTAAGCGCGTCGCCCGAGGCGATCACCGCCACCGCGCCACCTCGAACCGCCTGCGAACCGCTGATGTTGACCCCGGTCAGCGAAACCGTCGCATTGACGCCGTTCACATAAATCGCGCCGCCGCTGGCCGTGTTGCTTAATACGCCGCCGACCATGTTAAGATTGCTGAAGCCGAGGTTCCAGTTCGCGGTGCTGCTGTCGGCCGTGAACAGCCGGTAAGCGCTGCTGGACGGAGTAGCGACCGTGATCGTGACCCTGCCCTGCAGTGTCGCATTGTTGTAGCCGTTGATGGTCATGGTGGAGAGATAAGCCGCGTCGATCGTCAGCTGGCTGTAAACCGTGACCACCAGATCCGTACCGCTGAAATTTTCGATGGCAAACGTAATGCCGGTGCCGGGGTTATACCCGTTGACCGTTACAATCGCATCGTTCGCCACATCATAATAGGTACCCGTGAAAGCCCTGCCGCCGTAAACCTCGACCGCTTCACGCAGCGAAATCACATAGTCGAACGGATTGACGATATCCTGATCGGTCGTCACAACCGTACTCGGCAGTTCCTTAACCAGATCAATCGCATACGCTCCGACATTGTACGCCTCATGGGTATGGACGCGCGACGCCGCGTTCTGCCCGACGTCGATAATCGTGCCGCCGGTCAGGCCGAAGTCCGGGCCGGTGGTGTTGAAGGCAAAGGTCTGCAGAGTGGTAAAACTTTTCCACGTATTGTCGGCCATGTCGCGGTAATAGAAATGCCCGCCGATTTTGCCGACCAGCGAACCGCTGTAGGCAGCCAGTCCGGTATTCAGAATCGCGATCACACCTTCCGCATCCAAAACAACATGCGAATCGTCGGAAATCATCACCAGATCCGTCTTTGCCGCGTTCCACATTGCGCCGAGAATATTCTTGAGCGGATCGGCAATACCGGTATCCGACAGTTTGGTATTGGCGCGATCGGTAAAAGCCCCGTCAACCTCGCCGTAAATACTGTAAGCCATGCTGAGCAAACCGTCCTCGATCTTGATGTCGCTCAGTGAGTTGACATCGTCGCCCTGATAATTGGCCAGCATCAATGTGTTAATCACATAAGCATTGCCGCCGTTCAGGTCAATCGCTCCGCCGGAAGCGGCGTGATTCGCCACCAGCGTCACATCCGCCAGCGTCAGCGTACCCTCGCTGTAAAAAGCTCCGCCGGAAACGGTCGCGCTGTTCGAATAAAAGGTCGAATTGGACACGGTTGCGGTACTGTCGGTATCGTTGTACAATGCCCCGCCGGACTCCGTCGCGCTGTTTTTGCTGAAGGTCGAATTGGACACCGTGGTGGTGCTGCCGTTGTAAATCGCGCCGCCGTACCCGGCGGAGTTGCCCGTTAATGTACTGTTCAGTACCGTCAGGGTCGGGATCGAAGCAGCATCGGGAACCTCCAGGTAAATGGCCCCGCCGACAACTGTCGCGCTATTGTTTATGAACGTACAATTATTGAGAATCACATTGCAGGCACTGTAAATGGCACCGCCGTATCCGGCGGAATTGCCCTGGAACAGAACCCCGGTCAAGGACAAGTCGCGGTGGGAGAGAATCGCCCCGCCGATGGCATTGCCGCCGCCGGTGCTGATGGCCGAGTTGTTGATGAAGGAGACGTTCGCCCCGTCCGCAACCGTCAGCGTGTAGCCGTAGAACGCGCCCCCATAAGCCTCGCCCGTATTCCTGACATAGTTGCCTTCAAAAAGGATGTTCCCCTTGAGGGTCATACTGCCGCCGGAAATAGCTCCGGCATACGCATAGATATCCTTGGCATTAACATAGTTGTCCTTGAAGGTGACGTCTTCCAGAATCATGCTGGTCGCGGAAATCGCCCCTGCAAACGCGGTCGAATGATTCCCTTCGAAGAGGGTTCCGGTAGCCGTCAGGACAGCATTGCCGGCCGCGTATTTCCCGAGCATGATGGCGCCGCAATATCCGGCGCTGTTGCCCGCGAACGAGCCGCCGTCAACGGTGATATTGCCGTACATGTAGATGGCGCCGGCCCACCCGCCGGCGGTATTGTTCAGGAAGTCCGTGTTGCTCAGGGTCATTATTGTGTCGATCCGGGGGGCTCCGCTGCTGTTGCAATCAAGAATCAGAATCGCGCCCCCCTGACGGGTCGAACTGTTGCCGCTGAAGGTCGAATCACTGATATTGAACGTGGTCAGCCGCTCATGGAGGATACCGAAAGCCCCGCCGCCGGTTACAGCTGCACTGTTTTCCAGAATAACCTTGTTGTCCGAAAAGATTGAATTTGTGACATCAATCGTGGCCCCGCGTTCGGTATTCCAAACAAAATTCGTACCGCCGGGAATAAAGACGGCGCCGCCGCCGAACACCGCGGTATTGGCATTCATGGTCACATAGTCAAAATTGAGCGTCGTAATCCCTCTGCTTCCCTGAGCAAGGATGGCGCCGCCGGAGCCGTAAAGAGCCTGGTTGCCGTCGAAGATAACATGTCTGGCGGCATCGCCGGTAATGGTGATCGTCAGGTCATACGTGCTGACCGCACCGATGGCGCCGCCCCAGCCGGCGGAACTGTTGTTCCGGAATTCGCTGGCGCCGGTGATCGTGATGTCAATCGCCGTCGGAGCGGTGGTCCGGGAGGTTTGAGCGGAAATCGCGCCGCCGCTGTCACCGCTGCTGATATTGTCGGCAGCCATGTTGCCGGTGAATGTACTGTCGTTGATATTGAGCGTAATACGGTCGCCCGTGGCATCAACCGCCAACGCGCCGCCGCGACCGGCCTGCGAACCGCTGATATTGACATTATCCAGAAGCAGTTTCGCCGTAGCGCCGTACACATAAATCGCGCCGCCGGTGGAATATTTGTTCAACAGGCCGCCGATCAAGTTAAGATTGCTGAATTCAAGGTCCCAATTCGCGTTGTTGCCGCTGAGGGTGAAAATCCGGTAAGTGCTGGCGGACGGATTGGAGATCCAGGAGCCGCCGGAGAGAATCCGGCCCGCGTTTTCAACCTTGATCGTGACATTGCCCAGCAGCGTCGCATTGTTATAGCCATTGATCGTCATGTTGGAGAGATAAGTAGCATTCACCGTCAACTGGCTGTAGACCGTGAGCACCAGATCCGTACCGGCGAAATTCTCAATGGCAAACGTAATATCCTGCCCGATGGTCTCATTCGTCAAGGTCACGCCCGCCCCATCTTTCATATAGGTACCGCTGAAGGTCCTGCCGCCGTAAACTTCAATGGCTTCACGTAGCGAAATCAGGTAGTCAAACGGATTGATGACATCCTTGTCGGTAGTCACGATCACGCTCGGCAATTCCCGTGCGATTTCAAGCACATAAGCTCCGGCATTGTACGCCAGATGCGTGGCCGTGCGGTCGCCGAGGTTCTGCCCCAGCTTGATGACCGTGCCGCCGGTCAGGCCGAAGGAGGTCAGGTCGTTCGCATCGAATGTATAAGTCGTGCTGTCGGACAGGTTCCGCCACAGATTGGCTGCCATGTCGCGGTAGTAGTAAACGCCGCTGCGTTCGCCGACCAGCGTACCGGAATAAGCCGCCATGCCGAACCGGCTGATAACCACGATATTGTTTTCCAGGATGACCGCATTGGTATCGTTGTTTTTCAGTTCCAGTCCGTCCCAGTGGGCGTTGTAAACATCGTCGATGTCCGATGTCTTATTGGAGGTATCGAGCCCGGTGGTTTTGTTGATGGCACCGTAAACACTGTAAACCATCTTCAGCGTGCCAAGGGCATAATTGATATCGTCCGCCACGGCCGTGGATGTGCTGTAATTTCCGACCAGCACGGAGTTTAGAATCTGCATGGACGCGGTCGACAGATTCTGGAAAAGCGCACCGCCGCCCGCCGCCGCACCGTTCGCCGCGAACGACGAATCGACCACGGTTAATGCGCGGTTGTTAAAAATCGCGCCGCCGTTGCCGCTGGCCCGGTTGCCGTAGAAACTTGAATTTACCACAACGCAGGTGGCGCCGTTGTAAATGGCTCCGCCGTCGACTGCGGCGTTTTTATAAAAACTCGTATCGGTGATTTTCAGGGTTCCGGCCGCATTGTAGATCGCGCCGCCCTGATTGGCTTGAAAACCCGAGAATTCCGAGTTCGTCAGCGTCACCGAACGATTGGTGTAGATAGTGCCGCCACGGGTCGCGGCATTGGTTGAGTCGGTAAACTCGAAATGTGCATCGCTAACATTGACGGCCCCCGTAGTGCCGCCAAGAAAAATGCTGCCGCCGTCCGCCACGGCGGTATTATTAAGGAAAGTCGCGCCGGCAATCGTCAGCGCAACATTGTTGCCGAGATAAATCGCCCCACCGTTTTGATTGGAGCTATTACCACAAAAAGTTGTATCCGAGTTAATCATAATCAGCGACGAGGAAGTCCCGGGGCGCGCCGCCACATAAACCGCTCCGCCATCTTGCGCGGCACTGTTACCGGTGAAGGTCGCACCGGAAATCGTACCATTGACAGCAGTATAGTTGTTGCTCCCCTTGGACTCGGAATTCAGGTAAATCGCTCCGCCGAGGCCGGATTTATTGCCGTCGAACTGTGCGTTGCCCGAAATATTCAGGTTCGTCCTGGCGGTCTGCGTTGAAGCTGAGCCATACCGGACCGAAGTGGCATAAATCGCGCCGCCGGCTGTAGTCGCTTCGTTATTCCGGAATAATGCTGTGCCGTTGATATTGACATTGCTTTCCGACGAAATATTGTAACTGTAGTAATTCGTATAAGGATTGACGTAAACCGCCCCGCCCTGCCCCTGCGCACCGCTGCCGGTCGCTTTGACGGTGTTGTTGGCGAAATACGCGCCGGTTATATTCACATTGCCGGTCAGTGTTGATCCTGCCGCCGGGCTCAAATACGCGGTCGGAGCGGCAATCGCGATCGCCCCGCCGTACAGCAGCACATTGTCCGAGGCCGATTCCACCGTGTTGTTGATGAATTGCACGCTGTAAGTGTCGGTCGCCTGATCATAAGTGCCGTTGACATTGATCGTTACGCCGCCCAGCCCCCACGCGGCGATCGCTCCGCCGCCGTAACCGGCATTCGCCGACTGCGCCACGACGGAAGTCGCCGCTTTGTTGCCGTCAAAAACGGTACCGTCATTGACATCGAGCACAATGCTGCCTTTCTCTGCCCGCAGGAAAATGCCGCCGCCGTTCTGCCAGGCGGAATTCCCCTTGAACATGGTATCGGCTACTTCCATTTTGATACTCTTGCTGAGGTCATTCACGGAAATCGCGCCGCCGCGAATGGCATCATTATCTTCGAAAAGGCTGTCGCTGATGGAAATTTCCACCCCGTAAGTTGCCGCAGTCGAGCTGCTGCCGATTTGAACAGAGATGGCGCCGCCATCCTGCTTGATCGTGCTGTTGCCGGTAAATTCACTGCCGTCGATCGTCAGCTTTGCATAGTTTCCGGCAATGATCAGGAGCGCTCCCCCCTCATACCCGTCGTTGCTCAGGAATTGTGAATCCGTAATCGTCAAATCCACACTGCCGCATGACCTGAAAGCGATCGCGCCGCCGCCGGGCGAGCCGCCGCTGAGATGCGAACCGGAGTTATTCTCAAAAAGCGAATCGTTGACTGTGACCTTGATCGACGCCAGCAGCGATCCCGAGCCGCCGCCGAAGTACATCGCCCCGCCGTCGCTATTGGAAACCGAGTTGCCGGAGAAAGTCGTATTGTCAACATTGATCGTGCCCGTTGCCCCCGTCACCAGCCAGCCCGCAACCGCTCCGCCGTAACTGTATGCGGAGTTGCTTTCAAAATGAGAGTCGGTCAATGTCATATCCAATGTCGTGGCACTCGCATATATTGCGCCGCCGCTGCCCCAGCTGGTTGTCGTATTTCTGCTGAAGGTCGATGCCGTTGCCGTTAAATTAAGAGAACCGGTGGCTTTGGCATAAACCGCCCCGCCGTTCCGGGCAATGGAATCGCTGATATTCACATGATCCAGATTCAATATGACATCACGGCCCGAAACAAAAATGGCCCCGCCTTCTGCCGTTGTCGAGGCAACCTGGTTGCCGATCAGATTGATATTCTTGAAAGTCAGGTTCCAGTCGGTTGAAGCATCGTTGGCTTCGAACAGATGGAAATCGCCGCCGTTGGTTTGAACCGTCACCACCCCGTCGCCGGCTCCGGATCCAAGATTGGAGCCGTTGATCGTCAGCTTGCTCTGGCTGATGACCAGTTTGCCGTTCAGCGTGATGGTATCCGTGCCGTCAAGTTTGAACGATATCGAATCGCCGCTGATGGCATTCGTAACCGCATAGCGCAAATCGAAAGCCAGGCTGGCGTCCTGCTCTCCGCCGGTGGTCGAAAAATCGTCCGTAGACAGCGTCACCTGCCAGTCATTGAGCCGGTAATCATACCCGTCCACCGTAATGCTTAATGCCTCGATCGCGCCATGCTGGTACTCCAATTCCCAGTCGCCGCCGATGCCGGTGGTATTCGTACTGGCCGCCACGTCCGCGCCGGAAGCGTCGGCGATCATATCGATCAGGCTCTGCCCGGATTCGCTTTCCGCCAGATTGCAGCCATAAATCAGGATATCGCCGTCTTTCGTCAAGTGACTGCCGATTTCATTCCACACTTTGGCATCAAATTCGGCGGCACTGACAGATTCATCACCCAGGATGAAATATCCGGCATTACCGTGAGTCACGATATGAATGGCGCTGTAGGACTTGCCGGATGCATCCAGATACCTGTCGATCTGCGCCATGGCATCCTGATCGGCATCCAGAATCAGGTATTCCTGGTTCGGCTTCAGCGAATCGATGATCTTGCCGGAGTCCTGGACCGAACCGTTGATAATGACCAGTTCCAGCTCCGGCTCAATGGTAATATCCGGAACCGTGTCCACTCCGGAATTGTCCTGCGCAAAAGCATCCTGGATAACATCCTCCACCGCATCGGCCCCATAATCGTTGAAAAGATCATTGATCATGTCGTCAATCACATCCATGCCAGCGTCAGGAGCGCCGATTTCCCCCTCAATCAACGCCTGAATCTCGGCGTCGATGTCAGCCACCTTGTCCGGTTGGGCCACTCCGTCCGGGGCTGTCATCGCCCCGGACGGAGTTTCCGGAGGAGCATCTTGCGACGCAGCCTTCTCGTTCCGCGCCTGCTGCTCCGTTGGGTTCATGTCTGCATTCGGATCGTCCGCCTGTGCGTCTGCGATCTCGGTTGCCCCTGCCGCTTCAAACAGGACTCTCTCTTCCAGTCTGAAGCACTCCATCATCTCCTCATCATTCCTCATCATAACTACTCTTCTTCCTCTAATATTCGTTTAACAAAATTGTTAAATTTGAAATTAATCAATCAGCGAATACCCAAATTCCCTCAAAAAAATAAAACCATGAAATTACATCAACATTTTTATGGAATTTCAAAGGTCTATCTATTCTCTTGAAAAAAATACTTTTCTGCTCTTCATGTAATTATTATATCGTCAAACATATACTTTATCAAATTTCTTTGCATTATTTTTTAATAATTATTTTTTGCCGATATCGCAATATCATCACACAATGTCTACGAATGTCCAATTATTTGAGGATATTTCTACTATATACGTACTCATATTCAGCCTACTTCTATACTATATAAATAAAGATTATCTATGCCATGAATTACCGCAATTTTCATTATTAATAAATAAAAAATTCATTAAAATTGATACATCAACCCCACCACAATAAAAGTATAGATTTGTAGTATGCATAGTTTATAGCAAAATTGGCCTATTCATCGTTTTCATAATACAAAAACAACTTTGAAAGCAAAAAAAATCCCACCCTCTCTAAAATCAAGCTGCTGCTTGCTTAATAAGGTGTATTTAAGATGATTTTGAGGCAAGCATAAAATTTACTTTACAAAATTGTAAAGAATCTATTCGATTTCGTTGTAACCTTTAACGTGGTCATCACGGCCGTGCAGAACAGAGGAGAATTATGCTTGACTTGAGGTCAAAAAAATGGTGTACCCGGCGGGACTTGAACCCACGACCTCTTGCTCCGGAGGCAAGCGCTCTATCCAACTGAGCTACGGATACACTGAATATTTCCGGCAGGATAATTTGATTAATACCGCCTTCGATCTGCATAATATACTGGCACAAATCGAAAATTCAAACCCTCGGAAAACAAAATTTCCCGATGAATTTCAATAATCGAAAAATCTCATACCCCCGGCAATAAGCTAACCCCATGAAGCGCAGCTCTTTTTTGCCGGTACACTTGATCATTAATTGCCCGGATCTTTTTCTCCTGCGTGAGCTTCCGGCGGGATCGGAATAATGCAGAAGGGATGCCCTGCCGGATCGGTAAAAACCCTCCAATGCTCCGAAAACTGGCTTGCCGCCTGTTTCGCCCCGCACGCCAATGCATGAGCTGCCGCCTGCGGCATTTCATCCTGTTCGACGTAGAAATCGAGGTGTATCATCTGCTGCTGCCCGCCCGGAACCGACGGCCAGACCGGCGGCCGATACTCCTCATCCTGTTGAAAAACCAACGGCAGCCCCTTCCCGGCCGGATCAGTAACAATGAACCACTTCTCTCCCTCGAAAACCTGTTCGCTCCGTTCCCATTTCAAAAATTTACGATAAAATTCCGACAATTCATCGGAATCTCCTGAATCCAAAACAATTGCACCTTGCCTCATGTTTCCTGCCTCATTTACCGGATGACCAACATATCGTTTACATCGAACTCCCAATCCGCACCGTAGGCGACCTCCCAATAATAACCGTCGGGATCCCGGAAATATCCGCTGTAGCCGCCCCAGAATACCCTCTGCGGCACCTTGGCAATCACGCCGCCATTTTTCTTGACAAGCGCCATGAACTCATCTACTTCCTGCTCCGATTTCATATTGCATGCCAGTGTAATTCCGCAGAATCCGCCGGAGCTTATCGCCGGCGGGTTTTCTTCGCTGATATCCCTGGCCAGAGCGTCGATCGGATACAGCTCCAGTTTACTCCCCTGATTATCGAAAAATACGATCGGCGGCTTATTGCTCGTTTCGTGGGTTTTGAACCCGATGCTTTTATAAAAAGCCAGCGAACGCTCCATATCCCTCACCCCAAGGCAAACAAGATTCAGACGGTTCATCATTACCTCCGCTTAAAGTTCATTTTAAAAAAATTGTTCCAGAAATTTCAGCTGCCGCCGCGAAAGACGAACTGCCGGTCGCACACTCCGAATGAGCTGCACTGCCTCAACCGGAGTTTTGGCGATCCTCCGCTTGAGCAGCATGGCAGCCGCAAACACCGCTGAGCGGCCGTGCCCGAAAGCACAATGCACATAAACCACCCCGGAGCACGCCGACGCCTGCTCAAGAACCGCTGAAAAATCCGCCTGAGACGGAACCAGCGTATCAAGCACTGGAAGGCTGATGTAGTCACACTGTACAGCCACTACCCCGTTGGCGACAATGAACTCACAGGTCAAATCGACCACGCAGGCCGTTTGCGGCGGAAGCTCATGCATATAAGGACGTCGACCAAGCCACAGCCCGGAAACAATCTCCGTGCAACAGGGTTCGCGACTGGCCAAACGGCGTCCGGCCCAGGTCAACCACGAAACGGCCAGATACGGCCACAGGCAAACCGTTGCCCACGCGGCGCGGCTGCCATCCGGTTTCTTGCCGAAAACCGCCACGCCCATGCCGCCGTACGCCGCCGCCACCATCAGAAACGACAGCGCCGCCCACACGAGAATCCACGCCATACCGCCATTCACCACGGCCAGCCAGGCGAGAATACCTGCAAAAACAGCAAATATTGCCGCATAGCGTATGGATAAACAAGTATTTTGATTATTGCTCATCTGACGTCACTGTATCCGATCATCTCGAATTGCCATCGGCGATTCCGAGGACGATTCCAAGTGAAACATAACCTACGAATGAGAACTTTTCAAGGTTGATATTTTGGCTTTAATTTACAAATCATTTATTGAAAAGTAATCAAGTGGTGTTATTATCTTATTTCAAATAGAAAAAAAGAGAATCAATATGAATAAATTCATGAAAATAGCCTATGATGAAGCCCTGCTGGGATTATCCTTGAAACACGGCGGTCCGTTTGGCGCGCTGATTGTGAAGGACGATCAGATTATAGCTCAGGGACATAACGAGGTACTGCTCCGGAAAGATCCTTCGGCGCACGCTGAAATCCTGGTCATCCGCCAGGCCTGCGCGGCTTTGGATACGGTCGACTTATCCGGTTACACGCTTTACACGACCGCCAAGCCCTGCCCGATGTGCAAAGGTGCTATCCAATGGAGCCGGATAAAAAATGTCGTATTCTCCGGCAATTACCTGGATACGGAAAAGCTCAATTTCGATGATTTGAACTTTTCTGATTCCTTTGAGGACGAAACCGGAAATTGGCAGCAAATCGACCAGAATTGCTTCAAAACATTAATCGAAAAATTCGAATCCTACAAGCACGACATCAAATACTGAACTCATCCCTGCCTCAAAATTCGTTGCATCTCCAATATTTTTCTTCTTTTGTGAAAAACGCTGTAGAATTTGCGAAAACTTCGCATTCTTAAGGTCGGAGCGATAAAGCTCTCGGAATTCATAAACAGAAGGGAAATAACTATGAACATCAATCTGTCCAAAACCATCTTTGCCATGTGCCTGGCCGCTACCGTCAGCACTGTATTCGCAGCTCCAAACAGAGAAGCCAAGCAGTTCAAACTCAGCACCACAATCGAGGAGGAGCGCCCGCAGCTGAATGAAGAAACCAAAAGATTGATCTCCGCCTGGCGGCAGAATCCCTCCGAGGCGAATCTGGCCGCATTGCGAAAACAAATTGCAAGCAATTATGATAAAGTCCTTGAACGGAAAAAGGCAAAACTGGAGGAATTGAAGCGAACCGCCAAACATGAGTCCAAGATTCAGGAAATGCAGGACATTGTCGATGAGATGATCCAGAACAAAGAGAGTCGCATCGAGCAGAACATGCGCCGTTTCACCGATCCGCGCCTCAGGCCTGGTTCGCGCGACGCGAAGGATGGCTATTTGCCGGTGCTTGGAGCCGCTCAAAACGTGACGATCGCCTACACCCCGGTCACAAACGAAGATTATGCCAAATTCGTCAAGGCAACGGGCAGAAAGCCGCCGACGGATTGGAAGAATGGAATCATGCCCGCGGACAAGGCACAGCATCCGGTGGTGAATATTTCTTACGATGATGCCGCCGCATATTGCAAATGGCTCTCGGATAAGGATGGGAAAGCCGTTTACCGCCTGCCGACTGAGGAGGAGTGGGAGTATGCCGCCGGACATATGCCGAAAGATGCGGATTTCAACTGCGGCGAGCATAACGGAACGACGCCGGTTGACGCCTACGCAAAAACGCTGTCGGCCTGCGGCGCACTTGATATGTGGGGCAATTGCTGGGAATGGACTTCCACCAGAATTACAGAACGCGGAAAAACAGTCATGGCAGTAAAAGGCGGAGCCTGGAATTCGCGCCGGACAGACTGCCGCACCGAACAAAAAGGCGAAGGGCGGGAAGCTAACGCCGGTTCCGGTAATGTCGGATTCCGGGTCGTCCGCGAAAAATAAAGTAACTATGCCGCTTCTTGATCTTCACGATTCAGAGGCGGCTTCTTCATTTGTACATCATTATATGTCATGCTATATTTCAGTAAGCGTTCGCAAGGAAGAATTTTATATGAACACTGAACAACTGAATTCCTGGGCCAATATGTTTTGGGAGTATCGGGAGCAGCTTCTGAATTTAGCCAAACGCAATCTGAACCCCATTTTGTCGCGGCGCGTTTCAGCGGAAGATGTGGTTCAGGATACCTTGTCGTCGGCCTGCGGGAAAATTGACTTTTTTGAAAATAATCCGGAAGTTCCGGTGTATTGCAAATTGCGGACGATCCTGTTTCAAACCATTACCGCGCTCGAACGCAAGCATTTGCAGTCGCAGAAACGCGATGTCTACAAAGAGAAGGAAATCACGGACGATGAAAACGACCGAACTGCGGCCCGGCTGAACTGGAACATGTTTGCCGATTCGGTTACGGGGCCGCTCTCCAAAGTCGCCCGCGCGGACCGTTATGAATTGCTCCGGCAAGCTCTTGACGCCATGCCCGAAAACGACCGTCAGATCCTGGAGCTTCGCCATTTCGACGGCATGTCCAATCAGGAGTGCGCCCAGGTATTGAAGATTGAGCAGAAAGCCGCAAGCATTCGCTATGTACGCGCGCTTGAACGTCTCCAGAAACAACTGATCGAATTCACCGAGTTCCGCCCATGAATGAAACCCCGTCCTTTGAAGATCTGATAGAGCAATTTCTGGACCGGTGCCGCCTCGGCGGTGCGCCGGAAATCGATTCTTTCGCGAAGCTTCACCCGGAGCACGCCGCGAGACTTTGGGAACTCCTGCCGTTGCTGCTGGAAATGGAAGGTTGTTCCGGCGAAAAAACGCAAAATACACCTCCGGATCTCTCCGGCACGGATTACCGTTTGCTGCGAAAAATCGGCAGCGGCGGTATGGGCGTTGTTTTCGAGGCGTTGCAACTATCTCTGAACCGGAAAGTCGCCGTCAAACTACTGGCCGCGTCGCTGGCTGCGGATGCCGCACAGCGTGAATTGTTCGAAAACGAAGCGCGGGTCATCGCCATGCTTCATCATCCGCATATCGTCAAAGTGCTCAGCGCCGGTTCCAGCCCGGAACGCTGTTATTATGCCATGGAGTTGATCGACGGCAAGGGGCTGAATCAGTATAAATTCAGCGATTTGCGCGAAATTGCCCGGATCGGCCTCCAAGCCGCCAGGGCGCTGGCGTATGCGCACGGCTGCGGGATCATGCACCGGGATATCAAACCGGGTAATCTTCTTCTCGATGCGGCACGGGAAATTCATGTCAGTGACTTCGGGCTCGCATGCGTACTGCGAGGGGCCGGTGAGATGGTTGAAAATATCGCAACCCGGAGCGGCACTCTGCGCTATATGGCTCCGGAAAGGCTTACCGGGGGCGTGAACTCCTTTGCCGGCGATCAGTATTCCCTCGGCGCGACGCTTTACGAGTTGGTCACGAATGCCCCTATGTTTACCGAAAAAAATCCGAAGGAACTGGTAAAAAAAATTTGTGATGAACCGGTTCCACCGTTGAAATGCGCCGAACCGGATTTGGCCGCGATTATCAATAAATGCATCAGCTTCCATCCGGCGGACCGTTACCAAAACATGGATGATCTGGCGGATGATTTGCAGCGTTTCCTGAATCATGAACCCGTTCATGCCCGCCCGGTTTCCGTCTTTCGGCGTTTTCGCTTGTGGATGAAGCGCAAACCGGCGGTGGCGGCTTTGAGTACGCTGTCCGCGCTCTGTGCGCTGGCATTTATCGTCGCGTTGACGATCGGCTATATCCGCACCGCGTCCGCATTAAAACTGGCGGAGCGAAACGCGGCGACGGCAAACGCCACGCTCTCAAGTATTTTCGCCCATATCGAAACCCAGACGCCGACGGCCAGCGCCAGTGCGCTGCTTTCCACGCTGATGCCTTATTATCAGGAAATTGCCCAACAGCGGAATTTGCCGCAAGACCAGGTCGCCGAAGCGAACAACATTGTCGGCACATCCGCGTTGAGATCGGGGAATTATCCGCTGGCGGAAACGGCGTTTCGCCAGCTGTCGGAGCTTCGCGCGGATGCGTTTCCGTTGAACCAACTCGCCGAAGCCATGCGAAAACAGGACAAAACCCAGGAAGCCGATGCGATTTCGCGCCAGGTGGCCGAGCGCTATTCCGGCTCCCCGCTCCCCGCTGACCGTTATGAAGCGGTTCGCGCGCTGCTGTCGCTTTCGGACAAGCCGGGAAGCAAAGAGCAGCTCCAGGCGTTTGAAATGGTGAAAGATCTTTTGAAAACAACTCCTGCCGATCCGGAATACCGGTTTCAATATGCGGTCATTCTCAGCGCCAATCCGCGGCTTTTCCAGACCGGGCGAATTCCCGGGGTCGAGCCCAACGCGGTGACGCTTCTCAATCAGCTTGCCGGAGAAAACCCGGACCGGCCTGAATACGGCCTGGCGCTGGTTGACCTGCTGAACCGGAAACTGCGTTACGCCCGGAACTTCAGCGACCGAGACTGGAAGGATCTCGATCTTGCACTAGAACTTTCGGACCGGCTGCTGGGGCGTTTCCCGAATACGCCTCAAGTGGTATCCTCCGTCGTCCAATTGCGAAACGCCCATATCGACGCTTTGCGCCGCAAAGGCGACCTGAGCGAATCCCGAAAAGAGACCGAACGTCTGCTGGGAATGCTGGAAATATTATTTCATAACCCCGAAACCCCGGATGCCGCCCGCGAATGCCTGATCCGCATGCAGCTGGAACGCCTGGAGCAAATCACCACCAATAACCGCACCGATGCCGCGAACCGCTTGGCGTCGACAATCCGGAAGGAGCTGAAAATCTACCAAGGAACACAGCAACAAGAATTCCAGCAATGGCTGAACCGCCTGACCAGTGAACAAATAAGGTGAGGGGGAAAAGTTGGTGGGCCCTGCCGGACTTGAACCAGCGACCCGGTGATTATGAGTCACCTGCTC
>JBEBXH010000038.1:0-55425 GCA_040391785.1 Victivallis vadensis
TCCGCGAGTTTCCGACTCGCGCAAGGAGGCTGCCGCCCCTTGACCCTGCCGGAGACATTTTATCAGGCGCAGGTTTCCGGCGGGTTCTCAGGGTGGCAATCCTGAGTGCGAAGGCGCATATCCCCCAATAAACTCAGTCAGGATGCGCAGCATCCGTTCAGTGCAGATCAGTCGATCTGCCGCTGGTGCGCGAGGAACGCGCAGTTCCTCGCATCACAAAACTTTGGCTATCGTCTTCAGGAAAGGGTTTTCAGGAAGGCGATTACTTCTTCGTCGGACATCGGGCGCGGGTTTTGCTTCATGCTGCCGCTGCGGCAGTTTTTCACGATGAAAGGGGATTGCGATTCGTTCAGCCCGAACTCATGGAAGTTGGACGGGATATTGAGTTTGCGGCAGAGTTCTTCGATGGCTGCGGGAAAATCGTCCACGCCGCAGGTTTTGGCCAGGGCGGCGTATTGTTCTTCACAAAGGGGCTGGTTCCAGCGCAGCACGTGCGGCAGCAAAATGGCGCAGCAGAGGCCGTGCGGCAGGTGCAGCAGCGCCCCGATGGGATGGCCGAGGCCATGCACCGCGCCGAGGCCGCTGGTGGTGAAGGCGATGGCGCCGAGCATGCTGCCTTCGGCGGTTTTTGAGCGGGCGTCGGCATTGGCGCGATCCGTGCAGAAAAGCGGCAGATTGTGATAGAGCAGCTTTGTGGCGTGCAGCGCATAACGCTGCGTGTGCTCGTTGGCGCCTTTGGAAATGTAGGATTCGATGGCCTGGGTCAGGGCGTCGAGGCCGCTGTAGGCGGCGACTTTTTCGGTACAGTCGGCGATCAGGTCGGGGTCAATGATCGCCACGTCGGCCATCATGGTGAGGTGACGGAGCGATTTTTTGATCTGGGTGGCGGGATCGGTGAGCACGGCGTTCGGGGTGATTTCCGCGCCGGTGCCGGCGGTGGTCGGGAGCGCGGCGAAGAACAGACCCTTGGCGGTGATTTCGGCCGTGCCGTTGAAATAATCGTTGACGGTACCGGCAAAGGGGATGATGGCGGCGGCGGTTTTCGCACTGTCGATGACGCTGCCGCCGCCGACGGCGATCACGGCCTGCACGTGTGCGTTGCGCCCGGTGTCGATCAGTTCCTGGACCTGGGGCAGGGGGGGCTCCGGCTGGATGCCGGTGCGGACGATGACCTCACGCCCCGCCAGAATCGTCCGGACCCGGTCGACGAGGCCGGATTGAAGTGCATGATTGCCGGCCACCAGCAGAATGGTGTGCAGGAAACCGGGGATTTCGCGGTTCAGGTCGTCAAGGGTTCCGGCTCCGAAAATGGTGCGCGACGGCGAAGACAATTTTCCATAATTTTCCATTTTCCACTTTCCATTTTCAATTATTATCAAGTTCCGGGTCGGTTTCGGACAACTTCTGGAGCAGGTTCCTGGCGGCTTCCACTTCGGCGTTTTTGCGGTTAAAGGCTTCGCCGGTGGCTTTGACGCCGTGGGCGGTGACCGAAACTTTGTACTGCGGGTTGTGGTCGGGGCCGTCCACTGATTCGATTTGATACTCTGGGGCCTGGCTCCATTTGCGCTGGGTGTATTCCTGCAGCAGGCCTTTCGGGTTGCCGCTGCGCAACACTTTTTCCGGGTCGGGATAACGCTCGGTATAATATTTCAACAGCCATTCTTTGACGGTGCCGAAATCGCTGTCCAGATAAATCGCTCCGACCAGTGATTCGGTGAGGTCGGCCAGCGTCGAGTCGCGGTCGGCGCCGCCGGATTCGATTTCGCCATTGCCCAGCAGGATGAAGTCGCCGAGGCTGAAATAGCGGGCCATAATGGCCAGCGCGCCCTGACAGGCCAGCGAAGAGCGGATCTTGGTCAGGGGGCCCTCCTGCGCCTTGGGATAACTGCGGAAGAGCCATTCGGTCAGCACCACACCCAGCACTGCGTCGCCGAGGAATTCGAGGCGTTGATTGTCGTATTTTAGGTCATTTTCCACTGCATAGGAGCGGTGGGTCAGGGCCTCGCGCAGTAGGGCGCGGTCCTTGAACTCGTAAGCGATCCGGTATTTCAGTTTTTCAATATCCTCAGCCATATGGTACTATACTGTTTTTTTGTGAATGTTCCAATTGTCGGTGGCATATTTTGCCGTGGTGAGAGCTTCGGCCCGGACCAGGAGCTCCGGGGTTGGTTCGAAGGGGGTGAACTGGACGCCGAAACTTTGGGACAGGGCCACCGTCAGGGCGTCCGTCAGGCGGGCATGGTCGCCGCCGGATGCGTCGAGGTCAATGCTGCCCTGATGCAGGATGCCGTCGCGGGTGCGGCGCTGGGCGGCCCCGGCGAATTTGCGGCCGTCGCCCATCACGTCGTACTTGGTCGGGGTGGTGAAACACTGCATGAAGGCCCGGTCAACGTGCTTGGGGATTTCGGTGTCCGCGAGGTCGGTGTTGATGCCGAAGGCGTTCAGCGCCAGCTGCACCGCGTCGTGAAACACCCGGTAACTCTCGGTACGGTCCAGCGAACAAATCCGATGTCCGATGGGAATTACCGCCGTATAGGTCAGGTCATGATCGTGGTAAACCACGCCGCCGCCGGTGGGACGGCGCACAATGGTGTATTTCTCATGCGGCGCCGCGTCGTAGGATTGCACGAAACCGATGGAGACGGCGGGGCGGTCCCAGCTGTAAATCCGGATCAGCGGGGTTCCGAGTTCGCCGGCATGGTTCAGCAGCAGTTCATCGACGGCCATATTGAAATAAGGATCGTGCGATGTATCGAGCCACAGCAGCCAGGATTCGGACATTTATTTGGTCCTCCGCCGTTCGAGGTGACGGGTGACCATCTTCTTCAGTTCGGCCTCGTCCAGTTCATAACCGCTGAGCTTCTCGTAAGCTGAGACGATGAACCCGGTGATCTGGTTGCGGTCGACCTGGATATTGCCGATTTCGGCCTGCTGGATCAGCGAGGCGATGAAGCGGGAAATATCTTTGGAACGCAGCTTGGCGCTCAGGCGGTGATTGTAATGCGAGGTGCCGTCGAGGTCCAGCAAGCCCACTTCGAGCTCGTTGTCGACGCGGCGGCAGTAAATATTGTTGATCTTCAGGTCGCCGTGGCGAAACCCGTTGTCGTGCAGGTGGCTCAACGTGGAGACGACCTGGTCGCGGTATTCGGTGAACAGCGCTTTGTTGTCCAGAAGCATCGGCACGAGCTTGTTCAGCGGGATGATGCCGTCGACGAATTCGGTCATCAGATATGCGGTATCCAGGAGTACGCCGCATTTGCGTTTGACGGCGGCGGCGGTGATCCGGGGGGTATTGATGCCGGCCTCGTGGAGCCGGTCGGAGGTCATTTTGACCCGCAGCGGGCGGGGACGGCGGAAAATGTGCCGCAGCGAATACAGCAGCCCTTTGTTGTTGTAGCGTTTCAGGAAAAAGGTTCCGGAATCGGGTACTTCAATTTTGGCGGCGGTAACGCTGCGGGTATCTTTCAGGATTACGGCATGTTCGTCGAAAAAGCGGTCAAGCGAGTCCAGGTATGCACGCAGCTCGGAATGATCTGCGCTCACCAAGGCGCAGACATTGCCGCTGCGAAAATACAGGTAATCATCATCGGCAAGATGAGGATTGATGCGTTTGGCCTGAAACGATGCCATAATTGTAACGGTTTATCAGAGGTTTTCGACCACCAGGTCGCCGACCTGCGAAGTGGAGTAACCCATTTTGCCGGCGCCCATGGATTTGAGCTTGGTGCCGGTGACCAGGGCCACGCTCTTTTCAATGGCTTGGCAGGCTTCGGTTTCGCCGATATAGTCGAGCATCATGGCGCCGGCGAGCACAGCCGCCAGCGGATTGATCACGCCCATGCCGGTGTACTTGGGGGCGGAACCGCCGATCGGCTCGAACATGCTGATGCCGCCGGGGTTGATATTGCCGCCCGCCGCGATGCCCATGCCGCCCTGCGTCATGGCGCCGAGGTCGGTGATGATGTCGCCGAACATGTTTTCGGTCACGATCACGTCGAACCATTCCGGGTTCTTCACCATCCACATGGTAATAGCGTCCACGTGGGCGTAAGCCATCTTGATATCGGGATATTCCGCGCCGACTTCATGGAAAACGCGTTCCCAGAGGTCGAAGACATAGGTCAGCACGTTGGTTTTGCCGCAGAGCGTGAGCTGGGCGGTTTTGCCTTCGGCGATCTCCTGGGCGGTCAGGCCGCGCCACGGATTGGCTTTGCTGTGACGCTTGCGGGCGAGTTCGAAGCTGTAGCGGATGCAGCGCTCGACCTGTTCACGGGTATAAACCATGGACTGGACGGCGGTTTCGTATTTGGTGCCCTTCATGGTGATGCCGCCGATACCGGTATAGAGGCCGCCGGTGTTTTCACGCACCACGACATAGTCGATATCTTCCGGCTTCTTGTTGGCCAGCGGGGTTTCCACGCCGGGGAACAGCTTCACGGGGCGCAGGTTGATATACTGATCGAGTTCGAAACGGAGTTTCAGCAGGATGCCTTTTTCGAGGATGCCGGGCTTGACTTGCGGGTGGCCGATGGCGCCGAGCAGTACGGCGTCGAACTGGCGCAGCTGGTCGCAGGCGTCCGCCGGCAGGATTTCGCCGGTGGCCATGTAATTGTCACCGCCCCAGTTGATGTCTTTGGTTGTGTAGCTGAAACCGAATTTGGCTCCGGCGGCTTTCAGGACTTTCAGGGCTTCGGCCACGACTTCGGGCCCGGTACCGTCGCCGGGGATAACGGCGAATTTGTAATTCTTCATCTTCTTTTCTCGCTCAATGTTTCTGGTTTCTGGTTTTGTGCATCCTGTAATATACCATCCGAATGCATGATTTACAAGTAATGTTGATAATTCAGCGGATGTTACGGCGGTATTCGCCGATGGTCCTGCCGGTCACGCGCCGGAACGTTTTCATCAGGTGGAACTCGTCGCAGAAGCCGCATGCACCGGCGATTTCCTTGACCGGCACCCCGCGCTCGAGCAGTCCGCGGCACAGATTGAGGCGCAGCCGGGTGATCGCCGCCATCGGCGTCTCGCCATACGTCTCGGAATAACGGTGGCTGAGGGTGGAACGGCTGACGTGGAGGCGCGCGGCCAGGTAGTCGATGGAGAAGGGCGCGGCGGGGTTTTCGTTGAAAAGCCGAGTCAGGCTCTCGGCCAGCGACATATTTTTCAGCTCCGGCGAGCGGTTGCCGGAGATCGTCCGCCGGTAATCCGCCTTGTCCGACGCCGCGGAGAAATTCAGCAGCAGGTCGATAATCAGGTTCAGCACACCGTTCACCGCCAGGAAACGCGCCTCGCCGCCGGTGGCGAGATCGGCGATCTCGTGCACGCGGGCCCCGAGGATATTTTCGTTGTCCTCAAATTGGCAGAACCCGGCGGAATTGGCACACAGTTTCAACAATGAATCCTCATATTGGCCCGGCGAAAACATGATATAATTCGAGTGACACATTTTATCCGTACAGGTCCGGTAATCCTCGTCCCACTCGCAGCCCGGCGGCAGCAGATTGGATTGATGGGGCCGGACCGGCAGCCATTTGTCGAGCTTAGCGGGTTTAATGGAGGAGTTGCTGATGAGCAGCGGATAGTTCAGAATCCAGATATCCGGGCGGTAATGGTACGTGATGCAATTGGGCGGGACGAAATCATAATGAACGGCGGAGAGTACCTCCGGCATGATCGTTTGCCGCGGCTTGTCGCTGAAACGGAAACCTGATGACATAGAAACCTCGAATTTGCCATAATATACATATCCGGTGCGCAAATATCAATAGCGGTTTCCGGTAATCGCCTGTATAATAATGCAAGGTCGGACAGGTCGGACAGGTCGGACAGGTCGGACAGGTCGGACGGCTTTTGGTCCATAATGTCCATGATGTCCATAATGTCCATAAAAAATTTCAAGGAGTTCAGGCGATGTTCAAAGTACTTGACCCGGTGATACCGTATGATTTTGAAGCAGGCAATCCCGATGATATGATCCGGGATATGATTCGTATCCGCCGTGAATACGGCGTGCGGCGTTTCCTGATTACCGGGGTGGGGATCGGGGTGCGGATCACCGGATACCCCGGCGACGACGCTTACCGCAAACTCGGCGAGGCCATTCGCGAGGCCAAGGCGCAAACCCGCGAACACGACATCGAAATCGGCTGGTGGTGCGCCCCTACGTTGAAGGCCGGTAATTCGCCGTATCAGCACCTGGTCGATGTCACCGGCATTGCATCGCCGATCAGCAGCTGTCCGCTGGATGAGCGCTTCGCGGACGATATGGCTCGGCGGGTGGCGCTGATCGCGGAAATTGCCAGACCATACATGATTCAGTTCGAAGATGACTACCAGTTGAGCAATCATCCGGGATTCCGCATGGGGTGCTTCTGCCCGCTGCATTTGCAGGAGCTGGCGCGGCGGACCGGGGTTGAATACACCCGCGAGGAATTGCAGCGGATTTTTACCGCGGAGCCGATGCCGGAACCGGAACTGCGCCGTCAGTTCGGGCTGATGGCGCGCGATACCATGGTGGGGTTGGCGGCGAAGATCCGTGCGGCGGTCGACCGGGTCGCGCCGGAAACCCGTATGTGTTTGTGCGAACCGGGCGGTACCGACATCGACGGGGGGCTCTCCGAGCCGGTGGCGAGGGCGTTTGCCGGGGCGGATACCCGGCCGGCGATCCGGATTTTCGGCTCGCAGTATTCGTCGCGGGACAGCGGGCAGGTGTTGCCGGATATCATGTGGCACACCATGTACAGCGCGGAACATTTACCGGCGGACTTTGAGCTGTACCACGAGACGGACACTTATCCGCACACCCGTTACTTCACCTCGGCGGCGCAGGTTAAGGGCATGCTCTACGGCGCGATTGCCATGGGGTGCGACGATACGCTGCTTTATGCTACGCAGTACCTCGACGACCCGGTCGAGGAGACCGGTTATTTCGACATGTATCGCGCTCATGCGAAGAAACTCGGCGCGTTCAAGGAGTCCGTGCAGGACTGTGAATTGGACGGCTGGCAGATCATTTACAAGCCGGACGGCGCCTGGTCACTGCCGCTGAAGGACAACGTGGCGCCGGGCGGCAATGCGTCCGCCATGGCCGGATTATTGGGCCGCATGGGGATTCCCTATACCACACGCGAGCGCCATGTCAAGCTGCTGGCCGGTCCGGTGATGGCGTCCATGCCTGACGCTGAACTGCTGGCGATTTTGAGCTCGGCGGTGCTGGTTGATTCCACGGCGGCGATGATGATCTCGGTACGCGGCTTCGGCGATTTGCTCGGTGTCGGCACCGAAAAGCTCGACCGTCTGATGGTCTCCGAGGAGTACATCCTGCCCGCCGCCGGGGTCGAGCTGAAAGGGCAGCGCATCTACAACATGGCGTTCGCCCCGGCCGGCAGCGAGCTCACGCAGTACATCAAGCTGATTCCGCAGGGCGCGGAGGTGTTGACCGAGTACCGCGACCCCACCGGGCACAGCGTTCAGCCCGGCCTGACGCGCTTCATCAACCGCGAGGGCGGGCGCGTGGCGGTGATGGGCTGCTGCCTCGCGGGCAATAACAGTTCCAATCTGTTCTCCTACCGCAAAAAAGAACTTTTCCGGGTGTTGTATCAGTGGCTGAATGGTGGGGCTCCGCTACCGGCGGCGGCGCTGAAGGTACCAAATTTCTGGCTGCTTTTCAACTGTGGCGCGGACCATGCGGTGATCCTGCTGAACAACCTGACCAGCGATCCGCTGCCGGGCCCGGAAATCGCGCTCGCACCGGAGTATCTGGGCAAGGAAGTTCAGGAGCTCGGCATAGACGGTACGTGGAAAAAACTTGATGTGGAGCAGCAGCAGAATTCCGTCGTTCTTCCCGGCGAGTGTTTGCCGAAAGAACCACGGGTAATCCGGATTGAAGTATAGTTATCTCGTTAATTGTCAATTGTTTGAATTTGGTTAGAAGTAATCGGGTTGTGTTGCAATTCCTACTATTTTGATATATCATATCAGATGTAATATTTAGCAAGGCAGTCTGATTATGAGTAATGGCGCAGATGTCATATCGCGTGCGATACTGGATGCCGGGGAACAGGAAAATACAAGTGTCATGCCGCAGGATTCCCGCCGCGGCAGTACATACAAAATCAGTGGTAATTTTGAGGCGCTCAGTGAAAAAATAAACGACTTCCCGGATCGTTTTCAGTTCATTTGCTGGTTCAACGCCGGCGGAGTCGGACAGATCTGCAAGGCCCGGGATATCGTGTTTGACCGGATAGTGGCGGTCAAAACCCTGAACGACAAGTATCACCAGAACCCGCATTCGGTCAAGGCATTTCTGGAGGAATGCCGGTTGAACGCACAACTGGACCACCCGTCCATTGTGCCGATTTATTCGCTGGGGCGGATGGGCGGCAAGTGGGTGGTGGCGATGAAACTGATCGACGGGATGTCGCTCGCCGGCTATATCCGGCAGAAACGCGGCCAGTATCCCGTCCCGAAAGACAGCGAACGAAAATCCCTTTATGAGCGGCTCGAATATTTCCTGAAAGTGTGCGAGGTGATTCAATATTGCCACAGCCGTGAAATCGTTCACGGTGATTTGAAGCCGGAAAATATAATGATCGGCAAATTCGGCGAAGTCTATGTGATGGACTGGGGATGCGCCCGGCAGAGCGGCTCCATCCTGAAGCACATCAGCGGGACCCCGGACTACATTCCCCCTGAGTTTTACCGCGACCGGCATGTGACCGTGCTGATCGATGTATATGCATTGGGCGTGATCCTGTATGAAATGATGACGCTGCGGCGCTGCCGGGACAACCGGCGGGCCGGAAATCCCCTCTGCCTGTGCTGTTTCAAGGAGAGTCCGAGCGTCAGCTCCGAGCTACAGGCCATCGTCCACAAAGCCGCCGACCCGGACCCTGAACGGCGCTATCAGAGCGTCCTGGAACTGGCGCAGGATGTCCGGAACTGTGTTTACCGGGAAGAAGTTTCGGCATATCCGGATAATCTGCTGCGCCGGATTACCCGTATGGTTAACAAACACCGGGTGGGCAGTATTCTGACGCTGGCATCGGTATTTGTCGCTTTCGCCATATCGCTTTCGTGGCTGCTTTATCAGAACAAAGTCATGGAACAGCGGGTGACTTTGCATACGATGGAAGTCGTGAAACTGCAGGCGCTGACCGATGATTTGGCGGAAAGGGTGGGACGAAATGTCCTGCTGGCTCAGGCCCAGGTTACCCTGTTCGCCGACAACCTGATCGAACTCACGAGATTTTATAGTTCCGATGATACCGCGAAACTTTACAACAACAGTGATTATGCTTCCGCCGAAACCTCTCCGCCGGAGATGCTGAAGGCCGCTCATTATGTCTTTCCGGTGACGCTTGATCATATCGTGCGTTATCCATCCGATACTCCGTCGGCCCGGAAACTCATCGATGTCCGCCAATTCATTTATCTTTGCCGCAAAGTCATTGGCGCGCAGTTCGATGGTGACAGTGTGCGGCCGAACACGTCAGAACGGATTCTTTCCGCTGATTGCATGATCCAATACTTGTTTGCGCGTTGGGAAAATGATGAGGTTTACAGTTATCCGGGGACTTATCGCGACCCGAAGTCAAGAGGCTTTCGGGAGCGCTGGCGGTATTTTCCCGGCGAGAGCTGGGAGCGGAAAATCCACTGGAGCCATCCGTTTCGGGGCAAATCCGGCACCCACCGGATCATCTGCCGTTATCCCATGTACAGCCACGACGGCGTGTTCATGGGCGTGGCCGGCCTTGAACTGCGGCTGGAACAAGTTTTGGCGCCATTGATCAAGGCCAGTGTCTCCATTCCGGACAACCGGTTTTATGTGGTCGACAATCCTCGCCGCCTGACGGCCCTGATCGATGACCGGATCATTACCCTGCCGGACGAAAATGGCGTTTATCCGGCGGGGCTTTCCGCTAAGGAAGTCCTGAAAATCGGCGACCGCATGAAGAAAGATAATTTCGAACCATTCGAAATGAAAATTCAGAATGAGCGTTATTTAGTTTGCGGATCCCCGTTCAAAATTATCGACGGCGTTTTCCTTCACATGACCAAACTCGACAAATGTCGGCTCTGACAATCAGGGAATCTTTTTTTCTCCACAAAAATACACAAAAATACACAAAATTTTATTTACCACCACGCAAAATATAGATTGATATCGAAGTAATAAATCTTACTCGATTTTCCGGCAAGCCAATTCTTTGAATCATTTTCCCCTTTTGTGTATTTTTGTGTATTTTTGTGGAAAAAAAGGTTTATGGCATCCAGTTGATGAGCTCTTCCGGTGGGTGGCTCTTGCGCCATTCGGTGAACTCCGCGTAGGTGCGGATGCCGTCGCGCAGGACCGCCTGGCAATACTCGATGCCCATGATTTTCACGTCCTCGGGGGTCTCGTTTTTCAGGGTCAGGACGGTGAGGCGCGTCTCCGGGGTCAGCTGTTCGATGATACGGTCGGCGACCTTTTCGAACCAGCCATCGAAGTGCGAACCATTTTTGATATGGATGATGTCGAGCTGCCATTCGTCGCCGTAGCGATCCTTGACCCATACGTGGTATTCCAGGCACACTTCGGGGGTGTCGAGCAGATCGCGGAATTCAAGGCGCCGTACATCGGCCGTGGCGGCCAGCTGCCGCATTACTTCCAGCCCTTCCTTCAAACTCGGCTGATCCGAGTACACGTGGAAATCGATGTCCCGGTGCTTCATCAGCAGCCCGGTTCTCAGCGATCCGACCTGGTTCACCTTGATTCCGGCGGCTTCCCACAGTTTCACGATTCCACACGAAGCCACGAGCTCGCGCGCTTTCCGCTGGTTTTCCAGCGCCAATTCTAAAACATCAGTCATTTTTTCACCTTGATGGCGGTTAAACCGCTTTTCATGATTATATTACGAAGGGGCGGCGAGTACATGGCGGGGATTTTGACGACTTTGGACGTCAGGTTGAGGAATAATTTATGGCATTTGCAGCGGTAATCGTGGACCGCCGGCGTGGTTTTGGCGGCGAAGAGACCGGCCAGCAGCGCGGCGCTCTCGAAGGCGTAGCTGAAGCCCTCCGCCGAGCTCGGGCTGACCCAGCCCGCGGCCTCGCCGATGGCGAAAACCGGGCCTTCGCCCAGCCAGATGTTGCGGCGGCGGCACGGCCGCCAGATCAGCGAACCGTCGCGGTGCAGTGTTTTGCCGAACTTCATACCGCGGGCCTCGAGGCGGGATTTGAGCTTGGCGAATTTCTCCGGCGCGCCGGACTCCGGCCGGAACGCCGCGCCGAACAGCAGCGAGTCGTTTTTCGGAATGCTCCAGCCGTAGAAATCGGTCAATTCGTGGTCGAAAAATGCCGAGAAAAACGGCGAATCGTCGAGCTTCTCGTATTGCTCCTGAATCGCCACATAGCAATCCTTGGATTGGTTGCGTTCGCGGCCGGATTCGAGCTTGCGGCGAACCGTGCTGGCCGCGCCGTCAGCGGCAATCAGGTAGCGGCATTTCGCGCTGTGCACCGCGCCGCCCCGGCGGTAGCGAACCTCGTTGTTCTCAAACGAGAGCCATTCCGCACCGTAACACGGCTCCGCGCCGGCGTCTACCGCCAGGTTCGCCAGCCAGCGGTCGAACTCCTCGCGGTCAAGGTTCAGGTAAAAGCGCTGGTAATAACGCTCGATATCATTGGTCAGGTCGATGGCGTGAACGGCGAAAATCTGCGGGCCGCCGAGGGCGCTTTCCGGCAGCGCCAGCCCGAACTGCGCCAGTGCCCGCTGGGCGTCCGGAGCCAGCAGCCCGCCGCAGCATTTGCCGGGAGTGCCCGGCTGCCACGGACGGTCAAGCGCGCGGCGGTCGAGCAGCAAAACTCTGCCCCGGTTCGCCAGCAGCCGCGCCAGCGTCGACCCCGCAGGGCCCGCGCCGACAATGATCCAGTCGTATTCCTTGCTCATGAAATATCCTTAAAATTCGATGATGGTGCTGCGGCGGACGACCAGCGACGGGGCGAGGCGGGTCCGCATCGGCACGAATTTGGTCTGGCGCTGCTCGATATAACGCACAGCCTGCGCGGCCAGTTCGTCGTAGTCCAGCGAAATCGTGGTGAGCGGCGGATAGAACTGTTTTCCGCTTGGCAGATTGTCGCAGCCGCACACCGCCACATCGTTCGGAATGCTGCGGCGGTGCTCCATCAGCACGCGGTAGACGCCGGACGCCATTTCATCGTTGGTGAACACCGCGTCGATATCGATTTCGCAGAGAATTTTGTCGAGTTCATCCGCGGCGGCTTCCGCCGAAAAATCGGTGTAGCGAATCAGCGCCGGGTCGACTTTCAATCCGTGCCTGGCGAGGGTGCGGCGGTAGCCTTCCTCGATTTCGGTGGTGAAAAAGTGTTCCTTCGGGCCACCGAGCAACAGAATGCGGCGGCGATCGCAGGCGATCAGGTGCTCCACGGCGAGTTGCGCCGCCAGCGCGTTGTCGAAGGCGAACGAACTGTAAGTGGTGTTATCCGGCACTCCGGGATTGTCCAGCAGCAGCAGTCCGGGGAAGGCGTTTTGCAGCGACTGCAACTGGTCGTTGGAGTAATCGCCGATGGCGATGGTTTCCATGGCCTCGGTGCGGCGCGCCGCGTGAAGCAGCCGCATGAAGGTATCGTATTCGCCGTTGGCGTACCGGATCAGGCAGTCGTAGCCGAGGCGCGAGAGTTGTTGTTCGAGCGCGCCGAGGAGACGCCAGTGAAAGAGCGAGGGGTTTGCCCCGAGCGAGCCGATGATGACCTGAATTTTCGGCGCGTCTTCCTGCACCATCGCGGGACGTCCCTGGCGGGTGTTGCGGAAATAGCCGATTTCGTGGGCGACTTCGAGGATGCGCTCGCGGGTTTCGGGTTTGATTTTGCCGTCGCTGCGCAGTGCCCGGCTGACGGTCATGCTGCTCAAGCCGCAGATTTCCGCGATATCGCCGATAGTGACTTTGCCGCGTGCCTTGGTTTTCTTTTTCAAGTTAAAAACTCCTTTTGATAAAATTAACATCGAAAATGCGCGAATGCAAATTTTTCGCAACAAAAAAACACAAAGAGCGGTTGACAAACAGCGTTTCGATGATATAATTAATCTTAGAAATGTTAAAACTAACATTGAGAAAAGAAAGAACAATCGCAGCGGCACGTTGCCGCACGTGGTCCAGCGGCGGAAACGCTGGTCGCCGGAAGGCGAAATTTTATTTAAAAACAGGAGACTGAAAATGGGTTATCTGATCAAGTCCGAAAGCGAAGCCAGACTGGCGAACGTCCGTGCCATCCTCGAACGCAAAAACATCGACCTCGCACTCGTCTATTACGATGAATTCAACATCGGCAACGGCTGGTATCTGACCGGCTGGTGCCCGCAGTTCGAGTCCGGCTCCGTGCTGATCCCGCGCAAAGGCACCCCGATGCTGCTCGGCGGCCCCGAAAGCGAACCTTTTGCCAAGCAGGACAGCGCCATCACCGAAACCCGCAATTTCCCGGTGTTCATGGTGCCGGACGAAGAATATCCGGCGGCGACCATCATCGGTTTCCCTGAGCTTTTCGCCGAGCTGCAGAAGAACCTCGGGCAGGTCAAGCGCGTGGGCCTCGTCGGCGGCGACCGCATGCCGCAGGGCTGTTATCGCGGCATTGCCGAAGGTTTCAAGGGGGTCGAACTGGTCGACATCACGGCGGACTATGTGACGCTGCGTTACCAGAAGTCCAACTGGGAACTCGAGCAGATCCGCGCCGCGTTCAAGCTGGCCGATGAGTGCTACGACGCCATGAAGGCCATGGTCAAGCCCGGCAATTCCGAGATTCAGGTGGCGGCGGCCGGTGAATTCGCGGCGCGCAGCCGCGGGGCCAGCGGCTTCGGTTTCTCCGCCATCGTCGGCAGCGGCGCGCGTTCGAATGCCGTGGTGCCCACTGCCAGCAGCAAAAAGCTCGTCGTCGGCGAAACCGTGATGATCGGCCTCGCGCCCAAGATCAACGGCTATGCCGGGGTGATCGGCGATTTCCTGCCGGTTTCCGGCGAGTATACCGCGCGTCAGAAAGAATGTCTGAAGTATCTTCGCGAAGCATTCGTCATGACCAAGAAAATGCTGGTTCCCGGCAAGACCGGCCGCGAAATCGACGCCCCGGCCCGCGCCTACTTCGAAAAACTCGGTTTCAGCAAATATCTGGTCTGCCCGTTCGCACATACCATCGGGTTGCATGAAGCGGAAGCGCCGTTCTTCGGCCCCGGCAGCGACGATGTGTTGAAGCCCGGCATGACGGTGTGCGTGGACGTGAGCTTCTTCGGTCATCCGGAATTCCACGGTTCACGTATCGAGACCGGTTTCGAAATCACCGAAAACGGCGCCGTGGCGCTGAGCCCGAAACTCGACGCGCTGCACTCCAACCTCGACATCTGAACATGTTGACACGGGAAATATTCGAGCTTTTCCGGAAAGCCGGGAAGCGCGCGGTACTGGTCGGCAGCGAGGACATGGGCGCCGTGATCGGGCTTGACCTGGAAGGACGGATTTATTACTCCTACCGGGGTGAGATCCTGAACCGGGTGAATACCGACGCGATTGCCGGGTTCAGCAGCCGGGCCGGTTATCTGAATCCAGGAGGGGACGGGCTGTGGCCCGCCCCCGAAGGGACCTCGCGCGGCTATCAGTACAGCACCGGGGGCTGGCGGGTGCCGCCGGGTCTGGTGCAGTGCCGTTTCCAGGTGGTCGAGCAGTCCGCGGGGAGCGTGGTGATCGAGGGCGAAGTGGATTTGATCAATTCGCAGGGCGTCGGGTTCCCGACGATTTTCCGGCGGGCGGTCTGCATCGACGGCACGAAAGTCTCGGTGCGGGAAACCATCCAGTACCTCGGCGCGAAAACGCTGAAGAAAGACGAATTCCTCCTTGCACCGTGGTCCTTGTGCCAGTTCGACGTGGAAGCCGGCGACCGGGTGATTTATCCGGCGGCGGACGTGGTCGACCTGTACGATCCGAGCGGGAACTGCCGTTATGATGAAGACGGTTTCGGCGTGGCTCCGGCGACGCTGGGACAGCGTTATCAGATCGCCATGGATGCCTCGGTGCCGTGGATCGAACTGCAGCTGGTCAAGCGCGGTTTGAAGCTGCGGCGCACCGCGCCGGTGCTGGAAGGATATATCGACATCAGCGACGCTCCGCCGGAGTGTGCGCCGTCGGACTTCGGCGTGCGGTACAGCGTTTACAATGACGCCTCCGGTTTCATGGAGATCGAGGCCGTGGGCGGATGTCCCGCCGAGCTGGTGCCGGGCGCGGAGCTGAGCTTCGTGCATGTGACCGAGATCATCTGATCGGGATACACGGACGAGCACGGACTGACACGGACGTACACATAAAAAAGCGCACAGGATTTTGTCCCGTGCGCTTTTTCAGCTTTATATGGCTCAGTCGACCGGGCTGAAGTTGGTCTTGTCGGCGCCGCATTCGGGGCAAACCCAGGTGTCCGGGATGTCTTCGAAAGCGGTTCCGGGCTTGATGCCGTTATCCGGGTCGCCAACTGCCGGGTCATAGATGTAACCACACAGATCGCATACGTACTTTTTCATGTTTGTTTCTCCTTTTCTGGTTTAGTTTGCATCGGCCCTGGCGATTAACTTTTCGCCGAGGTCGCGGCCGGCTTCAAAACACTGCTTCAGCACTTCGAGTGACGGAGCGTATTTGCAGCTCAGGCCTTCGTTGACTAATTCCACGTTCATCTCGGTGAGATAAGCGTTGACTTGTTTGAGCGATTCGCCGCTCCAGCCGTAGGAGGCGAAGGCAAAGCCCATCTTGTTCTGCGGTTTGAGGCCGCGCAGATAGGTCAGCACATCCGCCATGGTCGGCAGGAGGTTGTTGTTCAGCGTGGGACTGCCCGCGACAATGGCCCCGGCGCGCGACAACTGGGTGATCACATGGCTGCGGTCGCTGTGGCGAATGCAGATTTCCTCCGCGTCCACGCCGGAACTGCGGAGCCCGTCGGCAATGCTCGCCGCCATGCGTTCGGTGGCGTGCCACATGGTATCATAAACCACAATGGCGCGCTTGACCGGCTTCTGTTCGGCCCAGGTTTTGTAGAGTTCCAGCGTCCGGGCAATGTCTTCCGCATTGCGGTAGACCGGCCCGTGGTCCGGGAGCACGTACTTGATGTCGAGGTTCAGCCCCGGCAGGTCGGCAATGAGCTTGAGGACCTGCTTGGAATACGGCATCAGGATGTTGGCGAAATACTTCTCGCCTTCCCACTCCATGATATGACTGTCGTGCTCGTCGTAAAACAATTTCGAGCAGGAGTAGTGCCTGCCGAAAGCGTCCTGCGAGAACAGCACCTTTTCATCGGTCATGTAAGTGAACATGCTGTCCGGCCAATGGAGCATCTGGGTCTGGACAAACGCCAGGTTGTTTTTGCCGATCGAAACTGAGTCGCCGGTTTTGACTATGGTGACATCCATGCCGAGATCGAGCTGGCCGGTGAGGTCCTTCTGTCCGTTGGGCGAGGCGAAAAGCTTTTCGGGCTTGATATCGCGGATCGCCATGGGCAGGGCGCCTGTGTGGTCCAGCTCGGAGTGGTTGGAGACAATGTAATCAATTTTTCCGGGATCGATCACGGACTTGATGCGGGCCATCATCTGATCGTAAAACGGGGCCTTGACCGTGTCGATCAGGGTGATTTTCTCGTCAAGAATGAGAAAGGCGTTGTAGGTCGAGCCGTGCTCGGTGGAGTATCCGTGAAAATTGCGGAGGTTCCAGTCGATAACGCCCACCCAGTAGACTTTGTCGGTGATCTTGACTGCTTTGAGAAATTCTTCCATGATTCAGTTTCTTTCGTATTTAGTTGTTTTATGCGCCGGGCGCGGTTGTGTTGATCAGGTTAATGGACGGTCCGAGGGCGCGGGCGGACAGCTCGACGTCGAGCTTGTACAGCGCATCCGGATTATCGCTCACGCGCTTGAGGCGGTCGACGATGGTCCGGACATTGTCCTCTTCTTCAATCTGTTCGGTGATGAACCACTGGATGAAGGAGCCGGTGACGTGGTCCTTTTCGGCCAGGCACAGATCGTACCACTTGTTGAAACGGGCGGTCACGGACTGCTCGTGCTTGTAAGCGGCTTCAAAGGCTTCCAGCGCGTTCTTGTACTTGGTCGGCACTTCCTTAACGGCCGGGAGCTTGACCTGGCCGTCGCGGCTGTACACGTAGTCGAACAGCTTGGCGGCGTGGAACATCTCTTCATTGGCCTGCACGCGCATCCAGTGGGCGAGCCCCGGATAGCTGAGGTCCTCCATGGCCGCGGCCATGCCGAAATAAAGATACGCCGAATAAAGCTCGTAATTGATCTGGTCGCTGATGGCGGCCTCAAGTTTCTTGTTCAACATAATATCACCTTATTGGGGGTTATTTCTTGACCCAGAGCCCGTGGAGATTGCAATATTCGCGGGCCACGAGGCCGTCCTGCATCGGGATCGGGAACTCGGCTTCCGGGGCTTCGCCGGGTTTCAGGTACTTGCGTATGACGCAGGAACCCTTGATGACTTCGATCATTTCGATGTAGTGCTTTTCTTCCATCGGATGCGGCACTGCGCCGATCTTGACCTTGATCCCGGTGGCGGTGGCTTCGATGACCGGAACGTGTTTTTCCTTGGCGGCGTCCACGGTGTTTTCGACCTGCTCGATCATTTCCTTGCCGCAGCAGCTGATGCTGTCGCAGTCGTCCCCGTTGATCACTTCGACCAGCAGTTTACCGTCGGCACATTTGAAGATTTGCGATGTTTTCATGATTTCTCCTCTTCATGTTCCCAACCCGACCACCATGATCGGATTGAAATTGAAACCCGTTCAATTCAGTAAACAATATCACCAAACCTGCCGAAATCAAGTAGAAATGATAAAAAAAACTCTCGGCCAAGCTCACGATACCGGGGAATTTAATGGACATGATGGACCTCATGGACTTTATGGACCTCATGGACGGGTTTTGAACTCAAGTTTGTTCATAATGTCCATCGTGTCCATAATGTCCATTTTTAACAGGTTTGGCTATTGATTTCAGCTGAAAAGGTACTATCTTTAAGAAAAAACCAGGAGTAAACCATGGAAAAATCGAATTCACCCTTTGCCGATACCGCCAAATGGATCAGTCACCCCGAGCGCTGCCGCGCCAGCAAGCGCTCCCCGGTTCAGCCCGCGCCCTACCTGCGCAAAGTGTTTCACCTCGACCGTCCGCTCAAAAACGCCCGCATCCATATTTGCGGCCTCGGCTACTATGAACTCTATCTGAACGGCAAGCGCGTCGGCGACCAGGTGCTCGATCCGGCCCCGGGGCAGTACGACCGCCGCGTCCGTTACGTGACGCACCGCGTGGAGCCGGCGGCGGGCGAGAATACCCTCGGCGTGATCCTTGGCAACGGCTGGTACAACAATTACGACGACACCTGGCACTTTGAGTCCGCCCCGTGGAATGATTATCCGAAGATGCTGCTGCAGCTCGAAGACGACCTCGGCACGGTCTGCGTCAGCGACCTCTCGTGGCGCACTTCGACCGGGGCGATCGTCTACGACTCGCTTCGCGGCGGCGAAACCTATGACGCACGGTTGGAACCGGCCGGCTGGCTGAAGCCCGATTTCGACGATTCCGCGTGGCAGCCGCCGCGGATCGTGGCCTCGCCCGGCGGCATTATCACGCCCCAATACCAGCCGCCCTGCAAAATCATGAGCACCCGCAAGGTGGCAGACTGCTGGCGGACCGATTCCGGCAGCATGGTTTACGACGCCGGGCAGAATCTGGCGGGCTGGGCGAAAATTCAGGTTCGCGCCGCTGCCGGCACCAAATTCACGCTCAAATATTCCGAATTGATCGACGATCGCCGCAACGTCGAGCGCAGCCATATCACCTGCCATTGCCACGGGCAGTTCCAGACGGACACCTTCATCGCGGCGGGCGAGGGGATCGAGACGTTTGAGGCGCGGTTCACCTATCACGGCTTCCGTTATGTGGAGGTCGAGGTTGAAGGGGAGGGGACGATCGCCGACCTCGAAATTCAGGTGGTTTACACGGCGTTTGATACCATCGGGCGTTTCAAATCCTCCGACGAAACGCTGAACGAACTGCAGAAATGCACCTGGTGGGCCTATGTGGGCAACTTCGTCGGCATCCCCACCGACTGTCCGCACCGCGAGAAAAACGGCTGGACCGGCGACGCACTGCTGGCCGCCGAAACCGGGCTCTTCAACTTCGACGCAAGCTCGGCGTACCGTCAGTGGATGGAGAGCTTCCGCGACGTGCAGCGCCCGAGCGGGCAGCTCCCCGGCATCGTGCCGAGCGGCGGCTGGGGATTCAACTGGGGCAGCGGTCCGGCGTGGGACAGCGCATTTATTATGATTCCGTGGTACATTTACCTCTACACCGGCGACTCGACCACCATTGCCGAAAACTACGAATGCATGAAGCTCTATCTGGATTACTGCGCTTCGATGAGCGATGATTTCATCCTCGATTTCGGCCTCGGCGACTGGTGCCACCATGACAGGAACCGGATCGTGCCGGTAGCGGTCACCTCCACCGGGTATTATTACTGCGACGTGACAACCGTGGCCAAATGTGCCGCGATCCTCGGTTTCGAGGACGACGCGAAAAAATACTGGACGCTCGCCGCCTCGATCAAAAACTCTTTCAACAAGCATTTCTACAAGGGCTGCGGCGTGTATGCCGACGACAGCGTGACCGCGATGGCCTGCGCACTGTATCACGGCCTGACCGACGATTCCGAATGCGAGCGTACCGCGGCGAACCTGGCGGAAAAAGTCCGGGCCGTGGACTGCATCGCCGATTTCGGCATTCTCGGCGCCAAATACACGCCGCGCGTGCTGGCCGATTACGGCTATATCGACCTTGCGTACAAGCTGGTCACGCAGGACAAATACCCCGGCTGGGGTTACTGGCTGAAGCAGGGCGCCACCACGCTCTGGGAAACCTGGAACGGCAACAGCTCGCAGAACCATATCATGTTCGGCGACATCAGCGCGTGGATGTATCAGTATCTCGGCGGCATCACGCCGTTGGAGGAAAGCCCGGGCTTCAAGCATTTCCGGATCGCGCCGCGGCTGCCCGCCGGGCTGGAGACGGTGGACGCCGAGCACCGCGGCATAGCCAGCCGCTGGGTTCGCGGCGAACGCGACTTCAAGCTCGAAATCGTGGTGCCGAAAGGCTGCACGGCCGAGGTGGTCATGCCGGACGGTCAGGTATATCAGGCCGGCGCGGGCAAATCGTTTTATGAATGCGAGGTGAAATCATGAATTTCGAAGTAATTGAAGTCGGCAGTGATTCCGAGCTGTCGATTATTTGCGAACTGGCCCGCGAGATCTGGCCGGAAGTGTTCGACTCGATGGTGCCGCCGGAACAGGTGCAGTTCATGCTCGAAACCGGTTATACCGTCGAAGCGCTGCAGCGGGCCCGCGCCGCCGGCGAGACCTTTCATCTGGTCTACCTGGATGGCGCGGTGACCGGTTACATCGCCCTGACGAATTACGGCGACGGCCACGGCAAGCTGAACAAGGTTTACCTGCTCAGCAATGTCCGCGGCCTCGGCTTCGGGCGCAAACTCTTGGAGTTCGCCGTCAACTGGGGCCGCGAACGCAATCTGGACTACATGCTTCTGAACGTCAACCAGAAGAACGAGCGGGCGCTCAATGCCTACAAGGCCCTCGGCTGGACGCATTACCGCGACGAAATCATCGATATCGGCCGCGGCTTCATCTGCAACGACCACATCATGAGAATCGACCTCTGAGCAGGTTCTCGCCGATTGCGTCGGATATCAAGGCTCCATCAAGATATCCGACGTAATATTGTTTCCTCTAAAAAGATATTTGCCATTTCCAAGATTTTCCGTATTTCCGAAGCGTGATCTCAGATTTGTTTTTCCCGGAACCGCAATCACTGCTTCCGCGTTTTCGGGGCCGCAGGCTGTAATAATCACCTTGATTTTTCCATGCTTTGCAAACGCTCCCGCATCGACGATTGAAGCCCCTTTGTTGTCGATCGTGATCTCAGGGGCTTTTTCCAGGCTCAACAGCCATGGTTCAAGCTCGCGCAGGAGTTTTGCGCTTGCGGAAACGTCCTGCCAGAACTTTTCGGCGGAACCGGGGGCTTTCTTCTCCATCCGCTCAAAAATCCCGGTATAACTGTAATAGCAATACCATTTTACCCCGTAAACAGCCGCCAGCAACACCATCGAACGGAGTTCTGTATCTGTTGGCGAGCGGAAATTTGAATAGGGTTCGTCGCGATATGCGCCCCAATTGAATGCCTGGGGTACGAACATCAGCGGTTTGCCGGTGCGTCTGGCTGCAATCAGGCATTCACGTACCAGCAGCATGGATTGGTTTTCCCGGTTCCCGATAGGGTAGGGGTCAATTCCCAGAACGTCAAGAACTTGTGAATAAGGAATATAATCTTCCGCTTTGTCGGTAAGTGCGACTACCGGATAACCTGGATAAACAGTCCGGTATTTTTCCCGGACCTCCTTGAGCATCGGCAGCATTGTTACAGGTCGTTCATCGGCAATATAAGCTCCCAGCAGGACTGGATGCCTGAAGGTTTCATCGCAGGGGAAATTCAGCAGTTTCAACTTGTGCTGTGCCAGCATATCCAGTGAACGGCGGATATTCGCCTTCCATTCTTGCGGTTTTTCCGGAGCTTTGGGTACATGCATGTTTTCTGCAATTGCGTTCATTTCGGGTTGGATGTTCAAAAGCTGCGGAGTATAAGTTAAAATAAAATTGAACCCGCCTGCGGAAATACGCTTGAGATCGTCTGCCGTGCGAATCCATGTACAGTAGATGCCGATTGGCATGAATGGACTTCCGTCCACGATCAAGCGTCCATGTTCGTCCAGATATGCCTGTTTTTTCAGATCAGGAGCCCGGAGGAACGTATATTCGTTTTTGGCAATGATGGTTTTGTCTGTGAGATTCACCAGAAACATGCGGCATTTGTATGAACCGTCAGGCAGTTTCCCAAATGAAACTTTTACACGGCCGGAGATGTCCGGGATTGCCGTTTTTTGAATCTTGTCGAGTTCGATGATAACCAAGTGATTTTTTGAATCTTCTTTTGGTTTCTCACGGGAAAAAGCCATGCATTCGACATCGCCGTCGTCGTTCAGTAATAATTCGACCGGTTTCACCGGATAAATCGTTCCGGGGTTTGCGCCCACTTCTTCAATGCGGATATCGTCCCACCAGGTCTTTCCCGTAATCGCATAAAACATGCGCAGAACCAGATAGTTTTCATCTGAAGCGACGAACAATGTTTCCACTGTCTGCCATTCGCCGGAAGCCGCCGGCTGCGAGGTCGGATTGGCCATCTTGACATATTTGCCGTCTTTGCAGTACTCGATGCAGGGGGAATACAATAGTTTTGACGAAACGCCTTCGCTCCTGAATTTGGCGGTGACTTTATAAATCCTTTCGGGACGAAGATTCAGCCGGATTCTGGCGACGGCGCCATCGTAATCATCTTTGTCACTGCGTTCGCAAAGCAATGCCGTGCTTCCGGTAAGTCCTGCAGTTTTTTCGATGCGGCAATTGGCCCCGAATTTCCATCCCGGCGCCGGATTTTCGAATTCTTCGATAAACAGCCCACCCTCGCTTTCCGAGGCTGTAAGGTCTTTGAATTGTAAAAGATCAGGGATGCTGCAGAAAAGTTCGGACCCAATGGCGACAAATACAACGAATAACCATTTCTTTACCATGATAATTAATTCTTCCTGATTGTGTATAAAATTAAAAGATAACCGCTTTCACGAGCTGTGTGTTTACAATGGGTTCACATCGACTACGGTCCTGATGCCGTTTTTATCGGCAAGCTGGACAGGCCTGGTTTGCGCAATCATCGTACTGACGGCTTCGCGAAATTCTTCCGGAGCTACTGCTGCCGCGTTACCGGCCAGGAATGCAATATTTCCCTTGCCGCCGTGGTGAGTGCTGAACATGTAATCCGGTATCTGGCAAACATATATCGAACCGTATGGCACCTTTTTGGCGGGCCAGAGCGAGTCAGCGAAAACTGCGTAGGAAGAGACATGGGATTTTACCAGTTTGCTGTCCAGCATGCGGAATTTTTCATCGAGGACATGCCTGGTTCCCGCAAGGCGTGGAGGCTGATCGTTGAATGAGCCGTATGTTAACCCCCGCCAGTCGGTGGCACCGGCCATTTGGGAAGGGCAGGCATAGCTGGGATAATGATCCATCGACGCCGGTACAGGCATATAATCGTTGTAAGCCAGATATTGATTCCAATTCCATGACGATTCATGTGTGGTTTCGACCCCGTTACTCCAAAGTGCCATGATTCCATTGTAGTCGTTCATATAGGTGGTGGCAGCGGTAATGATCTGCTTGAGATTCCCGAGACAGTTGATTGATCTCGCTTTTTCACGTGCTTTGTTCAGTGCGGGAAGCAGCATGGCGGCCAGGATCGCTATAATCGCAATCACGACAAGAAGTTCAATAAGTGTGAAATTTTGCCCTTTGCTATGTTTCCAAATCATTTTCAGGTTCCTGTTGTTTGAATGAACATTATCGTTAATGCTGATTGATGAAATTATTATACAAGCAATTTTTTGATTTGTCAATATCTTTTATCGAAAATTATTTATTTTTGATGAAATGATGTTGACATTAACGGTAATGTGAAGTATAATGTAGGCAATATGAAAAATTGTTTATCCATGGAGATGAAGTCATGGCTGTGACGTTAAAGGATGTGGCTGCGTTGGTCGGAGTATCGGTGAACACCGCCTCGCGCGCTTTGAAGGACAAGGAGGATATCGGCATCAAGACCCGTGAGCGGGTCAAGGAAGCCGCCGCCGCCCTCGGCTACCGGCCGAACCTAAACGCGCGCAGTCTGGTGCTGCGGAAAACATCCACCATCGGCGTCGCCGTCACCGAAGCGGACAATCCGGTGCGGATGGAATTTTGCGAGCGCCTGCGCGGTTATGCCGCCGCCGACGGTTACCGGCTGCTGAATATTTCGCTGAGTATGGATTGGGACAAGGATATGGTGTCGCTGGAGGATCTGCTGTCGCGCCGGGTGGATGGATTGATCATCGGTTATCTCTGGGGTTTGACCGGCGAGCAGCCGCTTGGCAGGATCCTGCAGGAGTGCCGGCAGGGGGATACCCCGGCGGTGGTGTTCGGCAATCCGGAAACGGAACTGGCCGATTGCGTGGAGATCGATTTTTTCGACAGTGCGTACCAGTTGACGACCCATATTGTAAAACGCGGTTATGATGATGTGGTGATGTTCTGTCCGGTCCCCGACTCCACCCGCAGTCAGGGCTACCTGCGGGCGATGACGGATCATGGACTGCAGGACAAGGCGCTGATCTGGCCGGTGAGCGGGATCGGATTTGGCTGTGCCGCCGCTGCGCTGGAGGCGTATCTGGAGAAGTTCGGCAAACCGCCACGGGCCATCATCGGGTTTAACGATATTAGCGCCGTCGGCATCATGTCCGCACTGAAAAAGCATGGCTACCGGATTCCGGAAGACTGCGCCGTGGCCGGGTTCGACAACATCGCCTACGGTGAATATTACGATCCGCCGCTGACCTCGATCGGGTTCGACAACGGCTATTTCGCCCGAACCGTCTGGCAGCTCCTGAAAGCGCGTCTCGACAAAGCCGAAACCGGCCCCGCCAAGCGCTTGAAACTGCACCAGGAACTGGTAGTTCGAAGTTCATGCTGAAATTTTTATAGGACGAATAGGACGGATAGGACAAATAGGAAACCGGTTCCCATAATTTTCAATTTTCAATTCTCAATTTTCCATTGAATAAAAGGTTTTCGGTATGATTATCAAAAAGCATTTGCCGGTACGGCGGGTCACGAATGGTTCGCGTCACTACTTTTTCGGTTACTTCGATAAGTTCCCCTGGGACAAGTCGGGGCGTTATCTGCTGGCTCAGGCGGTGGATTTTACGGCGCGGCAGCCGGAGGCGGGCGAGGCCGCCGAGATCGGCATGATCGACCTGCAGGACGGCAACCGCTTCATTCCACTGGCGCGGACTTCCGCGTGGTGCTGGCAGCAGGGCTGCATGCTTCAGTGGCTCAACGACGCCGAAACGAAGATCATTTACAACGACCGTGAGGGCGATCACTTCGTCTCGCGCATTCTGGATGTAAAGACCGGCGAGAAACAGACGCTGTGCCGTCCGGTTTATTGCCTGAGCCCGGATGGGCGCTGGGCGCTCAGTCTGAACTTTTCGCGCCTCGACCGCGAACGCCCCGGCTACGGTTATCCCGGCGCGTTCGACCCCTTCGAAAAAGAGTTCGCCCCCACTGGCGACGGGCTCTGGCTGGTCGATTTGAAAAATAACACCGCCAAGCTAGTGGTGAGCACGGCGCAGATTACCGACATGTTTTACCGCTCGGACATGGAAAATACCCCCGGCTGGTTCAATCATCTGCTGTTCAGTCCGGACAGTAAGCGTTTCGCGTTTTTCCATCGCTGGCGGCTGTGGCGCGCCGACGGTTCGCCGTGGCACGAAACCCACATGTTCACCGCCAATCTCGACGGCTCGGAAATCTGGCCGTTGAACCTCGAAAATATGAGCTCGCATTACACCTGGACGAGCCCCTCGCAGATTATCAATTTTTCGAACCGCTTCGCCGGCGGCTGGCAGTATTATCTGTACACCGACCGCACCCACAAAACGCAGGTCATCGCCAAAGACATTTTCCCCGGCGACGGCCACTGCTCGTACTCGGCCAACGGCAAATGGATGCTGACCGACAGTTATCCGCAGAAGGACAATTGCCGCAAGCTTTTTCTGTACCGCCTGAGCGACGGCGCCGCTTACGAGATCGGCAGTTTTTACGCCGACCCCGCTTATCCCATTCCCGCCCGCTGCGACCTCCATCCGAACTGGTCACGCGACGACCGCGAGGTCTGTATCGACTCCATCCACGAGGGTTCGCGGCAAATTTATATCATCGACGTCAGCGAACTCACCGGAGAATAATCAATGAGTCAAATTTATCTGGAAAGCCGGACCGGCAGCGCGGAGCTGCTGGTGCATAATTCTTTGTCCATCAACACGATACGGGTCACTGATGCGAACGGCAATGCGGTCGAAGCACCGGTTCTTAAGCGCGGCGAAAACGGCCTGATGCTCGACGCCGCCAATCTGCAGCGCTGGACGCCCGACACGCCCGTTCTCTACACCTTTCAGGCGGACAATCAGGAGCCGTTCACGTTCGGTTTCTGCAGCTTCGAAACGCTTGGCAATACGCATGTGCTGGTGAACGGCCATCCGTATTATTTCCGCGGTTACATCCGGGGGATCGTGGCGCACGATCATCCGAATCTGACCGGTGGCAGCGACTACGAAGCCGCGCGCAAGAACATCCTGCAGGCGAAGAAATTCGGTTTCAATCTGGTGCGTTTTCACAGCACGGTGCCGTCGCCGGAATTCGTGCGCGCCGCCGACGAACTGGGCATCTTCATCCATGCCGAAATCGGCTTCGCCTACGAGTACGGCGCCGACGGCAAGCGGACGGATCTCG
Source organism: Victivallis vadensis (assembly GCA_040391785.1). Taxonomy (GTDB): domain Bacteria; phylum Verrucomicrobiota; class Lentisphaeria; order Victivallales; family Victivallaceae; genus UBA5239. The sequence continues at coordinate 26,542 of JBEBXH010000038.1, forward strand.
CGCTCGATAACCGCAACTGGCGCGAAACCATTTTGCGCTACCGCAACAGCCCTTCGCTGATGATCTTCTGCATCGGCAACGAAATGCACCAGTCCGGGCATCAGTCGAAGGTGCGCAAGCTGTACGAGGAAGGCAAGGCGCTGGCCCCCGGCAAACTGATCATGGACAACTCCGGCTGGGGCGAATTCGACCGCGACACCGCCGATATTTACTCGCAGCATATCGCCTATTATTTCCCCTTCAAAAAACACCGCGACATGTTCTTTGGCGACGACCACTGGCACGTCAATGGCTCGGTCAACGATGCCCCGATGACCTACGAAAAAGGCGGCGTCAAAGTCCGCCGCCGCGCCAACCCGCTGCGCCCGGTGCTGGCCCACGAAGCGGTGCATTACAACGACATCCCCGATTATGACGCGCTGACCGCTAAATTCGATGAATTCTGCCGTAATGCCAGCCCCGAATATCTGGCGAAACACGGCATCGAAAAACCGCGCTTCATGACCGATCTGCCCGAGCTGATCCGCCGCAAGAACCTGACGGAGAAATTCCCGGAATTCATCGCCGCCTCGCAGGTGTTCAAAAAGGCCGCGGTCAAGACCTATCTTGAGCGGTTGCGCCTCGCGCCGTTGTGCGGTTTCGAAATGCTTCAGTTCGCCGACTGCTTCAAGTACGAGAACAAAAACGGCATCGTCGACTGTTTCGATGACGACCGCTTTATTCAGGCGGATTGGATGCGGCAGTTCAACGGCGCGTCGGTGCTGTTGGCGGACTGGCCGGATGAGACGTTTTTTGCCGGGGACGAGGTGAAAACCACTGTCTGGCTGTCGCATTTCGCCATACCGGCGAACACCTGCGGCAAGCTGCGCCTGCTGCTGGATGGCGAGGAGATTTACTGCTGTGAGAAGCTGACCACCGTGCCGGGTTTGCAGAAATTGCTCGATCTCTCGTTCAGCCCCGAAGTGGGCAAGCATGAATTTCGCGCGGAGTTCAGTTCGCCGGATTTGACGATCGATAACCAGTGGAAATTCTGGGTGTATCCCCGGGTGGAAATGCCGCAAAGTTCCTGCAGGATTTTCGACACGTTGACCGATGACGTTTTCGCGGCGCTGGCCGGCGGCGAAACGGTACTTCTGCACTATCATCGCGACACGCCCGGCAATCAATATTACTGGCCGGGCTCGCTGGACCGCTTCAAGCCCTGCATCTGGGACCGCGGCAGCAACCTCGGCGGCATCGTCCGCGCGCCGTGGCTGGAAACGGTGCTGCAGGAGCATTATTTCGACCTGAATATGTATGCGCTGGTTGAGGGGGCGTACAAGGTGAACTTAGACGATTTTCCGGTGCCGGTGGCGGAACTGGTCAGCGGCGTCGACAAGACCTCGCGCGACCGCATGAAAGGACTGGTACAGGGATTCAAGCAGTTCATCGATGCGGAAACGCTGCGTAATTTCTGTTACCTTTTCGCGCTCAAAGTCGGCGCGGGCACGCTGGTGGTTTCGACCTTCAACCGCAACGACTCGCCGGTGGCGGTTAATTACCACGCCGCACTGCTGCGCAAACTGCCGGATATCGTGCCGCAGGGGCAGATTCCGGTCGAGGATCTGAAGTCGTATCTCGCCAATTCCAAGGTGATTAAGGAAGATGTGATGACCCGCTTCTGGGAGCTCGACAACAAGCTGGTGGAAGATACGCTGTTCTGGGAAGAATCGGGTCTGGATTTGTCAAAAATTCATTGAGATTTTTTGTTGATCCAGCCGAAGGAGCCGAGCAACAGGAGGGCGAATGCCATGAGGCCGAGGACAAAGCGCAGCAGTACGTCCAGCTCGTGTACGAAATGACCGGCCAGCCATTGCACGAACCAGGCCAGCGCCAGGCACAGGATGATGGCGACGGCTTTGGCGGCGACTCCCGGGGCAGGGGCCGCCGGACCGTAGCCGGTGATCTGAATGCGGTCCAGCAGCTCCAATAATTGCTCGCGGTATTCGTCGGTGGAGGCGCGTTCGGCGGCCTGCTTTACCGCTTCACCGAGTTGCTCGTGGTTCGGATCGGGCCGGTTCAACTCGTTTTCGATGAACTCGATGGCGATGTCGCGGACTTCGTCGTCGGGATCGTTAAGCAGCGGGAAAATGTCGTCGGGTCGGGTGGCGAGGCGGACGCCGTAATAACGCACGCTCGGGTATTCGGAGCTCAGCATCCAGCGGACGATGCCCTCGTCGAGGCCGCGCCGCTCCTGCAGTTTGACGATGCGGAACATCAGCTCGTAAACGCCGTCCCCGCGCCCGAGGCTGCGTACCACCAGTTTCAGCAATTCATAGTCGAAGTGAAAAAGCAGGTACGAACCGTAACAGAGGTACATCTGCTTGTTTTTGTCGCTCATTTCCTCATTGGATGATATGGGGTAGGTCCGGAAAAATTCCCGGGCCTCTTCCAGCGCCGGCTGCGGGAGCTGGCCGACTCCGGCGGTCGGCGATTCCAGGCGTTTGAGTAGCAGATCGGCATCGGCGGACCACTGCTCGAAATAATCGTCGGCCTCCAGGAACTGACGGAGTTCGGAGCGGTTCTGCACTTTGCGCAGCAGTTCGCCGGCGAGCTCGGGGAGAGGATGCGGACAACTGAGCTTGCCGACGCTGAATTTCAGGTCATCGGAAAAATGGTTGTAGCGCCGTTGATTGATCGATGCGACGATGTCGGCAATCGCCCAGATGATTGCCGATTCGGGGGCGTTGAAATACGGCGGTTCATTGTCGCCGTGGTGTTCCAGCAGGTAAATCAGCATCGGGTACGGCGTGCTGAAATCGGTCGCGGCGATCCAGTCCGCGATGGCGCTGTTTTCGCTGAAAGCGGTTTCGATTGTGTAGCGGAATTCGGTATCCTGCATGGCAAATAAAAGGGGGGCGAATTGCGCCCCTGCCTGTGTTATTTCTTTTTGGTTTTGGCCTTGGCTTTTTTGAGCTTGGCGATCATCTCTTCGACTTCGCCTTTGCCGTGGTCGTAGAAGGCCTGTTCGTCCGGCGCGAGCTCGTGGAGCAGGCGCAGGAATTCACCGGCGTGCTCGCGTTCCTCGTCGGCGATATCCTTCAGGACGGCTTTGGCGAGGGCGTTGTCGGTGGATTCGGCCAGCTGCATGTAAAGCTGAATGGCCTCATACTCGGCGGCGACCATCAGACGGATCGAACGGACCAACTCGGCGTCGGTGAGTTTGCGGTCGCACTTGTTCCCATAAAACGAATTTCCAAATTCAGGCATGATAATCCTCCTCTTGTTTGTGATTCCCTGACCATAAGATACACAGCAATTTCGTGAATTTCAAGCGTGAATTGATTATTCGGCGGGTTTGCGGGCGGCGGTGAGCATGGTGGCGAGGTCGCGGAGCAACAGTTTTTCCTGCCAGAGGAGCACATTGCGTCCGGCCGGGGCCCCCAGTTGGGCGAAGTTGCGGCCGGGGGGCGTACCGAAGTTGACGAGCTCGGCCGTGGCGGCGGCGATGCCGTTCCAGAGAAGCATCTGCGAATAATTTCCGGCGGGTTCGCTTGAGTTCAGCAGTTCGCCGAATTTCCTGTCCTGAAACGAGGCCAGGGGGAGCTGGGAAATCCTGTTTGTATAGTCGCCGGCGGCCAGTTGGAGCGAGCTGTTTTCGGCGATGATCCGGTAAAGAGCGTCCAGCATGACGAGTTTGGGGTAGGAGGGGATGGCAGCGATGGTGGTGGTGGCATTCAGCTCGAGCAGGCGCTTCTGCCAGGCGGAGGCGCGGGGGCCGTTTTGCAGCAGCTGCAGCAGCGCGCAGCGGTACCAGAGGTCGTGGTTGTAGCTGTTGTCCACGGTCAACAGGTCGCGCATATTGATGCCGCGGCTGTTGGTGCGGTCGAGGTAAAGATCGCGGGCCAGCACGTCGCAGGCGAGGCGGGCGAGCAGTTCTTTTTCGCGGCAGTTGGCGAGGTTATCGGGGAAATTGGCCGGAGTATTGGTGAAAATGGCTGCCGCCCAGTCGAGCAGTTTGAAGTCGTCCGCCAGCTGGTGATGACTGAAATGCGCCTTGATCCGGAGGACCGTATTGGCGAAATCGGCTTCCTTGTATTCCGGGGACTGCATCCGGAGCAGCAGCCGGGCGACGGAGAGCTGGTAGGCGTGAAAACTGTTGTTTTTGATCAGGCCGGCGGCGGCTTCCAGTGCCAGCGGATAATTGCGGGTGGTCACGGCGTAGCGCATGGCGAGCACGGCCGGGGGGCCCGGGTGTTCGGCACGCTGGAGCAGCCGCTTCATCACTTCGGCGGAGGTCGTGGTATAATCGAACCGCCAGTTCAGCAGCCCGTAATCGAACAGCGCCGCTTCGAGCCACGGGGCCTTGAGGCCGGCGAGCTGCTCGGAATACTTCCGGTCGGCGCTTTTGTCGCCCTGCGGATTGCGCCAGATGCCGTTATTGAGCTCGGCGGCGCTGTCCAGCGAGGAGCGCATGGCTTCGCTGCTGCGGTATTCCTGCTGATTCAGCTGCAGCCATTTGGTGATGGCGCCGGGCGGGAAAAGTTCCTCCTGGCGGGCAAACGGCGCGGCCTGCGGGGCGGCGATGTAATCGGCAATGATTTTCCGCTGCAGTGCCCCGGTGTTGTTGGCGAGGTTTTTCGGGAAATCAGGGAGGTGGCTGTAGCGCTCGAGAACCGTGGTGGTCAGCGCGAACGCCCGGGCATAATTCCGCTGTTCGAATTCCTGAGCTGCCAGGTCATAAAGATCCACCCCCGGCTCGATGACGTTGTGGCGGAGCAGTGCTTTGAGCAGCTGGTCCAGTTCGGGCGGCCAGAGGAGCCCCGGCGGCATCATCTTGCAGCGCTCGCGCAGCTGGATCAGCTGTTGAAACGCGGGGCGGTATTTCTTCCCGGCCAGGTCGGCTTTGACGAGATCCAGCGTATGGTAGTAATCGTATTCGCGGGGGGCAAAAGTCAGGTCATCCATCAGCTGCGGCCAGAATTCGAGCTCTTCCTGCGGCAGCAGATAGGGCTGGTCGATCAGTTTTCTCAGTGCGGTCAGGTGATTGTTGGTCAGCATCCAGCCGGCCAAGTTTGACCATTCCGCTTTGGTGAAGCTCCCGGTGGGCTGCTTGAAAATCCATTGATTCAGCAGAATTTCCTGCTGTTTGGCATTCAGCGAATTCCAGGCGATCCGCGCCCGCATCACCGCGCCTTCGCCGACTTGGCGGGAGGCACTGATCTGGGTCCGGTCGATCTCCGTGATATTATATTCGAGGTCGTTGACGGTCCACGGCAACGGCTTGCCGAGGTACAACTGTTTATTCGCCTCCAACACGGTGGCGAGGGCTTCGTATTTCGGCAGCAGGCGACGGAGGAACTCCACCCGGGCGTTGCCGGTTTCCGAGAGTTTGCGCGCCTGGACCGAGTTCAGCTGGTTTTCGAGGGTTTTGACCGTATTCGGCTGCAGCGGGAGGGATTTTTTGAACTCAAGCAGGATCATCAGGTAATATTCGCGCGGTTCGTAGCTGCCGGGCAGCCGGATGCTGGCGACATCGAGCTGCAGCGGGAGGTTTCTCAGGTCGTTCCGAGCGATTTCCAGTCGGCTCAGCGCGGCCTCGCGGCGGCCGGCGGCGATCTTCTCTTTCAGCTCGATCAGGTCGGCGGTAACTTCGCTGGTGAGTTGAGCGTCGGTGACGCCATCGCGGGCTTTCTTTTTCAGCTCGACCGAAATGGTTTCCAGCTGACGGTATATTTCCTGCAGGTTTGAGTAGGGCAGTTTGTCAAAGGCCACATTGGCAGATGCCTGCAGGTATAATTCCCTCAGCAGCAGCGCTTTTTCGTCGCGGAGAGCCGGTTGTTCGGGTTCAGGCTCGGGCTGTTTTTTTTTGAGTTCGTTTTCCAGATTGATGACCAGCGTCTTGACTTCAACCCGGAGCTGGTCGTCGTCGATGCCGTCGTCAAGAAGCTGCTGCAGTTCGGAGAGTCTCTTTTCCGGAGGCAGGTGTTCCAATCCCTTCAAATGCTCCCGGGCGGGGTTCGAGCGGATTTCGGTGGTTTTCGGCGGTTCCGTGTGCGGTTTGCGGCTGTGCTTAAGATAAAAGAATGCCGCCACGGCCAGTGCCGCGATCACCAGCGTGATAATGACCCCCAGCAGAATTTTGCCGCCGCCTTTCGGTTGATTACGCGCGGGGCGCTGTTCCGCCAGGTGGAAGGACGCGACGCGGTGCATCGCGGCGGTCATGAAGTTCACCACTTCCTGCCAGTCGACCGGGCGGTCGTCCGGATCTTTGGCCAGCATCCGGTCGACAAAATCGGAAATATCCTGCGGAAAAAGCGGCAAACGCTCGGTCAACGGCACATGCAGGTCGTTGATGTGGCACATCATGACTTTTTCGGTATCGTTTTCGTCGAACGGCGCTTCGCCGGTGAGGATGAAATAAACGGTACAGGCGTAGGAATACATGTCGGATTTGAAGCCGATCCGGTCGAAATCGAAACTGCAGACTTCCGGTGCGGCGAACATCGGGGTGGCCATCAATTCGCCGTTGAAGCCTTCGCTGGCGGTTTTGGCGAGGCCGAGGTCGGCGATTTTGGCATTGCCGAAGGGATCGATGATGATGTTCGCCGGTTTGATGTCGCCGTGGGTCAGGTTCTGGGTACGCCAGGCGTATTCCAGGCCCTCGGCGATATCGTGGGACATTTTCAGCGCGTCCTTCAGCTCCAGCGGGCCCTGTTCGGAAATCCGGTGGTCGAGCGACTCGCCGTTGATCAGCTCCATGGCGAAGAAATAAATGCCGTCGTCGGATACCCCCGCGTCGTAGGCCATGACGATCGACGGATGGCTGAGTTTGGCGGCGGCGCGGGCTTCCTTGAAAAAACTTTCCACATATTCTTTGTTGGAATCCTTACCCACCGGCAGGATTTTCAGCGCCACTTCGCGGTCGAGTTTGACCTGCCGGGCGCGGTAGACGATGCCGTTGGAGCCGCGCCCGAGCTCGCCGATGATCTCAAATCCGCCGACAATCATCCCCGGTTCCAGCCCGGCATCCGTCAGCGGCGAACCGCATTCCGGACACACCGTTTCATCGCCGAAAGTATATTTATTGCATTGTGAACATAGTTTTTCCATATGTTAAACATAATGGAATTTTGCGCTAATTCAAGGTGGAAAAGGCGAATTTACGCGATTTATCCCGGAATCCGGCGGACAAGTTAAGACCGCAGAAAGGACCTCAAGGACAGAAAAGGCCAAAATGACAACGGTATTCGGGCATTGAAGTTTTGTCTTTCCACTTTTTGACTTTTGGCGGTTTCATCGCTTGCTCTTGTGATATTTTTGTTTACGGTTGCAGGCTTGATTTTTGCCGTGGAAACTGTATTGTATACCGTATACCGAATTACAATCGAAGGAACTGAACCATGAACAATACGTCTGCCACCCATGCGGAGCGCCTGACCGCGGCCTGCGCTTTGAGCGTCGTGGGCGGTTTTCTGGATATTTACACGTACCTTTACCGGGGGAAAGTCTTTGCCAACGCCGTCACCGGCAATATGGTGCTTTTCGGGCTCAACCTGGCGGAGTTGCAGTGGCACTCCTGCATCAAATACGTGCTGGCGATTCTTTTTTACGCACTGGGGGTGTTTACGGCCGAATACGTACACTGGCGCCTGCCCGGGAACCGGCGGATCGGTTGGCACCAATCCGTGCTCATGCTGGAAATCATCTGTCTCCTGCCGGTGGTTTTTGTGCCGTACGGCGATTTCGATTATGCCATCAATGCGCTGATCGCATTTGTTTGCGCGCTTCAGGTACAGGCGTTCCGCCGGGTGCGCGGACTGCCGTTTGCCTCGACCATGTGCACCGGGAATTTGCGGAGCGGCACGGAAGCACTGTTTTACCGTTTCAGCGGCAAAAGCAGTGCGGAATTGAGCACGGCCATGTATTATTACCTGATGATCGCCTGCTTCATTGCCGGCGCCGCAGTCGGGGCGGTGCTGCTGCGTGTATTCGGGCACTTCATCTTTCTGCTGGCGCCGCTCGGGTTGATCGCGGTATTTTTTCTGATCACCAACCGGCGGCAATTGGCAACCTTGCGAAAAACCTACCGGGGGCTGTTCCGGAAAACTTGTCGAATCCAGAAGCCGTGATACGGGTGAAGAAGTTTTTTTCGGAAATTTTCTGAAAACAGGGAACATTGAATATGCCCCGGGGTCTAAACCAATAGATGTTTCTTAGGTTGTTTGAAAAAAGAGAAGTAGTTTGAGTTTGTGAACCTCCTCTCCTTTGCCCGGTATCGGATTGTCGGTGAATTGTGACTGGCCCATCTCCTCACCCCCCCTATAGATGGTCGCAGTGAATCGATTAATGCGGTACCGGGATTTTTTTTGTAATTTATTTGTAAATGACGCGGACCCGGTTTATATTTTGGACGGATATTGGACAGGTATACAGGAAGAATTTTATGCCGCGTTATGAAAACAAGAAAACGTCAGGAGCGCGCGCCAAGTTGCGCGAGGACATCCTGAATAAGGTTTATAAGACCGGCACTTACCTGCCGTCGGCCCGGGAACTGGCGAAAAAACTGAACCTTTCCAAAAGCTCCGTCCATAATCTGCTGAAATTTCTGCAGGAAGAGGGGCTGATCCAGATTTATCCGAATATCGGTGCCCTGGTGCTGCAGAACGGCATCAACCGGACCGCTTTGCGGCGGCTTTTTCTGCGCCCTTCCGATTACGGCACCTTCAATTACCTGCCGCAGGCCAGTGAGCTGATGCTGGGGGTGATCCGCGGAGCGGAACTGAAAAATGTTGAAGTCAATCTGTCGCTCTCGGATTCCGGGCTGCTGACCGAGGAAATCATCATGGGCCGCAGTAACGATTACTGGCAGGGGGCCATTTATACCCAGTGCCAGAATTATGAGGGACTGATTGCGCCGCTGGAAAAAAGCTCCGTTCCTTATGTCATCGCCGCCGATTATCATTGTCACGAGCAGGCGGTACGGGTGTATGTGGACCTGCGCAAGTGCGCCCGCCGGGCGGTGCGCTACCTGGCCTCGAAGGGGCACCGGGAAATCGGTATTTTATGCGGTGATCCGGGGGCGTCTCTTTATGCGGAAATGCTGGCCGGCTACCGCGGCGGCCTGGCGGAGGAAGGGCTGGCGTATCTTCCTGAACACGTTGTGGTAGGCTTGTACAGGGCGTTTGACACCACGGCTTATGCCGAAGCAGAACAGGTCATACATAATTATCTGACAAAACCCGGGCGCCCGAGCGCGGTTTTTTGTGTGCGCGACTACCGGGCGGAACTGGTTTTCCGCATTGCCGCCAAGCTGAAATTGCGTATTCCCGAGGATCTTTCGGTGATCTGTTTCGGCGGCGGCGAGTGGAAAGAAGCAGGCGTGCGCGGCCTGACCATGCTCGAAGAACCGCTGCGCCAGCAGGGGGAGCTCGCGGCGTCTATGCTTTATGACTGGGTCCGTACCGGTGTTCGCCCCGAATCCCGCTGTATGGATGTGAAACTGATCGAGCGCAACAGTGTCGCATCATTATTGGACACCGTCCGTTAATAATTCTTTATTTCTCCGGTTTTTCTTCATTCAGCTATTGACATTTCTGCATAATCGTCTATAATATTTATATAAATGGACACTGTCCAAAATAAATAAGGCGCAGGAGATTTTTGATAATGCGAGAGAAAACCGGAGCGATAACCATATTCATATTGTGTTTGACGTTTTTCATGGCTCTGCGGGGCGATGATTTCTTCAAAGTCCACCCGGATGCCGGGAAATCGCTGTCTCCGGACAAAATTTATCCGCAGGGCCGCCGGATGCTGATCAGTGGTTATTCACCGAAAAATGAATGGCTCCCCGAGCTGAAAAAAGCCGGATTCAGCTGCGCCGGCCCGGTTTATGCCGGGCAGGAACAGTTCGCCGAGGCCTGCCGCAAGGCCGGAATGCCGCGTTTCCATGCGGTTCAGGCCGACGGCATTACGCTAAAGGTGCTTTCCGAGTCCGGCGAACTGGATTGGAGCAAGATTGAGCAGGACCTGCGGACGCAGGTGCGGGCCAATGCGGGCGATTCTTCGGTGGCCGCCTGGAATTTGCTGCCGGAAGAGCTCCGTTACTGGCGTAAAAACGAGCTCGAATACCTGCGGCGCGCTTATCGCATCATCAAGGAAAACGACCCGGCGAAGCGTCCGGTTTACCTCTATTTGCCGGGGCACCGCAACCGGAGCGATCTGGTGCCGTACCTGCCGTATGTGGATTATCTGGGCAAGGGCATGTATGTGAATTATGCCGGATATCGCGACAACCGGGTCTGGTGCCGCTGGTCCATGGAGCAGCAGACCGGGGCGATTGCCGACGCCAAATCCGGCGCGGTGCCGCTGGCCCTGCCGGAAATGTTTCAGGAGCCGCCGACAGAGCTGTTTGCACAGATACCGGCATGGGCTCGGCACGACGTTTATTGCTCGCTGGTCAACGGGGGCAGGGGCGTGGTGATTTTTTCGCTGTGGCCGCGCAAGAATTTCGATTCCTGGAAACAGTATTATCCGGCTTATAATCAAATCGCCGGGGAGCTGAAAAAGCTGGGCGAAGTATTTCTTTTCGGCACACCCTGCCGGGATATCAAAATGAAGATCGTTTCCGGGCCGGAAACGGCTTCGTGCAGCATTCGTGAGGGTAAGGAAAACAAAGAGTTTTCATATCCGGCGGTCTCTTTCGCGGATCTCTCGCATCAGGGGCGGCGATATCTTTTCGCGGTCAATTCGAGCAATGACAGTGTGACCGCCGAATTCAGCGGTTTGCCGCAGGAAACGCTGGTTCTGAAACATGCGTTGGACGGCAAAAGAGTGATGGATATTTCAGGCGGTGCTTTCCGGATGGAATTTGCCGGGCTGGAAGTGAAATTATTGGAAATAAGCAAATAAACATCTGGAGATGATTTTATGAAAAAATGGTTGTTGTTGTTAGGCCTTGCGTGTTTCGCCTGTAGTGCGGATGACGTTGCAGCGTTTTTCCGTACCGCTCCGAATGAGCTCGAACAAAAACTGCCTGCGGACAAAGTATTTCCGCAGGGACGGCTGTTTCCGTTCTCGTTTTACTCCACCGGCGGCGGTACCGAAGCAAAACGCGGTGATCTGTTGCCCGCGGCACAGCGCGCAGCCGATGAAAAACAGATCATCGAAGCCGGGGTGACGATGATCGGGCCTCAGTATGAATTGAATGATTCTTCGCTGGATGTGGCGAAAAAATACAACGTCAAAATGGTGTTCTCCATCGTGCCGAAAGTCGACGGCGTGATCGTGGACCGCGAGTATTTGAAACGCCTCACCGCAAGGAAGGAAAAACTCGACGTGGCGAAGGTCAAAGCATCTGTGGCGGAAATCGTCAAAGCCGTGGCGGACCGCCCGGAAATCGCCTGGTGGGATATCACCCCCGAAGAAATGCGTTTCTGGGTTCCCAATGAACTGGAATACCTGAAAACCGCGTATGAGACGGTGAAGGAAAACGATCCGCTCAAGCGCCCGGTTTTCATGTACGAGCCGCAGCACCGCTCGGCGGATGACCTGGTCAAACTGCTGCCGTATCAGGATCTGTGCGTCAAGGGCACTTATGTGAATCACTCCGCCATGAAAACGCAACGGGTCTGGGTCCGCCACTCCATCGAGCTGCAGGGCGAGGCGGTGAAGGCGATGAAGGACGGCCGGGAACGTTATGTGATCGCTTTGCCGGAAATGTTTCAGCAGCCGTCCGCCGAGGAATTGAAGATGATCCCCGCATGGGTGCGCCACGATGTTTATGCATCGCTGGTCAACGGTGCGAAAGGGGTTCTGGTTTTTTCCGCCAGCCGCCGCCCCGAATTCGCCGCGCGGCAGGCGTATCTGGATGCTTATTTGAAGGTCTGCGGGGAGCTTACCGGCAAACTGCAGCTCGGGCAGGTGTTTCTCTTTGGCGAAAAAAAGAGCGATGTAGAGTGCAGCATCATGAGCGGTCCGCAGCAGGTCACCATGACCAAAGGCAAAGTCACTCAAAGCTATTCGCCGGTGTCGTTTGCCTGTTACTCATGGCACAACAAGCGCTATGTATTTCTGGTCAATTCCGCCAACGAACCCGTGAAAGCCGTGGTCGGCGGCATGGTTTATGCCAGCAATCTTACGGTTCGCGACCTGCTGCGCGACACCCCGGGATTTACCGCGCCGGAGGGCGAGTTCATCGTGGAACTGGACCCGCTGGAAGCCGTTGTTTTTGAAATTTATCCAGGCAAATAAAAAATATAGGAGATTTAGTTTATGCGTCATACCAATCGTTTCACCCTCATTGAACTCCTCGTTGTGATCGCCATCATCGCGATTCTGGCCGCCATGCTGCTGCCGGCGCTGAACCGGGTGCGCGACAAAGCCATGGCCATTTCCTGCGTGTCCAACCTCAAACAGGTCGGGCTGTACCAGGGGTTCTATCAACAGGACAACAATATGTTTTTCATGAACAACAACACCAGCAGCGGCGCTTTTAACGCCATGCCTTCCGGCGGCTGGACGTGGGCCGGATTGCTGCGGTATTGTGGATATACGACCGACGTGACCAGTGCCTTTATCTGCCCGAAACAGAAGCGGGTCAACGCAAAGTGGGATGGCGACAACATGTGTACCTACGGCGGTTATTATACCAATTTCGCCTACCTGCCTGCTTTTGACCTGAAAGAAGCTGATGTTCAGCGGGCGGGATACTCCAAGGTGGTGATGATTGCCGATTCCGGGCTGCACACCAACACTGCCACCGATATCAAAGGAGCGCCGTTTTTCAAGATGATGAACAATGCCAACGTCGGGTATGCGCGTCCGTTTCCGCTGCACGAAGGCAGGGCCAACTTGCTTTTTATCGATGGTCATGTCAGCTCCGATGAGCGCGGGTATATCAAGCAGGAATACAAGTCTTTGAATGCCGTCACCGTCGGTACGGTCGTCAAGACGTCGATCAGCGATTTCAATTACTTCTGCGTGGGCAACGTCGGCGCTTGCATCATCGCCAACAATTAAGCAATTAAGAAAGAAAAAAGAAGAGAGAATAAAAAAAAGTATCGTTTTGAGTTTTCTTTTTGTTCCAATTCCTGCTATATTGGTAACAACCGATATGAGGTGCGGAATGATGAAGTTCTCTTTTCTATTGGCGCTAGTGTTGTTTGTGGCGATGGCGGTTTCGGGGGTGGAGCGATCGCATGAGATGTGGTTTTTCCAGGGCGACGGTATTCCCGCGGCTCCGCAGCAGAATCAACCCTGGCAGCCCCCTGAAACCAGTATCCCTGCCGAATATGTCGCCAAGATCGCGGCGGCGTTTAAGCACGGATTGGCCGACCCGCGGAACTGCGAATACCGGGAAGTGGAGGTGCCGATGGGGAGGGACTCCGGCGGTCGGTTTTTCCGGTCGAAAACGCACGGGTGGCTGCTTCCGGGGAACGATAAACAATCACAGCAATTCGCCATATTATGGGACGGCCTGATTTACCCGGTGATTTCCATCGGCTCCGCGGCATCGATTCAAGATGATATCCAGCAGCTTTGCCCGATTGCAGATCGGGAAGTCGTGTACAGGTTCCCTGAAATATTTACCTCAGTGTCGTCCAATTATGGGGCAGTATGTGCATTGCTGCTGCGTCTTGGTGAAGTGAAGCTTGCAGAGAAAGCATATCCTGAAGCCACAAAAAGCGGAAGAATATGGAATGACGACATTCAGAAAGCGACGCTGTGGTCGATGTTCAGCCGGGCCCTGGGCGCACATATGTATGGCGATGACAAGTTGGCGCTGTGTTATGCGGAGCAATATGAATCATTGCTTGGAGAGGACGAGGGCGATTTCACTTCAACCGCCCGGGAACTGCTGGTGGAGCAGCGTAGGCGCGCTGGGAAGCAATCCAAGGCGAAAAACGAAATTGACGCCATGATACTGGATTTGGAGAGCGTCGATGCGCGACAGGTCTCCCAGCCGGGCATTGTGCCTTTGGGATACGACAAACGCGTGCAAGCCTTGATCGCCGTCGGCGATGCGGCGGTTGAGCCTTTGCTGGAATGTATGGAAAATGATCAGCGCCTGACGCGTTCCGTGGGCTATCAACGGAGTTTTTATCCCCGCCGCACCATAATTACCGTTTCCGAAGCCGCTTACATGGCTTTGAGCGGAATCATGCAGCAATCGTTTTTTAAAACCGTATCGACATCGGATAGCCTGTCCATCCGTGGAATTGAGTACCGGAGAAAGGTCGCGCAGCAAATCCGCGCGCATTACAACCGGTACAAGAATATGAGTTATGAGGAAAAATGGTACCATATCCTTCAGAATAACGATGAGCCGGTAGACGTGCAGCTTCAGGCCGCCGAACACATCTGCCGGGAGATCAAGGTCAACGTGATTCCTGACTCCTCGCCTCAAGACACATCCGTACAGCTTGCCGGGGAAGTCCTGCGTTCAAAAAACAATCCGTCGGTATCTGAGCTTTTGAACCGGCGCGCCGTGGAATATTTGCCGGATGCCGCTTCACCACAGGTTTTTAACCATGCTCAAAGGATGGCGCGGTTCTCTGCCGAATGGGATTTGCCGAACAGTCTGCCCGCACTGCAGGAAGTCAGCAATGCCATTTACCGCGAACTGCTGAAAGATGAATATTTTAAAGTCGAGCTATTCGAATTATTGGTGCAGCTGACCATACATCGCGTCAAAGCCGGAGACAAAGCAGCGCTGCAGCAATACTGCGAGACTCTGCTGCCCCGCTCTGAGCAGGTTATAGGAGGAAATAGTGGCCGTGCATGGGAAGTGTGCATGAAGCCATTATATACTTTCCCGGAAGAAGCAGTCGCGATCACAACCGCCGAAGCAATATTCGACACCCCCGGTAACGGCTGGAGTGAATATTTCGGCAAATTCAAAGACGCGCGCCGGATAGAAAACTGGCTGTTTGCGAAGTTCATGCGCCTGGCTTCCTACCGGAAACATGTTCGGAGAGGGCTTGACAACAAGGGTGAAAGAGTAAAATGGGAAACCATTATTAAAGACAATTGGGTTGAATTCAACTCAGTGGCTCTGGATCGTAGCGGCAGTGGAAGCTATGGATATTCAGCTGCCGCTGTAAAAAACGATCCACTGTTTCCCGGGAACAATACCACGCAAATCCTGCGCGTATGTGATATTTTCGCCAAAGCTCTTTCGGATTTGAAAGATGGCGGATATCCGGCATTTCAAAACTATTGGGAAGAAAAAGACCGCGACCGCGCCATCGAGCAAATCGCCCTCAAACTATCGCAATAGCTCGAAAATATGAACGGCGGATGTGTGAATTGGTCACGCATCCGCCGTTGTTTTTGAGCGGTAAAGAGCTTAGCGGCTGTTGAATTTCTCCATGATGCTGTCGCACATGGTGTTCAACGCGAAAACGTCGGAACCGCAGTTCAGGTACATGTAGCCCATGTCGAGGTATTCGTGCATGGTGGCAGGGCCGGTGACGGTGCCGGCGAATTTGCCGTGTTTGCGGGCGGTGTCGACCACCAGCTTGCGGACCTTTTGAATTTCCGGATGGCTCAGTTCGCCGGGGCAGCCGATTGCCTGCGAGAAATCCCCCGGGCCGAAGAAGATGATATCGATGCCGTCCAGCGCGCAGATTTCGTCGAGCTGCGACAGCGGTTCCGGGTCCTCGATCTGCACGATCACCATGCGGTTCTGGTTGACGAAATCGAAGTATTCGCGGTCGCCGAGGCGGCAGTACATGCCGTCGGCATTGCCGCCGTCCCACGGGCGCAGGCCGATGGGGGAGAAGCGGGTCTGGTGGACGATGGATTTGGCTTCGTCGAGGCTCATCAGGTGGGGGATCATGATGCCGGTGGCGTTGGCTTCGAGCGGCAGGATGTAGTCGCTGTAGCAGCCCTTGGAGACGCGGACGATGGAGTCGACGTCGTGCATGCTGGCGGCCATGATCTGGCGTTCCAGCGTGGACCAGTCGGTCGGGATGTGTTCCTTGCAGACCCATACGGCGTCGAACCCGGCCAGGGCCGCCATTTCGACCGCGCGGTGGCAGGAGGTGTTGAGTTTGAAGCTGATGACGGGCTTGCCTGAACGCATTTTGTCAAGCATACGGCTGCGACGAGGTGTTTTCATAGCATTTTTCCTAAAATAGTATTTGACATTTCGGGTCAATAGTAGTACAATACTACAAATTAAAAAATTGTCAACCGGAGAAAATCATGAAATTCGAGAAAATTCAGAAAAAGAACACCCTGGAACAAGCCATCGATTCCATCCGGAAATACATCGTAAACAACAAACTGAAGGAAGGCGACAACCTGCCGCCGGAGACCGAGCTGGCGGACGCGCTGGGGATCAGCCGCAACATTCTGCGCGAGGCGCTGCGGCACTACCGCACGCTGGGGATCATCGGTTCGAAGCCGAAAACCGGCACCTACATCGCGCAGCTGCTGCCGGAGAATCCGTATCAGGGGTATTTGCCGTTCATCGCGCAGAATTCGGATTCGATACGGGAGCTTGCCGAGGCGCGGATCGTACTGGAAACCGGCGCGGCATTTCTGATCGCCGCCAAGGCCACGCCGGAGCAGATCCGCGAGTTGGAAGCGATCAACGCCCAGCTCGACGCCGCCGATGACCAGGCCGAGCGGCTGAAGTTCGAATGCGAACTCCACAGCGCCATGCTGAAAATGGCCGGCAACAGCGTGATTAACGGCCTGATTCCGCTGGTGGTGGATTTCTTCCATCAACTCCGTAATTCCCGGCGGCAGGGAGTGCCGCGTCCGCACGAGGAAGTCAAACACGATCATCAGTCGATGATCGACGCCATCGCGCGGCACGACGGCGCGGCGCTCTCCGAAATGCTCCGCACCCACAGCCACCGATATTTGCGATAAGTTCGTGTAGCCCGGCAAAAATCGGACAGGTCGGACGAGTCGGACAGGTCGGACAAATTTTCGTGCAGATCTGTGTACGTCCGTGTCCTGTCCTTGAAAAAAATTCTCCTCAAAGGGTTGAATTTATTCATATTATGCGTGATTCACACAAATAATTCCTGAAATCATCCGTTGCATTGAATTTTGTTGTGTGTATATTAATCATTGTAGCCGACACAGCAACCTTTAATGCAAGGAGAAGTACCATGGCTAAGAATGTCGAAAACCGTTATCGCGGCTCCATGCCGAAAATCGGCATCCGCCCCACTATCGACGGACGCTGCCGCGGGGTCCGCGAATCCCTCGAAGTCCAGACGATGAACATGGCCAAAGCGGCCGCTGAACTGATCAGTGCGAATCTCCGTTACACCGACGGCACCCCCGTCCAGTGCGTGATTGCCGATTCCACCATTGGCCGCGTGCCCGAAGCCGCCGCCTGCGCCGACAAATTCGCCCGCGAAAACGTCTGCGCCACCCTCACCGTGACCCCCTGCTGGTGTTACGGTTCCGAAACCGTCGATATGGACCCGATGATGCCGAAGGCGATCTGGGGTTTCAACGGTACCGAGCGCCCCGGCGCGGTGTACCTGGCCGCCGCGTTGGCCGGTCTCTCGCAGAAAGGTTTGCCCGCGTTCAGCATTTACGGACGCGACGTGCAGGACATCAATGACCGGACCATTCCGGATGACGTTTCCGAAAAGATTTTGCGCTTTGCCCGCGCCGCCATTGCGGTCGGCACCATGCGCGGCAAGTCGTATCTCTCGATCGGCAGCGTGGCGATGGGTATCGCCGGCTCGATCGTCAACCCCGATTTCTTTGAAAAGTACCTCGGCATCCGTTGTGAATCCGTGGACGAAGTCGAAATCCTCCGCCGTATGGAAGAAGGCATTTACGACGAAAAAGAATTCAAAAACGCCCTGAAATGGACCCGCGCCAACTGTCAGGAAGGCCCGGACTACAACAGCAAAAAGAAAACCAAGGCCGAAAAGGACCGCGACTGGGAATTCAGCGTCAAGATGGCGATGATCTGCCGCGACCTGATGATCGGCAACAAGGGCCTCGCCAAGAACTTCCCGGAAGAAGCGCTCGGCCATAACGCCATCGCCGCCGGCTTCCAGGGCCAGCGCCAGTGGACCGACTACCTGCCGAACGGCGACTACATGGAAACCGTGCTCAACTCTTCGTTTGACTGGAACGGCATCCGCGCCCCGTTTGTCATGGCCACCGAAAACGACTCGCTTAACGGCGTGGCGATGCTCTTCGGCAATCTCTTGACCAATACTTCGCAGGGCTTCTCCGACGTCCGCACGTACTGGAGCCCGGCCGCCGTCAAGCGCGTCACCGGCCACAAGCTGACCGGCCTGGCCGAAAACGGTTTCATCCACCTGATCAACTCCGGCGCGACCACCATGGACGCCACCGGGCAGCAGAAGATCAAGGGCAAACCGGCCATGAAGCCCTTCTGGGATATCAGCGAAAAAGAAGCCAAAGCCTGTCTGGATGCCACCCGCTGGGTACCGGCGAATACCGGATATTTCCGCGGCGGCGGTTTCTCCTCCAAGTTCCTGTCGATCGGCGCCATGCCGATTACCATGAGCCGTATCAACCTGATTCACGGCCTGGGCCCGGTGCTGCAGATCGCCGAAGGCTGGACCTGCGACGTGCCGGCCAAGGTTTACGAAAAGATCGACCTCCGCACCGACCCGGGCTGGCCAACCACCTGGTTTGCCCCGCGCCTGACCGGCAAGGGGGCCTTCGCCGATGTTTATTCGGTGATGGCGAACTGGGGCGCCAACCACGGCGCGTTCTCCTACGGCCATATCGGCGCCGACCTGATCACGCTGGCCTCGATGCTGCGTATTCCGGTCTGCATGCACAACGTGCCGGAAGAAGATGTCTACCGTCCGGCCACTTGGGGCGCGTTCGGTATGGACAAGGAAGGTGCGGATTACCGTGCCTGCCAGACTTTCGGTCCGCTGTACCGTTAAGTTTAAGCAAAAGTTCCCCTTTGGGCAGCCGCGTAAAAACGGCTGCCTTTTTTTATGGGGATTCCGCCTGGTCGGCGGGCAATGTTTCGCCGTTGCATCGCGCCCGGATGCGATTTTTCTTTTAAGAGAGGTAGCTCCATTCGGTTTTGCTGACCGGATCTTTGGTCATTTCCAGGTACTGCTCACGGGTCAGCACCGGGGGAATGGCGGCGACTTTCGCGCCGGTGGCGGCATCGCCGTAAAGCAGGTCGATCACGTTCATGGCCAGGAGCTTGGAAGGCTCGATGTAAGCGATTTCCGGGTTGGTGACATGGAAGTCGGCCTGATGCGGGGAACCGGTACTGCCGCCGGTATAGGCGTGCAGCGCGGGCATAATCATGCTCACGTCGCCCATGTCGGTGGAAGAGGTGCGGTGTCCGTAACAGACGAACCGGGCTTCGGGGTCGATCAATTTGAGGTTTTTTTCGTGGAGATATTCCAGTTCGCGGCAGCTCTTGAAGGGGAGGTAGCCGAGTTCGGTGGTGATCTCGGCCGCGCCGCCGAAGGCGAGGGCGGCTGCCTGAATCGAGCGGTCCACTTTGAGCGAGGCGTCCAGCACTGCCGCCGGGGTCCTGGCGCGGATTTGCAACGACAATTCCACACGTGCAGGGGTCACGTTGACGGCGTCGCCGCCCTTGGTGATGATGCCGTGAATCCGCACGGAATCATCGTCCCGGAACGTGTCGCGCTGGAAGTCGATGGAGCTCAGCGCCAGCCGCGCCATGGAAAGGGCGTTTATACCGCGTTCGGGGTGCAGCCCTGCATGGGAGGCTTTGCCGCGGAAAATGACGTTTTTCATGGAAAAACCGTTGAACCCGGTGATGGTGAAACGGTCATGTCCGGCGTGGACCATCATGGCGATATTGACATCGTCGAAAACGCCTTCATGAATCATCTGCTGCTTGCCGGAAGTACGCTTCAGTTTCAGGTTTTTGTAATGGGCGCTGCTCAGGTGTTCCTCCGCCGGTACCGCGATGAAGGCGACGGCGCCGGAAAGCGCCTCGCGCACCTCCGGTATCGTCAGCCCGATGGCGGCGCCGAGCATGTTGGCGCATTGCGCGTGGTGCCCGCAGGCATGGGCGGCGCCGGTCACGAAATCGGCCGTGGGGTGCCCGGGCATGGCGAGGGCGTCCATTTCGCCGAGGATCGCCACGGTGGGGCCGGTGCCCTGGCATTTCAGGTCGGCCCGGCAGCCGGTCAGGGCCAGGTTTTTCCGGAGCGGCAAGCCGAGCTTTTTCAGCTCGGAAACCAGCAGTTTGCCGGTTTTGTATTCCTGAAAGGCGAGTTCGGGATTTTTGTAAATGTCTTCAGCAATTCGGATAATATGTTCACGCTTCGCCTCAATGGCGGCGCATACCAGACTTTTTAATTCATTTTTCTGCATAATCAACTCTCTTCATTCTGTTATACTTATACAATTTAACCTTGAAAAATTAATAATCAAGCCCAAAGCAATTATTTTTGCTTGTAATTATATTGCGATATGTTCTATTAATGCTCTATAAAAACAGGTGTTTAATGTATTGACGAAAGTGATATCCCGCAGTATAATTTGGGAGTAAGCAAAAATGCGGAGGCTATATGAGAAAGGATTCGAAGAATTTTACCTTGATTGAACTCCTCGTGGTGATCGCGATCATCGCCATCCTGGCGGCGATGCTGCTGCCGGCGCTGAACAAAGCGCGCGAACGGGCCCGGGCGGCCTCCTGCGTCAGCAACCTGAAGCAACTCGGCACGCTGGTGGCGATGTACGGCGATGAATACGGCGGGTTGATTCACACGAACGGCAGCAATACCGCGGTGGCGAATCCCGGTTATGTCAATATCCTTTACAAGGCGGGGTATCTGAAAAGGGGCGAGCGATTTGTCTCGTGCCCGTCGGTGGAGCCGCCCACGGAGGAACAATTGAATTTCGCCGACATGAACCAAAGTTATCATTATGGCATCATCGGCGACAAAAACGGCTATACGAATGAGTATATCCAGTATTTTTTCCGTTCAAACGGCAGTGACTATATTGCGACGGCGAAGATGAAAAATCCTTCGCGTTTCCTGCTGATCAGCGATACGGAGCACTCAACGAGTTACAGGCAGTACCGGTCCTTCTGGCTGGCCTATGGGTCGAATGCGGGACTGGTCCGCATGCGGCACAGCCGGATGGCCAACATCCTGACCGCCGGCGGCAACGTGGCGCAGGCGGATTCGGGGATACTGATGAATGATTATGCGCCGTACACGCTGGGATTCGTCAATGGGCGGCGGATTTACTGGCGTGAATATGAACAGGTAACCAGCCAGTCCACGAATGTGATTAAAGCAATACTTTAAGGAGAAAATAATGTATCGGATGAAAATTTTAATGGCCATGCTGGCCACTGCGGTGCTGTCGGCGCAGGAAATGCCGAATTTGAGCGAGTTTCGCATGAACGAGGTGGATACCGTAAACGTGCCGCTGGCGGAGGGTTTTGAAGGAAGTCTGGAGGCCATCAAGGCGCGCGGCGCCAAGCTGGCCGAGGGCGTGGAATTCGTCCCGAACGGCGGGGTGAACGGCAATGGCGCGATCATGATTCAGAAGAAGCCCGGGATCAATGGCGAAACGCCTCCGGCAGTGTTCGAAATCAAAGGATTGACGCCCGGCAAACTGTACCGTTATACGCTGGATTACCGGCCGGAGGGGCTAAAGGATCAGCGTTTGTTCTCGCATCAGGTTATCGCCCGTACGGACGAAAACGGCAAGCAGAGTTCGAACTGGATGCAGTTTCGCAGTTGCAAAAACGGCGAATGGAACCAGCTCGAATATGAGTTCATAGCGCAGGCGCGCAACTTCATTTACCTGCCGCGTTTCGGTGCGGCGCAGGGCGGCAAAATATATCTGGACAACGCCCGGGTGGAACCGGCAGCGAAACAGGCCGAATTTTATCTGTCGCGTCCGTTCAAGTTGACACTGGCGAAAGACGGCGCGGTGGCTTACAAGGCGCTGCCCTACGGCGAAGATTTGAGCAAGGTCCAATATGGTGTTTACGCCGAGCTCGGTGGCAAAAAGGCGTTTGCCCGGGTTGATAAGGACGGCGGGGCCAATCTGTTTTTTGGGGATATTCCGGAGGGCAAATATACGATCAAGGCGCAGCTGCTGGACCTCGACCGCAAGCTGATTCTCGGAACCGACGAAATCACGCTGTACCGCCGCCCCGCCGCGGGTACGCTGATCGATGAACACGGACGGTTCATCGTGGACGGTAAACCGATGTTGCTGGTGGGCGGATTTTCGAGCTGGATGGAGCGCGAATCGGAGTTGAAACAGTTCGCGGATATGGGGTTCAATTTCATGATGGATTATACCGCGATGTACCTGAATATCCAGCCCGGCGAGCAGACCAAGGACCCGGCGGTGCGCAAGGCGGAGAAGCCGCACGAACGTGAGGGCGGGCATTTCAAATATTCGTGGAAATCGGAGCAGGGGCGGCAGCAGATCAAAACATCGTTGGATCTGTTTCAGAAATACGGTCTGAAATACGTGCAGGGTGAACTGGGTTTGGCGCTGACCGAAGACTATAACCACCCCGCCGTGATCGGCAAATATTACGCGGACGAGGCCCCGGTGACCGGCATTCCGGCCCGCCGCAGACTGCGCGAAAAAATCGCCGGGGAAGCGCCGCTGCACCTCGCCATGGGATTGACGAATCTGCTGGTCGATATCGTGCCCTACGCCAAGGCGTTTGACGTGCTCGGTTACGACGTGTACCCGGTGCGGACCGCGCCGCCGGAAAAGAGTTCCATGCTGAAGGTTCGCGAGTTCACGCTGGAGGTCCAGCGCTCCGGGGCCGCCGGTATGTTTACGCCGCAGATGTTCAACTGGAACGGCTACGGCTCGAAAGATACGCGGTATCCCACCGCCGAAGAGCTGCGCTCGATGGTGCTGCTGCCGGCGCTGATGGGGATCAAGTGCTTCTGTTTTTACTCCTTCACGGGGGTGACGGTGAACAACGCCGCGGTCGACCGTCAGGCCGCCGATGATTTCCTGCGCGATGCCGCCGCTCCGGCGGTGAAACTGCTGCGTGAGCTCGAGCCGTGGCTGTTGAGCCTGGAGGCCGCGCCGCCGGTCAAAGTCGATAACCGCGCCAAATCGATGGTCGATGCCGCTGCGTTCAGCGCCGGCGGCAAAGTCAAGGTCATCATCACCGGTTGCGGGCCGGGCAATTCGGAGGCGGTGATCCGCGTCGGACGCGACGGGCTGAAATCGCGCTGGGGCCATACGGAAGCGCTGGGCGGCGGCAACTATCTTTTCAAAGGAGTCGGGATGTGTTCTGATTTACTGGAGTGAATATGAATTACCGGATAATGACGCATGAACTTGACCGGACCTCCGCGGTACCGCTGTACATTCAGTTGCACAGCATACTGAGGAGGTCGATCGTGGGCGGGGACGAATTTCAGGAGGGCCGATTGCCTACGGAATTCGAACTCGCCCAAAGCTTTGGAGTCGGGCGCATCACCGTGTCGCAGGCGCTGGCAATGCTGGAAGAAGAAAAACTGGTTTGCCGCATTAAACGCCGCGGCACGGTTTTGACGTCTCACCTGAACACGTTCGATCCGCAGAACGGCGCGCGCACGATCGGGGTGGTGTTCCCCGAGACCCACAGCTGGAACGAAACGCTGCCGGCGATCCGCGCCGCGGGCGAGAGCCGCGGGCTGACGGTGCAGATTTTTCTCTACCCGTGGGGCGACCTGGCAAAGGAGAGCGCGGCGATCAAAAAAGCCCGCGAAAAATGCGTCGGCATCATCCTTTACCCCAATACCTTCATGTCGGACTGCGCGCTGATCGATTCGACGAACAAATCGGGATATCCGCTGGTGCTTTTTGACCTGTATTCGAATTATCTCGACTGCAACGGCGTGTCGTCGGACCACTGCTACGGCGGTTATGCCGTGGCGCGGGAGCTTTTCAAGCTCGGCCTGAAGCGCCCGGGCATGTCGGTGCGCCCCGGAAGCGATACGATGATCTCCGAGAAGCAGCGTGCCGACGGTTTCCTGCAGTTTTGCGCCGAGCAGCGGAAGCGGGTCAAAATTTTCCATTCCGGCAAGGATTCGTTTGTGGATTACCTGAAAAATTCGAAGATCGATTCGCTGTTTTTCTCCGCTCCCATGGCGGAATACAATCTGGTGATGCAGGACCGCGCGGTTCGCAAAATCATCCTCGAACGCGGCATTAAACTGGCGCACTTCGACGCCTGGCCAAAAGAGGACCTGACGGCGGTCAAAGTGATCCAGGACGAAAAAACATTGGCGGCAAGCGCGGTTCACCTGCTGGTCGAGCTGCTGCTCGATCCCGCCGCTCCCCACAAAAAAATTATCGTAGCACCTCAAGCAATACTAACTCATTTTCAAACATAGATGATCTTATTTATCTTTGAGCCGCTTGCGACCTTAAATCCTCGTCCGATATTCATATCGGCCTGCGGTTTAAAATCACAAGCCATCTCAAAGCTATTATAAGTCATTGTCTATGTTTGAAACCAAATTAGCATTAAGGAATGAAAATGAGCGCTGAAAAACTTTATGTCATCGGCAACGGCCACATCGATCCGGTGTGGATCTGGCGCCGCAGCTCCGGGCGCAACGCCTGGGTAAACACCGTCACCTCCACCGTCAAAATCATGGAGGAATTTCCGATGGTGAAATTCTCCTGTTCCTCGGCGGCGCTGTACCGCTGGATCGAGGAAACCGAACCGGCATTGTTCCGCAAAATCGCCAAACTGGTGGAGGCGGGGCGCTGGGAGATCGTCGGCGCCTGGGAGGTCCAGTCGGACGTGATTCTGTCGCGCCCGGAAATACTGCTCCGGCAGGGGGAAACGGCGAAGCGTTATTTCCGCGAAAAGTTCGGTAAAGAAGTCGATATCGGCTACAATGTCGACTCGTTCGGACACACGGAAGGACTGCCGAAGATTTTGAATGCTACCGGGTTCCGGCGTTATGTGTTCATGCGGCCGCAGGAGCCGTCGCTGCCGCTTTTCCGCTGGCGCTCGGGGGATTCGATGGTCACGGCGCTGCGGCTATTGAACTCATACGCGTTCAGCGCCAAGACTTCGGAGCAGGGTTTACAGCAGCGGATTGACCATCATTTCGAAAATGGCTGCAAGCATCAGACGATGTTTTTCGGCATCGGCGACCACGGCGGCGGGATTTACCGCCGGCACCTGGAATGGCTGCTGAAAGCTGCCGAAACGCGCCCGATCGAATTCAGTACCCTTGGCGAATATTTCGACCGGATCGAACAGCAGGAACTGCCGGAATTCGAGGGCGAACTTGGCCCTGTTTTCAAGGGCTGCTACAGCGCCTGTCACAAGGTGAAACAGCTGATCGCCCACGCCGGCGAGCGGATCGTGAAGGCGGAAAAACTCGGCGCGACGGAGGAGGAACTCAAGGAGCCGTGGCGCGAACTGCTCTTTGAGCATTTCCACGACGTTCTGCCGGGGACATCCGTTTACGACGCGGTGGAAAAAGATATCGCTCCGGGCATCGGCTCGGTGATCCACAAGGCGGATGCGCTGATTGACCGCCAGCTCGCCCGGCGCAACGCCGCCGCCGATACAGCGTTCATGCCCGAGGGCGGGGTCCAGGTGTGGAACCCACATCCATATGCACACATGGCGATTGTCCGCTACGACGGCTTCAGCGATCCGAATGACCATGGCGCGGCGTTCGACGCGTTCACCGCCGCGGACGGTACGGCGTACCCGATCCAATACCTGCCCGCGGCCACGGTGTTCGGCCCGTGCGGCGAGCCGTGGCAGCGTTTCACGGCGGTGGTTCCGGTACCGCCCGGCGGCGAGGTTTTCCTGGCCGCTTCGCGAACCGGTCGGAAATGGGAAAATGTCGGGTTTGCGAGGCAGAAAAAGGTGCTGGGGAAATTATCGTTTCCGGTGTTTTTCGACAACACGCGGACATGGGGATTCGGGCTGGAGGCCTTCGCCGACGCCATCGGCAAAGCGGAACTGACCCAAACCCGCGAATATCAGGACGGCCCGGTTTGCAGCGTGTTGCGGACGTTCTGGCGTTATGAAAACTCAGAAATCATGCTGGATATCATCGATTACCGCAGCATTGGCGAACTGCAGCTGCGGATCCGGCTGAACTGGCACGAGAAACGCTGCTGCCTGAAACTGGCGTATGAACACGGGCTGGAATTTCCGGCGTTTTTCACCGGTCAGAGCGGCGTAATCACCAAGCGCATGAAAAGTGGCGCGACCGGCATGTACGAGCAGTACGACGGCCGCCTGCGGCCCCTGCATCCCGTCAGCGGCGAGGCCGCCATGATCGAATTCTGCGCGGCGAATCTCGGAGAGAAAAGTACGGCGTTTTATTGCGCCGATCTCCATAGCTGTGACCATGCGGAAAACAAGATGCGTATCACGTTGTGCCGTCCGGTGTTATACGGTGACCACGCGCCGTTTGCGCAGTCGGAGGAATACGGTTGGATGGAGCAGGGCATTTCGTGGCGCGAACTGTGGCTGCTGGAACCGGCGGATATTCCGGTGGCGGAACTGCCGCGTCTGGCTCAGGCAAGGCTGGCGAACTCCGAAGCGCGCGAAGTAGCGCCGCATGAAGCGTCGGCTGATTTCACGGTGCCGCCAATACCGGAATTCGAGGCGAAAACCACAGTGCTGAACGCGGTTATTCATGAGGACGGCAAGCGAATCCTCTCGTTGTGCAATTACGGCGCGGAAGAACAACTACTATTCGCGGACGGGAAGAAGGTCAAATCACCGGCGCATTCGGTTTACCGGCTGACGCTGACGAACTGCTGATGCAGGATGCCGGGCGTGAGCACCCCGGCGTCGAACCATTCATAGAAAAAGCGCTCGAAAGACTTCACCACGTAACCGTCCTGATGGTGGTCGCCGGTGTCGTATGGATCGGCGAAAATCAGGACATCGTCGGTGATGGTTTCGGTGCCCATGGTGTCATAGCCGATCAACACGACCCAGTGGCCGCCCCAGGCGACGTTTTCCAGCAGCACGGGCGTCTGCTTCCGCAGGCACTCCTGCAGGAAGGCTGAAAACGCCTCCGCGGTGGCAAAAGATTTACCGTCCTTATCGGCGCTGTCGAGCGAACTTCGCACCTTGTAACCGCGCACGGTGAATGCCTTGACGAGAGCCCCGGTGGTGCAGCCGTAGCCGCCGTCGGGCCGCCGGTTATCCACGTAACGGATATCCATTTCCCGGTCCAGCTGTTCTTCGGTCACGGAGGTGTCGCCGAACCAGTGAAGGACCATCATCGCGCACACTGCGCCGCAGCTGCGCTCGGTGGTCTGCTGGCAGGTCTTGAACTTATCCAATTTCAGCAGCGTCCGGGTCGGGCTCGCATTGTAGAAATCATGGACGGAAAAATAAGGCGAACTGCTGCATCCGAATAACAGGACGGCAAGCATTCCCGCCGGTAAAATACGCTTCATCATGATGTTTTCTCGTCGCCGTTGAGCAGGGCGGGCATCGGCTGTATCAGCCCGGAGGTGTCGCTGATCTGCTGGAATACGCGCAGGTCGAAAACCGGCAGGATCGCCAGCAAGTGGTCGAAAATATCGGATTGGATGTCTTCGTACTGCGCCCAGCGGATGTCGTTGGTGAAGCAGTAGATTTCCAACGGGATGCCGGTGGCGCCGGGCTGGAGCTGACGCACCAGCTGGGTCATATTCTGGTGGACTTTCGGATGGTTGCGCAGGTATTGGGCGACATAGGCGCGGAAGGTGCCGAGGTTGGTTACGCGGCGTTCGTTGATCGACTTGGCGCCTTTTTCACGGAGTCTGCTGTTCCAGTCGGCCAGTTCTTCGCGCTTGCCTTCCAGATAATCGTCCAGCAACATAAAATCCTCGAGCCGCTGGATCTCGGCGTCGTCCAGGAAGCGGACGCTGCGCTGGTCGATGTAGAGTGAGCGTTTAATGCGGCGTCCGCCGGATTCGCTCATGCCGCGCCAGTTTTTGAAGGAATCGGTGATCAGCTTGCGGGTCGGGATGGTGCTGATGGTTTTGTCCCAGTTCTGGACCTTGACGGTGTGCAGGGCGATTTCGATGACGTCGCCGTCGGCGTTCTGGCTGGGCATTTCGATCCAGTCGCCCACCCGGATCATGTTGTTCGAACTGAGCTGGACGCTGGCCACGACCGATAGGATCGAGTCCTGGAAAACCAGCATCAGCACCGCCATCATGGCGCCGAGCCCGGAGAGCAGGATCAGCGGGTCGCGGTTGATCAGCGAGGCAATAACCAGGATGGCCGCGACGGTGTAAATCAGCACTTTTGCCAGCAGCAGATAGCCCTTGATCGACTTGCTTTTTGCAATGGGTTTGCGGTGGTAGATGATGTCGAAAATATCGACCACTTTGGTCAGCGCCAGCGCCACGGCGAGCACGATCAGCGCCTGGCAGACGTTGTGCACAATGGTGATCACCGAATCCGGTATGCCGGGGATCACGCTGATGCCGCCCGCGAGAACAATCGCCGGGATCACGTAGGCAATCTGCGGGATGATCCGGGTGCCGATTTTCTTTTCCTCATCGCTGTCGCCCGACATGTTTTTGATGATACTGCCGAGGCAGCGGACCAGCAGCAACCGGGCAATGCCGTAGGAGATCAGCGCCAGCAGAATCAGCACTGCCGCGATGATGAGGTGATAAGCCCATGAATATTCATCCATGGTTTCGTACAGATGCTGGAACCATTCGATCATGATCAGTTACCTTTCATTTTGGCCTCGAAACCAGCGTTCTTCAGGGCTTCGAGAAGGGGTGTGTATTGAGCTTCCGCGGCCTCAACCAGGACCTGCTTGTTCGGCACGTCGGGCTTCACGAGTTTGACGCCGGGGATCGAGTTCAGCGTCTGCGTCACGGTTTTCAGACAGTGCTCGCAGGTCATATCTTCGATGTCGAGGATGATTTGTCCGGGACCGGCGGTGAGCTTGC
>JBEBXH010000039.1:0-55223 GCA_040391785.1 Victivallis vadensis
AATAAATGATGTAAAACGATAGCATTGCGATGGTTTCGGAGAGAATTTCGCAGGCACCGACCGTGTCGCCGGTGCCGCCGCCGATCTTCAATCGGGTATAGAAATTCCAGATTACAGCAAATACGAGCACGATTCCCGCCGCGATCATGCCCTGGATTTCGAGCATCCAGTAGCCGCAGCCGGCCATGGCCGCCGTACACCACAACATACTGAAAATCGAGCGGCGCTTGAACACCAGTGAGGCGCCGCCTTTTTCGCGGGCGTATTTGCTGAGGCAGATGTAGATGACGATGGCGCAACGGCCACAGACCGCGCTGAACAGAATCACTCGCGGCAGGTAGTATTTCGACAACCCCGCCAGCGAGGCGAACTGGAGCCCCAGCACGGCGATGATGGCGAAAACGCCCATGGTGCCGATGTGGCTGTCGCGCATGATTTCGAGCATGCGCTCACGGCCGCGGCTGCTCATAAAGGCATCGGCGGTATCCGCCAGACCGTCGAGGTGGAACCCGCGCGTCAGCAGTACCGGCAGCAGTACCAGCAGTACCGGTACGAGGATTCCGATGCTCGGCACGTAGCGCGCCACCGCATACAGGATGCCGCCCGCCGCCAGCCCCACGAACGGGAAGAGCGGTTTGCTGCGTTCGAGGTCGATTTCCTTGAACTTATAGCCGGGGACCGGAATCACCGTCAAATTGGTCAGGGCGGCAAAAAAAGCTTTGAGTATAAACATGATTACAACCCCTTGCTGGTGACGTTGGCGCTGTCGAAGGTGGCCATCCGGGTCATGATGGCGTGCGAGGCGTCGATCAGGTGCATGGCGAGCGCCGCGCCGCTGCCTTCGCCGAGGCGGAGGTCGAGGTCGAGCAGCGGACGCTTGCCCAGCAGCTCGAGGATATGCTTGTGGCCCTGTTCCTGGCTCATGTGCGCCAGGATCATGTAGTCCGCGGCGGCGGGAGCGAGCTTGGCGGCGATCAGCGCTCCGGCGGTGGAGATGAAACCGTCAATGACGATCGGTTTATGTTGAGCGGCGGCCCCCAGGCACAACCCGGCGATGCCGCCGATTTCATAGCCGCCGACCTTGCTCAGGATATCGAGCGCGTCGTTCGGATCGGGCTTGTTTACGTCGAGTCCGCGCTGGATGGCGGCGAGCTTCTGCCCCATCTTTTCGAGCGGCAACCCGGCACCGCGCCCGACCAGTTTTTCCAATGGCTGACCGGTCAGCAGGGCGGCAATCGCCGAGCTGGGCGACGTATTGCCGATACCCATTTCGCCGGTGCCGAAAACATCGGTTTCGGACGCGAGCTCGTTGATGATCTCGATGCCGGTCTCAATGCTGCGGATGGCCTGTTCGCGGGTCATGGCGGGCCCCCTGGCGAAGTTCTCGGTGCCGCGGGCGATCTTGCGCTTGACGACCAGCGGGTTGTCGGCGAAATCGTCGCATTTGACTCCGATGTCGACCAGCGTGACCCGTGCTCCGGCGTTGGCGGAGAGAACACAGATGCCGCCGCCGCCGTTGGAGAAATTGCAGACCATCTGCGCGGTGACTTCCTGCGGCTGGTCGGAAACGCCCTCGGCCACAATGCCGTGGTCCCCGGCCATTAAAATGATATTCTTGCGCGCGACCGGCGGCGCGAGTTCGCGGGTCATCCCGGCGAGGTCCTCGGCGAGGTCGAGCAGTCGTCCCAGCGCGCGGCGCGGCATGGTCAGCTTGTGAATGTGGGCAGTGGCGGCGGCGCGATGCTCGGCGCTCTGCGGCTCGATCCGGGCGAGAGTTTCATCAATTAAACGCATGGTAATTCCTCTATGTGGTAACAGCATCTGATGTGGGTTTCGCTTCCTCTATGATCTCTTGAAGCCTGACGGTACATCTTTTTTCCTCGTTCTTTATTTTTTCGCAGAATTCCTCGTAACTCTTTGCTCCGGACGGAATATGCAAGCCGTAAATTGCAACTTTGCCTCCATGTCCGTTCAACGTGCCGATTTCCAGATATGGGCTCTCCTCTTCAAATTCAACGGAAGAAATTTCAGGTTCACTTGTCCGTAAATCTTCGCCGGAGGAGGTGCCTGGGTCGTTCTCCTGCAAATCTTTTACCGCATTTTTGATCTCTTTCCGGTAATCTGAATTCAACGGATAAAGCAAAATGGCGTATTCAGCCTTTTTTATATGCAGATAAGCGATGATCTGGTACAAATCATTGCGCATTAAATAAGATGATATCCTCTTATATTTCGCATCTATGATAATGCCTTGCTCGTGATAGAAATCCGGGTAGCAGCGGCATTTTCTTGAGTTGAAAATATGGACGGGATTTTTTCTCTCCCGGTTCTGAGGATGGACAAATCCCGAATTGCATAATATCGTGTTGAGGTATTCTTCCCATAGCCACGCCCCGTCAAAAAGTATGCCGTATATATTTTGAGGTTCCGCACCGTAACTGAGGTTTTCCAGCCGAAGAATTTGCAGGCAGATTTTTTGCAGCGGAATATACTCCGTATAAAAAGGATGGCTGATCTGACGCAGGTTCATATTGATCACGCGGAGACGGTCAAGTCTTGAGTAACTCGGGGTTATTCCGATTATTTTCCGTACTGCTTCGCGGGTGTCCGGATTGGCATGCAGTATATGATTGCCGCAAGGCTTTGTCTGTATGAACTCGATGGTATGCCGAATCAGCTGGGATAACGGGTTATCGTAGCTGTACTCGCGGGAATTATGCGCAACCCGTCCCGTAAACGGTACATTGTGCTTGAGGTGTCTAGATACATCAAGCGTACCGCTGAATTTATTGTTGTTGTAGTGGAAAAGGTGATATTTTCGGAAAAAGCCCTGGCGTAACGCATTTTTCAGAAAGTATGGGAAAATATAAATAAGAAAATCCCATATGGGGTCTTTTCTGCCGGTGAGTGACATGTCAAACACATTCAGGCAGAAAACCTTTTGCAGCATGTAGTGCATGAAATAGTCATTAGTGGACGGGTCAAAACGTGAATGAATCGTCAACCGCATATTGCCTTGCCCAAGGAATCCAAGGATATTTCCCGTGGAAAGAGTTTGTCCGGACAAGTTATAGATTTCCATATCGCTGATTTTATCTCCGTAAACATGGAGATCCCGTGGAAAAACCAACAGATTTTCCGTATAAAGTTTCGATACCTTCCGGCCAGACCATTTTTCCAGGGTATTTTGGTGATGATCCGAAAGAATAGCGCCAAAAACCTTGGAGATTTGCTCTCCCCGATTGTTATCAGTTATTCTGCCGGAAATCATTTGCATTTGTCATTATAAATGTTTTCCAATTTTTCCAGATGGTCACCTGCTCCCACAGTTCCGCGCAGATATTCGCTCAGCAATGGTGCCAGGTGCATATCCCAGAGATTTTTCCATGGTTCATCCTGGTATCTCTTCAATTTCAGGAAATAGGCAGGGCCGATATGAAAAGCTTCTCCCAGGCAATCGATCTCGCTAATTTCTTCATTTATTGCTTTCATTACCTCGGCGGCCTTATTGCCCAACTGAGTGAGTTCTTTTATCAATATTTGAGCGTCAGGCGTGATTTTGTACCAGGTGAAGCGGCGACGGATGGCGAAGTCCATACATTCCACACTTCGGTCGATATCGTTCATTGTTCCGATAATATAAACGTTTTTGGGAACATAAAATCCCTTGGCAAACGGATCGTTTTTCGGTACCAGCGCATTGTATTGAGTAAGCAATTGTCCATCCTTGCCCCGGTAATCAGGGTCAATCGAGAAAAACAGTTCCCCGAAGATTTTTGAAATATCTCCCCGGTTGATTTCGTCAATGATAAAGACAAACTTCGGCTTTTCTGTTTGAGCTTTGTTTAGATAGTGTTCATCATTCAGATATTGTACTACTGTCTCTATATATTGTCTATGGTATTTATTCTTAGGCCTTTTTCCCAGATATTGTTGATAAAAATTTTCTTTGGTTATACTTCCTTGTTTTTTTAAATCTTTTCCGGTGCATAAATTCAGATTTTCGTTTTTATTGATTGTAAGAGCAAATTCTTTTTTTTCTTTCAATGTTTTCAGGCTCAGCTTTTGCTCTGCCGATTTGCTTATATCGGCGATCAAGGCATCATAAGCGTCATCGAATAATTTCTTTTTATCTGCTACTGGGGTATTTTCGGCAACTGGAGCGTTAAGGGCACCTTTGCAAAATTTTTTGAAAACTCCGTCCTGTCGTTCGAAGCCAATACTCGTGCCTCCTTTATTAGGTGCAGGACGCAATCCTTCAATAAAATCGGTATAATCATATGATGGATGAAATTGACAGAATTTGATATTGTCTTCGGACTTTGTCAATTTTCTCGCAATCTCTTTCGCCAGATAAGTTTTCCCGGTGCCGGGGGCTCCGGTAAGGATGATTTGCTTGTTATTTTCGAGAATTTTCACCAGATTATCGATTGTTTCCATACTGTGTTCTCTTTGAGGGTTGGTTGAACTTACCGAAGAAGTGGGATTTTCGGATAAAGAATCTTTAAATATTTGATATGCTACTTCACCGTTTGCCAGAATAGCCTCAATTCGCCCATTATACTGTTCAAAGGAGGGGGGATTTGTGCTTTTGATGGCAAACAGAGGGGTAGCCGATTTTCCATAGAAAGGAATCCATTTGAACGGATTGAGCCAGAACATGGCTCCGGTCAAGCCCTGAGGTCCAAAATCCGATATTCCACCCTGTTGTTTGGTTTTACTGCAAAAATTGAAAAATGTACTGCCCAACTTATCCAACTTTCCCTGATGGGCTTGAGTGGCAAAAGCAAATATGGTCTCCGCAACTTCTTTGCGTGGTGATATTTTTTGTTTGTCCTGGAATTTGTTCCAGCTATTAATTAGATCTGGCGATGTTCTCTTAAGCTTATCCGAAAAATAATGCCAGCCCTTTGAATAAGAATAAGTTTGTTCTTGAGGATAGTCCACATGACCGGGGCAGTCCAAACCATAGAGTATGATGAGTTGATTGCAAAGAGTGCTCCATTCCTCTTGTTTCTTGCTCCAATCAGAACTGTTGAGTATTGCAAACAAGGAAAGGATGTCAAGTTCTCCATTCAAATCACTGATAAGCTGGCCGTAACTTTTGCCTTGCTTGTTTTCCATCAGAAAACCAAGGCACTTTTCTAATGCATCATGCAAATCCTTGTATAGTTTTTGATTTATCTCAAGGATATCTTTGTCTGCGGCCCCCCAGCTCAGGATATGATCGGCGAGCAAGTAATAAAAACGTGCCCAGATTGGTGCATTTTGCAATTGTTCCGGTGTTGTCACAATAATATCTCCCTCGTGTTATTGTTAATTCAAGGTTCCTTTTAAGAGCAGCGGCAGGCCGCAGGAGGTGAAAATGACGTTGTCGGCGGCGGCGGCCACGGTTTGCGAGCAGCGCCCGGAGAGGTCGCAGAATTTGCGCGCCACGGCGTTCTCCGGGATGATGCCGAGCCCGACTTCGTTGATGACCATGATGATGTTTCCGGGGTGTTCGGCGCAGGCATCGAGCAGGGTTTTACAAAAATGTAAAATGTCGGATTCGAACAGATGCCCGTCGCGCTGTTCCGCCTGCCACATCAGGTTGTTGATCCACAGCGTGAGGCATTCGATCAGCACCACTTCGGAGTTCATGGCCTTGCGGACCGCGCCCGCCAGGTCGATTTGTTCCTCGATGGTGGCCCAGCCGTCCTCCGCCCGCAGCTCGCGGTGTTTGGCCACGCGGACCGCGGTTTCCTCGTCGATGACGGGGCAGGTGGCGATGTAGGTGCGGCGGCCGGGGAGGGATTTCGCGAACTTCTCGGCGTAGCTGCTTTTGCCGCTGCGTACGCCGCCGGTGATCAGGGTGGTTATTGCCATGGCGGGGTGCCTCGTTCGATCAGGTATGGACGGTGGTTCAGGAGCTGCAGCGACACGTGGTTGTGATCGGAGATCCGAACCACCGACACGGAGCCGCGCCCCGGCGCATAACGCCAGATGTCGTTCGTCGGGATTCGCAGCAGGAATTCGAGGATCGTATTGATCACGCCGCCGTGGGTGAAAATCGTTACCAGCTTGTCGTCGTGCTCCAGGATCTCGTTGAGCACGCTCAGTACCCGCGACCGGAAGTCCATGACCTTCTCGCCGCCGGGAAATGTAAACTCATAATTATCGGGCCGCCACTCATCCTTGAGCTCCGGAAACTTCTCCAGAATCTCGGCGTACGTCAGCCCTTCGCACTGGCCGAACGAAATCTCCCGGAGCCGGTCGTCCCAGTTCACCGACAGCGCATCCAGTCCCGCCGCCTTGACGCTCTGCCGTACCCGGCTGCGGGGACTGGCGTAAACAGCTTGCCGCGCCGCCTCGTCGAGCAACCGCCCGATCGACGTCATCTGCTTGATCCCGTGCTCGGTCAACTCCGCGTCAGTGGAGCCGATGTAGCGCCCGTCGTAAATTGGTTCCAGTGAACCGTGTCTGATCAAAATAATATTCTTCATAATACTTATCCCGTTTTGCCACGAAATAAGTTAAATCGGGATGCCGGTTTTTTCAACCGTCGAATGCAATTAAATCTTCAACAATTCCACTATATGGAAGTTTGAACGGGAGGCAGTGTTTTTTAATACTATGACATCTTGTGTCTGTCTCTAACTTTTCAACTTGATTTGTTGATGATCCAGCGGTATACTTTTACATGCAAAACCAATATTACAATCCGGAAATCAATATTCTGCTCTGCCGCTGCCGCATGGTTTCAGTGTCGCGGGATTGGCGGAAGGATAATTTCCTGCCGGACAGTTTCTGGCGGTTTTATTATCATCCTCATGAAAATGTCAGAATCATCTGCGAATCCCAGGTAAAACTGATCCCAGCCGGAGCCGCCGCGCTGATTCCGCCGGGTACGAAACTGGCCCATAACATGGCCCAGAATTTCAAGCAGTTCTATATTCATTTCCTGACCGCGGAGCCCTACCGGCACTGCCGTCCCGGTGTGTATCTGATTGACACGGACGTCGCCCTCAAAACGCTGCTCGACGAATTGATTCCGGAGGCGGAAAACCGGGAGGCTTACCCGCCGACATGCGGCTTCTCGATCCGTCTGGAAGCGCTGTGCGGGATCGCGCTCAGCCGCATCCCGGAGGTGTGCCTCGAACAGAACAACCTTCACCGCGCCGTCCAGGCCGCGATCAACTATATCGACAAACATTACCGGGAAAACCTGTCCAACGAACGGCTGGCCCGGGTCAGCGGCATGGCGACGAATTCGTTCATCCGCCTTTTTCACCAGAAAACCGGCGTGGCTCCCCAGCAATACCTCAAGAAAAAGCGCATCGAACAAGCCGCCGTCCTGCTGCGCTACACAGACAAAAGCATTGCCGAAATCGCCGACGAATGCGGCTTCGCCACCCGCTATCATTTCTCGCGTGTTTTCAAGCAGGTCAACGGCTACGCCCCCGCCGAATTCCGCAGCTTCGATTTCTCCTCCACCATATAAAATTTTTGCCGGAAAGATTTGTCCGGCTCTTGCTTTTTATTTTATTTGTTGTATTATATTGTCAATTTGTCGCCAAATAAAAAGGAACAAAAATGAGACAGGAAAAATCCTTGAAAGACTATATCATCCGGCGCGGTTTGAAGCCGGGGGATGCATTGGAGACCGAAAACGAATTGGCGGAAATACTTGGAGTGAGCCGTCATCATATTCGCGGTGAATCGCTGGAGCTGGTACAGGCCGGGGTGTTGAAGAAAACGCCGCGCCGGGGAACGGTGATCGGAGAGATCGGCTTTGAGCCTCTGGCGGAGGCTTTTCAATTTCAATTGCAGCTTTCCGGCTGTGATTTCCGGGAAAACTGGGAAGCGCGGCAGCTCCTTGAATTGGCGATACTGCCGCTGGCGCTGAAGCGGATCACGCCGGCGCGGCTCACCGCTTTGGAACGGTGCGTGGTCGAAATGGAACGTAACCTTGACCGCCCGGAAACCGCCGACCGTGCCGACTTCGAGTTCCACCGGATATTGCTTGAGTCGTGCGGCAACCGCACGCTGGAAGCTTTTTCGGTTATTCTCGGCGCATTATTCCGCGATGAATATCGTGTCGGGGCCCGCCGTCCGGAACCGTTGGCGCAGGCGGCGGCGGAGCATCGCGGGATTCTGGAGGCCGTTATCGCAGGGGATATTTCGTTGGCATTGGAACGGATGCGGCAGCATCTTGCTCATCCGATTGAAACAGGAGGGAAATTATAATGGATCATAAAGCATTGATTTACAAAGGAGCCGTACCCGATTTGTGCTGCTGCGACGCCACGCTCCGGATTTTGCCGTCGGGCGAATTCGTGGTGATTTTCATGGGCGGGGGCGATGGCGAACCGCGCCTGGAAAACCATATACGGCTCTGTCGCTCCTCCGACCGGGGCGCGAGTTGGAGCGCGCCGGAAACGGTGATGCGTTTTGCGGATCGCGGCTGTCTGCTGACCGAAGCGGTATTGGATGGCGAGATGCTCACGCTTTATGGCATGTCCCACCGGGGCATGTACAAGGAATGGCGCAACTGGACGATCCGCAGCGGCGACGGCGGCCGGAGTTGGAGCGCTCCGGAGGAGTTCGCGCCGTACCCCTGCCGCGCTTTTATCCGTAACCGGTTGATTCTCCGAAATGGCAATCACCTTTATCCGGTACAGGTCTACCCGGTGAAAGACGATCCGGACTCGAGCCCGATCCTTGACGGTTCGCTTGAGTCACCGGCCAACGGCGCGCTGGTGAGCAGCGATGGCGGGCGGAGTTTCCGCAAATCCAATCTGGTTTACGGTGCGTCCGACTGGGCCGAAAATAATGTGGTCGAGCTTCGCGACGGACGGATTGCCATGCTGATCCGGAGCGACAAGACGGGGTGTCTCTTTCGCACGGATTCCGCCGACGGCGGTTTGACCTGGGGAGAGCCCGGCCGCACGGAGATTCCCAATGGCGGGACGAAATTCCGGCTTTTTCCGCTGCCGGACGGCCGGATCGCATTGCTTCATAATCCCGATCCCGCCAGGCGCTGGCCGCTGGCGCTGTGGATTTCGGACGATGACATGGCAAGCTGGGGATACCAGAGGATCCTGACCGATTTCCCCGGGGAACTTCAGTATCCGGACGGCGTGGTCGATGCCGATGGTACCATGATTCATTTCGCCTTTGACTACAACCGGCACGACCTTATTTACTGGGGCGCGGAATTACCGCGATGAACCGGCACCGGCTTTGTCTGGCGGGCGCAGCCTGTTGCTTCGCCGCCATGGGCATTACCGTGAAAACCGCTCTTGCGGTTGGGCATGACGGTGTTTTCCTGCTTGGGCTGATCCGTTTCCTGGCGGCGTTCCTGTTTGTTTCCGGGGGAGCGGCGGCCGGATTCTGGCGGCTTCGAGTACATAACCGGAAAGCGTTCTGGCTGCGCGGTTTTTTCGGAGCCGGCGGCAATTTCCTGCTCTTCGTTTCCATCGCGCTGGTTGGGCTCGGACGCGGGAGTGTGCTCAGCCAATTGATGGTGGTTTTTGCTGCGCTGTTTGGACATTGGCTGCTTGGCGAACGGCTGAACCGGCGGCTGGGCGTGTCAGTCGGGCTGACCGCATCCGGGGTACTGATGCTTGCCGGATTCCGGAGCCCGGGAACAGGCGAACTTCTGGCGGTATCCGGGGCGCTGTGTTCGGGGCTGGCACTGGTTTTCATCCGCAAACTCAAGGAGACGGACTCGCTCCATGTGATTTTTTTCAGCCAGTCGCTTTGCGGCGTCCTGCTGCTGTTGCCGGCGGCCCTGCTTGCGCCGCTTCCCACAGCGGTCGCCGCAATCGTGCAAGGAGGACTGCTGGCCGCGTTTTTCGACACCTGCGGACAATACCTGATGACCCGGGGGATGCGGACCGCCTCCGCCGCCGAGGCCGGGGTGCTGCTGGTGCTCACACCGGTCATCTCGATGGCGGCAGGCTTAATCCTTTTCCATGAAAAGACGGACATGCTTACCCTGCTCGGATGCTCCCTGATCCTGCTGGGCAGTCTTTCCGTTGCGCTTAACTCTTTACGCCCTTCCGCTCAATGTTGAAAAAACTGTTTCACGTTTTTTCAACCTCGCTTTCGGGCGGGCGGTGATTATTTCGAATAGCGCCGCTGCGCAGCTTACATTACTTCCGCCTTAGAGGCGGCCAGCGCTGTCCGCGCGCTGGACCGCGTCCGGGTAGCACCCGGTGGCGGGTTTGTTTTTCTTAACTCTTAACTCTTAACTCTTAACTACATGCCGATGGTATTCCTGCAAGCTGCACACTTCCAGGCGTCCGAATTCGGCTTTGTCGCGGATGCCTTCCACCGCCGCCGCCATGCCGGAAAGCGTGGTCGTGATCGGGATGTTGTTGATTACCGACTGGTTGCGCATCTGGATTTCGTCGACCATGGCCTCGGCACCGTTTTCGGCGGTGTTGATGATCCATTGAATCTTGCCTTCGCGTACCAGGTCGAGCAGGTTCGGGCGTCCCCGCGAAATGCGGAACACCCCCTGCGCCGGAATTCCCGAATCGTACAGTTTGGTCGAGGTACCGCAGGTCGCGTACAGATTGAAGCCCATTTTGACGAGTTCGCGGGCGTATTCCATGGCCGGTTCCTTGTCCTCGTCGCGCAGTGAAATGAAGATGTTGCCGCTGCCGGGCAGGGCGTTGCCCGCCGCCAACTGCGATTTCAGATACGCGAGGCCGCGGTCGGTGTCCATGCCCATCACTTCGCCGGTCGATTTCATCTCCGGACTGAGCACGATGTCCACGCCGGGGAACTTGACGAATGGAAACACCGCTTCCTTCACGCAGACATACGGCGGAATCACTTCTTTGGTGAATTTCAGCGATTTGAGCGATTCGCCCACCATGCAGCGTGCCGCCAGCTGCGCCAGCGGAATTCCGATGGCCTTGCTGACAAACGGCACCGTTCGCGAGGCGCGCGGATTCACTTCGATGATATAAACCTCGTTGTCCTTGATCGCGAATTGGATATTCATCAATCCGCAGACGTTCAGGCCCTTGGCGAGCGCATAGGCGTGCCGGTGGACTTTGTCGATGAGCTCGGCGGAGAGGCTGATCGGCGGAATCACGCTGGCCGAGTCGCCGGAGTGAATTCCGGCCGGCTCCACGTGCTCGATTACTGCGCCGATTACCGTGGTTTTGCCGTCCGAAATACAGTCCACGTCCAGCTCGATTGCGTCCTCGAGGAAGTGGTCGATCAGGATCGGTTTGCCGGGCGAAACCGTGGCGGCTTCCTCCACATAACGGCGCAGGTATTGCTCCTTGTACACGATCACCATGCCGCGGCCGCCGAGTACGAACGAGGGGCGGACCAGCATCGGGTAGCCCACGCCGTCGGCCAGCGCCAGCGCTTCCTCCACCGAATAGGCGATGCCGCTGGCGGCCTGCTTGATGCCGAGCTTGTCGATCATGTTCTTGAAGTACTCGCGGTCCTCGGCGGCGTCGATGTCGTCCGGGCAGGTACCGATGATGTTGGCCCCGGCGGCCTTCAGCTGTTGAGCGAGGTTGAGCGGGGTCTGGCCGCCGAACTGCACGATCACGCCGTCGCATTTCTCGCGGTCGTAAACGGCCATCACGTCCTCGAGGGTCAGCGGCTCGAAATAGAGCTTGTCGCTGGTGTCGTAGTCGGTGGAAACGGTCTCGGGATTGCTGTTCACCATGATGCTCTCGTAGCCGATCTTTTTCAGCGCGAAAGCCGCGTGCACGCAGCAGTAGTCGAACTCGATGCCCTGTCCGATGCGGTTGGGGCCGCCGCCGAGGATCATGATCGATTTCTTCGCATTGCCGCGCGAACGCACCGGTTCGTCGTATTCGCCGTAGGTCGAGTAGTAATACGGGGTTTGCGCCTCGAATTCTCCGGCGCAGGTGTCCACGGTGGCGAACACCGGTTCGAGATTGATCGACTTGCGGGCGCGGCGCACGTCCAGCTCGGTGGCGTTCAGCAGGAACGCGATCTGGCGGTCGGAGTAGCCGAACTCCTTGATCTGGCGGAAAAATGCCGGGTCCCCGGCCAGTTTCTCCGGCGAACCCGCGGCCCGGATTTCCGCCTCGAACGCGACGAGTTCCTCGAGGTTGCGCAGGAAATACGGGTCGACGGCGGTGAGCTGCTGTATTTTGTCCAGGCTCCAATCGCGCTTGAAGGCGGCGCGGATCTGGAAAACGCGGTTGCAGTTCGGGCAGAGCAGCTCGGTTTCGAGTTGTTCGTCGGTCATGGATTCAAAGGGCTCATCGCGGCCGTCGGCACCGAACCCGGCGCGGCCGGTTTCCAGCGAACGCAGCGCTTTCTGAAACGATTGTTTGAAGGTGCGGCCGATGGCCATGGCTTCGCCCACGGACTTCATCTGGGTGCCCAGCGTGGAGTCGGCCTTCGGAAATTTCTCGAAGGTGAAGCGCGGCACCTTGGTCACAATGTAGTCGATGGCCGGCTCGAAACAGGCCGGAGTTTCGGAGGTGATGTCGTTGAGAATTTCATCGAGCGTGTAGCCGACCGCGAGCATGGCGGCGATCTTGGCGATCGGGAAGCCGGTGGCCTTGGAGGCGAGCGCGGACGAGCGCGACACGCGGGGGTTCATTTCGATGATGATCTGGCGGCCGTCCTGCGGGTTTACCGCCCACTGGACGTTTGAGCCGCCGGTTTCGACGCCGATGGCTTCCATGACCTTCAAGCTGCGGTCGCGCATCAGCTGGTATTCGGCGTCGGTCAGGGTCTGGGCGGGGGCCACGGTGATCGAGTCGCCGGTGTGCACGCCCATCGGGTCGAAGTTTTCGATGGAGCAGACAATCACGGAATTGCCCTTTTTGTCGCGCATGACCTCCATTTCGAACTCTTTCCAGCCGAGCAGCGATTCCTCGATCAGTACCTCACTGTTACGGCTGGCGGCGAGGCCGCGGGTCACGATGCGCTCGAAGTCATCCGGGTTGTAGGCGATGCCGCCGCCGGTGCCGCCGAGCGTGAAGCCGGGGCGGATGATCAGCGGCCAGCTGCCGAGGGTTTCGGCGATGGCCAGCGCTTCCTTCATGCTGTGCGCCGTGCCCGAGCGCGGCAGTTCGAGGCCGATCCCGATCATGGTCTGCTTGAACAGCTGGCGGTCCTCGGCGCGCTTGATCGACTCGGCGTTGGCGCCGATCAACTCGATGTTATAGCGCTTGAGGATGCCGCGCTCGGAGAGCTCCATGGCGAGGTTCAGCGCGGTCTGGCCGCCGAGGGTCGGCAGCAGCGCATCCGGGCGCTCGCGGCGGATGATTTCGTGGATGATGTCGGCGGTGAGCGGCTCGATGTAGGTGCGGTCGGCGAATTCGGGGTCGGTCATGATGGTGGCCGGGTTGCTGTTGACCAGGATCACTTCGTAACCTTCCTGCTTGAGGATCTTGCAGGCTTGCACGCCGGAATAATCGAACTCGCAGCCCTGGCCGATCACGATGGGGCCGGAGCCGATCAGCATGATCTTGCGGATGTCGGTACGCTTAGGCATATGTTATTCTCCTTTTTTCTCTAAAGCGGCCGCGACCAGACCGCTGAACAGCGGGTGCGGCAGACGGGGACGGGATTTGAACTCGGGATGGAACTGGCAGGCCACGAAAAACGGGTGGCCGGGCAGTTCGACGATTTCGACCAGGCGATTATTCGGCGAAGTGCCGGCGATAATCAGCCCGGCGGCTTCCATTTCGTCTCGATAGGCCGGGTTGAATTCGTAGCGGTGACGGTGGCGCTCGCTGATGCGGGGCGCGCCGTAAAGCGCGGCGCTGCGCGAACCGGGCGCGAGGTCGCAGTCGTAAGCACCGAGGCGCATGGTACCGCCCATTTGCTTATCGATCACATCGCGCTGATTTTCCATCAGGCCGATGACCGGATGAGTGGTTTCCGGGTTGAACTCGCTGCTGTCGGCGTCTTTGTAACCGAGCACATTGCGGGCGAATTCGATCACCGCGCACTGCATGCCGAGGCAGATGCCGAGGAACGGAATTTTGTTGACGCGGGCGAATTCGATGGCCTTGATTTTGCCGTCCACGCCGCGGATGCCGAAGCCGCCGGGCACGAGGATGCCGTCGAGTCCGGCGAGGAGCCTGGCCGGATCGCTTTTTTCGAGGGTTTCCGACTCGATCGGGACGACTTTGACCTTGGCGCGGTGAGCGATTCCGGCGTGGTCGAATGACTCATAAATACTCTTGTAAGC
This sequence comes from Victivallis vadensis, assembly GCA_040391785.1. Taxonomy (GTDB): domain Bacteria; phylum Verrucomicrobiota; class Lentisphaeria; order Victivallales; family Victivallaceae; genus UBA5239. The sequence continues at coordinate 14,195 of JBEBXH010000039.1, forward strand.
GTCTTTCAATTCGCTGTATTTGCCGACGAGGCCGATGGTGCAGCCGCGGGTCGGATGCAGCACGCCGTCCAGCCAGCCGCGATAGGAGGCGAGCTCGATATCGTTTCCCGGCAGGTTGAGGAGCCGGAGCACGTGTACGTCGAGCGCCTGGCGCGCGAGTTCCAACGGCACTTCGTAAATCGAATTCTGCACGTCGAGCTCCTCGATCACCAGTTCGCGGCGGACGTTGCAGAAGAGCGCCAGCTTTTCGAGGTGGCTTCCTTTCATCGGTATTTCGGTGCGGCAGACCAGGATGTCGGGCGTGATCCCGATGTTGCGCAGGATCGCCACCGAGTGCTGCGAGGGCTTGGTTTTGAGTTCCCCGGCGGCGCGCAGATACGGCACCAGCGTCAGGTGGATGAAAATCGCTTTGCCGCGCTCGGCTTCGAACACGAATTGCCGCGCCGCTTCGAGGAATGGCAGCGACTCGATATCCCCGGCGGTGCCGCCGATTTCGGTGATGGCGATATCGACGCCGGGCGTGTGCAGCGCTTTCATCGCGTCCTTGATCTCGTTGGTGATGTGCGGGATGATCTGGACAGTGGCGCCGAGGTAGCCGCCCTGGCGTTCGCGCTCGATGACGTTGCTGTAAATTTTGCCGGAGGTGTAGTTGCTGGCCTTGGAACAGTTGATGCCGGCGAAGCGCTCATAATGCCCGAGGTCGAGGTCGGTCTCCGCGCCGTCGTCGGTCACGAACACCTCGCCGTGCTGGAACGGGCTCATGGTGCCGGGGTCCACGTTGAAATACGGGTCGAGCTTCTGCATCGCCACGTTGTAGCCGCGCTGCTTGAGCAGGAACGCGAGGCTGGCCGCGGTAATGCCCTTGCCGAGGCTCGATACCACGCCGCCGGTGATGAAAATGTGCGCCGTCATTTTTTATGCTCCTCCATCAATTGCTTGAACTGTTCAAAGAGATAATGCGAGTCGTGCGGGCCGGGCGCCGCCTCCGGGTGGTACTGGATGCTGAAGGCCGGAGCGTCGTTGCGGCGGATGCCCTCGATGGTCTGGTCGTTGAGGTTGATATGGGTGATTTCGAGGCATTCGGGCAACTCCTCTTTCTGCAGCGCGAAATTGTGGTTCTGCGAGGTGATTTCGATGTCGCCCGTGGCGAGGTTTTTCACCGGGTGGTTGCAGCCGTGGTGCCCGAACCGCAAACGTCCGCATTTCGCGCCGGATGCGATCCCCAGCAGCTGATGGCCGAGGCAGATGCCCATGACCGGAACTTTGCCGATCAGCTCGCGGATGCAGTCCACGGCGTAAGTGACCGCCGCCGGGTCGGCGGGGCCGTTTGAGAGGAACACGCCGTCCGGCTTCAGCACCAGAATCTCGGCGGCGGTGGTTTTGGCGGGGACCACGTGCACCTGCATGTCGTTGTCGCTGAGCTGGCGCAGGATGTTGTATTTGATGCCGAAGTCGATGGCCACGACCTTGAGTTTGCCGTCGTCGCTCCAGTCGAACGACTTGCCGGCGGTGACTTTGGCCGCGTAATCCTGATTGTCGAGCCCCTCCCACCGTCGGGCTTTTTCGATGGCTTCGATCGGACAAATGTGTTCGTCGGACACATGCAAATAGGCCTTTTGGGTGCCGTGGTTGCGCAGGTGCAGCGTCAAGCGCCGGGTGTCGACGCCGGCGATGCCGGGAATGTTGTTTTCGCGCAGCATTTCCGCCAGCGAAATTTCCGAGCGGAAGTTTGACGGCTCGTTCAGATTGTGAATCACCAGGCCGTTCAGAAACAGCGTCCGCGACTCCATATCGGTGCGGTTGCAGCCGTAATTTCCCACCTCGGGCGCGGTCAGCGTGACAAACTGCCCCGCGTACGAGGGGTCGGTGATGATCTCCTGATAACCGCTCATGCCGGTATTGAACACCAGTTCACCGACGCCATCCACCGGGGCCCCGAAGCTCCAGCCATGAAATATTTCTCCGTCGGCCAAAGCCAGAAAGGCCTTGCGTTCCCGCTTCTTTTTCCAGTCATAATTTTTCGTCATAGTCGTATCTCTTTCAGTAAGCTCTTGAGTTATTCTGTTCGAGGTAGTTCACCAAGGCCTGGTTGACCACGCGGTAGCCGCCGGGGGTCGGGTAGTCGCCGGTGAAATACCAGTCGCCGGTGTGTTCCGGACAGCAGCGGCGCAACGCGGCCGGGGCTTGGAACACCACTGCGAGACCGGCTTCGAGTCCGGGCGGGCGCAACCGTTCGGTGATCGCTTCCACGAGTTGCTCGAACGTGAAGGCCCCGTAAATCTCGCGCAGGGGATCGGCCAGCGGAATTTCGCCGCGCAGTGCCTTGCGGGCCTGTTCGCCCTGATGCTCAAGCTGGTCCAGTTTGCCGTGTTTTTTCAGGAGGTCGATCACGGATTCGAAGGCGACCAGCTCTTTCAGACTGCCCATGTCGATGCCGTAGCAGTCGGGGTAGCAGATCGGCGGCGCGGCGGAGGCCACGATGATCTTCTTCGGCGACAGGCGGTCCAGCATCGGCAGGATCGCGTTGTGGATGGTATTGCCGCGGACGATCGAGTCGTCCACCACCACCAGTGTGTCGAGGCCGGGGCGGATCAGCCCGTAGGTCACGTCGTACACGTGCATGGCGGAAAAGTTCACGCGGGCGGCCGCGTCGGAAATGAAGGTGCGGAACTTGGCGTCCTTGACCGCGACCTGACCGAACCGCAGCGGTTTATTCAGCTGCATTTTCATCAGTTCCTCGAGCATGCCGTGAAAACAGATCTGCGAGGTATTCGGAATGTACGAGAAAAAGGCGTTTTCGATGCCGTCGTCGAGATTTTTCAGCACATCCGGCACCAGCGCACTGCCCATGGCCTTGCGCTCGCGGTGAATATCCGCATCGTTGCCGCGCGAGAAATAGATGCGTTCGAACACGCATTTGCGCGGCGGCTCCGGCGCGAGGCATTCGCTGATGCTTACTTCGCCCTCGCGGTCGATGGTCAGTATATTGCCGGGCGACAACTCCTGCACCTGTTCGGGAAAGAGGTCGAACGCGGTCTGGATGGCGGGGCGCTCGGAGGCGACCACCGCGATTTCGTCGTCGACGTAATAAAAGGCCGGGCGGATGCCGCGGGCGTCGCGCAGGGCGAACGCATGACCGTTGCCGCATGCGCCGCAAAGAAAAAACGCGCCGTCGAAAGTTTCGGCGGCGCGTTTGAGAACGGCGACAAGATCGGCTTGTTGTTGAGTACAACCCGGAGTAAAGGACTCCTCCAGGTAGTGGCCGATCAGGTGTAGGATCAGCGCCCCGTCCTGTTTCCCGGCGGGGTGGTGTCCCGTCGCCAGCAGTTTATCGAAAATTTCCGTGGTATTGGTCAGATTGAAATTGCCCGCCAGGAGCAGCGTGCGGTTCAAACAGGTGTTGTCGCGGACAAACGGATGGCAGGAGCTCTCGCCCTGAATGCCGAAGGTGCCGTAACGCAGGTGCCCGAGCAGCAGTTCGCCCGCCAGCGGGTATTGAGCCAACTGCTCGGGGTGTTCCTTCTGCAGGATTTCGATTTGAGTGCCGATGCGGTCGAAGAGGTCGGCCAGCGGCATTTTGCGGGCGGATTTTTCCAGCTGGTAAGCCGGGAATCCGGGCTGTTGATCCAGCCGGACTCCGGCGATGCCGGCACCGTCCTGTCCGCGGTTGCGCTGCTTCTCGAGCATCAGCGACAGCTTGTGGTAACCGTAGAATCCGGTACCGTATTTGCGCAGGTAATACCCCGGCTCCTTTCGGAGCCGAAGCATCGTGACCGCGCATTCATGTTTGATGGGGTCAGACATAATGCACCGTTTGAGATCAGTAGATGAAGAGCATTTCCCGGTATTTCGGCAGCGGCCAGTCGCTGTCTTCGATAATACCCTCGAGCTTGTCGACGACCGTGCGGAGCTCGCTCAGCGCCTTGACGATGGCATCGTCGTCCGCCTTGGCCAGCGCCTTTTCCAGCGCGGCGGTTTTGACTTCGATGCCGTCGAGTCCTTCGCCGATCAGCGTGACGCGTTTTTCGAGCGCGGCCATACCCGCCTTGACTTTCAGCGACTTGCCGTTCTGCAGGGCCTCGAGGGCGATGTTGAACTGCCTGGTCACTACCGGGGCGATCATGTTGCGGACGACTTCGAGACCGATCTGGCCCTCGATACGTATCTTGCGGTCGAATTCGTGCACGAACACGTCGCAGCGCGACGCCAGCTCCTGGGCCGTGAATACGCCGTGCTTTTCGAAGAGCTCGACGCTGGCCTTGGTGGTCAGCGCGCAGAGGCCGGCCACGGCGTCCTTGGCGATGGGCAAGCCGCGGCGGGCCGCTTCCTTGCGCCACTCTTCGCAGTAGTTGTCACCGTTGAAAATGACGCGCTTGTGCGCGATGATGATCTCTTTCAGCAGCGCCTGCAGTTCTTCGTTGAAGGTCTTGGCCTTGAACTTTTCCACCTTGGCGGCGATATCGTCGAGCGCATCGGCGGCAATGGTGTTCAGAATCATCATCGGGCCGGCGCAGGACTGGCTGGAGCCGGGCGCCCGGAATTCGAACTTGTTGCCGGTGAAGGCGAACGGGCTCGTCCGGTTGCGGTCGGTGGCGTCGCAGGGCAGGGGCGGCAGCGTATCGACGCCGATACGGATCTGCTTGGCCTTGCGGCTGGACATTTTGCTGCCGTTCTGCAGTTGCTCGATGATCTCGTTCAGCTGGTCGCCGAGGTAAATCGAAATGATCGCCGGGGGCGCTTCGTTGGCGCCGAGGCGGTGACTGTTGCCCGCGCCGGCCACGGCGGCAAAGAGCAGGTCGCTGTGCTTGTCCACGGCCATAATGATGGCACTGAGCACGGTCAGGAAAATCGCGTTCTGTTCCGGATCCCGGCCGGGCTTCAGCAGGTTCACGCCGCCGTAGGAAAACGACCAGTTGTTGTGCTTGCCGGAGCCGTTGACGCCGGCGAAGGGCTTTTCGTGCAGCAAACAGACCAGGCCGTTGCGGTCGGCGACCTGGCGCAGGACTTCCATGACCAGCATGTTGTGGTCGATCGCCAGATTCACTTCTTCGTGCATCGGGGCCAGTTCGAACTGGGCCGGGGCCACTTCGTTGTGACGGGTCCGGGCAGGGATGCCGAGGCGCCACAGTTCGTGTTCGACTTCGGTCATGAACTTAAGTATGCGCTGCTTGATCGCGCCGAAATAGTGGTCCTCCAGCTGCTGATGCTTCGGCGGCGGCGCGCCGAAGAGCGTGCGGCCGGTCTGGACCAGGTCGGGGCGGTGCAGATAAAACATTTTGTCGATCAGGAAATACTCCTGTTCGGCGCCGAGGGTGATCTCGACGTTTGCGTCGGGCTGTCCGAATGCCTTCATCAGCCGCTTGGTGGCGCGGGTGAGCGCCTGGCTGGAACGCAGCAGCGGGGTTTTCTTGTCGAGCGCGATGCCGTTGTAGGAGCAGAACACCGTCGGGATGCAGAGTGTGGCCCCGTTCGAATGGCGCTTGATAAAGGCCGGGCTGGTCGGGTCCCAGGCGGTGTAGCCGCGGGCCTCGAAGGTGCTCCGCAGACCGCCGGACGGGAAACTGGAAGCGTCGGGCTCGCCCACGATCAGGTTCTTGCCGGAAAAAGCCATGATGGCCTTCTCGCCGGAGGGCTCGAGGAATGAGTCATGCTTTTCGGCGGTGGAGCCGGTCAGCGGCAGGAACCAGTGGGTATAATGAGTCGCACCGAGGTCGAGGGCCCACTTTTTCATGCCGTGGGCGACGTCGGCGGCGATATCGGCGTCGAGCGGTTCGTGGTTTTGGATGGTGGCAAGCAGTTTCTTGGCCACGGGGCGCGGCAGGTATTCGTTGATGCTGTCGGTATTGAAGACATCCGCGCCGTAGTAATCGATACTGCTATCGATGCATAAGGCGGGCGCATCAATGGGGCGGGCGGCAATGGCATCCATTGCCTTGCTTCTGCTTGACATGTTCATTTTGCTTGACTCCTTCGTCATAAGTTGAATTTGGTTGCTATATGAATCAGCAAATAGCATGCCAACCTTATTTCCTGCTTGTTATTTTCTTTATCTGTATAATTTACTACATTTTCGTAAAATTACAAGATTTTTAATTTTACAAAAATGTAAAAACGATGGTATATTACCGGAAAGGACATTTGATAGGACGAATGGGACATATAGGACGCATGGGAGGCGGCTGGTAAGCTCAAGAGTTTGTTCGGCCTGACTTGTCCGAATTAGGCGATATCCGGTGCGGAGAGCAGTTGGCACGGTATTTGCTTCTATAAAATCAAAACATTTTAACAAAATGGAGATATCACAATCATGGATGAACAGCAAGTCCGACAACGGCTGCCTCTGATCCCACCGGATCAGGGGTTATATAGTTTCGCCAACGAACACGACGCGTGCGGCGTGGGCATGGCGGCCAATCTCAACAACATTGCCGAGCACCGCATCATCGAGGCCGGTTTGACCGTGCTCAAGAACCTGATGCACCGCGGCGCCGCGGGCAACGACCCCGAGACCGGCGACGGCGCGGGGCTGCTGATGACGCTGCCGCACAAGTTTTTTCACCGCATCGAAAACCTGCCGCCGGTCGGCAAGTACGGTGTGGCGATGATTTTCGGCGGCGTGGGCCATGAAAAGGACATCGAAGATATCGTCCAATCCAAAAAAGCTACCGTGCTGAACTGGCGCGAAGTGCCGACCGCCGCCTATACCATCGGCAAGGCGGCGCAGGCGAGCTGTCCGGTGATCCGGCAGCTTTTCATCGGCGGCGAGGGCTTCGCCGATCAGGCGGAGTTTGAACGGAAATTATTCGTTATCCGGCGGCTGATCGAAAAGCAGGTGCCGGAGGCCTATATTTGCAGCTGCTCCAGCCGCAGTATCGTCTACAAAGGGCTGCTGCTGGCGACTCAGCTGGAAAAGTTTTACCCGGATTTGAATGAACCGGACTTCGAGGCCCCCGTAGTGGTCGTTCACCAGCGTTACAGCACGAACACGTTTCCGACCTGGAACCTGGCGCATCCGTTCCGCTATTTGGCGCACAACGGCGAGATCAATACGCTGCGCGGCAACCTGAACCATCTGCGCGGCCGCGAGCCGTATCTGCAGAGCGAACTGCTTGGCGACGATCTGAAAGAAATCCTGCCGTTGATCGACAAGGGGCTGAGTGACTCGGCCGCGCTCGACAATATGTTTGAACTGTTGACCGCGTCCGGCCGCAGTCTGTGCCACTCCATGCTGATGCTGATTCCGCAGGCGTGGGGGCAGAATTATTATATGGGGCGCGACGTGCGCGGATTTTTCGAGTACCATTCGGCGCTGATGGAGCCGTGGGACGGCCCGGCGGCGGTGGCGTTCACCGACGGCGTCAATGCGGGCGCCATCCTCGACCGTAACGGCCTGCGCCCGGTGCGCTATACCCTGACCGAGGACGGTCTGTTCATTCTCGCCTCGGAAACCGGGGTTTACGATATTCCGGACAGCAAGGTCGTCCGCAAAGGCCGCCTGAAGCCCGGCGAGATCATTTACTGCGACCTCGAGCAGCACCGGCTGATCGAAGACGCCGAGCTGAAAAACCTGATCGCGCGCCGCCAGCCCTACCGCCGCTGGGTGGAGGACAACAAGATTTCGGTGCACGGGTTGTTCGCCTCGCTGGCGCCTTCGGAAGGGGAGAGCGAGCTGCTGCCGAAGCAGCGGCTTTTTGGCTACACCCGCGAAGATATGGAGATGATCATCAAGCCGATGTGCGTCACCGGCCACGAACCGCTGGGTTCAATGGGCAACGACGCCGCGCTGGCGGTGCTCTCGGAGCGCCCGCAATTATTGTTCAATTATTTCAAGCAGCTTTTCGCCCAGGTGACCAATCCGCCGATCGACCCGATCCGCGAGGAACTGGTGATGAGCCTGACGACCTACCTCGGCAACCGCGGCAACATCCTGGCGGAAACGCCCGAGCACGCGAGGCTGATCCGCCTGCCGCGCCCGGTGCTGACCGACGACGAACTGCGGCGTTTGTATCACGTTCACGAAAGCGGTTTCGAGATCATGGTGCTGCAGCTCGGTTTCAAGAAGTCGCTGCAGCAGGCGCTCGACGAACTCGCCGATAACGCGCTGGCCGCGGTGAAGTCCGGATCCCGGATTCTGGTGCTGAGCGACCGCAACCTCGCAGCGGGGGTTATTCCGATTCCGTCGCTGCTGGCGACCGCCGCCGTGAACCGTATCCTGACCGACAACGGGCTGCGCGGCGAGACCAGCATTATCATCGAGTCCGGTGAAGTCCGCGAGATCATGCATTTCGCGCTGCTGCTGGGCTACGGCGCCACGGCGGTGAACCCGTATCTGGCGCTGGCGTGCGTCAGTGAACTGGTTCGCAATCAGGAAGTAAGGAAGGACGATGTGACCGCCGCCGGGAACTACATCAACGCGGTCGACAAGGGCATTCTGAAGGTCATGTCGAAGATGGGAATCTCCACGCTGCGGAGTTACCGCTCGGCGCAATTGTTTGAGGCGGTCGGACTGGATTCGTCGGTCATGGGGCGCTATTTCCCGAACACGGCCAGCCGCGTGGGCGGCATCAAGCTCGAGGACATCGAACGCGAAGCGCGGAACCGTTACCGTGAAGCGCAGGACCAGGGGCCGCTGCTGCCGGAGGGCGGCAGTTACCGCTACCGGCGCAAGGGCGAGAATCACCTGTGGACGCCCGAAACGCTGTCGATATTCCGTCAGGCAGTGCAGGGCAACGACGCGACCAAATACCGCGAATACGCGAATCTGATCAATCATCAGGCGAAAAATCTCTGTACGCTGCGCGGACTCTTTGAGTTCGCCCCGGCCAAGCCGATCGATCTGGAAAAGGTCGAGAGCGTGGAGTCGATTATCCATCATTTCGTTTCCGGCGCGATGTCGCTGGGATCGCTGAGCCCGGAGGCGCACGAGGCCATTGCCGTGGCCATGAACCGCCTCGGCGCGATGAGCAACTGCGGCGAGGGCGGCGAGGACCCGAGGCGCAAAGCGCCCGGCCCGAACGGCGAGGACCGCTCGAGCGCGATCAAGCAGGTGGCCAGCGGCCGCTTCGGCGTGACGATCGACTATCTGCGCCATGCGCGTGAACTGCAGATCAAAATGGCGCAGGGGGCCAAGCCCGGCGAGGGCGGCCAGCTGCCCGCGCACAAGGTTGACGAATTCATCGCGGGCATCCGGCACTCGACGCCGCAGGTGAGCCTGATCTCGCCGCCGCCGCATCATGATATTTACTCGATCGAGGACCTCGCGCAGCTGATTTATGACCTGCGCAACGCCAACCCCAAGGCGCGGATTTCGGTCAAGCTCGTTTCCGAGGTCGGCGTGGGGACCATTGCCGCCGGGGTGGCCAAGGCGCATGCGGATGTGATCCTGATCAGCGGTCATGACGGCGGTACCGGAGCCTCGCCGCTGACCAGCATCAAGCACGCCGGGCTGCCGTGGGAACTCGGCCTGGCCGAGGCGCATCAGACGCTGGTGATGAACCACCTGCGCGACCACGTGCGGCTGCAGGTGGATGGTCAGCTCAAGACCGGGCGCGATGTGGTGATCGGGGCCTTGCTCGGCGCCGAGGAATTCGGCTTCGCCACTACGCTGCTCGTGTGCCTGGGCTGCGTGATGATGCGCAAGTGCCATGACAACAGTTGCCCGGTGGGCGTGGCTACGCAGGATCCCGAACTCCGCAAGTGCTTCAAGGGCAAGCCCGAATACATCGAAAACTTCCTGCGGTTGCTGGCCGGCGAAGTCCGCGAAATTCTCGCTTCGCTGGGCCTCAAGTCGCTGGATGACGCGGTCGGGCGCACCGAACTTTTGCAGATGAATCAGGCATTGGATTTCTATAAGCTGAAGGGACTGGATTTCAGCAAGATTTTCACCAAGGTGCAGGGCGGCGCGGTGCGTTACCGCGGGCCGCGCATGAACAAGCTTTCGAACTTCGACCGCAAGTACATGCTGCGCCAGCTGCAGGATAACATCGAAAAATGCGAACCGGCGGAAATGGAGCTGAAAATCCATAACACCGACCGCACCGTCGGCACCGAGCTCTCCGGCGAAATCGCCGAGCTGTACGGGGCCAAAGGGTTGCCGCGCGACCTGATTACCCTGCGTATCCAGGGCTGCGCCGGGCAGAGCTTCGGGGCGTTTCTCGCGCCGGGGCTGCGGCTGGAACTGATCGGCGAGGCGAACGACTTCGTCGGCAAGGGATTGTCCGGCGGCACCATCGTGATCCGTCCGCCCGAGGACGCCAAGTTCAAGGCCGAGGAGAACGTCATCGCCGGCAACGTGATCGGCTACGGCGGCACCTCCGGCAAGCTCTTTATCAACGGCCAGGCGGGTGAGCGCTTCTGCATCCGCAACAGCGGCATCACGGCGGTGGTCGAGGGCGTGGGCGACCACGGCTGCGAATATATGACCGGCGGCCGGGTGGTCGTGCTCGGCCATACCGGGGTGAACTTTGCCGCCGGGATGACCGGCGGAATCGCCTATGTGCTCGACTGTTCGAACGACTTCGACCTGCGCTGCAACATCGGCACCATCGACCTGGAAACGGTTCTGGCCGGTTCTGACGATGAAAAGGAGCTGCTGGGTCTGTTGCGCGAGCATCTGGACGCCACCGGCAGCCCGCAGGCGCAAGCCATATTGAACGACTGGGTGAACTACCGCAACCGTTTCGTCAAGGTGTACCCGGTGGAATACCGTCAGGCCCTGATGGCCAGAGGAGGCAAGGCATAATGAGAATCAAGGAAATATACCGTCCGGTTTCGACCCGGCTGCAGGATTACAACGAAGTGGAGCGCAACCTGACCGCGACCGAGCTGAAAACTCAGGCGCAGCGCTGTCAGGACTGCGGCATCCCGTTCTGTCACGGGCGCGGCTGCCCGCTGGAAAACGTGATTCCGGAGATCAACGCCGCGGTGGCGGCCGACAACTGGCGGTTGGCCTGGGATATCCTGAGTTCGACCAACGACTTCCCGGAGTTCACCGGGCGAGTCTGCCCCGCGCTCTGCGAAGCATCCTGCACGCAGGGGATCAACACCGACCCCGTCATGATCCGCCAGCTCGAAAAAGCGGTGGTGGAGACGGCTTTCGAGCGCGGTTATGCGCAGCCCTTCATGCCCAAGGGCAAGACCGGGTTCAAGGTCGCGGTGGTGGGGAGCGGCCCCGCCGGACTCGCTGTCGCCCAGCAGCTGAACCGCATGGGACACGAGGTCACGGTTTATGAGAAAAACGCCGAAGCCGGCGGGCTGCTGCGCTATGGCATACCGGATTTCAAGCTGGAAAAAAGCATTGTCCGCCGCCGTATCGAGTTGATGAAGCGCGCCGGGATTCATTTTGAATGCCACACCGAGATCGGCAAGGACGTAATGCTTGAGTATCTGCGCAAGCGTTACGATGCGCTGGTGATCGCCATCGGCACGCCGCAGCCGCGCGACCTGGATATCCCGGGACGCGAGCTGCCGCACGTGCATTTCGCGCTCGATTTCCTGTGCGGCCAGAACCGGGTGGTTTCCGGCGAGCTTGCCGAACCGCCGATTTGCGCCAAAGACAAGCGCGTGGTGGTGATCGGCGGCGGCGATACCGGCAGCGACTGCGTCGGCACCTCGCTGCGGCAGGGGGCCAAAGCGGTGGTACAGCTGGAAATCATGCCGCAGCCGCCCGAAAACCGCTCGGATTCGACGCCGTGGCCGGAGTGGCCGTATCTCCTGCGGACGTCGTCCAGCCACAAGGAAGGCGTATCGCGGCTGTGGAGCATCGCCAGCAAAAAATTTACCGGGAGCGGCGTGGATTATATCAAAGTGGAATGGACCTTTTCGCCGGAGGGCAAACCGCTCAAGTTCAAGGAAATAGTGGGTTCGGGCGGGCACATCGACGCCGACCTGATTCTGCTGGCGATGGGCTTCGTCAATACCCCCCCTCCGGGCGTGAGCGGCGACGACGTGTTTGTCTGCGGCGACGCCGCCACCGGGCAATCGCTGGTTGTCCGCGCCATGACCCATGCCCGCCAGACCGCACGGGAAGTCAATGAGTATTTAATGTCAAGGAGTAATGACAAATGAAGTTTCAAAAATGGCAGGGACTTGGCAATGACTTTGTGATTGTCAATACGGAGAAATACCGCGAATTCGATTTTCAGGGGTCGGCGCGGAAAATCTGCGACCGCCATTTCGGGGTAGGGGCCGATTGCCTGGTCACGGTCGCGCCGCTCGGCGGGCATTCTTTCGAAATGCGGATTTACAACGCGGACGGTTCCGAAACCGAAATGTGCGGCAACGCCACGCGCTGCGTCGGGATGTACATCAAACAGAACAAGCTCGCGCCCGGCCGCGAATTTCAGCTGCACACCAAGGCGGGGATCATCAAGCCGCAGGTGCTGGAAAATGGTGCGGTACGGGTGGATATGGGCGAGCCGCGCCTGACCCGCGGCGAGATTCCGGTGACGGGCGACCCCGGCGAAAAGGCGCTGGAGCTGCGCTTCGAGGCGTGCGGACGGAAGTTTACCGGTACCGCGCTTTCGATGGGCAATCCGCATATCGTGATTTTCGTGGATGACATCAATCAGATTCAACTGGCTGAATGGGGGCCGCAGATCGAGACGCACGAGCTTTTTCCGCGCAAAGTGAATGTGGAGTTCGCCGAGGTGATCAGTCCGCAGCTGGTGCGGATGCGCGTGTGGGAACGCGGCTGCGGGATCACCATGGCCTGCGGTACGGGGAGCTGTGCCACGGCGGTGGCCGGGGTCCTGACCGGGCGCACCGGGCGCAACATCAGTGTATTGCTGGATGGCGGCGAACTGCAGATCGAATACAGCGAAAAAGACAATCACGTCTACATGACCGGGCCTGCGACGTTCGCCTTTGAGGGCGAACTAATTAAGAATTAAGAAAGAAGAAAGAAGAAAAAATAACCCGCCGCCGGGTGCTACCCGGACGCGGCTTGCCACGCCGGAGTATAACGTAGGCGGGTCCAGCGCGCGGATAGCGCTGGTCGCCTGCAGGGCGAAACAAATGTAAGCCGCAGGCGCTAACGAAATAATCACCATTCGCCCGAAAGCGAGGTTGAAAAAACGTGAAACAATTTTTTTCAACATTGAGCGAAAGGGCGGAGAGAGCTAAGAGTTAAGAATGAACAAGATCAATGAAAATTATTTGAAGTTGGGTGGGAATTATCTGTTTGCCGAGTTGAAGAAGAAGACCGAGGCATTTCAGAAGGAGAATCCGGGGGCCGATATTATCCGGCTGGGAATTGGCGATGTGACCTTGCCGCTGACGCCGGCGGTGATCCGGGCCATGCATACGGCCGTGGACGAAATGGCCGATGCGAAGACGTTTCGCGGTTACGGCCCGGAGCAGGGGCATGATTTCCTGATTCAGGCGATCATCGACGGCGAATACAAATCGCGCGGCATCGAACTGGACGCCGACGAGGTGTTTGTGAGCGACGGCTCGAAGTGCGACGTGGCCAATATTCAGGAAATATTTTCCGGCGACTGCAAGGTGGCGATCTGCGATCCCGTTTATCCGGTGTATCTGGACAGCAACATCATGGCCGGCCGCGAGGTGGTATTTCTGCCCTCGACCAGTGCGAATGGTTTTTCGCCGGAGCTGCCGGAGGGGCAGGTGGACCTGATTTATCTCTGTTCGCCGAACAACCCGACCGGGATCGTGCTGACCCGCCGCGACCTGGAGCGCTGGGTGGATTACGCGCTGCGCAAGGACGCGGTGATTCTGTTCGACAGCGCCTACAGTTCCTACATCCGCGATCCCGAGTTGCCCGGCAGTATTTACGAGATTCCGGACGCCAAGGAAGTAGCGATCGAATTCAAATCGTTTTCGAAAACCGCCGGGTTCACCGGTTTGCGCTGCGCGTTCACGGTGGTGCCGAAGGCGCTGAAAAAACTGAACGCCATGTGGAACCGCCGCCAGTGCACCAAGTTCAACGGCGTCTCCTACGTGGTTCAGCGCGCCGCCGAGGCGGTTTATTCCGAGGCCGGCCGGCGCGAAACGCAGGAGATGATCGATTACTACATGGGCAATGCCGCGATCATTCGCGAGGGCTTGAGTAAAGCCGGATACAAGGTTTTCGGCGGCGAAAATGCGCCATATATCTGGTGGAAATTGCCCCGCGGACTTGATTCCATGGATTTTGCGGCTAAATTATTGAGGTCGTGTCAGGTGGTGGGGACGCCCGGAGTCGGGTTCGGTTCCTGCGGCGAAGGCTATTTCCGCCTGACGGCATTCGGCAGCCGCGCCCGCACCGGGGAGGCGGTGGCCAGAATCATGGAAATGGAGATATGAAAGATCGATTAAGAACGCAGATTACAACGCTGAGGGAAATCAGCTCGGCCATTCTGCATGAGCGTGATATCAAGGCGCTGCTCAACAAAATACTGGAAATTTTGAGTATCCGCATCGGCATGGTGCGCGGTACTTTTGCTATTTTGCAGGGCGATACGCTGGCGATCGAAGTGTCGCACGGCCTCGAGGACAACGCCCGGAAAAAGGGGCGTTACCACATCGGCGAGGGCATCACCGGACAGGTGGCCGCCACCGGCAAGCCGCTGATCGTGATGGATATTTCCAAGGACAAGCGTTTCCTGAACCGTACCGGCGCGCGCAAAAGCGGCGAGCAGATCGCGTTTCTCTGCGTGCCGATCATTCACATGGAGCGGGTTATCGGGACGTTGAGCATTGACCGCAAGGTCTCGGAGACCCCGGACCTCGAATCCGACCTGGAATTCCTGGAAATCATCGGCAACATGACCGCCGAGGCGGTGGCCGCGCTGCTCGAATACGTGCAGGAACACGAATTGCTGCTGGAGGAGAACCGTCAACTCCGCAATATGTTGAACGGCAACCCCGGCGAAATGATCGGCAACTGCCGGACCATGGGCATGATTTACGAGCTGATCCGCCAGGTGGCGCCGAGCGACGCCACGGTGCTGATCCGCGGCAGTTCCGGCACCGGCAAGGAACTTTGCGCCCGGGCGATCGTCAAACTGAGCAACCGCAGCGATAAGCCGTTCATTACGCTGAACTGCGCGGCGCTGCCGGAAAATCTGGTGGAGAGCGAGCTGTTCGGCCACGAAAAAGGGGCGTTCACGGGGGCGGTGAACCGCCGCCTCGGGCGCGCCGAGCTGGCCGACGGCGGGACGCTGTTCCTCGACGAAGTCGGCGATTTGAGCTTGTCCACGCAGGTAAAACTGCTGCGTTTCCTGCAGGAACGGACCTTTTCGCGGGTGGGCAGCAGCGAGGAACTGCGCTCGAATGTGCGTTTCCTGGCGGCGACCAGCCGCAATCTTGAGGATTTGATGATGCAGGGCAAGTTCCGCGAGGACTTGTATTACCGGCTGAATATTTTTCCGATCACCATGCCGGATCTGTGCAAGCGCCGCTGCGATATCATCCTGCTGGCGGAGCATTTTCTCGCCAAGCACAATTTGAAATACGGCAAACACATCGTCCGGCTCTCGACTCCGGCGATCAATATGCTGATGAGTTATCACTGGCCGGGCAACGTCCGCGAGCTGGAAAACTGCATCGAACGCGCGGTTCTGACCGCGACCGACGATTGCATCCACGGCTATAATCTGCCCGCTTCGCTGCAGACCGGCAAAGAGTCCGGCACGGCGCTGCTGCCGGATGACAACGCATCGTTCAACACGCTGGTGAATTCCTACGAGCGCGAGCTAATCGTCGAGGCATTGAAACGCAATCACGGCAACATGTCGGCGGCGGCGCGCGAGCTGGATTTGTCGCCGCGGGTGATTCATTATAAAATCGGCCGCCTCGGGATCACACCCGAGTGGTATGCCGACAAAACGGGGAAATAGTTTATGTACGGGTTTTATCGCATGGCGGCGGCGGTGCCGGTTTTGAAAGTCGGCGACGCTGATTTCAATACTCAAGTATTACACAAGGAATACGAAGAAGCGAAGTCTGCCGGTGCTGCCGTGGTGGTATTTCCCGAATTATGTGTGACCGGCTATAGTTGCGGCGACCTGTTTTTTCAGGAACAACTCCTGAATGCCGCTGTAGAGCACGGGGCCGAACTGGCCCGGCGAAGCAAAGAAACCATGATGATTTTCGGGATGCCGCTGCGTTACCGCGATGCCATTTACAACGTGGCCGTGGTCGCTCAAAATGGCGTGGTCCGGGGTATCGTCCCCAAATCGCTGTTGCCGAATTACCGGGAATTTTACGAAAAGCGCCAGTTCACTTCCGGCATGGATATCCGCAACGCGCAGATCGATTTCGACGGCAGTGAAGTGCCGTTCGGTACCGACCTGATTTTTACCGATGGCCTTGATTTCGTGCTGGGCGTGGAAATTTGCGAGGACCTCAGGGGCGTTATCCCGCCGAGCTCGAAAATGGCGCTGGCCGGGGCCAAAGTTATTTGCAATCTCTCCGCCGGGACCGGGCTCGCCGGCAAGGCGGAGTACCGCCGCGAACTGGTCAAGCAGCAGAGCGCGCGCTGTCTGGCGGCCTACGCGCTGGCCGGGGCCGGGGTCCACGAATCGACCACCGACTGCGTGTTCAGCGGTCACGCGCTGATCGCCGAAAACGGTCGCCTGGCCGTCGAAAACCATCGTTTCAACCGCAAGAGCAGCATGGTTCTGGCCGATGTTGACCTGAAGCGTCTGCGCAATGCCCGTTATTCGGACAGCTCGTTCAACGATGTGAAATGCAATGCCGAATTCCGCTATATCCGCCTCGCCGAAATCACGGAGTCGCCGGACCTCGAATACGCCTGCATTCCTGCGCATCCGTTTGTGCCGGAGGACCTTGACCGACGGCAGGAGCGCTGCCGGGAGATTCTCGACATTCAGGCGGCGGCGCTCGCCAAGCGCCTCGAACATACCGGTGCGCAAACGATGGTGCTCGGGATTTCCGGCGGGCTCGATTCGACGCTGGCGCTGCTGGTTTGCGCCGAAGTCTGCAAACTTCTGAAGCGGCCCTATTCCGATATCATGGCGATCACCATGCCCGGTTTCGGCACCACCGGCCGCACGTATAATAATGCCGTCAAGCTGATCCAGCTGATCGGCGCCGATTTCCGCGAGATCGATATCAAGGGGATTTCGCTGAGGCATTTCGAGGACATCGGGCACGATCCCGAACAAATCGACGTGACCTATGAAAACGTTCAGGCCCGCGAGCGGACCCGCATCCTGATGAACCTGGCGAATAAGCACAACGGGATCGTCATCGGTACCGGCGACCTCTCCGAAATCGCCCTCGGCTGGAGCACGTTCAACGGCGACCACATGTCGATGTATTCGGTGAACTGCTCGATCCCGAAAACGCTGATCCGGTTCCTGATCAACAACATTGCCGAAAATTCCGGCGAGGATATGGCCGCGGTGCTCTACGATATTACCGATACCCCCGTCAGTCCTGAACTGCTGCCGCCCGCCGCCGATGGCTCCATCCAGCAGACCACCGAGACGCTGATCGGGCCGTATGAACTGCATGATTTTTTCCTTTATCACTTCATCAAATACGGCGCGGAACCGGCCAAGCTGCTGTACCTCGCCAAGCATGCGTTTGAGGATCAATACGACGCCGACACCATCGAAAAATGGCTCCGGCTTTTCGTCCGCCGCTTTTTCCAGCAGCAGTTCAAGCGCAACTGCGTGCCGGACGGCCCCAAGGTCGGGACCATCGCCCTCTCGCCGCGCGGCGACTGGCGCATGCCGTCCGACGCCTCCGCCGCCGAATGGCTGAACTCAATTTTCGAATAAATCAACTAGAAAAGGATTTCCAATATGTCTGATTATATCGCTTACAAAGATGCTTCGCTGCCGGTCGAAAAACGCGTCGACGACCTGATCGCCCGCATGACCACCGAGGAAAAAGTCGGCCAGCTGGTCCAGCTCGACGGCCGCGAGGATATGGAGAAAAAATTGAAGGAGCAGCACCTCGGCTCTTTCCTGCAGATTCTGGGCAAGGACTGCCAGCGGGCGATCGAGCTCGCGCGCGAGACCCGGCTGGGGATTCCGCTGCTGCTCGGCGTGGACTCGATCCACGGCTATTCCTTCTGGGAAGGGGCCACGATTTTTCCGACTCAGCTCGGCGCGGCCGGCAGCTGGGACGAGAGCGTTATGCGCGACATGGCCGAAGTCACCGCCAAGGAAATGGAGCACACCGGACCGAACTGGACCTTTTCGCCGGTGCTGTGCATCACGCGCGACCTGCGCTGGGGCAGGGTGGGCGAGACCTTCGGCGAGGATCCGCACCTGATCGGGCGCTTTGCGGCGGCCATGATCAAGGGCTATCAGGGCGATGAGCTCAATGCATCCACCGACAAACTTCTCGCCTGCGCCAAGCACTACGCCGGGTACAGCGAAACCCACGGCGGGCGCGACGCCTCCGAGGCCGATATCAGCCCGCGCAAGCTCAAATCGTATTTCCTGCCGCCGTTCAAAAAAGCGGTAGAGGCGGGCGTCGGCTCGTTCATGACCGGCTACCAGTCGATCGAGGGCGTGCCATCCACCGCCAACCGCTGGCTCCTGACCGAAAACCTCAAGGAAGACTGGGGCTTCAATGGCTTCGTGGTCACCGACTGGAACAATGTCGGGCACATGGTTCGGGCGCAGCAGATTTGCGCCGATTTCGAGGACGCGGCGGCGCTGGCGGTGAGGTGCGGCAATGATATGATGATGTCAACGCCGGAATTTTTCCAGGGCTGTCTCGACGCGCTGAAAAGCGGCCGCATCACCATGGCCGAAGTTGAGGAGCACGTGCGCCGTATCCTGACCATTAAATTCAAGCTCGGCCTTTTCGAAAACGACCGTCCGATCGATCTGGAAAAAGCGGCCAAAGTCATTGGCAGCAAGGCGCACCGCGACAAAGCCTTGCGCGCCTGCCGCGAATCGCTGGTCCTGCTTGAAAACAACGGCATCCTGCCGCTGAAAGATACCGGTTTCAAGACCATCGCCGTGGTTGGCCCGAACAGCAACAACGTGTTGACTCAATGCGGCGACTGGAGCCGCGGCACCGGTCAGGCCGGAATCCGCGCACCGCATCCGCGCGATACGGTCGTGACCGCGTTCGACGGCATCAGCAAGCGCTTCGGTGGTAATACCTTGCAGGCTGATGGCTGTACCGGCAATGATAAAGAAGATGGCTCGCTGATGGCCGACGCCGAAAAGGTCATCGCCGCCGCTGATCTGGTCGTAGCCGTAGTCGGCGACCAGGTCGGCTACTGGGGCGAATGGCACAGCACGGCTACGCTCGAGCTGCAGGGCGGCCAGCAGGAGTTGCTGCGCAAGGTCAAGGCTTCCGGCAAGCCGTATATTATCGTGATGCTTTCCAGCAAGCCGATGACTTTCCCCGAGGACGTGCGGCAGGGCGCGGCGGCGGTGTTCCAACAGTTCAGCCCGGGCATGCTCGGCGGACAGGCGTTGGCCGAGGCGATCTTCGGCGATATCAATCCTTCGGGCCGTTTGACGGTTTCGATTCCTTACCATGTCGGCCAGCAGCCGATTATGTATATGCAGGTGCGCGGCCAGCATGGCGATAAATACGCGGATCTGACCCAGAGCCCGCTTTACGCGTTCGGCGAGGGGATCGGCTACGGCAAGGTGGAATATACGGCGGCCTCGATCGATAAGGAAACTTACATGCGTTCCGAGACCGTCAAGGTCAACGTCAAGCTGAAAAATACCGGCGATCGCGAAATCGCCGAAGTGGTGCAGATTTACGTGAGCGACCTTGTGACCTCCGCCACTTGGGTGGACAAAGAACTCAAAGCCTTTGAACGCATCGAGCTCAAAGCCGGGGAAGAAAAAGAACTGTCGTTTGAAATCCCGGTCGCCGAGTGTTCAATCGTCAACGCCGCTGGTGAACGGGTAGTGGAAAACGGCGAATTTGAGGTCCTGGTCGGACGCTCCTCACGCGACTTTCCGTTCCGGCTCAAGTTCAACGTTAATTAATAATGACAGCCACAGGCTTCGGTTAACGGGTGGGGTGAAAACCGAAGTCTGTGGTGTTGAATTTAAGCAGTAATTCGGGATTTTCCTGGGCTGCCTTTTTCCATTGTTCATGGTACTGCGGGGGGATGGTCGGAAGCATCTTCAGCACCAGCTCCGTCAATTGAGCCTTTTCGAGCTTGCGCTCGTCCATTTCACTGAAAATCGCTCCCGTCATCCGGCCCGCGCCGGCCAGCATCAGCGACAGAATGGTGAGCACGCCGAAAAACAGCAATCTCTTGTGCGCCATAAGCATGATCCTTCACCTCCTGTCAGTTTTTGATGATTAAATCATCCGCCATTTCGCTTTCCCCGCGGGTAATGGCATGTTCATTCATTTTTGCCAGCTCTGCATTCCAGCGCTCGGCACTCCAGAGTTCGACCCCTATCTCAACTCCGACAACGACAATATCCGTACCGGGCAACAGCCCGCCGTGTTCCCGAAAACCATGCGGAATGGTCAGCCGGCCCTGCGCCGTGATCCGGTCGGCGCTGCTCAGCGCCCCGAACCGCCGCATTTCGCGCCGGAACACCATGCTCGTGGCCGCGCGTACGGCGGGGGCTTCCTCCCGGCGACGCATTTCCAGGTAAATGCTTTCCGGATAAATGGCCACAGCCCCTTCCGGCAAGCAATGCATAACGATCTCCCCGCTGCATTTCTCAATGAAATCATTGATCACGCGGGGGCTCAGCTTCACCCGGCCGTTCGCATCGATCTGGCATCGGTCCTGTCCGCAAAATGCTAACATGTTCCAGTCCTGCCTTCACTACTAGTTTTCAAGAATTCTTTCCATTCTATTCCAATATAATCCATTTAATTCCAAATATCAAGCATTTTCAAAGAAATTTTCGAAAATTTCTAAGAATCAATCAGAACCGCAAAATCCGGCCCTGCCAAAAAATTTTCGCATAAAACAACTTTTCGACGGTGAAATTCGGCATAATTGCTCTATAGTAAATACATGCATAAAAATTCAATGAAAAATGAAGGGACACAGAAATGAACAAAATAATGGCAATACTCCTGCTATCGTTGCTGGCGCTGGCTGCTCCGGCCGCAAAAATCGAAACCGTATCCGCCTCCGGGCATGGCGAAACCTACGCCAAAGCCATTGAAGACGCCCAGCTCACCATTACCCAGGCCACCTCCGGCAGGATCATCGGCTGGGAAATGCTCGAAGCCCCGCAATTCGAGAAAGGTATCTTCACCGTCAAGATCAAAGCCCGCGTCGACGGCAGCCTGTGGCCCGAAGCGGACCCCGAAGACGATTCCGCGACCAGGCGCTCCGGCAAACAAATCAAATCCGACCTGATCATGGCCGCGCTCGAATCCTATGGCGATTGTTATACCGTATATCCCGTGAGCAGGATTCCCTGGGTCGACAAAGATGGCAAGCAGTTCCTGTACATCAACTACGAAATCAGTTTGAATCCGGAGAAGTATCAGGCTTTTGTCCAACAGCTCGAAAGCGTCCTGCCGCACCTCGGTTTCGAGGCAACACAGTACCAGACCAAAGACAGCACCGTGCTGCGCCTCTACAAAACCCCGCGTTCAACCAGGTCCCTGGTCTATTACAACATCAACCCCGCCCGCCTCAATCCGGAACGTCTGAGAGCATTGACCGGCGGCACCCATATCTACTGCATGTTCGAATTGCTGGACAAATCCGGCAAGGTAGTGGCTTTCCGCAGATTCTGCGTTCTGCCGCGTCCCTTACTCGCGGGCGGCACCTGGAGCACTGTTTTTGCCTCGCTTAACCCGCCGGCCAAGCCGCTGATGCTGAACGTGGACGTAGTCAATTTTGAATCCCCCGAAGCCATCAAAGAAGTGGCCACCATCAGGACCACCCTGACCTTCGAAGAAACCGAATTCCAACCGGACGAAAGACGCTGGATTTCCGAACCCGGCTGGCACGGCCACCGGTTGCCGATGGATGAAATCAAAAAGAGCGAAAATTTACTGAAATAACGCCGACGGTTTCGAGGCAGGAAAATGGATGCGAGGAACTGCGCGTTCCTCGCGCTCCAGCGGCAGATCGACTGATCTGCACTGAACGGATGCTGCGCATCCTGACTGTATTATTGAGGGGATATGCGCATTCGCACTCAGGGCCGCTGCCCTGAGAACCCACCGGAAACCTGCGCTGGGCAAAAACCTTCCGGCAGAGTCCAGAGGCGGCAGCCATCTGGCGCGAGTCGAAAACTCGCGGATCTCCCTTCTAAAAAGTACCGAGGTGCAGGCCAATACGGCCTGCCGCGGGGAGTGCGAGGGGGCGCGGAGCCGCCCTCGCTAGAATATTACTTCGACAACTTCGCTTGAAGGAAACGCACGGCGTTGGTGATTTCGGCGTCGGGATTGTCGCCCACTTCGCGTTCCACGGTGAGGAAACCGTCGTAACCGGTGTCACGCAGTGCCTGCAGATAGGCATCCCAGTCGATTTGTCCCTTGCCGAGTTCCACTTCGCAGAAAAGCTCACCGGTGCGTTCGACGAGGGCTTCGAAACCGCCCTCGGCGAAGGCGTCGTAGACTTCCTTCGGATTGCAGTCGCGCAGGTGAAGGCCGTCCTTGGCGTGGGTATGAACAATGCGGCCGGACAGCGTACGGACGGCGTCGGCGGAATTACAGTTGATCACCATTTCGAGGTTGGCGGGGTCCATGTTCACGGCGATTCCGGCGCTGCCGACGTCGATCAGGAATTGCTTCAGGAGTTCCGGTGACTCGGGGCCGGTTTCGATGGCCAGCACCATACCGTTATCGAGGGCCATGCGGCCGACTTCCTGCATGGTTTTGACCACGTCGGCATAAATCGCGGAATCGCGGTCCGAGGGGACAACGCCGATGTGGGTGGTCAGAACTTTGGTACCAAAAATTTTCGAGCGTTCCATGATTTTGCGGGTTTTCTCCAGACGTGCCGGATTGCCGGCGGGATCGGTGAAACCGTGTCCGCCGAGGTCGGCGCATACCGCGGCAAATTCGAGGTTGTAGCTGTCCGCCAGCGCTTTCAGTTCCTTCAAACGCGATTCCGGTTCATTGAGCATATCGAAATATTTGCTCAGCGCATAAATCTGGACGCCCGAAACGCCGAGTTCGTGAGCTTTGCGGAATCCCTCTTCGAGAGGACAACGGAACATTTCAACGATTACACCGATTTTCATAACATTTACTCCTGCTGTTTCGCCCCTCGGGCGCGCCCTGTAACCGCGACCGGCAACGTGCCGCTGCGGTGTCTGTTCCATATTATAATGTCAGATCGGGGAATTTCAAACAGAATTTAAACAAATCGTTATTTTTTAAATAGTTTTAAAAAATTTAAACTTTCCCTTGTTTTTTTAAATAAAAACTGTATAATATATGATATGAAAAAGAATGGCAATACAACTTTGGAAATGCTGGCCGAAAAACTCGGTATCTCGAAAGGTACCGTGTCGCTGGCCCTGAACGATAAGCCCGGCGTGAGCAAGCGCACCCGCGAGCTGGTCATGAAGTGCGCCTCGGAAATGAACTACAAAAGTTTCGCCGGGGGCCCCGAAACCAGGCAGGTCGGCGTGATCCTGCCGCAGCTGAACAGTTCGTTCGTCAGCGAGATTCTCGCCGGTATCGAAAAAGTGGCCGGTGAACAGGATTACGACGCCATTGTCCACACCATCGAGGGGCGTTATTTCAAGGCCGAACAGGTGATCGACCGCCTCGCCGATAAGGTGGACGGCTTCATCACTTATACCGGAGTCATCAGCAAGAAATCGCAGAAAATGCTGGATGAAAAAAATATTCCCGTCGTCTGCCTGGGCCCGGAGAAACTGATCGGTTTCCCGAGCATTTCGGTGAACAACCGGGCGGCCTGCGAACAGGTGATTCATCACCTCGCGGAGCTGGGGCACCGCAATATCGTTTATTGCCACAGCATATCGCGTTACAGTGAACTGCGGCTGCTGTACAGCCGGGCCGCCGCCGAGAAACTGGGGATCAAATTGACGCTTTGTCTGGTCGAGAGCGAGACTTCGCCGGAAGTCGGCTATTACGCGTTCTCCAAGTTTCTGGCCGGAAATCATCAGTTCACCGCGGTTGTCTGCACCAGCGATTTTATTGCGGGCGGCGTACTGCAGGTGCTGAACGACGCAGGAATCAAAGTGCCGCTGGATGTGTCGCTGGTCGGGTTCGACGGCCTCAGCTGGACCAAGCTGCTGACCCCTCCCTTGACCACGATTCAACAGCCGCGCCAGGAACAGGGCGAAGCCGCCATGCATCTGCTGATCGAGCTGATGAAGGGCAACAAAATCGATCATTATGTTTTGGATTCGACATTTATCATAAGAAACTCAACCGCAAAGGTGAAATCATGAAAAAGATAGGATTTATCGACCTTTTCATCGACGAATGGCACGCCAACAATTATCCGGGCTGGTTCAGCAAGGACAAGCGCGCCGGCGAATTCGAACTGTATATGGCTTACGAAGAATACACCAAACCGGGCAGTTTGCCGCTGGCGCAGTGGTGCGAAAAGTTCGGCTGCAAACCGGCGAAATCCATCGCGGAAGTCGTCGAAGCCTGCGACGCGCTGTGCGTGCTGGCCCCCTCGAATCCGGAAGTCCACGAGAAACTCGCCGAAATTCCGCTGAAAAGCGGCAAGCCGGTTTATATCGACAAACCGTTCGCCCCGAACAAAGCCGCCGCCGAACGCATGTTTGAGCTGGCCGCCAAGCACAACACCCCCATGTTTTCGTCGTCCGCACTGCGCTTCGGCGACCAGCTACTTGCACATGTGAAGGGCACCGACAACAAGCCGACCAACTCCGTCGTCACCTGGGGCGGCGGCAGCAATTTCCCGGAATACGCGATCCATCAGCTTGAAATGATTGTTTCCGTGCTCGGCACCGGCGCCAAACGGATCATGTATTACGGCAACGGCAACACCGATATGGCGGCTATCGAATACAACGACAACCGCCGTGCCACCTTGAATATGTGCAAAGTCGGATTTGGCGCCATCGCCTGCGGCGACACCAGTTCGCTGGTGATGCCGAATATGACCAATACGTTCGAAAACCTGATCGCCGCCATCCTGGATTTTTATGCCGGCGGCGCGACCCCGGTCCCCAAAGAACAAACCATCGAAATAGCCGCCATGCTCGACACGGTCATCCGTGCCTCGAAAGATCCGGGCAAGTGGCTGGAGGTTTAAGGAATATCTTATGTCCAAAGGCGTTATAATCGCAGGTGCCGGCCGCGGGCTGCTCTTTGCCAGACTGATTGCGGCGGCGAACCCGGAGTTTCGGGCGCGCGTCGTCGAGAACGGGCTGGAATGGACGCAAATCGCGTCTTCCACCAACATGCACCTGATCGACCGCCGCGTCGCCGCCGTCGTCGATATCAATGAAAAAATTCACCCGGGCATCCGCAGTGAACTGGATGGTTACGGCCTGACCGAAACCGCCATTTACTGCACGCTCGAGGAAGCGCTGGCGAAGATTCCGGAGTCGGAAGCGGATGCGGTCATGATTATCACGCCGAACGCCACGCATGCGGATTTGACAGAGCTCGCGTTGCGTCATCACCGCCATGTATTTCTGGAAAAACCGGTGGCGACCTCGTGGGAGGAAGTCCGCCGCATCGCCCAGGCTGCCGCCGATACCCCGGACCGGCTGGTACTGCCGGGTTTCGTGCTGCGGCACTCGGCTTTTTACCGCCGCGTCAAGGAAATTTGCGCGGGCGGCAGCCTCGGCAAAATCGCCATGGTTCAGGCCGACGAACGGTTGTTTCTCGAACACAGCATCAGCTACCGCCGCGGCTGGCGGCGCAAAATCGCCGCGACCGGCGGTTCGATGAACGAAAAATGCTCGCACGACCTCGACATCCTCTGCTGGATCAAGCAGCCGGATGCAGTGCCCACGGCGGTCTTTTCGCTGGGCGGGCAGGTCCTGTTTCCGCCGCGTCCCGACACGCCGGAAAACTGCTCCCGCTGCAGCGACTCGACCTGTCCTTTCCGCCTGACGCCGGAGAAGCTGTGCTGTGCGCAGGGCAGTTTCAAGCGCGACCTCGGCGACGTCGACCGCTGCGTGTACCATACCGACGCCGACGTGAAGACCGACCAGAGCGCCACCATCCTGTTTTCGGACGGCAGCCAGGCGATTTTCACCATGCTCATGTACAGCGGCAAGCCGGGGCGCACGCTGCTGCTCCACGGCACCGAGGGCATGCTGGAGGGCGACTTCGAAAGCGGCAAGATCACCGTGCATAATTACCGCACCCGCGAGGAACTGAATTATTCGATCCCGTCACGCCGCTGGCACGGCGGGGGCGACGCCATGATGCTTAACGATTTCTTCGACAGCATCGACCGCGGCGACACCCCCATCAGCACTCTTGCCGACGGCGCCACCGCCACCCGTCTCGCCCTCGCTGCCGACCGCAGCGCCGAGGAGCACCGGCTGGTCTCGCTGGACGAGTTTCCCTGGCCCGAAAACTGCGCTATGAACGATCATGGCGACAAAATATTTACAAACACGATTCAACAAGGAGAATCTGCAGTATGAGCAAGAAATTCAAAGTATGTGTCGTCGGCGGAGGCGCCATCGCCCAGGGAAGTCACATCCCCGGTTACGCTGCCAATCCGGACTTCGAACTGACCGCTATTGCCGACCCCTGCGCCAAATCACTGGAACAGGTCCGCGCCAAATGGCAGTTCAAAAAGGAGTACTCCGACTACAAGCAGATGATTGAAACCGAAAAGCCGGACGTGGTCTCGGTCTGCACCCCCAATAAATATCATGCCGAAATCGCCATTTTCGCCCTCGAACACGGCGCCGATATCGTGCTGGAAAAGCCGATCGCGCTCTCCATAGCCGACGGCGAAGCCATCAAGGCCGCCGCCGAGCGTTCCGGCAAGCGCATTTTCGTCTGCTTCTCGCACCGCTTTAACGACATGATCGCCGCCACCAAAAAAGCCCTCGATGAAGGCAAAATCGGCAAACCCTATATGTTCCGCGTGCGTTTCGCCCATGCCGGTCCGTGGCCGGGCTGGGCCAAAACCGACTGGTTCTACAACCCCGAAGTCGCCGGCGGCGGCGCGCTCCTCGACATGGCCGTCCACGCTTTCGATCTGGTGCGTTACCTGATCGGCGACGTGACCGCGGTCAGCGCCAAGGCCGCCACCCTCCGCAAGGATATCAAGCTCGACGACAACATCGTCGCCCTGCTCGAAGTCGGTGACAGCTGCATGGGTTATGTGGATGCGGGCTGGACCTGTCCCGCCGGATTCAACGGCGTGGAAATCATGGGCGACAACGGTTTTATCCTGGTCGATTACGCCAAGGGCAAAGTCTCCGCCACTTGCGGCATAACCTCGCCGGACGGCACCATGAAGATGACCGAAACCGTGTTCCATGAAGGCGGCTCGCGTCCGCATTGGGGCAACCAGATGGCGGCCTTCACCAAGATGATCGCCGAAGGCGCCAAGCCCTCTCCGGGCATCGGCGAAGGTCTCGAAGCGTTGAAAATCACTCTTGCCTGCTACGAATCCAGCGATACCGGCAAGCGGATTGCCATCAACTGATCGAACTAAAATTAAAAAGCCCTGCTGTTCACTCGGCAGGGCTTTTTTGTCGCTGTTATTCGGTGACTTCGGCAAACTCGAAGTCGTCGAAGAGCACCGAGCCGGCACCCGTTTTGTTGACTCCCAGCGTGGCCAGCAGGAACTTCACGTTGGCCCATTTGCCTTCGGTCGGTACCTTAAAAGTCAGCACCAGCTCTTTCCAGCCGTCGGACGGTACATCTTTGCCCTTGAGCACAGACTTGGTCTGTCCGGTTCCCAGAAACGCCTTTTTGTCGTTCTGTCCCTGAAATGCCACCGCGATTTCGGCATTCGGATCAAGATCCTTTCCCTGCACGTAAACCGTGGCTTTATAGGTCTTGCCGCCTTCAACCGCGTAATGGTTCAAAAAGCACAGCGACTGATCGAGGGAATTCTCCGGGCCAACCTTGATTTCCAGGGCCGCAACCCCGGAACGGCGAATTTCCATATTCCGCTGAAATACGCCGATCGCCTTGGCCGATTTCCACTGTCCCCAGGCAGCCTTGTCCTCAAAAAATTCAAAATCATCGAACAACACCGAACCGGCGGGCGTGTTGTTGACCAACAGCGTAACCAGCAGAAATTGCGCATCCGCCCACTTGCCGCCAGCCGGTATTTTGAGGGTCAGCGACAACCGTTTCCAGCTGTCGGACGGCACCTCGCTGCCTTTGAGCGCAGCCTTGGTTTGTCCGGTTCCCAGAAACGCCTTTTTGCCGTCCTGCCCTTGAAAAGCGATTCCGATCTCGGCATTCGGGTCCAGATCTTTCCCCTGCACGCTGACAATGGCCGTATAGGTTTTGCCGGGCTCCACCGGAAGATGATTCAGAAAACAGAGGCTTTGTCCGGCGGGATTTTCGGGGCCGACCTTAATCTCCAGCGCCCCCGGCGCACTGTGTCCGGCCTCCGTGTTGTGTACGAACTGGCCCACGGCTTTGGCCGCTTTCCAGGAACCCCATTTTTTGCTGCTGAAATCTTCCTTATAAACGTCCGCCGCAATCATGCTTCCGGATAACATCAAGGCACACAAAATATACTTCACCATAAAATCGACCTCCTTGGTTGTTTAGAGAATATAACGGCATTCCTTTATTTTTCAACTGTTGTATTTTTCCGGCGAGATGGTAAATTTCCATATTGCAAGGAGAGTTTTATCATGACCATCAAAATACTGGGAATCGATTGCAGCCCGCGCAAAAACAGCAACAGCGGAGCCCTGCTCAACGCCTCGTTCGAAACCGCCAACCGTAAGCTAAACGGCGACATCGAACCGGAAATCATCTACCTGCGCGACCTGACGTTCGGCCCGTGCCTGGCCTGCGGCGTCTGCGGCAAAAAGAAGGATTCCGAGGAGTTCATGCCGTGCGTCCAGCGCGACGATATGGATATGGTCTACGAGAAACTCTGCGCGGCCGACGGCATTGCGGTGGCGACTCCGGTGTATTTTGGGCTGGCCTCGGACCTGTTTGCCAAGTTCATCATGCGGACCCGGGTCTTGCGCCATCAGAATTTCCGGCTGGCCAATAAGCCGGTGGCGATCATGGCTACCGCCGGGCGCCGCTCGGGGGGCGCCGAAACCACCATCATTTCGAGCTGGCTGCCGTTCATCCGCCACGGCTGCCTGATCGTGGGCAACGGCGACGCCACCTGTCAGTACGGCACCATGGGCTGGGCCGGTCCCACCGGGCACATTCTGAGCGACGAATGGGGTCTCGAACAGGGCGAGCAGACCATGCGCCGCATTTACGAAGTGGCCTCGCTGATCAAGGCCGGAACCAAGGCGCTGGACCACCACACCCCGATGGTGTTCTCATACACGTCCGGCAACCGCAAATAGTTTCCGGCGGTACCTGGCCGGGGTTTCGAGGTAGTGCCGTCGGAAAACCCGGATAAAATAATTGGCGGTGGCATAACCGCAGCCGTGGGCGATTTCGCCGATCGAAAGCAGCGGGTCCGCCAGCAGGAAAACCGCGTATTCCATCTGCAGCCGGGTCAGGTACTCATTGACCCCGCAGCCGGCACGTTTCCGGACCAGGCGCGAGAGGTAAACCGGGTGAATCCGCATCGCCGCCGCAATATCCTCGCGGCTGATGTCGCGCTGAAAATTCGCCTCGATGTAATCGCAAACCTGCTGCCAGGTGAAATCCTCTTTGCCGCCGCTGCTGCCGGTATCTGTCGCCACCGCCTCGGCAACCGTTTTCAACAGCAGTTCGAAACAGATACGGGCGGCCTCCGAATCCGGTTCCGCGGCCAGCAGCGCCTGCAGCAGATGATGCCCCATCGGATTGAGCGGTTTCGAGGTGTGATAATAGATATCCGGGCCATTTGGAGGCGCTCCGACGCCATTGTGTTTGATATAGAGCGTCCGGATGAATCCCTCGTGAAAAACCACCGAGATCATCGAATGCGGCATCGTCCAATATTCCCGCGCCGACACCAGCGGCGGACACAGCAGCACCTCTCCCGGCCGGATAACTTCTCCGCAATCCCTGCCGCCGAACGCATAACGGATCGGCATTTCCCCCTCCAGCGGCATCAGGAACCGCGCCCGCGAGTGGATGAAACCAATAATCGCAGATTTCCCCTCGGCATGAACCAGCCGTCTCAGCGGAAGCGCGGCAGCAGCCCGCAGATACCCGGTCATCTTGTCTTGACTGATTTCCATCTGTCCTATATGTCCCATATGTCCTATCCGTCCTATATAAAATACAGCCTCATACTTGATTTCGCAACCATCTTTGATAAAAAAGTGCTATTAATGTAATTTTTTCAATATTGACGAAACCGCTGCCGTCCTGTATAATTATATCATAAACACAGGAGATCCCGCATGAATATCCAGAAATTCACCATTAGCAACGATCCGACAATTTACGAAGCCTGGCCGGATGTGGTCTTGACCGATTCCGGGAAGCTGATCTGTATTTTCAGCCAATGTACGCATCACAACGACCGCAGCAGCACGCAGATCATGCTTACCGAATCCACCGACCGCGGCCGGACCTGGACCCCGAAGCATCCGCTCACCGAATGCACCGCTAAACTGGAATACTACTATAACTGTGCCAGAATCAGCAAGTTGCGCGACGGACGCCTCGTTGCCATCGTCGACAAAATCCCCTATCCGCTGGGCGAAACCTCCCCGCAGAATTCGGTCAATTACCTCTACTTTTCCACGGACGACGGCGCCAGCTGGAGCGAGCCGGTCGAGACGCCGCTCCACGGCATTGTCCCGGACAAGCTGACTGAGCTTGACAACGGCCGCTGGATCATCGCGGCGCACTACAAGGTCGACGGCAAGCTCACGCAGTTCATGTATTACTCCGACGATCAGGGCCGGACCTGGGGCCCGGAAATCACCGTGGCGCAAGACGCCCGCTTCAACCTCTGCGAAGTTTCCATGCTGCCGCTCGGCAGCGGTTGGATCGTCGCCTTCATGCGCGAAAACAGCGGTCAGGGCTGGGATTGCAAAAAGGTCATTTCGCAGGATAACGGCGCAAGCTGGGGACCGGTCCTCGACTTTCCCCTGCCTGGCTGCCACCGCCCGGTGGCTGGGCTGTTGAAAAACGGCCAAGTCTTCATTACCTACCGCTTCCTGCAGGGCGGCAAGGGTGGCTTCGGCGGTTTCCAGAACTTTTTCGCAGCCTTGACCGACCGCGAATCGGTGCTGGCGGCAAACCGTTGGGAATCCTCCACGCGGATCATCCCGATCGACTATGACCGCTCCCCAAAATCCGACCTCGGCTATTCCGGCTGGGTGGAATTCGACGACGGCGAGATTTACATTGTGAACTACATCGTGGACGACGCCATCGACAAGGGCCAGATTCGCGGCTACGCCGTTCAGCAGAGCGAGTTTATATTGAGCTAAGGAAATGGGACGAATGGGATAAAAACTCTTAACTGTCAACTGTCAACTGTCAACTGTTCTCGCCCTTCCGCTCAATGTTGAAAAAACTGTTTCACGTTTTTTCAACCTCGCTCACGGGCGGGCAGTGATTATTTCGAATAGCGCCTGCGGCTTACATTACTTCCGCCTTAGAGGCGGCCAGCGCTATCCGCGCGCTGGATCGCGTCCGGGTAGCACCCGGTGGCGGGTTTATTTTTCTTAACTCTTAA
This sequence comes from Victivallis vadensis, assembly GCA_040391785.1. GTDB lineage: Bacteria > Verrucomicrobiota > Lentisphaeria > Victivallales > Victivallaceae > UBA5239. The sequence continues at coordinate 45,858 of JBEBXH010000039.1, forward strand.
CTATTAACTGATTAGAGTAATTTCAGGCGGGAGGAATTGCGCTTCAGCCAGGCGTTGTACTGTTCATGTTCCGGGCACATTTTTTCGACCAGTTCCCAGAAACGCGAAGAATGGTTGAGCTCGACCAGATGCGCAAGCTCGTGCATGATGATATAATCGACAACCTCCGGCGGGCATTGTATCAACCGCCAGTTGAAGTGCAGATGACCCCGCGCCGAGCATGACCCCCAGTTGGTACTGGCGTCATTCAAACTCAAACGCTGGTATTCGTAACCATATTGAAGCGCGATTTCGCGGCAGCGTTTGTCCAGGTATTTGAGCGCCTGGCGCTGCATCCAGCTGACCAGGAGTTCCTGGGCCTTGGACGAAAGCTCTTCCGCCACGATAAAGGCATTGTCGAACTTGATCGAATGGCTGCCGCTGTCCCCGAACACCAGCGGGTACGGTTTTCCGAGGTAATAAAATTCCTCGCCCGCAGCAAAAGAATGCGGCGGATTCTGCTGTGCCGCCCGGACCTTCTGTTTGATCCAGGATTCGTATTTGATCAGGAAGCGTTCGACCTCCTCCTGAGCGACAAAGGTCGGCACCCGGACGATCACCTCGCCCAGGTGGTTGACCTGCACAGTCAGCTTCCGCCGCCGCGGTGAACGGATCAGCGTGTACTCTATATCAGAGATTGATTCTCGCTTCGGGTTTGACGCGGACAATTTCTTTGATCACTATATTTTCAACCGGGACATTTTCATGATATCCCCGGGTTCCGGTTTTGACATTCTCGATTTTTTCAACCACGTCCATACCGCTCACGACCTTGCCGAACACGCAATAACCCCAGCCACGGGCATTTTTCCCGGTATGATCCAGGAAATCATTGTCTTTGGTGTTGATAAAGAACTGGGCGGTGGCGCTGTGGGGATCTCCGGTACGGGCCATGGCGAGGGTGCCTTTGGCGTTTTTGAGCTTGTTATCGGCTTCATTCTGGACCGGGGCATCGGTCGGTTTCTGCTTGAAGCTTGCATCGAAGCCGCCGCCCTGAACCATGAAATCCTTGATGACGCGATGGAAAATCGTGCCGTTATAGAATTTCTTGTCCACATAAGACATGAAATTTTTCACGGTCGCCGGGGCTTCCTTGTCGAACAGCTGGACGGTAATGTCGCCCATCGAAGTTTTGATGATGACATTGTCCTCGGCATAAACGGCCAGCGCCGCCAGCATCATGGCACAAAATACGAAAAATTTACGCATGTTTCACCTCATTCCGCTCTGGTTGCTTCTTTGATGACGACATTGTCGGTCGGCACGTCGCGATGACCGCCGCGGCTGCCGGTGGCGACACCCTTGATCTGGTTCACTATGTCCATGCCGTCGACCACTTTGCCGAACACGCAATAGCCGAATCCCTGCGGCACGGGAGCCTGGAAATCGAGGAAATTGTTGTCCTTGACGTTGATGAAGAACTGGGCGGTGGCGCTGTGCGGGTCGTTGGTGCGGGCCATGGCGAGGGTGCCGGTCTGGTTGCTGATGCGGTTGTCGGCTTCGTTGACGACGGGCTTGCGGGTCTGTTTCTGGGAGAACGACTCGTCGAAACCGCCACCCTGAATCATGAAGCCGTCGATCACACGGTGGAAGATGGTGCCGTTGTAGAAGCCGTCGTCTACGTACTGCAGGAAATTCTTCACGGTTTGCGGGGCTTCGGCATCGAAGAGTTCGATGGTAATATCGCCGAAATTGGTTTTCATCAGGACCTTGCTCATGTTTCTACCTCAAATTTGGTGTTATAGATGATGAAAAGATAAACCCGATTTCGTTATTTTCAACCGCGCCGAACAAAAAAATCGATTAAACCGTCAGTTTTGTTCTTCCGGAAAAAGCGGCGGCACCGCCAGCTTTTGTTCTTTCAGATAGTCCGCACACTGCTTCCAAAGCTCGACTTGCGCGGGGCGGTAGTCCATGCCGTTTTCATGCTGCTTCTCCGACTGCCGGGTGGGATTGAAGTTCGCCAGCGGATATAGAAGCATCAGCCGGGCTCCGTTTTCAATCTGGTACTTGAAATTTTTCAGGACGGTATCCGGAGCGGGGCTTTGCTTGTTGCCGTAAATCGAGAGTTCAATCATCCCGCCGAGCAGTTTACCGTTTTTCCGGGCATGGGGTTTGAGCGTCAGAAGGTTGCGTCCGTTCATGTATCCGGCAACCAGATATTTCAGCTCGGGAATCGCGGCGACTTTGGCGGCGCTCAGACCCGTTTCGCGGCAAAACCAGAAGGTCGGCGAGGAGACCATGACACCCTGCCAGCGAGGGTTGCCCGAAAAGACTTTTTCGGCGGCGACAATCTGGACGCGGTACAATTCGGTCAACAATTCCTCGCGCCAGTCGTACCATGCACGCCATAAATCGCTGTCCGGCCAATTATTGTCGGGGGTGAGGTAATCTTCATTTTTCGAGGAAATCGGAACGGCCGGCAGCCCCATGTTTGCTTTCGGCCCGGGTTCCACCATGCCGGTGGTAACCGGAAATCCGGTTTGAGCCGCATTCGGAAAATTACGTCCGGATAAGAACTTGCGAAATGATTCCAGGGCGGCCTGCGAATAGGTCGGGCTGGTCCAATACGCGCTCATCCGTTTGATGTGGGCGTCGTTGCCGGGGGAAATCAGGATTTGCTCGTCGACGAAATACATTTCCCGCGGCTTGACCGCGTTCATGAATTCTTCATACCGGCGGGCAAGCTCCGTCATCGCTTCCGGATTGGCGAAATCCCATGATTTTGAGGCCATGCGAAGCCCGGTTTTCGGATCAAGGAGCGCGCCGAACCATTTTTCCCGTCCGGCAGCCGGCAGCAGCGACTCGGCGTGAACGCCCAGCGCCGCGCCGATCCCGTTCGCCCGGGCAATATCCGCCACATCGCGGTAAAATTGCAGATATTCCGGCTTTTCCAACACCCCGGTCTCCCACGACGGTGGATTGCCCGCCCAGGAGAGATTGACGCCGGAACCGCGTATTTTTTGGTAAAACTCCTCGATCTGCTCCAATTTCGTACCGTAATAAAACTCGTCTCCCAACGCCACCGTCAGGACTTCCGCCGCCTGGATCGCCGCGCAGAAAGTTCCGCATGCCAGAATCATCATTATTCTCATGAATTTACTTCCTTATATTAATGGTTCTTTTTTATTCGCCGGTCAGCCACTTGGCACCCTGATAACTGTAACCGAAATATTTGTTGATTGGCACGGAACTCGTACTGACCAGATACAACAATTCTTCGCGTTTTACTGAGGCGACATGCCCGTCCGGACAGCCGATATTCGCCTTCATCGAATGCCTGGCGGACGGACGGTTGTCGGATGATCCGTCATAGCATATGACCCCGGAATCCATGGCGCCCTGACTGTTGAACCCGCGTTCGCCGACCACCATGGTCACGCTCGGGAAACGGACCTTCGAGGTTTTGCTCCCTGCGCCATAAGTGCCGTTGGAGCCGTTGTAGCCGACATATGCGGCCGCATTGTAAAACGCATTGTATCCGTAACTGACCGTGGAGTTCCAGATGGAGGTTGTTTTCTGATCGTCCGGACAGACCAGGCAGGTGGCATCGAGCTTTTTATCATCGTTCAATTTTATCACATCGATTCCGATCATGCTGCCCAGTTTCGTGTACCACATACTTTCGTTATACCAATTACTACCAAGTATGAGATGATTGGGGAAATAATCCCCGTAATCGTTGGTGTAGAGGACAAAAGCGGTAGTCCATTGTTTCAGGTTTCCGGTGCATTTGATGGCCCGGGCTTTGCCGCGCGCGCTGTTCAGGGCCGGGAGCAGCATGGCAGCTAGAATGGCAATGATCGCGATTACAACCAATAGCTCAATAAGTGTAAAATTCTTCGACAATTGTTTCTTCATTTCTCTTTTCCTTTGGTTAACCGGGTTGATTTGTTGATTGATTTTATGGAATCTCTCGGAATGTATCTGCCTTCCGGGGCGTATTCCCGGGCGCGGGCAATCCCCTCGGACACACTTAAATGATCTTTCAGAATGTCGATAAGGAGCCGGCCACCCATGTAGCCGACCTCGCTGTAGTTCTGGGAAAAAGTCGACAGCGGGGGGTTGAAACATTGGGCCATTTCGGTTTCGCTGGAGCACAGGATGCTGACGTCGTCCGGGCACTTGAATCCGCGCTTGGCAATGGCGGACACAAAGGCGCAACAGAACTGGTCGCATCCGTAGACCAGAGTCGGGCGTTTATCTCCGGGGAGCGCGGCAAAGCGCTCGGCATAGCTGAGCCCGTCCTGGATTTCATCGCCGCTGCTCTGCGGCAAAACCTCGAGTTTCAAGCGAGGATATCCGGGCAGGAGTTTTTCGAAACAATCCCGCAAGAGCTGCGAATAATTGGCAAACCACACGTATTCATGACCGTTTGCCTGGAACAGATCGAAGATTTTGCGATGGATTTCCAGCGATTTCCAGGTGACCGAAGCCACCTGGTCCCGGATGTACTCGCCGCCGAGAAGCACCAGTGGAATTTCCAGCTCGGCGATCCTGGACAGCGCCTCATCGTTGATATTGCCGGTCAGGATGCAGCCGTCGACATTGCGCCGCCGCAGATTTTCCGGTACGACAAAGTCATTGATATTCATGAAATCGCAGATGTCCGCCTGGCACAGGTAATGATGTTCGCGGCAGGCGCGGACCACCCCGCTGAACATCTGGCCGAACGCCGGACTGGCGAAAAGCGCCTCGGTGGTACTGGAAAGCAGGAATGCCACCTGGTTGGTCCGGTTCGTCGCCAAAGCCAGCGCCGCGCCGTTCGGTGTGTAATTGTACTCCTTGACGATACGCTGTACCAGCTCGATTTTCTCCCGGCTCGCCGGAATGCTCTTGCCGCCATTAATGACCTTGGAGACGATTGATTTGTCGACCCCGGCCATTTCCGCAATATTTTTCATGCTTAATCTTTTCATATTCATATTATACATCAACCGGTTGATATTTGCAATCCCCCACTCTGATAAAATATCGATTTTCCTGAAACTTTGGCTTTTGACGGCGGAAAAATCGGAGAAAATGACGTTATCTATTTGAAAAGCGCGGTTTTCCGCAGTATTTTATGAAATTCTTAAGTTTACGGCAAATTGAATAGGCAAGATGAAAATTATTACGGAAAAACTGGTTCTCGTATGACGCCCGGCAAGGCCGGGAACTTCGTGAATGCAGTTTTTCTGTCAAGCAGCCAGATCACAGCCGCTCCGGGGATAACTGTAATTCCGAAATTCCATGCCCTGCTCCGTATTGTACTTTGACAAAAAAAGGAAAACCGGAGACCCAAATGAGTGAAGAAAAACACGAAAACGACGGAATGATGAAAGGTAGTGAGATTGTGATCAATTGCCTGAAGCGGCAGGGAGTCGACACCGTATTTGCCTATCCGGGCGGCGCGGCGATTGACCTCCACCAGGCGCTTATCGATTCCGGTATTCGAGTTATTCTGCCCCGTCATGAACAGGGCGGGGCGTTCGCGGCCGGCGGCTACGCCAGGGTTTCCGGCAAGACCGGAGTCTGCGTGGCGACCAGTGGACCGGGAGCGACGAACCTGCTCACCGGGCTCGCGGACTGCTTCTCAGACTCGATCCCGGTGGTGTTCATCACCGGCCAGGTCGGCGCCAGCTTGATCGGCAAGAACGCGTTTCAGGAAATCGACATCATCGGCATGACCCGCCCGATCGTCAAGCACAGTTATCTGGTGCTGGACATCAAGGACCTGCCGCGCATCATCAAGGAAGCCTTCATGGTGGCGCAGAACGGCCGGCCCGGCCCGGTCCTGATCGACCTGCCGAAAAATATTCAGCAACAGCAGTGCGTGCCGGATTTCGATGCCGACATCAGCCTGCCTTATAAACCGAAACCGCTGGCGACCCCGGAAGATATCAAAGCCATCCGCGAAGCGATCCGCAACTCGAAGAAGCCGTGTATCTACTTCGGCGGCGGCGTCATTTCGGCCGGAGCTTCCGACGAACTGCGGAAGTTCATCGATCTGTACAATATCCCGGCGGTGTCCACCATGATGGGGCTCGGCGCGGTGCCGATCGGCCATCCGCTGTACCTGCGCTGGCTGGGCATGCATGGGGCGACTTATGCCAATTACGCGGCCAATGAATGCGACCTGCTGCTCTCTTTCGGCGCGCGGTTCGACGACCGGGTGACCGGGAATCCGATGACCTTCGCGGCCGGAGCCACCATTGTCCACGTCGATATCGACAACTCCGAGATCAACAAGAACAAGCAGGCCGATATCGGCGTCCGCGCCGATATTCTCGACGTGCTCAAAGAACTGAACAAGGCCCCGGTCCGTCAGGATTACACCGACTGGCTGGCGCAGATCGATAAATGGCGCAAGGCATTTCCGCTGGACTTCGCCGAGCGTACCGACATCATCCAGCCGCAGCGGGTGGTCGAGCGCCTGTATGAACTGACCAAGGGCGAAGCGGTGATCGTGCCCGGCGTGGGCCAGCACCAGATGTTCTCCGCTCAATTCTATAAATTCAAATATCCGCGGCAGTTCCTGACCTCGGGCGGACTCGGCAGCATGGGCTTCGGATTGCCCGCCGCCATGGGCGCCAAGGTCGCCTGTCCCGAAAAACTGGTCATCAACATCGACGGCGACGGCAGCTTCCAGATGAATATCCAGGAGCTCGGCACCATCCATATGGAAGAAATCAACGTGAAAATGGTGATCCTGAACAACCAGCATCTCGGCATGGTGGCCCAGTGGGAGGACTGCTTCTACGGCGGCCGCCGCGGCAATACCGTGATGAAAAATCCGCTGGTCGACCGTCCGTACCCGGACTTCGTCACCATCGCCAAGGGCTACGGCATCCCCGGTCGCGAAGTCTACAAGCTCGAGGATCTGGACTCCGCGCTGCAGGAAATGCTTGACGCCCCGGGCCCCTTCCTGCTGGATATCCACACCGGTTATGAAGAACACGTGATGCCGATGATCCCGGCCGGAAAAGATTATAAAGCGACTATCTCGAGGCATGTAAAGAAATAATCATGGATTTTTTACTGTTATACAAAATTGTCTTGATCGCAGCGGCACTGCTCAGCTTTGCCCTTGCTTTTCTTATTCTCAAATTCAAAGAAAAAAGTCTGCCCGCCACCGAAAAGCTGCTGCGCAACCGCAATATCGGCATCCTGCCGGCGCTGGCCGGATTGCTCTGGTGTGTGCCTTATGCCAAACCTCTGCTCTGGGACTGGATGGGCCCGTGGCTGCTGCCGGTGGCGATCGTACTGACGGTTTTGTTGTATTTTTTCCTTGAGTACCTCCCGGCCCGCGCGGCCGGCGGCATCATGATCCTGTACACCGCCTACATCGCGCAGGAGTCTTATACGTTTCACACGCCGGGAGCCGGATGGCTGATGATTCTGAGCTGGATTCTGGCGATTACCGGCATGTTTATCGCGGCCAAGCCGCATTTGATCCGCGACTATTTCCGCAAGATCGTCAAGGACGAACGCTACCGCCTGATCGGGGTGGCGTATTTCACTGTTTACGGTTTATGGTCGCTCACAGTCGGCATTTACCACTTTGTAAAAGGAGCAGTCTGATGAATATACCCGAAGCCGGTTTTGACGTTGCAGCCTATTGCGAGTCCTGTCATGTACCGAATGTGGAACACTTCATCGAGCGTTGCTGCAATTTATTTGACGTCCTGATTTTCACTAACAAGCAGTTCAATCTGACCCGTATCGAATCCCCGGAAGGCTTCTGGACCAAACACGTGGCCGACTCGCTGGCCATCGCCCGCTATTACCCGGAACTGACCCAGAAACGGGTACACATGGCCGACATCGGCTGCGGCGCGGGATTTCCCTCGCTGGTGCTGGCGCTGGCTTATCCGAACCTACTGATCACGGCCATCGACTCGACCGGCAAAAAGATCAAATTCGTGCAGCAGAGCGGCGCCATGCTCGACCTGAAAAATCTTCGCACCATCCATGGCCGCGCCTGCGAACTGAACCGTCTGCCGGACTGGCGCGCGCGTTTCGAAGTGATCACCGCCCGGGCAGTCGCCCCCGCGTCCACGATTTACAACGAAACCGCCAACATGCTTAACGGCAAACACGGCAAGTACATCCTGTACAAAACCCCCGAACACGCCGCCACCGATTTCGACGAGATGAACACGCTCACCGCGGCTCAAGGCATGACTTGGGATCTTACCGAAGAATTCGAATTGCCCAACCAGGCCGGCCGCCGCCAGTTCCTGCACTCCAATCTCAACGCCAGTTAATATAATGCGAGGGCGGCTCCGCGCCCCCTCGCGCTCCCCGCGGCAGGCCGTATTGGCCTGCACCTCGGTACTTTTTAAAAGGGAGATCCGCGAGTTTTCGACTCGCGCCAGATGGCTGCCGCCTCTGGACTCTGCCGGAAGGTTTTTGCCCAGCGCAGGTTTCCGGTGGGTTCTCAGGGCAGCGGCCCTGAGTGCGAATGCGCATATCCCCTCAATAATACAGTCAGGATGCGCAGCATCCGTTCAGTGCAGATCAGTCGATCTGCCGCTGGTGCGCGAGGAACGCGGAGTTCCTCGCATTCATTTTCTTATCTTTGAGCCGAGTTGTGGAAACTGAGCTCGAAAACTTCGGCGTATTTACCTGGTCCGGGGTGCTTTCGGGCGGTTTCCCGGTTCATGCCCAGGATTCGCTGGTCGAAGCCGCTGCCGCGCGTATTCAGATTGCGCTGCTGCTGGGATTGATGAAAACGCAGCATTTCGCCTTTCCAGGACGCTTCGTCCTCATCGAAATACGTGTAGATATCCTCGCGCATGTCAGTGGTTTTCGGGTCGCGATTGAGCATTACCGCCAGCGATTTCTTGCGGACGCCGCAGAGACGGGTCATGTAGGCGTACATCAGCTGATGGTCGGGATTGGTGTCGTTGCCGTGCGGCATGATGATGACGTCCGGTTCGGTTTTCAGGAAAAAGTTCATGATCCGGACGAAGTTATCCGTGATATCCATGATCTTGCCTTCTTCGTCTTCGGCCAGGCGCATGAAGTGGATGCGCCGGGAGGGGAGGCCGAAATACGCGCAGCTCAGCGTCTGTTCACGCTCGCGGGTGAGGGCCTTTTCCTGGACAAACGGCGGATCGCAGAAGGAATCTTCCACGCCCGCGGCGCCCGAGGAGGCCACCGTCAGGTAGATCCGGGCGTTGGCGTGGTAGAATTTCCGGAGAGTGACCGCGACGGCATCGAAATCATCGGGATGCGGCGCGAAGACCCAGACGCCGAGATTAGCGGGAATTATGACATCGTTGAAGGCGGCGGGCAGTTCTTTGGGCAGCCAGATAAACATAACATCACCGTAGCTTAAAA
>JBEBXH010000040.1:0-53969 GCA_040391785.1 Victivallis vadensis
GCGATTGCCGAGGTTGGCCGCTGCCACGCCGGTGAAAAAACAGACGCCCGGATCGTCTCCAAAGTCACTGGCGTCCGCCGTCTTGATGATGTCGTGATGCCGTCTGAGGCGCGCCAGCGATTCACAGACTTTAATGGTCGCCGCCGGATTTGGCGCTTCCAGTGCAGCGGCGACGGAAACGGCGTTCGCCGCGCCTTCCTCGTCATTGAGATGCAGGAGAAATAACGACAGATTGGCCAGGCCGAACGGGTTCGGAAGCGGCGAATCGGCAAAACTCTGACGCTGCACCTGAATGGCTTCAACAAGTTTCCCTGTAATAAACAAACACAGTGCGAGGTTGTTGGCCGAACTGCAAACCGTACTGTTCGCTTCGATGGACTTTTCAAACCACGGAATCGCTTGAGTGTATTCCCGCCGGTCCATATATTCCAGCCCTTTATCGTGCAGCCGCTGGCCCTCTTCAAAATCTTCCCAGGCACCGGCCGGCATGGACGTCCCGGAACCAAGGTTATTCTGTCGCTTCTGGCAGCAGAACCGGTATTTTTTCCCGCTGCCGCAAACGCATGGCGAGTAAGGATCGATATTGTTACGCATGATATTCAGCCTCCGGCTGTTGTGTTTCCCATGATCAGAATGATGGATATTATACAATGCAAAAACAGAAAAACAAACTGATTTCAAGAAAATTACATCGGCTAAGAAGCCTCATATCCTCACTCTTTAAAGTGAAGAACCACACGCGAAAGTGAAGAACCATACGCGCGCGATGAACCGCAATCGCCGGCTGGTAGGGCCAGTTACTCCTATTTTTGGAGACAATGCAAAATCTATGAAACTGCATCCGAAGCTATTCCGACCCTGGATGGGGAGATTCATCTTCGTAAGGAATTTCCTGTAGCTCCAGCCAGTCTTTCAGGGCTTTTATTTCGGCGGCGTTGGCGTAGTCGTACCACTTTTGCAAAAGTTCACGCTCAATCAGAAAGCACTTCCATCGCGCATAGGCCCCACTTCTGGCAAACATGCGATCGACTTTGTCCAAATCCGGACCGGACAAGTTTTCGGCGGCGAAATTAAAAACAAGGCGGCTTCCAAGGCCCAACTCTTTTTTATTCGGAATTTCAAGCCATTCGCCCTTCTCGATTTTGCGTTCTGCCGCTTCAACCTCTCCCTGCTCGGCGACCATCTCACTGGGAATCATCACAATCTCGCTTTTTTCTATACTCAAATACGCGGCGCCATCCATGTCACCGGAGAAACTGACATATTCGAACGCACTGTAAATCTCATCAAATTTCAGCATCATGAATCTCCTGAATGTGTTTCCTGATACACTTTGAAAACATACATGGTCAACAACATATGTTCAATACGCCACCAGGATAATTTCGAATTTTTTATCCCGCTAAAGCTCTGGAGTAGTTGGAATGAGACAGTTCCTGCCAATGAATTTCCTGCTTTCCGCTCTTGAATAACGTACTGCTGAAGTTATAGTAATGGGCATAATAATTCTGAAGTCAGAGCATATCATGAAACAATCTGTTGCCGATTTGCATATCACACAGCATGACAATCAACAGGATGACGCTGGAACCATTACCGGTGATAACATGATCATGCTGTCGAAACATCAAAGCAGCCGCCAGAACTTTGAACACAAATTCTCATTAGTACCGCCCAGAGAGCTTTATGCCCAAGTCGTGATTGCGACGAACGCAAACCAACCGGAACCCGGGAACTGGCACACGGCCAGACAATTAAGCTCAAATACTCCTTCCATTCATCATTTAAAAGCAATCAAACTGTCAATAATACGAGTCGTAATTGCGAAGCTCGCAAATCATCCCAACTGCAAAACCCCATATGCCCTCATATATTGTGCGATTACCCTCAAGCGAAAATTGGACGATGCATTTTTTCATTGTCCACACGGCATCTTTTTCAAACGGCGAAAAAACAGCCATAAACTACCCAAATATACTCGTATATGGACAACGTTCCCCAAACTTTCCCGTATTTTCCCATGCCCCGTATTTTCCCCTATATACACGCATATGGACAAAAAACAGGCGAATTACATCATAAGCAAAATTAAGCAAAATTTTCACCCCATTTTGAGCTCAACATGTTTACGATCATCGCGATTCTGGCGGCGATGCTGCTGCCGGCGCTGAACAAGGCGCGGGAGAAAGCGCGAAGCTCGGGATGTGTCAGCAACCTCAAGCAGATTGGAGCCGCATTTGCCTTGTATGCGGCCGATTATAACGACTATATCCCTTATGAGAGCAGCGCCTGGTGGCAGAATGCCTGCCGGATGTACATCAAAGACAGCAATATATATCGCACGACCGGCCAGCTGGTGGGGCAGGGGTATCTGGCCAGCGCGAAAGGCTTGAAATGCCCCGGAGATCCCTATCCGGATTACCCGACCTTTCTGATCATGACTTCGGCGGCGCGTTCCGGGTATACCATGCGCAACCCCTGGACGCAGATGGGAACCCGGGCGAGATACCGGCTGCAGGATGGCAACAGCAGCAACGGTTTGCTGGCGGACAATATCACACAGAGCGATTTCTCGCTGGTCGGAGCCCGGAGCCGGGTTGACCGCAATGGCAAGTTGTTCGGCGCCTGGCATCCGGATGTCTATAATGTGTTGTTTTTTGACGGCCACGTGAACGCTGCTGTTTTCAACTGGTCCATGTTGTCCAGTGGAACCTCTTCCACCGGGTATGACGGGCATCCGACTGCCTTCTGGAAATATATCGGCGAACTGAATTCGGAGAACCTGTGATGAAGAATATTTTACTGCTGACGGCGATGATCGCATGCGGAGCGGCATTGGCCGGGGAACCGGCGGTGATTACGCGGTTGAAAACGGAAAAGATCCGCGGCACCTCCGCCGCGCTGGCCGGCGATGTCAAGGTGAAAGTGATGAAGGACGCCGGGCTGAATACCGCGGTCACCTGGTCGTATTTCCTGAAAGATTGCCCGGTAGCGCCGAAAAATGCGAATGAACCGTTGTTTGATCCCGCTGCCTTGCCGCAGAGCAAAGCCATGCGCAACGAAGCGCGGTTGGCTGCTAAATACGATATGATTTCGCTGCCGCTGCTGTGGTTTCACAACGATACCGTGCCGGTGCTGGCGCAGAAGAATTACCGCCGCGCGGTCATGTCCGACGGGCGTTTGTGCAAGGTCACGCCATGCCCCGCCGATGCGGTTTTCTGGGATGATCTGGTGAAGCCGTTTCTACTGCACATGGCTGAAATTCAGAAAGAGGAAGGGGCCAGCGGCGGCGGCGCGGTAGACCTGGAGTTTTATGCCGGGGAATTGATCGGCGGTTTCACTTATGCGCGTGGTTTGGATGGCTGTTTCTGCGATGACTGCTTCGGCGGATTTTTGAAACAGGATGCAAAGAATATTCCGTTGGAAGCGCGCTGGGAGTATCTGGTGAAGCGCAATCAGTATCAGGCGTATCTGAAGCATATTTCGGGCCGGGTGGCGGAGCGAACCGCTGCGATTCGCGAGGCCGTGCATGCCGTGAAACCGGATTTCGTTTTTGCCGTATTGCCGGGTGGAGACGGATGGTATTTCGACGGTCTGGGCAAGGGATTCGGCACGGCGGATGTACCGATGCTGATGTTCTCGGAATCCGAGTATTTCAGCGGCTGGTCCACCCGTTCGGCGGAGTACCTGAAAAATATCCGGGAGAACAATCTGCCGGTATTGTTCGCCGGCGGTCTGACGGTGAGCGCCTACAACGCCGAAGGGCTCGGCGCGAAAATGCTGGAGATGACCGACAAATGCGATGGTTACTGGCTGTATTACGGCGAAAGTTTGTTCTCGGCGACCCCGAAGATTGTCGAGCGCAGTTTCCGCCCCAGCGAGTACGCGCTGCGGGAAGCGCCCAAACGTTACTGGCAGGCGGTCACGGCCGCCAATAAATGGCTGGACAGCGGCTCGGCGCTGTCATCCGGCGCGGCGGTAACGCTGGCGATCATAGACGGTATCGCGGTACCCGGCGAACCGATGGCGTTCAAAGGGCAGCTGGGCGATAATTGGACGCTTGTACCCGTGGAACTGACCGGGCATACCAAAGAGCTTCCGGCTTCAAATGAGGTTAAGTTGCCGTGGACAAAAACCGCTGAGGGTTTCCTGTTTGACCTGACCGGCAAAGCCCCCGGTTATTTTTCCCTGAAGCAGACGGTAGACGTGACGCCCAAGCAAAAATACCGGATTCGCATGGAAATGCGGACCGAAAATGTTTCCTCGTCGAATGGATTTGAAATTACGGAGACCTACAGCAAAAATCCGTATTTCCGCCATTGGGAGCCGTCTACGAACGGTGAGTGGAGAAGTATCGAACGCATGGTGACGCCATATAACCCCAAGGTTGACGTGCGGTTACTGGTTTCAGGTACGACCGGCAAGGTTGAGTTCCGCAATATTGCTTTTGAAGAGCTGCGTGAATTTGACTTTACAAGCGCGAAACTTTCGGAAATGCCATCCGTTCTGGTAATGGAAAACCCGGAACCGGTGGGCGTGGAGATCATCAATCCGGAAACCGAGCTGGGTTACTTCAAGCTGGAAAACGGCACCAACGATCTGCGGTGGTTGAAAACGCTTTACCCCGCGTTGCCGGCGGCGGTGCGTATTTCCGGCGAGATCGGCAAAGATTGCCGGACCTTGAAAATTCGCATAACGGGGAATTAGTATTTGAATTAATGCGATTCATCCTGTATTTTAATATATATAGATTAAGGCAATTTCAAGACGGTTTGAAATTGCCTTTTGAATTATATTAAAATCAAGGTGTACCATAAGTATGTTCAAAGCTTTTCGAAATGTGCATTTGCCGTATCCGACCGAACTGCTGCACCTGAATTATACCAAGTCGCCGGCGCTGGCCAATTACCTGAGTTTTTACCGCGAGGACAAGCTCCGGCTGTTTTTTGTCTTTATCCTGTACCTGATCAAGGCCAGTCCGGTGTGGGTGATCCCGATCGTCGGGTCCAACATCATTAACCTGATCGAGGAAGCCGGGCCGGGCGTGGTTCATAAACTGGTTTTCCAGTTCGCCGTCGGCGCGGCGTTCGCGCTGCAGAACATTCCCACGCATATCTGGTTCATCCAGGTGTTCAGCTCGGTCAACCGCAAGGTGGAAATGATGCTGCGCTCTTCGCTGTGCACCCGGCTGCAGCACCTCTCTATTCCGTATCACACCAACAGCAAAATGGGCGGGCTGCAGACCAAGGTACTGCGCGACGTGGAGAACGTCGAGCAGCTCAGCAAAATGCTGGTCGAGGCGCTGCCCGGCGTGATTATTTCATTTCTCGTGATTATCGCCATGACGCTGCTGCGGGCGCCGATTTTCCTGGTGTTCTATCTGCTGATGGTGCCGATTGCGGTGCTGATCTGCAAGTGGCTGCAGGGGCGGATGCGGGACAACAACCGGGAATTCCGCATGAACATGGAGGATATGTCGGGCAAGGTGATCGAAATGCTGCGCCTGATTACCGTCACCCGCGCCCACGGCATCGAGGACGCCGAGCTGGAGCGGGTCCATGCCAAGCTTAAAAATGTCAAGGACAGCGGCATGCGGCTCGACGTGCTGAACTCGGTTTTCAGCGCGTTCAATTGGGCGGGACTGCAGACGTTCAGTTTGTTTGCGCTGTTCGCGGCGGCGTATTTGAGGGTTTCCGGGATGCTGGAAGTCGGCATCGGAACCATTTTCCTGCTCTGGACTTATTTCGGGCAGCTCTCCGGCGCGGTGCTGCAGCTGATGAACCTGATTCCCGCGATTACCAAAGGATTTGAATCGGTCAAATCCATCGGCGAAGTGCTGGAGTGCCCGGATATTGAAATGAACGACGGCAAACCGCCGGTCGTCGACCTGAGGGGCGAATTTGAATTTCATAACGTCAGTTTCTGTTACGACGGTGCCACCGCACCTGCCGTGGAGCAGTTTTCGCTCAGGGTCAAACAGGGCGAAATCATCGCGCTGGTGGGGCCGTCCGGCTCCGGTAAATCGACGCTGATGCAGCTCCTGATCGGATTCATCCGCCCGACCACCGGCGAGATCCGGCTGGACGGGCAGAATATGAACGATATCGACCTGCGTTCCTACCGCCGGTTTATTTCGGTCGTCAGTCAGGAATCCATTTTGTTCGATGGGACGATCCGGGAGAATATTACATATGGCGCGGGCAATGCCTGCGAGGAAGATATTCAGAAGGCGATTGAGTGCGCGAATCTCGAAGATTTCGTTAAGGATCTGCCGGAGGGGCTCGAGACCCGGACGAAAGAGAATGGCGGGCGGCTCTCCGGCGGCCAGAAACAGCGCATGGCCATTGCCCGCGCGTTGCTGCGCGACCCGAAAGTGCTGCTGCTCGACGAAGCGACCAGCGCTCTCGACGTTGAGTCCGAGGCCATGATCCAGGAAGCCCTCGATCGCCTGATCAAGGGCCGGACGACGTTCATCATCGCGCACCGCTTGTCCACCATCCGCAACGCCGACCGGATCGTCGTGATGAGCCACGGCCAGATCGCGGAACTCGGCACCCATCAGGAATTGATGGACAAGCATGGCATTTACTACCGCATGAACCTTGGTCAGTTTCGCTCGAACTAACCCATTTCCGGGCCGAAGATTGCGTAGAAATTCGGCTGATTCCAGTCGCCGCAGGGCGCGCCGTAATGCATGCGCAGGAAATCGCGTTCGAAATTGAATCCGAGCGCTTTCAGTGTTTCCAGCAGTTCGGGCTGGGGGTCCGGGATATCCAGCTGGAACGGTTTTTCCGGTTCCAACGCGGACCATTGTTTAATCAGCGCCAAGGCGGTTTCCGTGGAGTCGGCGATGAGCGGGCCCGCCTGGCGGAACATCCGCCCGGGGCGCCCCATGATGTAGCCGTGCAGTTTGCCGCCGCGGCACACGCCCAGCGTCATTTCCGGCCAGTGCTCGAGGTAATGTCCGAATAATGAGGAGCGGTCGGTACCGGTGAAACCGGACTCCACGGGCAGCAGCAGCGGCAGATCTTCGTGGGTCAGGCGACGCCATTCGAAACTCGTATCCGGGGCCAGCGGCGACTGGCTGCTCAGGCGTACCACGCGACGCTCGCTGATGTATCCCAGTTTCTCATAAATCGGCGCGCCCATTTCAGAAGCGTCCAGCTTGATCGAGGTGAAATCGGCGTAACGGTTCATCAATTCCTTCATCAGGCAGGTGGCGATGCCTTTGCCGCGCATTTCGGGCAGCGTGATGACGAGGCCGATCCAGGCAAGGCGCTTGTTCCAGCCGATGCCCGCGCCGGTGGCGACGACCCGTCCGTCGTGAATCATGGCGACCGGATCGCCGTGACGGATGAAGAGCTCCCAGTCCGCTGCAGTCTGGTTCCAGTTCATCAGTTTCGACATGGCCAGGATTTCCGGCAGGTCCTCCGCCGTGATGTCGTGAATCCGGCAGCCGTCAGGTAAAGTAAAGTTCATCATAAACGGGCACTCCATGAAAGTTGCCTATAGTATACAGTGTCCGGCTTTGATTTCAATATTCGGAACTGTTTTTTGTTTGATGAGGATAAAATATAACAATTGTTGTGTTATTTATGGTATTTGAATATGGGTTCTGTTTGATTGATAATAAAAAACTGTGATATTTTTCAAAACATATGTTGCAATTTTGTTGGATTCACGTATAATAGATGTAAACGGTTTAATTATTTACAGGAGGATTGGCTCTATGTTTTGGCATCGAATGACCGGATTGTTTGTTGTCGCCGCATTGGTTTTCGGCGTATCGGAGGTAGGGGCAATCCCTACCGGCAGTGAATTGCCGAACTGGTACGAAGTATTTTCACTGGATGAGAAACGAAGGGATTTCGATTTTTCCGCCACCTTGTTTCAGACTAACGGTACCGGTAATATGTTTTACCGTGGGGAAAAGCCGGAGGTGGTGATCCAGCTGGAGAACCGGACCGATAAGGAGTTGAAATATAAAGGGGTTATCGAACTCATTGATTTCCGCACTGAAAACGTCGACGGCGATATCTGGTATCCGATGGTGTTCCGCAACGGCGTGGTGTCCAAAACTCCGGTCGAAGTGAAAATCGGTCCGAAGGGGTATCAGAATATCAGTTATACGCCGGACCTGCCGGAGAAGTTCGGTGGTTATGCGATCGTGATCGATCTTGGGCCGCATGGACGGCTGTTCGTCAGTTCGCTTGCGCGAATCCTGAAAAACGAAAGCCGGAAGGTACAGTACCCTAAGCAGTCCAGTGAATTTTTTCAGGGACCGATCATGTCCCGGATCGGTTTGCAGGCGGTGCGTTACGGAGTGCCGTTTTTCCTGAAAGGCACGAAAGAACGGCAGAAGCAAGACGAGGAAATGGCACGTGTATTCAAGCAGATGGCCGAGCATAACGTGGCGGTGACGATCGAGATCTACAATGGGAACTTCTATTCCGGCCAGCCGCTTGACCTGCCGCGTCCGCACCTGGATGATGACAACGTTATGCTTCAGACGAAAAGCGATATGGCCTGGTTGCCGAAGTACGATGAGGATTTCCGTGAATTCTGTTATGATATCGTCAGCAAATATGGCTGGCCGAACGGCCCGATCAACGGCGCCATGCTGTGGAACGAGCCGTGGGAGGGGATTTCAATTTCCGGCTGGGGGGCGGATATGCTGCGTTACCGCGAAATGTATAAGGTGATGGGCGAAGCCACCCACAAAGCCAATAAAGACGCCGGAGTCGAGGTTTTGGTCGGCGGCTGCGATTCCTCGTCCAATACCCTCGATAAACTGTTCCCGGATGAGACCGACGAATTCATGCCGTACCTGGATTTCTGCAGCATTCACTATCAGGGCCTGGCAGCTCCGTCGATTTACCGCAAGTGGATCGACCGCAAGCCAAACCGGGTGCTGATCTGGGATACGGAAAGCTGGGTGGCGAACAGCGAGGACCTGCTGCCGGGCGTGATCGCGGCGAACCGGGCGTCCGGCTATGACCGCTCGATGGGATTTTTCGGCGGATATGTATTCGGCAACAGCGATCATCATACCGGAACCAAACAGCAGGATATCCGGACCGGACAAGGCAAGGAGAGGATGTATCTTCCATTGATGGCGTATCCGATGTCCGCCGGTGTGGCCGCGATTCAATACTTTATCGGCAACCGCGAATTCCGGGAGATTTTCTTTAAACAGGGTTTGCCGTGGGTATTCGTTTTTGACGGCGAGAACGGCAATACGGAAGACGGCACTGTGGTGGTGCTGGGGGATATGAATACGCTTTTTGATAATACCGCTCCATATCCTACGGTCCGTTCGCTGGAAGAGGGCCGGGACAAGAAAGAGATTGCCGCCGCATTGGGCGATCTGAAAAAAGGGACCGCTGAATTCGAACGTCTGCTGAAAAAATATCAGCAGCTCTTTCCCAGCCGCAAAATCACAGAAGGCAACCTGAAGAGCCAGCTGGAAAAACTGCTTGTCGAACCGTGGCCGTTCCGCAAGGTGTCTCTGGAGCTGGATGCTTCGTCGAATAACTTTGCCCTGTTTGATTGCTACGGCAATAAAGTCGAATCGGTCAATGGCCGCTATACGGTTCCGTTGACGACCAAAGGCATATACCTCAGATCTACTGCCGGGGGAGGATTCGAGGCGATTTTGAAAAGCATCAAGGAGTCATCCGTTTCCGGGGTCGAAAGAGCGGAGATGAAAGCGAAAGACTTCCTGATGCCGGTAGCGAAAGGGGCAAAAATGATTCTGCAGATCAACAATATCACCAATGCGCCGTTGAATGCCGGACTTGCCGGAAAACTTGGCGATTTCAAGATTAAATATTCCGAAAATATATCATTGAAGCCTTTTGAATCAAAAGATATTGAAATCGAAATTGTGGACGGCAAGCCGAATCCGGTCAACCAGTATCCGCTTGAATTTACCTTGACCGCCGGCAACGAAATCATCGGCAAGGTAAGTGATATCATGCGCAGCAACGTCATTGCCCGGAAAACCATCAAAGTGGACGGCAAACTGGAGGATTGGCAGGACGTGGTGCCGCAGGTGCTCTCCACCACCGGCGAAGTCGAGAAGACCATGATGGAACAGGCCTGGCTGCCCTTTGAAAAACAGGCGGAAGGGAGCAAGGCGCGCACGGCGTTTGTCTATACCGCATATGACGACAATCATTTCTATATCGCGGTGAAGGCGGCGGACCCGACTGAACACCCCGGGACGCTGCGTTTTGAAACCCGCAACGACGACGAGTTTTTCTATCCTGAAATTTCTTATAAATACGATGAGGAAAAAGCTTACCTGACTACTGTGGTGAAAGAAGAAAATTTCAAAGCGTATGGCGTGGAAATGCCGGGCAAGCCGGGCGAGCGGATCGCCGAATGCGTCCGGCCGAAAATTGTCCGTACCCGCTTCGATTTCGACCTGCCGGAAGACCGTTTGACCAAGGTTACGCTGTATTTCCCCTGGGACAGTTTCCGGTCGGGCCGCAAAGCGAGCATGCTGGTGGTGGACCGTTCAAACAACGATAAGACGCTGGCAAAAAGTGAACTGTGGAGCATCAACGGCGGCGGCTTCGCATCCTACGAAGCCAAAGGCAAAATCTCGATTTTCGTGACCAACAGCCGTTGGTGGCACACCCAGTCGGCGCGTGTCGGCGGTGTGTTTCTTGATCCGATCGACAAGGCTGTGAACGATGACAAAACCAGTGCGGAATATCTGGGGGTCGATGAAGAAAATCCCGGTAAATGGATCGGCCGTTACGGCAAGGCCGGATATCTGATTCCCGGTATTGATGCGGCGAAATTCGAACCGGGATATGGCTGTAAGCTCCGGGATGATGATGTGAAGATCACGCTGAAATGGCCGGAAGGTGTCCGCCGCTACAGTTACCGCAAGCGTACGGTGCTGCCGGATGGACAGGCGCCCGCTTTTGATAATCTTCAGATTGCGTTCAATGCGATTCCGGACGATCAGGACCCGAATGTGGTGGCTGCCTTGCCGGGCCGCATGAATGGATTTGTGCTGACTGTGTTGAGTGATTATGAGTTTGCCTTGAACAAGGTTGCTCCGCAATATGGCGGCGGCACTGAAATCTGGCGCATGCAGGTGCCGGATGGCGTCCGGAAGCATTTTTATCCGCGCCAGCCGAAAGCCCCGTGGGAAGGCGCTGTAAAAAACGGTGCTTTGGTGATCGATTACCGGGAAGGGACCCGGTTTATAGAGGCAGCCATCCCGTGGAGTGAAATTCCGCATGTCAAGGCGCTGATGGAGGCTGGTAAACCGGTGAAGTTCAGCTTCCGCGTCAATGACGAAAGCGGTTCGGCGCTTGAATTCGGCAAGGACCGCTCTGTTACCCGTCCCGGATTCAACACCTTCCATCCGGATTGGCGGCGCAGCTATTCAAACGAAATCGAGTTCAGTTTTCAAAAATAAGGACTGAGGAAAATGAAAAAATACGGCTCTTTGCTGATATTACTGAGTGCGGTTGTGCTCTGCGGGGGCGATCTGCCGATGACGGCGGATTTCCGCAGCAGCAGCAATCCGGCAGATACGGGAATTAAGGTCCGGGAGGACGGCGCATTTTTGATCATTTCGGAAACGTCGGAGGGGCGGATCGGAAACGCAGCGTCGAATTTTTCGCTGGTTTATCCTGCCGGAACCGATATTACCCGGCGGATCAATGAGGTGTTGGCGAAGCTGGAAGGCAGTGGGCCGGTTGATTTTGAGATTGCTTTTTCCATGCAGGAACTTGAGCGGGCCGATCGGATGGTGCACTTTGAATTCGGCGTCCGGTTCCATGGCGGCAAAGTACCGCGGCAATGGGCCCTGGCGCATCTGCTGAACTTTCGTGATTTTGTATTTCTGCCGGACCAGAGGGTAAAATTCGATTCGGCGAATACTCCGGCTCTGCGGTTCCGTATTGAACCCTCCGGCGGTAAGCATCAGGTGGATAAGGTCGAACTGCTTTTTTCGATCCGGGTGGATACGGGCGGGGCCCCGGAAACGGTTTCCGTGGGCGAATTTGCGTTTCGCAGTGTTCCGGTGATTGCCGGACAGGGAGCCATGACCGCGAAATTCACGAACTTCGCACCTTCCGCCGCGCTGCTGGAAAATCTCGGCAAACTGGGCTATAAGGCCGATTTCGATTCCCAAAGCGACGGCGATATTTTATTTATTGCCGGACGCTTCCGGGAAAATCATAACATGAAACCTTACCTGAATGCGGTCAAAGCGGGAAAAACCATATTTGTCGATTTGCGCGATGGCTGCGAAGTGCCGAACGACATGGCCGCCATGCTTCCGGTCAACCCCTGGTCGCTTAAACTGGCCAGTTATAAAAGGATGGGTTCACCGCTGAAAACCTTCCCCGGAAGTTTCCTGAAAGATGAAGTTCTATATCATTCCGCTCCTTACGATCTCCATGTGCCGGGATCGCCTATCGAAAACAGCATGATGCGTTATTTGTGGGACGAGTACGAAAAATCACTCGACAATACCGACTGGCAAGTCCTGTTGTGTACCGCCGGGGGTATGCCGATACTCCTTTCCGGGCAGGTGGGCGCCGCCCGGGTGTATGTCTTCGGCGGTGATTCGGAGGATCGGGCGTTTGTCGCCTCGGCCGGATACCGTGCATTCTGCCAGGAACTGGTCCGGAATATGAGCACGACTGTTCCGAGTGCGGCGGGAGGTGATGTCGGTGCTTTGGAAATGACAATCCCGCGCGTTCAATCCGGTGAACTGTATGTTGAAGTCCGGAATACGGGGCGGAGCAAGGTGGATGCGTTTGTGGCTTTTCAGGTATCGAACTGGGAACGGGAAATCCTGAATAAACAGGCGTTGAAAATATCGTTGAACGGCAATGAAAGCAAGAGGGTTGTGTTGCCGAAACGCGGAGCATTCAAAGGCGACAACCGGATTCATGAATCGGGTTCGAGCGTGCCTTATCTGCGGCTTCGCGCCGCGCTGCTCAGCGGCGACCGGGCGAAACTCAGTGCCGAGCAGTCCGTCACGGTGTTCACCGGCGATGAGGTTTCGATTTCGATCGCGGAGAATCCGCAGAGCTGGCCGGACCGCGCCGACATGGCGCAGATCGACGGTGAATTCGACGGTTCCCTGGCCATGCTGTCGGTTCGGCCGGTGAACAGTTCGCCGGAGATCACCATAACGGTAAACAACCGGCTGGCGGAAATGGGGCCCCTGGCGACAGCAGTCGATGAGACAGCGTCGGACAATTTGACGATTGAGGGTTTGAACGACTTGTCGCTCTCGCGCGCCGATGCCCGCCACAAGGGGAAATGGGCCGGCGGCTGGGCTGCCGCCGGTGGCGATACACAGAATCTGCGGCTGAACTGGGAGATGCCGGTCACGCTTGGTGCTTACTGCATTGAGGCGTTGGGTTCATACCGTAACGAACATTTCCTGAATCCGAAAAATTTCACCTTGACCGTTGGCAATGAACAAGTCGTCGACGAAGTGAAAAATGCGGTGTATGAAAATGCCGGCAGTACCTGGTATGCCCGGCTCGGAAAAACCTTTGCGCCTGTTTCTACGCAGTCACTGAAGATGAATATCACAGGGATTAATACGAACCGTAAAGCCAGTGTTTTTCAGGCGAACGCCATTTGTGCGATGCGTGAGCTGTCGGTAATGGGCTGGCCGGGAACTTCCGGCGGTAAGAGTATTGCCGGCAGCCTGGAGGTCACGGCGGTCGATCTGGCGACCGGCAGTAAGAAATTGGTTGCCAGGCAGAATTTGACTGTTAAGCCTTATACGCGGGAAAGCATCAATCTCACGTTGCCGCCATCGGACCAATTTGGTGCGGTCCGATATGAGATTGAATTCAAGTCCGGGAATAAAGTCCTGGCGCGCGAGGTGCGCAGCGTCTTGTATCTGGAGCCGGGACGCCCGGAAATTTTCGACAAGAAACAACTTGCCCAGTTTCAGCCGGGAGTCCTGTGTACGCCGGGGTGGTATCTTTATGACAGTTTCGGACGCGGCATGGTGGACTGGACCCGCGGTTGGGGCGGCCCACACGACCAGATCTGGGCACTCGCTCACGGGCTGATGGAAACCGGATTCAGTAATAACTATGCGCCCGACCGGATGATGACCACCAATACCCGCAACAGTCATTACAGCAACCCCTGGCGCTTCCTGCCGGATGGCAGTTACGGCTGGGATTTGACCGCGGATGTCATTCTCGAAGACGGTATCCGCCGTTATCCGGAAGACAAGGGTATTTACGTGGGCGCGTCCGACCGTTGGAACGGCATCCCGGTCAACAACACGTTCGGTTGGGATATGTATGTCCGCTTTGATGAATACCTGCGCGAGACCCGCGGCGAGGGACTGAAGGCGCGTTCCGCCAAAAAAATCGCCAACGAAATCATCACCCAGTATGCCGATGTATGGCAGCAGTGGCAAATGGAGCAATATGCCCGGAAGATCGAGGAAACCCGGCAGCGTTATGCGGCTAAGGACCGGATCTTTTATTTTGAAACCCACGGCAGTTTCCCGCTGGCGGGCGGAGAGCTTGGCGGTCAGCTGGGTAAGACGCATCTTGGTGTCGGGACCGACCTTTTCTGGGAACTGCGCAATCAGGATATGTACTGGACCCTGGGTTCGCGCTTCGGTGTGGTCGCGGCCAATCCGGATCTGCGCAGCGGCCTTTACAAGCAATGGGGATGGGTGAACAGCGAAGCGAATCGTTTCTGGTTTGCCAACAATTCTTCGACCGAGCCGTCGCGGCGGCAGTGGTATTCCACGTATTACATGGGCCGCATTGACACCAGCGGTCAATTCAATCCCTACCATGTCATGGGCTACAGTCTGCAGGGCGGAATTTCCACCAAATTCTATCCGCATGAAATCCGCAATTATGCCCGGACGTTCCAGCTCGGCACCAAAGTACGCCCGGAGCAGGCTGCTGGGTTCGGCATGGTGGTTTCCTGGAGCGCCCACCAGAAGCGGATGCGGCCGGATTCACGTTCATTCGGTTTCGGACTTTTCGCCGCCGGAGGGGCCGAAAACCAGATCGATTACCGCATGGGCAGACTTTATGAGCGGCTGGCCAAACACGGATTGCCGATCGGCTTCGTCACTTCCAGTCATGCGTTGAAAAACTATCAGGGCAATAGTCCGCTGATTCTCGTGGACGGCAGCGACTGGAGCGAAGACGAGCTGGATGCCATCAGGACGCTGAATCAAAGTGGTACGCCGGTGATTGCATTCGCCGGAGACGCTCCGGCTCCGGCGCTGTTTACCGATAATGCCCGGACCGTTAAATGCGGCAGCATTGATCTCCTGGTCAGTGGCAATAAGATTTACTGTCCGCTGAATGCCAAAGAAATTCCAGCCGATGCGATCCAGCCGCTCATTGATGCCATGATGAAAAACGCCGGATTCGAACTGCGTTCGACTTCCAATATGCCGGTGACGCCGTTCATTAATTCCGGGGCGCTATTTCTGGCATTCGGCAGTATCGCGGATTACAACCGGGTGGAACATGTGGTTGTGCGCCCCGAATCGTTGTTGCCGGGACTCGACAATCCGGTATTCATCGACCTCGACAATAACGTCAGGATTCCGGCAAAAAAATCGGCGGAAGGTTATACGCTGCAAATTCCGGCGGCTGCCTGCGACGGACGGTTGATCATGATCAAAAATATGAAATAAAGGAATGATGCCATGAAGAATATATTATCCGTTGTGTTGTTTTTTCTCGCTGCGTGGTTGTCTGCCGGTGAAAAGGAAATTTTGATTTGCACCGCTGCCGGTGCATCTGCCGAAATCAAAAAAGCCGCCGGAACCCTGGCGGATTCCCTGCCGTTGAAAGCATTGCGCAAGTGCGGTGCGGCAGTAGATACCGTAACGCAGGCGGACAGTGCTTCTCTGTTGAGCAAAGAGCAGTTCAAGACCGCCGCTTATAATACGCTGGTGATTGTCGGCTTAAAAGTGCAGGACCCCCTGTTGACCAAATGCTGGGGGCACCAGGCCGCAATCGATACCGGAAAAAAACAGTTTTACCGTTTAGGATATGGTACGTTATCCGGTGATATCGGTTATGTCGAATGCGACTGGAACCCATTCCTGTATTCAAATGCGGTCAGGACGAACAAATTCACTACGCTGTGCATCAAAATATCCGGAACTTCCGAAAAGGGGGTTCTGATGGCGATCGAGGCCTTTAAAAAAGGCCTGTTGAACGGTATTGTGACAGATGGAAATATTCAACGCGAAAAACAGACTCTCCTCGACCTCGATCCGTTGAATGACATGCCGCCTCAGCTTCCTCAGAATTTGACGGATGATAAGTTCACCGCATATCTGGCCGGCTGGACGCAGCCGGATGCTTCCGAGTATCGCGCTTACCTCGATTGGGGCGACCGGGAGCCGGTTAAGATGTGGCGCATCAAGTATCTGGCGAACAAAGTTTTCGATGATGTTTCGGGAGAGGCCTGGGTAAAGGGACTGCACCGGTTGGCCTATGGTAATGCCGTGACGATTGCGGAATTTGCATCTCCTGAGGATGTGTCTATGGTTCTGGCCGGTATTTCCAAGCAAAACGGCGCGGCGAGTGCGACATTGGGAGTGGTGAAAGTTGTGGCATTCAACCAGCCTGTTGATGCCGCATTCAAACAGTCATTCGGTAAGATTTATTACGCGCCGTCAGGCAAATACCTGATTGCTTCCTCGCTGCCCGAAAAAGCCACGGCGGAGATCATCGGCGCAGTCAAGTAAACTTCACACAAAATCATAGCTTTGAGAAGACGGCCAGTTGGTCGTCTTTTTTTATGGACACGATGGACGTGATGGACATTATGGACGGGCATTCCGTAAAGGCAGGGGCAGTGGAGTCGGACAGGTCGGATAGGTCGAATAGGGTAGGGGCAGTGTCCATAATGTCCATCAAGTCCATCGTGTCCATGAAAGCTTTAGGAAGATCATGCACCCGGGCATAAAAAAACAGCCTGCGAAGTGATTCACAGGCTGTTTCGGGTGGGGGATTTATTACTGGGCAAGCGCCCAGTCGAAAAGGGGGCGTTTCAAGGGGTCGGTTGACATTTCAAGTGAAGATACCATAACAACATGCAAACCTTTGGTCAGGGCATTGTGGGAACCGTCGGGATGACCGTTCGTCAGGTTGAGGTTACCGTAAGTGACCGCACGGGCTTTGTAATAATCGCAGTCCATGGTCGGGTCGTAATGATCCGAGACCAGCATCAGGTTGGTAGTACTGTAATTGTAGGGCGACGAATAGACTGCGGTCATTTTGCTGACTTTGAACGGTATAAAGTACAGATCGGAGGAGGCGGTGGTGCCTGTGCCCGTGACAAATGCCGCTCTGCCAAGGTTCAGGGCATAGCTTACCCGCGTGGGTTTGCTTCCGGGGAGCGTAGCGTCGAGTGGGCAGGTCAGGAGCGGGGCTTTGGTCACGCCGCGCTGGGATTGCCTGCCGTCGCCGCCGAGTGCCTGGACGACGAATTGATACCAGAACTGCGGTTGCTCCTGATCGGTTTTGTCCTTGAGTTCGGCCGGAGGACACCATTCGGTATCGCCATAAGTCGCGATACCCAACCCGATTTGCTTGAGGTTGTTGACGCAGCCGATTTTCTTGGCCCGTGTCCTCGCCTGGTTCAGGGCCGGCAGCAGCATCGCCGCCAGGATTGCGATGATCGCGATCACAACCAGGAGTTCGATAAGTGTAAAAATTTTTCTTTGTTTAATCATTTTCCTGCCCTCTGTATATGTAGTTAGGCGATTTTTCGATTGCCTTTGATAAATATTATAACAATTTATTGGGAAAAAGCAATAGGGATATTTGAGAAAAGTAAGAAATTTTGCATTTTTCCATAACAATTGTTTGATTTAGGGTTGCAAATGTCGTTCTTATCTGTTATAATATGTCGTGTAAGGTGAATAATGAATAACAGGAGGACGCAATGAGTAAGCGAGTCGATCGGTTGAAGGCCAGGATTCTGGCGAATATAAAGGATGGGGTGCCCGGATTCAGTGAATCGTTGCCCAGTTTGCGCGAGCAGACGCAGATTTTCAATGAAACTCATCACGTGGTAAATATCGCTCTTAAGGAGTTGGAAGAGGAGGATGTTATCCGGTGTATTCCTTATAAGGGGTATAAGGTGGTGGCGCAATTTGCGAAACCGGCCGCGGCGGCGCCCTCCGGCGAAAGCGGCGTCATTCATGTGTTGGTGATGGAAAACCTGGTCTGGCAGATCGAATTCTGGTGCCGCTGTATCCGGAAGTTCGAGGAAATGCAACCGAATTGCAAGGTCCGGCCTTATTTTATCGCCGAGAAGAAGGCGATTTCCGCTTTGTTGAAAAATATGAATGGCGGCTCTGTGGTTCTGATCGGCGACCTCGCTAAGATTGACGGCGAGGTGGCGACCCTGATTCCGCGTCCGGAAATCGCCCGCGTGTCGGGGGCTCCGCTGCCGGAGGATGATTTGCTGGATGGGGTGCTCGAGCCGCTGGATGCGTTTTCCATGCCGTATCAGATTCAGCCGCCGCTGCTCTTTTGCCGCAAGGCTGCCGGGGCTGCGAAGTATGACCCGGACGCGGGATATGAGAAATTTCTGGACTGGGTGGCACAGTCGTACGGTGGGAACTCGTTGGCGCCGTTGAATATGCCGCTGATGTTTGATTCATTGGGGCTGGAAGGGATTTATACGCTTTCGCGGGAGCAGATCGGCAAAAAACTGAAGTTGCTCCTGAAGCTGGCAGGGAAAATGAAGGAGCATGATCTCCTGCATCTCGGTTTGCCGGAGGGGATGGCTTCGGATATGAAAATGCTGGCGTCGGGGCAGCTTCAGTGCACGATTCGCGGATCGTATTGTGCCGGGGCGGCGAACTTCCCGAAATCGGCTGATGAAATCACCATTCAGCCGCCGCCGCGCGAGCAGGATGGCCGTTTGATTCAGCATGTGTGCCGGATGGCGATTGCCGGAACTTCGTGCAATGCGTTGACGGCGGAGTTTTTCCGTTTTATTCTGGGGCGCGATGTCCAGATGCAGATCATGAAAGACGGGCTGGGGATTTCGCCCTGCCGCTCGATTTTGAGCGAAGCGGTGAAGGCGGCCGGCGATTTTGCTTATGATATTGATTCCGTGATCAAATATGTGGTGAAGGAGTCGAGAAAAGCTTCGTCACACGGTCTGCCGGCGCGTGACGGCAAGCTTTATCTGGAGTGTGCCAATTTCCTGATTGACGAACTGATGATTCCGGTACTGTCTGGCAAGCTCGACCCCGCCCGGAAGGGTTTGCCGGCTGAGTTGGCGGAGCGCCTGGTGGAAATCGGTGAGCGTTCGCATCAGGACCGGCGCGACCGGAATCTCCGCGATTACTTCATGCGGAATATCTGATTCTTAAATATATAACAAATGTTATTTATTTATTGAAAATGTTTTGATTTTCAATGAAATTGCTGTTGATTTTTCCATGGGCCGGTGTTATAATTATGAAGAAAACAAAACAAAAACGAACAGAATTATAACACATTTTTCTATTTGCGTTCGAAGGAGAGACGTCTGAATGAAACCGCGAATTACCCTGGCTCTGGTCGGCCTGAATTTCGGCCGCCATATTGTGGAATCCGAGCTGTTGAATGGCCGGGGAACTCCTTATATTGAATTGCGCGGTATTTGCGATTACGATCAGGCGAAAGCCGCCGGGCTGGCCGCCGAATACAAGCTTCACCACTACCGTTCGCTGGATGAAATCCTGAAGGACCCCGCGATTGAGGCCGTGGCGCTGTATACGCCGCCGCATGGCCGCGCGGAGGCGATCGAACAGTGCCTGCTGGCCGGCAAGCAGGTCATGACCACCAAGCCGTTTGAGGATGATCCGGCGGCGGCGGCACAGGCGCTTCGGCTCGCCCGGCGCCGCGGCCAGGTGATTCATCTGAACTCCCCGGCGCCGTTGCCGTGCGATGAATTTGTCCGCTTCGAGGAATGGCGGCAGGAATACGCGATGGGACGCCCCGTGATGGCATTCTGGGAAACCCATGCGCGTTATCACGAGAAGGCCGACGGTTCGTGGCAGGACGACCCCGGGCTGTGCCCCGTCGCTCCGATATTCCGGCTCGGCATTTACGGCATCAGCGATCTGGTCGAGCTTTGCGGGCCGGTGGCCGAGTGCAAGGTGGTTCAGAGCCGCACCGAAACCGGCCGTCCCACGGTGGATAACGGCATGATGTCCATCCGGTTCAAAAACGGCTGCATCGGCTGTATCGCTTCGTCGTTCCGGATCGACAACGGCATGCCGTACCGCAATACGCTGATTGTGCATTATGAATATGGTACCGTGACCCGTTCGCTGCCCGGTACGGTGGTGCCGGACGACCGGATCCTGATTTCGCTCCATACCCGCAACACGATCAAGCAGGAGACGCTGGGCGTGGCTAATCGTTCGGGGCAGTACCAGTGGGGCGAATTCGCCAGGGCGATTCAGGAGGGCCGGAGCATTTCGGAGAATTACATCGAGCGCGTGGTAAACACGGTGGAGCTGCTGGTTGGCCTCAAGGCACAGGCGGCAGGACTGAAAAAAGAAAAAATCATGGAAATGGTGTAAAAATGAAACGTTCGGAAATCAACTCAATCATCCGCGAGGCGATGGAATTTTTTGCGGAATACAAGTTCAAGCTGCCGCCGTTCGCCTATTTGAAACCGGCGGAGTGGACGCAGTACCGGGAGCAGGCGCAGGAAATCTTCGAATTGCAGCTGGGGTGGGATATCACCACTTTTGGCGGCAATGATTTCGCAAAAATGGGGCTGCTGCTTTTTACGCTCCGCAATGGCAAAGCCGGTTCGGCCGAATATCCCAAGCCATACGCGGAAAAGATCATGATCGTGCGGGAAAATCAGATTACGCCCCGGCATTTTCATTGGCATAAACGCGAGGATATCATCAACCGCGGCGGCGGCAATCTGGTCATCGAATTATTTCGCGCCGATCCGCAGCGCAATTGCCTGGGCGACGGCGAGTTCCCGATCTCCGTCAACGGCATGCGGCGCGTGATGGCGAGCGGTTCGCGGCTGATTCTGCAGCCCGGCGACAGCGTTTGTCTGGAGCCCATTCACGCGCACCGCTTTTTCGGCGAGCCGGGACGCGGCAAAGTGCTGGTGGGCGAGGTTTCAATGGTGAATGACGATACCAATGACAACTGTTTCGTCGACGGCATGCCCCGCTTCGATTCGATCGAGGAGGATGAATTGCCTGCTTATCTGCTGGCTTCGGATTACCGGACGGAGGGCTTGATTTGAAACGGGTAATTTTAACGCTGATCATGTTGGAAGTCATTGCGCTTCAGGCTGCGGAAATACCGCTGCCGGAGGTACGGGTACCATTGCGCCGGGGCGAGATCAAAATTAATGGTGAAGGCAATGACCCCGGCTGGAAGAATGCCGCCGTGATCCGTCTGGACAAAGGGCCGATCGGCACGGCTCCGGAAAAAAAGAACACGAACCGCTCCGCCGAAGTCCGGCTGACCTATGATAGCAGTTTTCTTTATGTATCGTTTTTCTGCCTCGATTCCGAGGTGCTTCCTGCCGGGGAGAAGCGCGACGACAAGCTTCATGCCGGTGATGTGGTGGAGATTTTCATCGACGGTACGGGCGATGGCCGCCAGTTTTACGAAATTCAGCTGAATGCCAAGGCGCTGGTGCGCGATGTCAACTATCTCTTTACCGGGAAAGAGTTGAAGCTCAATGAGCACGGCATTTGTACCGATATGGGAAATATGTGGGACGATCCCGCATTCAATCTCGCCGAGCTTAAAGTCGCGGCGAAACTTCTGCCGGAAGGCTACCGGGTGGAATGCGCGATTCCGGCGAAGGACCTGATGCGCCGCAGGGGCAAAGACATCCTGACGGCGGGCGATCGGCTCCGCGCCAATTTCGTTCAGCTCGACTACGAGAAGGACGGCAGCTGCGTTATGAGTTACTGGTCAGCGACCATGGCGGGGCGCCCGCACCGCTCGCCCGGCCGGATGGGCACTTTGATAATGGAAAATTGATAATGGAAAATTGATAATTACGGGAGAAGAGTTTCTTTAATTCTCAATTCTCAATTCTCAATTTTCAATTCAAACTAAAAACAGGAGTAGAAAATGAGACGTAGTGTGATTTTGCTGGCTGCATTGTTGGCGGTGCCGTGTTTCGCGGAAGATTTTTTCAACGTTAATTTCAAGGATGCCGAAGTGGACAAAGCGCCTCCGGCCCAGGCTCGTCACCGAGGAGAAACCTCCACTACTATTTCCCGCATGCAGGAGCTGGAACCCGGTTTCATCAAAGTGGTGGAAAAAGCCACCGAATTGACCGATAAACCGGTGCTTTTCAATGTCGGCGACAGCTCCTCCGCCAAGTCGGAAATCGTCCTCGACGGCGGCAATAACATGGTGACCGACGGTGTCCTCAAGATTGATTTTGACGTGGAACCGGTCAGCTACAAACCGGCGAGTACGGGCGGATACGAAACTGTTTTTACCGCGTTTCTGACCGGTAACAGCGGCGCTAATATCGGCATCATCAGTTTCACGATCAACACCGCGACCTCGACCGGCGGCATGAACTACTACCCGGCGGGCGGGCAGGCGGTGAAACTCGGCGATTTCTCGCTCGGCAAAGCGGTGAAGTTCGAGATCGAACTGGACCTCTCCGCCGGCACCTCGAATATCAAGGTGAATGGCGAGCTGAAAGCGGACAAGGTCAAGATCCCGACTGAACATGCGTTCCGGCTGCTCCAGTTCCGCGGCGGCCGCGCCCTCGGCGGACGCGATGGCGCGCTCACGGTCGCGCTCGACAACATCCGGATCTACCGGTAATATTCCTTCATCAATAACCAACGCCCCGGGATGATGAATTTCTTCCCGGGGCGTTTTGCATTCTCTATTGTTTTTGAAGTGTTCCGGCGAGGCGAATCAGTTCGATCCGGCATTGTGCCATGGTTTCGCAGTCGCCTTTGAGCGCGCGGTCGACAATGGCGTCGAGTTTCTTCTGAGCCTCGGGATCTTTCCGTTTCTCGATCAGCTGACGGCAGAGTTTCGCCGCTTTGTAGTCGTAAAGCCCCTGGTGGTGCGCCTCCATGCGGCGGCCGGTCATGATTTCACCGAAATTGAAGTCGGCATAGGCGGTTCCGTAATCGGTCATGTTTTTTCCGTCGGGACGGCTGTCATACGGGTCGAAGCCGTCGCCGCCCGCCATGCCGTCGATATGCCAGAACGCGGCGACGTCATCGACACCGTCCCGGAAATTTTTCCAGTAAATCCGGCGGTAGGTTTCCGGCGACGTCTCTTTCTGCAGAATGTGATAGGTCCAGAGTTCGCGCCTGGCGTCGCGGACGACCTTGATCGTGTCCGGCTGTACCGCGGTATCATAAAGTTCGATGATGTCAAACAGTTCGCAATACTTTTTCAACGTATCCAGATATTCCGCATGGGTCAATCCTTTGGAAAACGGATTCACCATGATCCGGCATTCGGGTACGGCCTCCTTAATCAGCTTGCCGGAGCGAAACGCCAGATTGCCGCGTGATTCCGGATCGTCCAGCTTGCCGAAGGGTTCGTCGATCGGGTAGAAGACGATACGTTCCGGCGGCAGTTTATATTTTTTCTGAATGTGTGCCACCAACTCCTTCAGGACTGACCCGGCAGCTTTGTCCCATTCGGGCGTGCCGAATTTACAGGCGGGAACGTTTCTTTCGCTTTGACGTGCTTTGCCGGGTTCCTTCGGCAATCTCCGGTATGATTTCAGGCGGGCCCAGTCATGCTCCCAGCCGAGATAGAAACAGATGGAAAGCTCGTCGAGCGGAACCCCCGCCGTGAGAAAGTCGTCGATCCTCCGGTCGAGCGATGTGAAGTCCATGGGGCCGATATTGCCCTGAGCGTCGATTTCCGGATAATCGACATCAATGTTCATGGCCACACAATTCACGCCGCGCTCCACCAGAAAGCGGGCAAACGGTGAACCCATGCCCGGTTTTCGCAGGTCGTCCACAAATGTGTACTGGCGCTCAAGATAGGAGTAATTGAAGTTTTTGACGAATACTTTGCCGAGGTCGACCGGCAACACCTCAAGCTCAAAGGGAATCTGTTCCCCGGCGAATCCGGTATAGGCCGGTTTCAATGCCAGGGTGCCGGTGTAATTCCCGGCCGGCACGCCCTCGGTGGAAAGCTCCAGCCACAGCGGCGCGGTGGTTTTGGGCGCTACCCGGATCAGAGTGTTCAGCGGCAGCGAATTCATGGCGTCGTAAAGAATAGCGCCGGAGGTCGTTATCTGCGGAATGCCCTCCCGCATTTTGACGTTGCTGAAAAGTTCGTGAAAAGTGGAGTCGTGGGAAAAAGAATATTGATTGGTTTTCGAGGGATATTTGCCGGGAAAGAGTTTGATTTGCCCCAGATATGGTTTGTCGCTGAGGTTGGACAGGGCGAAGCCGTAGAGGGTTTTGCTGTTCATGGCGGCGGTGAGTTTGATTTTTTCCAGCGGGCGCGAGACCATGGAAACTTCGATGTCGTTTTTCCAGGTATCCGGCTTCCATAGCAAGGATGAGCGCCCGGCAAGCTGCAACGATACCATGGATTTTCGCAGATTCTCCAGTGCATTTTCGATTTTGGCGAAAACGGCTGGATCATTGGCGTTCAGCGTTTCCAGCTCCGCCAGCTGCCGCAGCAACTTTGCTTGCGCTTCGCCTACTGCGGAGAGCCGTTCAAGTTCGCTTTTCATTTGCGCGATCTGACGTGAGATATACGCTTGTCGGGAGCTCAGGATCAGCCGTCCGAACCTTTCCGGGTTATGGAAGCTCGAGCCGACGGGGGCCCAGGTGGAAAGCCCGTTGCAGCTATCGCCCTGGCGGGTGAAATTGCCGGTGGCGGTCATGCCGGATTCAAACTTGTCCAGCCCGATTTCCGCCGCCGGGATTTGCATTTCCACCGTGTAGCCATTCGCGCTGCGCGTCGCTTTGCACGTGGCTTGGCTCTGAAATGTCTTGTCCCTGCTTCCAATCGTGGAATAACGCATTGCTTCGAATTTGCCGTTGGCCCCGGCCGCGAACTGGTAATAAACCGGCGATTCCGCGTCCGGACGGAAAAAGAATTCCACACACTCCTTCCAGATCGAATCATCCGGGCCCTGCTTGAGTTCCATGCCGCTTGGCACGGGGCATTGGAAACTCACCTGGAGTTGTCCGCCTTTCAGGGAAACCGCCGCCCGCGCGGCATTTTTCACGAATTTATCATCGGCGCGGAAATATTGTCCGAGTACCTCGGTTTCCTTGTCCAGCACCTGAAAAGGGGCGCTCCATTCCTGCTTGCCGCCATCGGTAATCAGCAGGTAATTCGAGGGAACCACGGCAACGCTGTTTTGCACCGGTTCCTCATAACTTTTCCAGATTTTCAAGTCGTCGATAACCCCAAAGAGCGGTGAACCGATTTTGGCGGGGTCCGCCGGGTTGCAGCCCAGTGTGACTTGCGGATACCACTTGCGGTTTTCGCCGTCGTTCAGGTCGGAGAGCGCCAGCGCGTTGTCTTTGCCGGCCACCAGCTCACCATCGAGCCACATTCTGGCCGGGCCGCCGGATTTGGAGGCCACGCGCAGCGTGTACCATTGCCCCGGCGTCCAAGTGCGCGATTCCGAGGCGAAAACGAATTGCTTCTCGATCTTCTTGTCTTTCATCGTGCGGAAATCGCCGGTCAGCTTGCCGTTGGCGTCGATATAGAGCAGGAAACGCGCCTGATTCCAGGCCGTATGTTCGTAGGCGAGAAGATAACGCGGAGCATTCGACTCCACTGGATCGAGTTTGAATTTCATCTCCACGGTCCACGCTTCGCAATCCAGATTCAGGACCATATGATTGCGTTTGGTGCCGTTGCAGAGCAGCCCGCCCGTACCGTTGATCCCGCCCTTTTCTGTGATCAGCGCGTTATGGTAATTCACTCCGTTGCTACTGTGCAATCCGGTTTTCGGATCGGCCTTGTCAAAGTGCCAGTAGTAAGCCGGTTCCGCCGCGGACAGCGAAGCTGCCAGCATCAATATTCCCATCCACAAAAATTTCATCATATATTCCTTTTTTTCAAGTTTACCATGCTACTTTGTCGCCGCGCGTGAACATATTGCCGCTGACATTGGCGGCCTTGGCCACGCTCCTGTGGAGATAATCGATACCGAAGGTGCTTTCGCTGGGGGCTTTCAACCCGGTCACATTGCCGGCGGCAAACAGTACGTTGCACACCCCCACGTGGCGGGGCGAAAGATAACCGACTCCGGCTTCATTGCTGTATGAGCCGTAAAAAATGACATTTCCACAGGAATCGGAACTGTAGTAGTCCGCTGAATATGTCATCGTATCCGCGTTCAGGATTTTCGCGGAAGGATTCAGCACCTGATGCGTTTTGGCCGGTGTGGTGTCGCCGCCTCCCGTGTATTTCTCACGGTTGCTGCCGATGAAATAGATATTGTAACCATAATCCGGAAAGTCCGGGGCATAGGAGCCGAAATTGTATTTATTGGCGGTCATTTGGCGCAATTCCTCGCGCCGTTCAAGATAGTAAGCGGTCATACCGTGATTGCGGCCGGGGCAGACCAGAATATTGCCCGTCAAATAGCCGGCTTTGATCATCCGCCGCACCCAGTTGTTGTTCCGCGACCCATAAGTTTCGCCGAAGGACGAGTTCGCGACAAAAAAGCCGTTCTGGTCGTCCGTATAACTCAACATGCTCAAGCCGAGCTGCTTCAGGTTCGAGACGCAGGAGGCGCTCTGCGCCCGCTTTCGCGCATGGTTCAGCGCCGGCAGCAGCATCGCCGCCAGAATGGCTATGATCGCTATAACTACGAGGAGTTCAATAAGTGTAAAAATTTTACCGGGGTGATGATATTTTCGGTTCATAGGTACCTCCTTATTTGGTTTCAAGTTGATATTCAAAACGCCTTACATTCGTACTGCCGCGTACTTCCAGCTTAAACGGGTTTTTCACCAATGGCGGCGCTTTGCGCCCCGTATGCTCCGGATCGAACCATTGTCCGGCCGTGTCCATGATTTCAATGGTTTTCCGGCCGATTTCCTGATAGTTCAAATCAACCGTCGAAAGCGGCGGCGACATGAATTTGCTGTCCGGCGCTCCGCAATACCCCATTACCGCCACATCCTGCGGGATCCGCAATTCCAGCTCATTCAACACATTGTAGACGGTTGGCGCCATGAAATCCGAATAACACAATACCGCGGTGGGCATTTCATCCCGCAGGCTGAATATTTCCTTCAACCTTTTTTCGAGGTAGTCATAACCGTAGAATTCCATGTCGATAATCAGATTTTCATCCGAAGCGATCCGCAGTGATTCCAACAGTTCCAGATATTCCTGCCGCGCCCAATGGCGGACATTCCGGTTCGGATAAACCAGATTGGTGGTGACGATCCGCCGGTGCCCTTGCTCCGCCAGGTGACGGACGGCCACTTCCCAACTTGCGCGGAAATCGCTGTATGTGGTCGCCCAGCCGGTCAACTGATAATCCCTGAAATTGCCGTGCGACAACACCACCGGAATATCCAGCGAATTCATGGTTCCGATGATGTTTTCATCGCCATTAAAGCTCGAGATGACGATCACGACCCCGACAAATTCATTTTCGCTGATGAACTTACGCAATTGCCCGGCGGTATAGTTCTTGAAGATATCGAAATTATAGTTTTCCACTTCATAGCCGCGAACCATGGCTTCTTTCAGTAAGCTGGGCAAAATATAATGATGCGGGTACGAACGGTGGGATTCCAGCCTGTTAAGGACCAATAACCGCCGTTCAGAAAGCGGTTTGTCATGATATGGCGCCACAAAGGTTCCTTTGCTTTTGATGCGTACCACCAGATTTTCCTCTTCCAGCTTCAACAGCGCCGAGCGCAGCGTATTGCGCGATATGCCGAGTTGCCGCGCCAGGTCCACTTCCGGCGGGAAACGGTGTCCGGGGCTGTAATTTCCGAAACGGATATCACTCCTCAGATGGTCATATAATTGATCTTTTTTGTTCGTTTCAAGCATTTTTGTTTTCATCTTAGTATCATCAAGTACTTTCATCATGGTACTTATGATAATCCTTAGTACCATTCGCTGTCAAGAGGGTAAAACAAAAATTTCGAGAAACTTTATTTGTGTTCGTAATCGGATTTATTCCAGATAACTTTTCCGGTGGGCGCCGGGCGAGGTGCCGGTGAGGGTGCGGTACTGACGGACGAGGTGGGCGGTGTCGGCGAAACCGAGTTCCGTGGCGATTTCCTTCAAGCTCAGATCGGTGGTTTCCAGATAGCGCGTGGCTTTCTGAATCCGGGATTTCAGGTAATACTGGTGCGGGGAGCATCCGGCGTATTTCTGGAATTTGCGCAGGAAAGAGCGCAGGCTCATGCCGGAGGCCGCGGCGATTTTTTCGTAATCCGGCAGCGGTCCCTTTTCGAGTTCGCGCATGGCGGCGGAGAGCCATTCGGGTTGCGGAGACTGATTTTTGCGGACCAGGTCGATCAGGAAATGCTCCAGCAGATTGGCCGCTTCCAGGCGGTACAGTGGTTGATTCAGGTGCCGGGCGCACTCCATGATCCGGTCCAGTCGCGCGGCGGCGTCCGGCACGGGATCGTGGCGGAACGGCTCCAGCGGCAGCAGATGGTAGTGCTGCCAATGGTCGCAGATGCTGCCGCTGAACACGATGTAACGGTGCCGCCACCAGCCGGTTTCCGGCTGCGGCCAGTACTCGTAACGGATACCCGGATGATTGATCCAGATGCTGCCCCGGTCGAGTTTGTGAAGTTGTCCGTTATATTCAAGAAACACGCCGCCGTCTTCCACATACTGAAGTTCGTAGCTGCGGCTGTACACCCGGCAGTGGTTATCGTATTGCGGAATAAATCCGGTCGGGCCGATTTCAAAATCGTCGAGCAGGTCTGACATTTTCTTTCAAATATTTGGCGTTTTTGTTCAATGAATTCCGGGTTTTGATTATTTAAAATAGCCGGTTTGGCGGTATAGTCAATAGAGAAAACAACCGGAGTTGTGAAATTATGATGAATATTGCCGAACAACAGAAGTGGGTAAACGATACCCTGAACAGCATGAGCATGGAAGAAATCGCCGGACAGTTGTTGTGCCCGGAAGACCGCAAATACGGCATGGGGGATTGGGAAAACATCTTCCGCGAAGTGCCGGTAGGCTGCGTGTTTTTCGGCACGGTGGACAGCGCGGTGGCGGAAGCGGCGGCACGGCTGATCCAGTCGCGTTCGCGTTTCCCCGTGGTGGTGGCCGCCGACCTGGAACGCGGTGCGGTGGCGCTGAACCAGGAGACGCATTTCCCCTATCAGATGGCGTTGGGCGCGTGCGACAATGCGGAACTGGCCTGGCAGATGGGGCGGATCACGGCGCTGGAAGGGCGCGCCCGCGGGATTCACTGGACGTTCTCTCCGGTAGTTGATTTGAACCTGAATTTCGAAAATCCGGTCACCGGCGTGCGCTCGCTGGGCGATGATCCGGCGCGGACGATTCCGCTGCTGCAGGGGATTATCCGCGGCCTGCAGGAAGAAGGTTTGATCGCGGCCACGGTCAAACATTTCCCCGGCGACGGCGTGGACAACCGCGACCAGCATATGCTCACCTCCATCAATTCACTGCCGTTTGAGCAGTGGATGGAGCTGTACGGCAAGGTCTGGCTGGCGGCGTTCGAGGCCGGCGCGATGTCGGTGATGGCCGGGCATATCGCACTGCCGGATTTTCAGGGCATGGCCGATGATTGCGACAGCGCGCTGCCGGCCACGCTGTGCAGCAAACTCCAGATCGACCTGTTGCGCGGCAAGCTCGGCTTCGACGGCGTGCTGGTTTCCGATGCCATGCCGATGACCGGAATCACCTCGCGCGTGCCGGAAAACGAACTTGCGTGGCGCAATATCGCCGCCGGTTCCGACGTGGTGCTTTTCGCCAATCCGCGCAAGGATTTCGAAAACCTGATGGAGGCCTTGCGTTCGGGTAAGCTCTCCGAGGAGCGGGTGGTGGAGTCCGCCCGGCGGGTGTTGACGATGAAGGCGAAACTGAACCTGCCCGAAGATTGTTTCGGCAAGGTGCCGACGGCTGCAATGACCCGCGAACACGGCCTGATCGCGGAACAGGTGGCGGAGCGTTCCGTGACGGCGCTGCGTACCGCGCCCGGGCAGTTGCCGGTGGGCAAGGATGTCCGCAAAGTCATGACCGTGACGCTCTCCGATCCGCGCTCGGTCCTGCCGAAGGAATTGCCGTTGATCGATGAAGAACTGAAGAAACGCGGCATTGAGGTGGATCATCACCTGAATGCCGATCACGCCATGTTGATGAAGGAAATCCATAACTATGACCTGATATTCGTCAATATGATCGCGCTGCCGCATGCCGGGATGGGTTCGCTGCGGCTCAGCAGTGACGCCTGGGGCCCGTTCTGGCGCGGATTCTACGCGCAGGCCCCGGAAAAGGTGGTTTTCACCAGCTTCGGTTCGCCGTATCTGCTCCATGAAATTCCGGCGGCCACCAATATGCTCGGCTTGTACAGCCCGGACGACCGTTCGCAGCGCGCCGCCGTCAAGGCCTGGTTCGGCGAAATTCCCATTCAGGGCAAATCGCCGGTCCGCGCGCCGAAAACCAGAATCCAGCGGTATTCTTAAGGCCATACCCAGCGTGATCCCTGAATCGCACAGTTGAGCTGTCCCGGCGGCGCCTGATAGTACACACTATACAGGCCGCCGTCGCCCAGCTCGACGGTGGAGGGGTACCCGAGATCGCTATTGTTGCCGTCGTCGCGGATGATCCAGTCGGTGTCCCACGTTTCGCCCTGGTCGCTGCTGAACATGACGCGTTGCCCGAAGCCCGGCCGGCGGTAGCCGTATGAACCGATGAGCAGCCCCGAGGAGTGGCGCATCAGGTGCGGCGGCGAACCTTCGGTGATGAATACCGGCTTGCTCCAGCTGGCGCCGCCGTCGCTCGAATAACTTTGCCAGATGGAGAAGGGGCCGTTGCCCTCTCCGCGTACTTGCGCCAATATCCGGCCGTCGTCAAGCTCGATGGCATAGGGTTCGCAGAAACGGTTGACTTGCTCGGGCAGGGGGAAGGTGCCGGCTTCTTTCCATGATTTCCCGAAGTCATCGCTGACCAGTGCTTTGATCCGGGTGCCGACGAATACCGACATGTCGAAGTTCAGCGGTTCGCCGTCTCTGGTATCGCTGAAGATCGCCGCCAGGAAAAAGAGGCTGCCGTTTTTCAGCTGAATCGGGCCGTGCGGAGAACTGCCTTTTACGGGCATGGGCGGACCCCAATTGCCGTCCAGCTCGCGGATTCTGGTGAAGGAACCGAGCTGCTGCCGCACGATATTCTCCGGCCAGGCGCTGGTGGCTGCGCGGAGGTCGATGACGTTCGGACAGCTGTTGAATCCCTGCTGCAGATAAAACCGGGTGTCGGAGGTGAACCACGAAACGAGCAGCCGCCCGTCCGCCAGAGGCAGAACCCCGGCGTCGCGGTCGTCGATCATGGAGTTGTGAATGATCTGCGGCGCCGACCAGTTCCGCCCCTCGTCATCGCTGGTGAAAAGGGTGATTTGCCCCCACGGACAGACATGGTTGTTGCGGAAACCGGAGCAGCCGGCCACCAGTTCGCCGTTGGGCAAACGGGCGAGGGTCGGCCAGCCGAAATAGCCGAACAGATTACTGTCCGGCTGTTGATAGATTGCCTGATGTTCCGCCTTTAAAAATTTGCTCATAAAAATCCTTATTGTAGTTTTACCAATCCGTTACTGGTCCAGTAAGCCACGGTCGTGGAATCCCAGCCCATGATTTTAGGGGTTTTATTCAATTCCTCATAACTGCGCGGCCCTACGTGACCGTCGACATAGAGAATATTGGCAAAGCTCGAATGCCGGGCCGAGATGCGTACGGCCTGATTGTATTGAATCCAGTGTAGAGTCGAATCGATGTTGCAGCCGGTTTCCGACGGCGACAAATTCACATAATCGCCCTTGATTTTGGTCACTTTCTGGGTCCAGAGGCGCTCGGTCATACCGTAGGAATTGCCGAACATGTAACCCTTGGTTTGACCCGGCGCGAACGACGGACAGATAAACACATCCAGCTGATCCCCGGCGAATGGTGCCAGCAGTACCTGATAATCGCCCCAGGTGTCGGCTGTTTTGGTACGGGTGTTGTAGTAAATTTCGGCATCGTAGGTATTGCGCTCGGTGGGATAAGTATCGTCGAATTCAGCCAGGTACAACGCCCAGGAAGTGCCGACCTGCTTGAGGTTGCTGGTGCACTGGGAATTCTGGGCTTTTTTGCGGGCCTGCGACAGCGCCGGCATCAGCATGGCCGCGAGAATCGCGATGATGGCGATCACAACGAGGAGTTCGATAAGGGTGAAAACGGTTTTTCTCATATGATTTACCTCCAGGGGGTTATGTTTTTGTCGCGGACGATGATCTCGAGTTCGCCGAGGTTCTTTGTTCCTTCGTCCAGCAGGTCGAATTTAATGGATTTGGCCGTGGTTCCGTTGAGTTTGTAGGCATGCCAGCTGTCCCAGATATCGGGGTAGCGGTCGGATTCCGGCACTTCCACCCATTGGCCCTTGGCGTCGCGGTAGCTGCATTTGACATGGTCGCCGCCGCTCAAGAGAACCCAGTCCACGGGCCAGCTGTCGTTCAGTTCCACAAACACTGCTTTGGCGCCGAAACTGGCCCGGCCTGCGGCAAGGTTCATGGAACGGTCGGTCAATCTGGCCCCCGGAGAACCGAACGGGATTTTGTTCGGCCCGCTGAAGTAGAGACCGCCGTTGGCGATGACCGGGAAGCAGAACCCGTTGCCGGTGACCATGGCCGGAGCGTACGGCGAGAGAATAAGATTTTCTTTTGTAATCAATTTTTTCTCCAGCAATATCCGCTGCAGGTAGCGGAAGAGTTCACCGGAGATCTGATCGGCCGCCGCGGCATTGCTTGTAGCCAGGAAGCGTTTGGTCGCAGTTGCGGCAAGCTCGGCGGCGTCTTTTTTCAAAGGACCATCAGGGAGTTCCGAAACGAGTTTACGGAGGTATTTGATCCGGGCGGCGTCCTGCAGTCCCTGTCGCCAGCCCTCCCAGCGGATGCTGCTGACGGGGTAGTCGCGTCCCTCGTAAATCACCGCGAAGTCCGAGATATTGCGCGGCGAATCGAAGTCGTCCCAGGTGGAACCCCAGCGGTCGTCAAGCGCGTCGCTGTAGCTCCAGAAGCCGACGCCGATATAGCCGTTCTGCAGCGCCCGCAGCGGACTCAGGCGGTACGCCCAATAGGGATTGTGCATGCGGGTGTAGACCCCGTAGCCGAAGAACCGCAGGTCCTTGCGCGGCGACTTGGCGATCAGCTCCATCTGTTCCTTGCCGGGCGAGAGGGAAGGGCACCAGGTATCGACATACGGCAACAGGGTTTCCAGCGTTTTCAGCGAGGTTTTGGAGTAGAAGGTGACGAAGAACGAGACGTTGCCGTCGCCCATGATTTCGATCATCATCCGGGCGAGGCGCGCGGCGTCCACGGCCAGCTTTTCGCTGGGTTCGTCCTCAATGTACCAGGTGCAGTTCCGGCGCGGAATGCCGCATTCGTCCATCAGTGCGTACACCGCATGCAGATAGTCGGTGAACTTCTGCGTGGGCTTGTCGTCCGCCGTCATGAAGTCCTTCGGCAGGTTCGACATGCGCAGCCCGAGGATGTACATGGAGTCCGGCCCGAACAGCTGGAATTTTTTCTTCAATCCGCTCATGTCGAGCGGTTTATCATCACGCAATTGAGCGACGCCCTGGTCGCGTCCGAAGGGGTCGGTCATGATGACATTGGTATGGTGCTCGATTAAATCCTGGAAACAAACATCCTCGCCGATGCTGCGCGTCGGTTCCCAGTTCAGCCGTGCCCAGGTATGGCTGAACATCCGGCAATCGG
The DNA here is from genome assembly GCA_040391785.1 of Victivallis vadensis. Lineage (GTDB taxonomy): Bacteria > Verrucomicrobiota > Lentisphaeria > Victivallales > Victivallaceae > UBA5239. The sequence continues at coordinate 33,955 of JBEBXH010000040.1, forward strand.
CCGGAACCGCCACCGGCAGCACGTTCACTTCAAACGATACCCGGGCGGAGAGTTGGCGCTCGACCAGCGGCTTGAAATCGAGGCTGAAGGCCCATTGCCCCGGCGACAGTTTGGGATTGTTCACCGTGACCCAGATCACTTCGTTGGTGCCGGGCAGCAGGGTCAGGATGGTTTCTTTGGTGATTTCCGGCAGGGCGTCGCGCTGGGTGGTGTTGCCGCGCACGGCGATTTCCGTCAACGAACGGATGGTGATTTCCTGCTTCGGCCAATGGCGGTCGCCGGTGCTCATGTTGAACAATTCCGAGGGGACGCAGCGCACCCGGACGGGCTTGTCGGTCGGGTTGGCGATGCAGAACGCCTGTGTCAGGTACTCGTCCTTGAACCCCTCGAGCCGGTAAGAGTTGTTGCCGCTCACTGCCAGTGGGAAATAGTCGGAGGCCGGCGGCTGCCACGGATTGATCTGCCAGACCGCGAATTTATCTCCGCCGGAACCGGCGGCGGCGACCTTGATCCGGAGCGCTTTCAGTTGCCCCTGAAATTCGGTGAATTCCGCGGCATTGCCTATTCGGTCCGCGGCTTCCGCGAATTTAGCCTTGTCGGCCTTGAAAATACCGGCAAGGTTGGGGTACTTGGCAAACTCGTTTTCCAGCGCACTAAGCGAGGCGCGGGCGCTCTCCGCAAACGAACCGACCAGCAGGGTACCGAAGTGTTTGCGCGAGTGAAAAGTATCGGACGTCGGGCTCCAGGCCGTGAGCGTGGGCTGATAGCCGGAGGTCGTCCGGGTCAGGTTCAGCCCGAGGCGCATGCCGGTGGTGACGGGCGTTTTCACTTCGAGGTCCTTCAGCGGCAGTGAGAGCTCGGCGGTCCAGCCTTCGGCATGCATGGTGACGGCGCTCTTGACGTCGAAGTCGAAATCAGTGGCAGTGGAGGTTCCGATGCTGTCGAAAAGATTGCCGGCGGGGTCAATCGCGAAGTGATAATATTTGTTGCTGGTATCGCTCGGCGAAAGAAAGATTTCGAAGGAATGCTTCCAATCGATATTATCGCGGCCGCCCCGGAAGGAGTAATTCATCAGCTCCTTGTCCGCCAGTTCGGCCAGGATGTAGAGGCGGTCGCCGGAGACCAGCAGTTTGACGCTTCCGGCGGGGTCAATGGATTGTCCATTACGGTTGTCGAAGTTGATCGGGAACGCTTCGGTTTGCTGCCAGGCCGGGTCCTTGCCGCTGCCGTCGATTTCCGGCGGAGCGGCGGCCAGCGGGCAGGAGACGATTTTCTGCGCCGAAACCGTCTGGACGAATAATATGAGCAGTAGTGCGATCAATTGTTTCATGAGTCATCCTTTGTTGTTGCTTAATATTATAACCGGAAAACGGACTTTTGTAAATACTACAATCTTATCATTTATATCGCGATCGGGTACAGATGGAGTTTTTCGCCGCGAAAAATGATTTTCAGTTGAAAAGTCAACATGATACGGATATAATATAAAACAAAACGAAAGGACATTCAGTTCATGGATAACGCAAACGTGTTTTCGGCCGCAAATGATAAAAACGCCCTGCTGGGCTATTTTGAAGAAGCGTTGTCGCAGCCGGTACGGAAAATTTATTTTGCCCCGGTGGACCGCGAGTGTGCCAATAAGGATACGGCGATTCAGCCCTGGGCCCGTTTCTCCATCGTTCTGGGCGGTGAGTTTGATCTGGAAATCATTGAGGAACAGAAGCCGCGGATCCAGAAACTCCACCCCGGCGATGTCATGGTCATGCCGGAACTGGCCTACTGCCGCAATACGTTTGCCCGGGATTGCCGGTGCCTTGGAGCCGTGCGGCGCAATAACTACCTGCGGCTTTTTTATCATGACTTCAAACTCGAACTTAAAAATATATACCCGGATATTCAATATCACATCGAGGATACCCTGCATTTGAGCACGATTCATGCGTTCTCGGCGTTTGTGGAGGTGAAAAATGCCGGGGTTTCGGAGAAGGTTATCGCCGGGTTTTACCGCCTGATGCTTGAGCTGATCGTCAATGACCTCAAGCATACCCGGCAGAAACATTACGACAAATCCTATTTCATCTGGATGAATGTGGTGGCGTTCATCGAGCGTCATTACGACCGCCCGCTGACGCGCAAACAAATTGGTGATGAGCTCAAAATCAGCGAATCGTATCTCTCCAAATTATTCCGGAAATATGCCGGTATGCCGGTGAACGAATTCCAGACCCGGATCCGCATGGACAAAGCCCTTGAACTGCTGAAAGACCCGACGCTGCGCATATCGGAAATCGCCTACAATTGCGGCTACCAGTCCGTACCCTTTTTCATCAAAAAATTCAAAGATTACTACTCAGCCACGCCCGCCCAATACCGCCTGCGCTTCAATTGACCTTTTCGGAGAGGAAGCGGACAGCTTCGGGGAGCTGGTCAAAGTCGTAAATGATGTAGTCGGGTTCGGCGCCGGAGTACTTCTGTTCGCCCTGGTTGGACTTGAAAAACACGGTCTTGATGCCTGCTTCGTGCGCGCCGAAAACGTCGCGGTACATGTCGTTGCCGACGAACAGCACTTCTTCCGGTGTGAGCTCCATCTGTTTCAGGATCAGCTCGAACATGCGGCGGTCGGGTTTGCGGAATTTCAGGTCGCTGGAGATGATCAGCGGATCGAAGAATTCGAGCAGCCCCGCCGAGCGCAGTTCCGGAATGGCCCAGACGTGCTGTCCGTCCGAGAGCGCCCCCAGGCGGTACTGTTCGCGCAATGATTTCAGCACGTCCACGACGCCCGGGTAGGGCTGCAGTTTGAAGCGCGATGCCGCACGGAATACCTCGGCCAGAATCTGCGGCAGGAGGTCCTGCTTTTCCTGCGGCAGGGCTTTGCTGTAATCGCTGGCGTTCTGCTCGACGATTTCGCGGAAAATGCCCACGGCGTCGAACTCGGGAAACTCTTCGCCGCTGTTCTTGCGCTGGCGTTTGTTGATCTCGAAATAGAGGCGCTTGACCTCGTCGGCGCTGACGGTGATTCCCTGATAATCGAGGAAATTGCTCAGCGTCCGGTACATGTCGTCGTGCCCTTCGTTGGTCAGGATGTCGGTGATCGTGCCGTTGACGTCGAAAAGTAGTCCCTTGATCATTGCATGTACCTCCTCAGGCATTGTTTGGCTTCGTGGACCAGCCGCCGCTTGTCCAGGTGGGTCAAATAGTGGTTGCGGGCAATCCGCAGCAGCGTGATTCCCATGTAAAACGGCACCCGGCGGGCGATGGCGTGAAACGTCCGTTCGCGGTCCGGAAAATGACAGGCGTATTCCCACAGGAAATGCCCGATGAACGGCTCGGCCGCGTATTTGTTGCCGGTGTGCTGCAGGAAAAAATGCATCAGTTCGCCGGCGATCCGGCCGGTATCGTAAACCCGGTCGGCGCGGCGGACGCGCTCCATGTCGTAGGAAATGACGCTCAGACCGTCGCCGCACATGAAATTAGCGGGGGTGGCGTCGCCATGAACCAGCACCTGATTGTCCTCCCACATACCGGGGTGTTCGCGCCAGCGGTCGCGCAGATAATAAAGCTCGCTGGCTTCGTCGTAACCGATGGTCTGGTGACTTTGCAAACGATTGATCAGACTGTCCATGTAGTGACACGATTCGCTGAAGTCGACGCGGTAGCCGTTGGCGGTGCGGTTGTGAAACGAGGCCAGGAAATAGGCGAGGGCGGTCAGCTTGCCGAAAAGCAGTCCGTCGTCGCGATTGTGGATTGCGCGGGCGATGACGTCGCTCAGTACTTCGCCGTGGCAGTACTCGATGACCAGCAGTTTGTTCAAGTAGTCGTTGCAGCCGAGCGGGCGGGCGATATAATGCGGCCAGCCGGTGAAGCCGTGGCCGCGCATCATGTTCAAGTTGTGGAACTCCCGCGACATCCGGCGCGAGGCGACCACCGGGTCCTGCAGGCGTTGCGACAGGAAAAATTTGCCGACCATCAGACTGCCGCTGTATTTTTCCTCGTACAGATAGACGTCGTTGGAGCCGGCCAGCTGAAACACCCGGTACCGGACACGGTCGGAGTACCCGGTGAGCTGCGGCTGGATTTCATGCTTGAGATAATGATGCAGCGGATCGTGTTCAGGCAAATGCCCTAAGTATTTTTTCAAATTCTCCCCCCTTTGAACGGAATCAGGCGTTGGCCAAGACGTATTTCAATATCTGCCAGCATTTCTGTACGGACTCGATATTGACGCGCTCTCCCGGCGCGTGGACATTTTCCATGGTCGGCCCGAACGAAACCATCTCCAGATTGCGGTTCAGCGCACCGATCACGCCGCATTCCAGTCCGGCATGAATGGCCGTAATTTCCATTTCCTTGCCGAGTACCTCGCGGGCGGCGTTCTGAAAGACCTCCACCAGGTGCGAGTCCGGTTTCGGCTCCCAGCCGGGGTATTCACTGCCGGTGTGGGTGACAGCGCCATATTGCTCGAAATGCGCGGCCAGCGAAGCGGTCAGCTCGCGGCGCTTGACGTCGTTTTCGCTGCGCTGCGAAGTGCAGATGCGAACCTCGTCGGGAGCGGTGCTGATGATGGCCAGATTGTTCGACGTGCCCACCATGCCCTGAATACACTGGCTCATCTCAACCACGCCGTGGATGCAACTGTTGACGGCATCCAGCAGGCGGTTCTGGAAGTCCAGTGAGAATATTTTTTTCACGGCCGGATCCGAGGCGATTTCCAGTTTGAGTTCCGGTTCGCCGGAGCCGAATTCGGCTTTCAGTTTGTCCTGATACCCGGCGGCGAATTTCATCAGGGCGTCACGCTGAGTGCCCGGCAGCATGCAGACTGCCGAGGCGTCGCGCGGAATCGCATTGTCGCGGCTGCCGCCGTTGATGGAGGAAATCCGCAGCTTGAATTGCTCGGCTTCCTTCAGGAACCCGGTCAGCAGTTTGACGGCGTTGCCGCGCTTCAAATGAATATCCGCGCCGGAGTGCCCGCCGTGCAGGCCGCTGAGCGAAACCTTGATCGTGAATTGTCCGGGCGGGGGCAATTCCCAGGCCGGCACAAAGGTGAAATTGGCCCTGGCGCCGCCCGCGCAGCCGACGAACAGCTTGCCGAGTTCTTCCGAGTCCAGATTGATCATCATATGGGGGTAGCTGACCCACTCGGGCGGCAGCGAAAACGCGCCATGCAGCCCGATTTCCTCCTCCACCGTGAAAATCGCTTTGATCGGCACGTGGTTGAAGTCGTTGGAGAGCAGCGCGGCCATGGCCAGCGCCACGCCGATGCCGTTGTCGGCGCCAAGGGTCGTATGCTCCGAGGTTACCCAGCCGTCCTTGATCGTGGCGCGGATGGGATCCACGGAAAAGTTGAAATCATAACCGGCCTTGACCTGCGGCACCATGTCCAGATGGCATTGCAGTATGACGGTGCGGCACCCGGCCCAGCCCAGCGAGGCGGATCTCTCGATCATCAAGTTACCCGATTTATCGGCGCGGCAGTGCAGCCCGGCCCGCTCGGCGGTATGTCGCAGATATTCACGCAAACATCCTTCTTCGCCAGAGGCGTGCGGGATGTCGCAAATAGCGGCAAATATTCGCCAGACGCATTCCGGATCGAGTCTGGCAATTTGCTCGTTCTTCATAAAAGGCTCCGTATCAGAATTTTTGCTAATGAATAATTATACCATTTCTCTGCTGAAAGTCAAATGTTTTTGCAAAATAAAAATTCCCCGCCGGCTCAACCGGCAGGGAAATCAGGTATTGAAAAGCAGATATCAGAGCTCTTTATAGTATACTTTTGCACCTTTGAAGTTGCCGATACCCTCGAGCTCATATTCCATATCCGCATTGGTGCTCCAACAAGCCACGACCTGTTTGCCGTCCTCGGCACGGCGGAAAACCAGCGCCCAGACCTCCGGAACTGTTTCGAGGCGTTTGACGAATTCGGGCTCGGCGCCGAGGGCCGCGGTCATTTCCTTGTAGGCGTGCCAGGCTGGTTTCGGCGAGAAGTCGCGCCGAACCAGTCCGAAATTGTCCTCGCGCTCGGCTGGATTCGTACCCTTGTTGCGGAGGTTGTAGAAGAACAATTTATCCACCCCGGCTGCGAGGTAGGAGAGATACAGGCGGGGCAGCAGGCTGGTCATTTCCTGTTCGGAAACGCCGCTGTCGATCAACATGGTGTTGGCGAGGATCGCACCCTTCCAGTCGCCGAAGGTGTAGAGGGCCATGGCCTGACCGAATGGTTTGCCGTCCTTGTCGCAGACGTTGACGATCGGGGTGTAGGTGTCGCCCTCTTTCAGGTTCTTCGGGCTGAGGAAGCGGGTCACGTAAATGTTGCGCAGGTTTTTGATGCCCTCGGCATTCATGCCGTCAGCGGTGGCAACATTTTGCGTGCTCTGGGGAAGTCCTTTCTTCGTCCAGTGAGCATCGAAGCCGATGCGGAAAAACGGATGCAGCTTGCCCGGGGCCTCTTTGTTGATCCAGTTGCCGTTCGGCTGCTGGGAGCGTTCCACGTAAAACGGCACTACTCCGGAGGCCAGCACGATACCGCCGCGCTCGACAAACGAACGCAAGCCTTCAAGATACTGCTGTTCCACATAAAGGTGTTCGCAACCGATGACAATCGGAATCCGGTCCGGGTCGGTTTTGGCGAGTTCCTGCGGATTCAGCGGAATCAGCTTGACCCCGGGCAGCCACGGACGGGTGGGCTCGAAATCCGTTTCCGAATCATAAAAAGAGACGAGGGCGCCGACGGCGATTTCAGCATCGGGCTTGCCGATTTTGCGCAAGGCGAATTTGAGTGCCTGAATCATGACGTCCGGCTGCTGGCTGAGCAGCGACGAGCGGAACGTGGAGGAGCCGCATTCGGTGATCCAGATTTTTTTGTCGGCATCGCCGTGTTTGGCCATCAGTTCTTTGAATTTCACCATTTCCCGGGCGCGGGCAGGGCTGGCGTCCGGCCCCCAGCCGTAAGGATGCACCGCCACGATATCGAAATAACCCTGCGCCTTGCTGGCGTACATATCGCTCAGATAATTATACTTCCAGCCGGTGAGGCCGCCGACCATCACCTGATTGGCCGGGTCGATCTTTTTCAGTTCCTCGTAGGCGATCTTCAGCATCGGCACATATTGGGAGGCGTCCGGATGCGGTTTCCAGAATCCGAGGTCCTGCTCGTTCCAGATCTCATAGGTATCGATTTTGCCTTTGTAGTGTTCGCCCGCTTCGCGGATGAATTTGCGCCAGAAATCGAGGTGCTTGTACAGCGGGCGCAGCTCAGCCGGTACGTTCCAGTCGAAACCGCTCAGTGTCGGCAGTACTTTGATCTCCTCCGCGGCCATGGCGGCCACGACTTCGTCGAAGCGCTTAAAACCGTTTTTCAGATACTCGCCCACCGTCAGGTCGGTACGGAAGTATTTGATACCGGCTTCCTTGCAGCGCTTGACTTCCATTTCGAGGTCTTTGGGGTTGGTCGACCATAAAGGATGCGAGGAGATGCCCCACGGGCTGCCCCCTGCCAGTAAGTTTGCGGTGGCGAGTAATAATATTGCTGCGATGATTCGTTTCATGTAAAACTCCGTCAGTTAATGATTTGCGTGGCCATATTCCGGGAGCGGACCTGGCGCTGCTTGCGGGGATTATCCCGGAAATCGCCAATGCCGTAAGCTTCGGTGTGACCGTCGAGGAAGCCCAGCTGGGCGCGATCGCGGTGGCCGAGCCACAGGTAACCGGCGTCAACGGGGTCGGAATCCGGGCGGGTGGTGAAGTAATAAGCCGGGTGGGCAAAGCGGTTTTCGCCTTTCTGCGAGGTGTCGCCATAGATAAATGTCTGCGAGGGCTGCTTGGCCCTGCTCAGCACATAGACATTGCCGGAGACATAATCGCCCTGAGAAGGAACGGCAGTGGAGTATTCGGAATAGTAACTGATATACAATCCGTTGGTGTTCCAGATGGCGAAATTCATTTCTTTGGACGCCCGGGTCAGCGGGCAGACGAGCATCGCGCGCCGGTCGAAATCAAGGTATTTGGGCAGGTGCGGGTTCGGGGTGAATTGACCGGGTGTGGAGCTCCAGGTGCCGCCGGTCAGGAGCTCCGGAAACTGGAAAAATCCCGCGCCGTTGATACCGCGCCGCGCGATATAGCCGTCGTAGTCATTGGAATACAGCAGAAATGCCGCCATGACTTGTTTCTGGTTGCCGACGCATTCGGTCATTTTGGCCCGTTCCCGTGCGCTGTTCAAGGCAGGCAGCAGCATGGCAGCCAATATTGCAATAATCGCAATGACGACCAGGAGCTCGATCAGTGTAAAGCATTTTCTCATTTTTAAATCTCCTTTATGATTCATGGATCAGTTTTTTGACGCTGGTTCTTTTGATAATTTCAGGGGCGATTTCGATCTGAGCGGGATATTTGAATTGCCGTTTCAGGCGGTCGCTGACGATATTGATCGCTTCAAGCGCGATCTTGTTATGCGGGATATCGAGCACGGTCAGGCGGTCGATGCCTGCTGCGTAGTTGCCGAAGCCAAGCACGCTGATATCCTCCGGTACCCGGTACCCGAGGTATTCCAGTGCGGAAATGGCGCTCAGCGCCGTGGTATCGCTGATGACGAACAGCGCGGTCACATCCAGCTTGCCGGATTTGAAGTTATTGAGAATGAAATTTTCGGTTTTTTCCGCGGCATTCTGCCAGGTTTTCACATCGCAGTCAAACACCTCCACGCTGCAGTGATTGCTCTGCGCGCACAGCTTGAAATTGCGAACCCGCTCCTCGGTATCGAAAAGATGCGGTTCCGAAAACAGCACGCCGATTTTGCGGTGTCCGTTCTGATACAGATAATTGGCGGCGATGGTACCGCTGATGGCATTGTTACCGCAGACATAGTTGATGTTTTCGACCCGCACTGCGTTACGCAGCAGCACCACCGGCATGGGAAGCTGACTCAACCGCTCCAGCTGAATCGTGGTCGGCTGGTTTTCAGTGAAGGAATCGATGAAAACGGCGTCGGCGCCGCACTTATCCGCCATGCTCAACACATCGTCCTGCGGACCGAAAGGAACCCGTTCGAATGCGAATCCTTTGGCGGTGATGGTTTTTTCCAGCTCCTGCATCATATGAAGAATGGTCGCGCTGGGCCAGTCCCGGAAAAAAGAGACGATCTTCAACGCCTGATTCGAGTTCGGCTGATGCACATAAGTGCCGGAACCCACCTGAGACACCAGCAGCCCTTCGTCGCGCAGGCGCTTCAGCACCGGTGCCACCGTGTATTGGCTGACGCGATACTGATCCATCAGCTGCCGCACGGACGGAAACGCCTCACCGTCCTTCATCCGTGCGATTTTCATCCGCAGTTCACGGTAAAGCAGTTCCACTTTGCTGTCTTTGGTAATCGTAATCATATATTTTACCGATACACTTCCGTGTGTTTATATTTATTCTAGTGTATCTTTTTGCGATACACTTTTATTATACAGCCAACGTTATTGAAAGTCAATACCCGGATTGCAGAATTATGAAGAAAATCCGGAAATGAGAGCGATGTGAAAAAATCACATTGCTGATGTTAAAATTTTAAATTTCAGCCTATTTTGTGTTGTTTTTTTGCAAAGCCGGAGTTAGAATAGATAAGTATCAGCAACCAAATTTAGGTGAATTTATGTTATTCCGGAATTTAATGATTGATGTCGGGATGGTGCCGGAAAGCGCGCGCCATTCGGAGAAAATATTGCGCGAACGCATTTGCGAACGTTGCCAACTGCAGCCGGAAGAAACTCCTCTGCGGATCAATCTGATTCTGGATTTGACACTGACGGCCGAATGTTTTGCCATTCGGACTTCACCGGAAGAGGCGAATGCGGAAATTCGCGGCGGCGATTTGCTCGGCCTTCTTTATGGCATTGGGGCTTTTTTACGGAATCTCTCCTGGCATGATGAGGGATTCGATTGTCCTGATTTTACGTTGACCGATAAGCCCGATAAGCGGCTGCGGATGGTTTATGCTGCCGGCCATTTTTTTAATTTCTGGCACATGGCACCGGAAACGATTCAGAACCGCTATCTCGAGGATTTGGCCCTCTGGGGCGCAAATGCAATCATGGTGATGATCCTGCCGGCCATCGACTTCAACGCCGATTGGGAGAACCCGGAGCTGCTTCGGCACATTGAAAAAATGTCGAGCCTGGTTCGTTCCGCCGCCAGAATCGGCTTGCAGGTAGGTACGATTTGCTGTGCCAATCAGGCATATCGCGATGTTCCCCGGGAGCTTCTTGCCCAACCGAATTCCCATCCTTTGCGCGGCAACAATGGCCAGAATGTCTGCCCGGCCAAGCCCGGTGGAACCGAGTATCTGGTCGGCAATCTGCGCAGCTTTCTCTCCAGAATTGCCGGATTGCCGCTTACGTGGTGGTTGTTCTGGCCTTATGATGAAGGCGGCTGTACTTGTCCGGAGTGCGCTCCGTGGGGCGGCAATGGATTTTTGCGTTTGAGCCGGGCGATGGCAGAGGAGATTAAGACCTGCCTGCCCGGAATACGGTTCGGCATTTCCTCCTGGACATTCACTCCGGAAGAATTCGACATGCTGAAAATGCATCTGGAGGAATCCCCGTGGTGCGATTGGGTTCTTGCCGATGCCCACGGTGATTTTCCGCGTTGGCCATTGGAAAATGATTTACCGGTACCACTGGTCACTTTCCCTGAAATCAGTATGTGGGGATTGTGTCCCTGGGGGGGATATGGAGCCACGCCGCTGCCGCGCCATTTCTCGGAGTTATGGAATCAGTCCCGGCATCGCGTAGACGGTTGCTGCTTGTATTCGGAAGGAATTTTTGAAGACATAAATAAAGTTCTGGAACTGCAATTTTATTGGGGAAACCATCCTGCAGAAGAAACCTTGAAAGCATATGCCGCTTACGAATTGCCGAATGCCGATCCCGCCGAATTCGTTCGTCTTTGCCAGCTGTTGGAGGCGGATCATATTCAAAATCCCCAAAACAATCCGGTACCGCCGGAACGCCCTATCGAAGCCTTGCGTCTGGCGGAAAAAATCACATCGGAAATGTTGCCGTCAATGCGAAACGCCTGGCGCTGGCGCCTGGTGTATTTACGCGCCGTATTGGACCATGAGCGTCTGGTATCGGGGAACGACAAATCGGAAGTGGCCGAAAACGCCTATCGCGAGTTGATCCGGCTTTACCACCTGCCGCCTTTCAGTGAGGAACTTGGCCCTATGCACAAAGGCATAAGGCCACCGTTATACGATTGAAATACTACGGTTAGTTTCCGAAGAGTTCCTTGACTTCGACTACGCGGTTTTCGCGGCGCGCCAGTTCGGCGGCCTGGCCGACGGCTGTGGACCACATGCCGTGCTCGGCGGTCGAGCTGTTGGCTTTTTCGCCGTTGACGACCTGAATGAAATACTGGACCAGGTTCGGGTCGGCGCCGCCGTGCCCGCCTTGTTCGTCGGGAATCTCGTAGGTGACGACTTCCTGGCTCCAGCGCGGACGCACGGTGATGGTCCGGTTGGTCAGGCTCGCTTCGGCCTGACCGAGGGTGCCGACGATGGTATAGAGGCGGTCGCTGATTGGGGTCACGAAGCACTCCAGATGGCTGGCCCGCGCGCCGTTGTCATATTCGACCAGTGCGATGCCGTTGTCGTGGTTGTCCTTGTCCGACATGTACATGCAGAGGTCCTTGGAGTAACCGTCGAGCGCCACGGCTTCATCTTTCCACGGCGAATTCTGGATGTCTTCGATATTGTATTTGTCCGGGCAAACATTGCCGTAGGCGCATTGATGGCAGGTCGGGCCGACCTTGGTGCCGGGCTTTACTTCAAACGGGATGTGATCCGGGTTGAAAACGTTGATTCCGGCGAAGGCGCTGACTTTGACCGGTTTCGGGAAGTCGAGCAGCCACTGGAACACGTCGAAGTCGTGGCTTCCTTTGTGGATCCACAGCCCGCCGCATTCCTTGTACGAGCGGTTCCAGCGCGACATGTAGGTGCGGCCGCCATCGTAAAATTCGCGGTTTTCCAGCAGGAACACTTTGCCGAGTTTGCCCTCGGTGATGATGCTTTTCAGGCGTTTCAACACCGCATTGTGGCGCAGGTTGAAGCCGATCATCACGATTTTGCCGGCTTTTTCCGCGGCATCGATGATGTGGCGGCAGCCTTTGACGGTGGTGGCGAGCGGTTTGTCGATCAGGACATGGGCGCCGGCGGCGATGGCTTCGACGGCGTTTTCCTCATGATAGTAGTCCGGGCTGGTGATGACCACCGCGTCGAGCTTTTCCGTCTTGATCATTTCGGTGATGCTGCTGTAAAAATTCAGTTTCACGCCGAGAAGCTTGGCGGATTCCTCCATCCGCACCTTGTTCGGATCACAAAGCGCCGTGACTTCCGCGTCGGTCCGTTCACAGATCAGTTTGCCAAAAGCCATAATACCTCTGCTCCCGGCACCGACAATACCAAATTTCAGTTTTTTCATGGAGAAATAATCCTTCTATTATGTTGATTTGCGTATGATTAAATTCATCGGTACTTTGACCGCTTTGATACTTTGTTTTCCGGAATCAAGCTGGTTCAGCAGCAGCTCTACCGCCAGTTTGCCGGCCTGGTGACCGGGCTGCGCCAGCGTGGTCAGGGGAGGGGTGGTGAATGCCGCCAGCTCGCGGTTGTCGAACCCGATGACGGCGATATCGTCCGGAATCTTTTTGCCGCAGCGGAGCAGGCCCGCCGCCACTCCGGCCGCCAGATAATCGGAATAGGCCTGAACCGCGTTCGCATCCGGCACTTCGCGCAGGATTTTGGCCGCCAGCTGAATGCCCAGCTTGAACAGTTCGTCATCATTGCTGTAGCCGTGGTCGGGCGAGACGATGTGCTCGGCGAGCCCGTGCGCCTTGATGCTCCGGCGGTAGCCGCGCAGGCGGTTTTTGCAGGGACTCAATTGAGCGTAAACAATCGTCTTGCGGCCTTGCTTATAAAAATAGTCGACGGCGTCCGCCACGCCCTGCGCGCGGTCGATGTAGACGCAGTTGAAATCCTTCACATCGGAGTATGACATCAGCACCACCGGAACTTTCCGGCTGCGGCACTCGGCGGCCATGCCGAGCTGCTGGAGCGCGTCGCCGATGATAATCACCCCGGCCGGTTTCTGGCGCAGGATCGAATCGAGCTGCAGCGCGCTTTTTTCGCCGAATCCATCCTCATGATAAACGAACTGCAGATTGATTTCGTAGCCCGAGGTGGCGACAATCTCCTTGATGCCGATCAGTTTATCCATGGTCAAGGGGTCGCCCTTGGCGCTTTCGCGTCCGATGAACACCAGCACGGCGATCTCGAAATTACGGTTAAAACGCAAACTGCGGGCGGCCCGGTTCGGTGCATAGCCCAGCTCGTCGGCGGCGGCGCGCACTTTGTCCAGCGCCTCGGCCGACACGTAACCGCTTCCGCGCAGCGCGCGGCTGACGGTATTGATCGAGAGCCCGGTGCGCTCCGCGATATCTTTCAAGCTGGCCATGATCGTAATTCCACAGTTAATATCTCAACGTTACCATATAAGATAATATAAAAAGCCGGCTTTGTCAAACCGGCTTTGCAGAATTAATCGTAAATTTATTTGAACACGATTTCGCCGAATGATGCGGAGTTGTGCGGTGCCCCCTGCCGCCAGATGCTGACTTCCGTTTTGCGCTGCTGGTGGTTCCAGTAACGCAGGAAGGTGGTGCTGGCGGCGATATTTTCCGAATTGGTGAAGCCCAGGGTTTTCAGGGGAATGCGGACCAGGGCGCTCCAGCCGTCGGCGGTGGTCCGGTGTTCGATCTGGAAATCGCCGTTCCATTTGGGGTCTTTGTTGCAGGCGTCATAGAGATTGCCGTTGATATCGAACGCAATCTGGTAAACTTCATGCCCGGCGCCGGTCAGGAAAAGCTCGAACTTATCGCCGGCGGGCCACAGGTCGCGTTTCTGGCCGGCGGGCCGCGCAAAGGCCTTGTCCGGCTCTTTGTCAAAACACTTCACGCCGATGTACAGATTGGCGTCATCGTAGAGCAGCCGGACGGCGGTTTTTTCCAGTGGCACCTGACCGGCAGCAGTAAAGAACTGATCGGCGGTTTCGGCATCTGCCCACGGGCCGGTTTTGAAGTCCGGGTCGAACTGCGGCTTGACGGTGACCCGCGAAGCGGTAATACTGAAACCTGCTGCCTTCGAAATCTGCTCCTCAAACGTCTCCTGCATGGCCGTCAGCATTTCCCGGGCATTAGGATGAATGTCGCGGCTCAAGGCGCGCTCAAGCGCCGCGCGGCATTGATTTTCGGTGCCGGGCCGGACGACGCAGGTCCGCCAGGAGGCGCTGGCCAGATCGTTCCACTGCGAGGTCGAGGGATGCTTGAACCAGCCATCCTCGATGATCCGGTAGAATTCGCCCACATCGTCCGCCGCGGGACCGTATACGCGGGTCAGGAATTCCCGGCGCATTTCATGGGCATTCCGATAGGGGTTCCATGAACCATTGGCCATGACCCAGAAGTACATGGAATTCATGTCCCAGCTTTTCACGCCGTCCATGCGGGAGCCGACCGCATCCGCATACATTTCCGAGTACGTGCGGTTGATCCCGAAGCCGTTGGCATAGCGCCAGTCTTCCAGCGCGATCACGTCCGTCGGCCGAGGGAAGGGCGGTACCAGCCCGAAATATTCGCGCCAGGTCAAATTGGCGCCGATTTTTGTCCAGCCGAGGAATTGTTCGTTCCAGATTTTGTTGGTCGGTCCGGTCATGGGCTGTTTGCTGTCCTTGTAGATCGGGCAGAAGGAAATGCTGATATTGGGTTCGACCGCGCAATAAGGCGGAATTTCCGTGAAGAAGTAGCCGAATGTCAGGATTCGCTTGCCCGGATAATTGGTTTGCATATGGCGCGCAATCTGGTTGAGCCAGAGGAAGAACTGAGTGGAGCGGAACGCTTTGTCGTCCGGCGGGATGACTTTGCCGTCGATCTTGATCGGTTTCAGGCACTCGGGGCACTCGCACAGATTGTAATTATCCTCGATCATGATGCGGTAAGTGTCGTAGTTCGGATTGGCTTTGACGCGGGTATCGACTTCCCCGATAAAGGTTTTCAGAAGTTCCGGATTGGTAAAACAGAGTTGGGTGCAATCCGTATAGTCGCCCGGCCGCACCCGCTTGCCGTTGATCATCGGGTAAAACTCGGGGTGGCTGGCGTAATATTTCGCTTCGGGGATGTACACCCCGACCAGGTTATGCCCGCCGCCGTATTCGAAAAACGGCGCATACTTGACCCGGTCTTTGTTGAAGGACGTCAGCGCGCTCCAGTTTGAACCGTTGCGAACTTGCCATTCTTCAGACGGCACGTGATTATTGGGGCCGATCATCTGCCAGCCGCGCAGGACATATACCGGCACGTCGATATAATCGGCATGAGCGAACTCAAGGTTGGGGTTTTTACTGAAAACGGTGCCGAATTCCGTATTGGGGCGTGCCCAGATGATGTCGGTGTTTTTGTACAGCCATTTGTAAACGCCGTTCAGCACGCCCTTCGGGCAGGAGCCGAACAGGTAAACCGTATTGCCGGTTTTGCGGACGGCGTATCCGTCGTTGCCGTTCAGCTTGGCGAGATCATCGGGGAATTGCTTCGGATTGGTGCATAATACGATCCGGGTTTTCGCATTGCCCGGGGCGTTGAGGATCGGCAGCTCGGTACCGGAAATTTCCCGGACCCAGTGCTGCAGTTCCTGCGCGGCATATACGACGGCCGGGTGGGTGTCTTTGGCGATGATGATTTCAGCTTCAGGATGGGCGTTGCTCGTCAGGCGTATATGGGTACAGCCGCCGAGGAGGAACAACACTGCCAGCAGTGCGGATAATTTTTTCATGTGCCGGATTCCGTTTTTGGTTTATTTGAGGATGATATCGCAGAAGGAACTCATATTGTGACGGGCGCCGCCGAAGAGTATCGCGGCTCTGGCCGGCGCGGAACCGGGAGCCGGCGCCCGCAGGTACTGGCGAACAAAAGTGCCGTGAAGAACCTTGGCGGTGGCGGGATCGAGGCCGATATCCTTCCATGGGACGGTAGCCATGCCGCTCCAGCCGGTATCCGTCACTTGCGCTTGCGAGGTCCATTTCACCGGACGGACGGCGGAATAGCGGTTGTTGGCCGGGTCGAACACCATCTGGGCGAAGTGCGTTTTGCCTTTCCAGACTCCCTGCAGGAAAATTTCAAAGCCTTCGCCGTCCGGGAAAATATTTTTGTCGGTGGCGGGGCGGTAATACATCTTTTTCACGTCCGCATGATCGCATTTCACGCCGAAGTAAATGTTCTGGTCGTCGTAAAGAACCCGCAATACCGTTTTGTCCGTGTGAGGCTTCATGCTGGTATTGACGAAAAATTTGTCATTGGGAACCGCTTTCAGCCATTCGCCGGAAGCAAAATCCGGGTCGAATTGCGGCGCAGCGTCCACTTTTACCGCGGTCAGTTGAAACTCCTTGGCAATGGTCATATATTCCTCAAAATTGCTGCGGACGCCCTCGAGCATCTTTTTTGCGTTCGGATGAGTCACCTTGGCGGCGGCGCTTTCCAGATGGTTCCGCAAGGTCTTTTCGAGGCCGGTCTGGACCACGCATTTTTTCCAGTTGGCCCAGGCGTTGTCGTTCCAGCCCGATTTGCCGGGGCTTTTGAACCATTGTTCTTCGAGCAGGCTGAAATATTTCCCGACGTCATCCGCGGCCGGGCCGTAAACCCGTTTGAGAAACTCGCGGCGCATGGCTTGGACATCCTGATCCGGGTTCCAGGAGCCGTTGGCCATGACCCAGAAGTACATAGCGTTGGCATCCCATGATTTGATCCCGTCCATGCGGCTGCCCATCGCGTCGGCGTACATCTCGGAATAAGTGCGGTTGATGCCGTATTGATTGACGTATTTCCAGTCGGTCAGGGCGATGACGTCGGCCGGGCGCGGGAAGGGGGGCACCAGCCCGTAATACTCGCGCCAGGTGAGTTGGTTGGTGATCGGCATCCAGCCCTGGAATCGATTCATGGTTTCCTTGTTGTTCGGCGCGTCGATGGCGAACTTGGAGTCCTTGTAGATCGGGCAGAACGAAATGCTGATGTTCGGCTCAACCTTGCAGGCCGGCGGGATTTCGGTGAAGAAGTAACCGAAAGTCAGGATCCGTTTTTCCGGGTAATTGACCTGAAAATGCTTCGCAATCTCATTCAGCCACAGGAAAAACTGGGTGGAACGGAAATTTTTGTCCTTGTTATTGACGATATTGCCTTCCGGGGTGGTGATCGGCTTCATGCACTCCGGGCATTCGCACAAAATATAGTTGTCCTCGATCATGATACGGTAGGTGCCGTAATCGGGATTGGCCTTGACTCTGGTGTCCACTTCCGCGATGAAGGTTTTCAGTAGTTCGGGGTTGGTGAAGCACAGCTGCGTCGAGGCCGAATGAGTGCTCGGCCGGGTTCTTTTGCCGTCCTTCATCGGATAAAACTCCGGATGTTTATCAAAATATTTCTTTTCCGGGATATAAAGCCCGACCAGATTATGGCCGCCGCCGTACTCGAAAATCGGGGCATATTTGACCCGGTCCTTGTTGAAGGACGTCAGCGCGCTCCAATTCGAGCCGTTGCGGACCTGCCATTCTTCGGACGGCACGTGATTATTGGGCCCGATCATCTGCCAGCCGCGCAGGACATATACAGGCACGTCAACGTAATCGGTATGCTGGAAATTCAGCGTGGGGTTTTGGCTGAAAATCGTGCCGAATTCGGTATTGGGACGCGCCCAGATGATATCGGTATTCTTGAAGAGCCATTTATAAACGCCGTTCAAAACACCTTTCGGGCAGGAGCCGAAGAGGTAAACGGTGTTACCGCTGGTGCGCACCGCGTAACCGTCATTTTCTTTCAGCTTCTCCAGGTCGGCCGGGAATTTATCCGGGGCTGCCGACAGTATGATTTTGTTGGCGGCACTGCCGGGAGCA
The DNA here is from genome assembly GCA_040391785.1 of Victivallis vadensis. GTDB lineage: Bacteria > Verrucomicrobiota > Lentisphaeria > Victivallales > Victivallaceae > UBA5239. The sequence continues at coordinate 51,918 of JBEBXH010000040.1, forward strand.
TTGACGATTGCGAGTTCGGCACCAGAGATTTGCTTCACCCAGTTCCGCAGTTCTTCGGCCGCGTATTTTACCGCCGGATGGGCTGCCTGGTCGATGATGATCTCAGCCGCCGGCTTGCCGTTCTCGGTCAATTGAACTGCACCTTGAAGAGTGACTGCGATCAGAGACAGGCAGAATAATATTTTCTTCAACATAATATTAAGTTCCTCAGTTAGGGATCAGCACGTTGTTCTGGGTCCAATGGGCGTAGGACTGGATGTACTTGGTTTTCAGCTCGCCGGAGTTGGCGGTTTCCACGTGCATATCGCCCATAAGCAAATTGGCGCGCTGGCTGTGGCGGATATGGAGGCGGCACGCCGTACTCTGCGCGGTGGCCGGGCAAATCCAGCACTTCTGGATATTCAAAGTGGCATTGAAAACCAGTGAATCGCCCACGATCACCTCGCGGGATGGCTCCGGCAGGCGTTTCATCTCAATGCTGGTGTCATTGCTCCAAACCTGTTTGATGGTGCCGTCTTTCGAATAATATACGACCTGGTTGATGCCGTAACTGGGAATTTCTCCGCTCATTCCCGGCTCAAGCCGGAATGGGGCATAGCTCGGGCAGACGAAGATATTGGCATTTGTGCTGCTATAGGAGTCTTTTACCTCGCCGCCGAGATAACCTTTCTTCAGGAGGTAAGCGGGCCAGCTGAATGTTTCGGTGCCGACCGCATTGCCGAGGGCTTTCGGCAGGTTCTGGTCATTGTCATCGGCGTAGAACGCCAACGTGGTGCCGACCTGCTTCAAATTGCCGATGCATTTCGTCGCCATTGCCTTGCTGCGGGCCTGATTCAAGGCGGGCAGCAGCATCGCGGCAAGAATCGCAATGATCGCGATAACGACCAGGAGTTCGATAAGTGTAAAATGCTTTCTCTCCATCATAATATACCTCCGTTTGAATGGGTTAATTTTTTTACAGATGCGCGCTCGACCAGCGGCATGGTGAAGGAACGTTTCTGCTGCGGCAGGTTCGGGTGCTCGATCCGCTTGATCAGGGTCTCCACCAGCAGTTCCGCACCCAGCTTGTACTGCTGGTCAAAGGTCGTCAGCGGCGGCACGCAAAATGCCGATTCGCAGAGATTGTCGTAGCTGAGCAGCGAAATATCGTCCGGCACGCGGAGTCCAAGCTCGTGGGCGGCGCGCAGAGCTCCCATCGCCACGTGATCGCCGTGAGTGACCACCACGGTCGGCCGGTCGGTCTGCTCCAGAATCTTTTTCATGCCGTCATAGCCGTCTTCATACTGATAAAATGTCTTGATATTGACAAACCAATCGGGGTTGATTTCCAGCTCCAGTTTTTTCAATTCACTGTTCATCCGGTCAAACCGCTTGTCGATAAATAAGCCGATAAAGCCGATTTTCCGGTGCCCTTGTTCCACCAGATAATGCATCGCCCGGATCGCATAATCCAGCTTGTCGGGGAAGACGCAGTCCATCAGCTCGCGTTCATTGCCGTAGGTGACCACCGGGATGCCGGCGGAAGCGATGGCTTCCTCGTATTGACAGGTGATTACCCCGTCGACGCCGCGCAGGCGCATCCGCTCAAATGCTCTAAGGAATGCATTGTGGCTGCCCTTTACGCCGTCCCAGTACGCAAACAGCGCGGTGTAGCCGCGTTTTTCCAGGGCTGCGTCGATCTGCATGCCGAGCTCACCGTAAAAGCTGTTGACCGACGGGAACAGTACGCCGATGGTGAAGGTGCGGTTGGTGCTCAGGGCCTTGGCGGCGAAGTTCGGGCGGTAGTCCAGCTTTTTCACCGCGTCCGCCACCAATGACTTGGTTTTGGGCGTGGCCTTGCAGCTTTCAGGATTGCTGATCACCTTCGCTACCATGCTCTTGGAGAGATTGCAGTAGTTGGCGATATCCTGCAGCGTCGTGCGTTTTTTGATTGTATTGGTCGTGTTCATGTTATTATTATAATTACACCGGTGTAATTTGTCAATAGCCATTTGCGGAAAACAGCGAAAAAAAATCAGAAATAATTTTTGCATGCTAAAAAAACGTCGCTGA
>JBEBXH010000041.1:0-53477 GCA_040391785.1 Victivallis vadensis
ACTCTTAACTCTTAACTCTTAACTCTTAACTCTTAACTCTTAACTCTTAACTCTTTAACAATGTTTGCCGCTTTCTTGATTACGGCGTTGCGGCGCTCGTATTCTTCGGGCGAATAATGCTTTTTGATCAGGGGTAGGTGGTCCTTCAGGATTTTTTCCCAATCGGCGATATTCTTGTGCATTTGCGGCACGGCGGCGGCAAATTCCGCCGGACGGCGCGAAACGAGGTTGGCCGTGGCGGTGATTTCCTGGCCGAGACGTTCCATGCGGTCACCGAAATTGAAGTTGTGGATGATCGTGTGCTTGTAATTGATGTTGTGGATTCTGGTGAACAGACCTTTCAGGCCGTCGGCCAGGGCCGGATTGTTTTTCGCTTCGGCTTCCACAGTGATTTCAAGGCCTTTCACGACATCGAAACTGCCGGTTTTAATGATGACGCAGGCTTCGTTGCCGCAATAACCCCAGCCTTGTTCGACCTCATCGATCCGGTAGGTTTGGGGCAGGGCCTTGCCGCCGATTTTCACGCTTTTCGGCGGTACTGCGCCGAACAGACGGACTTCCAGCGTGCGCTTGCTCTCGAATCCTTTGAAATTGCCGGATTTTTTGATGACGCTGATGATTTTGTTTTTGCCCTTCGCCTGGTGCGACATGGCGATGACCGCCGATTTGCCTTCCAGGTACAGATTGGAAACGCCGTCGTCTTCATACAGATCATAGCTGCCCGATTCGCCGGGATAAATATTCATCAACAGGTTTTTGTAGCAGGAGTCATCCAGCCGTTTGGCACCGACCTGTCCGGGGATAATGGTACCGGGGCGGACGAATACCGGGATTTCGCTGAGCATGTAATTGCGGGTTACGGTCTGGCCGCCCTGGACTTTTTCGCCGCGGGCGGTGTCGAACCATTCGCCTTCCGGCAACCAGATTTTGACCTTGGCGGACTCGGTTTTATCATCAACCGGCTGGACTACCGGAGCCGCCAGCATTTGGGAACCGAACATATACTGATTCGGGCATTTGTAGGCTTCGGCTTGTTCCGGATAATCGTAGTACATCGGGGCGCAGAGGCTGATACCGGTCCGGTTGGCGCGGTAATTTTCGCTGTAGATATAGGGAACCATCTCATAGCGGCGGCGAACGGCCTTGGCCATTTCTTCGCTGTACGGCGCGGGGTATTCCCAGAAACGGCGCTCGGCCTTGTCGTTTTTGGTGGTGTGCGTACGCACTACCGGCGAGAAAATACCGTACTGCATCCAGCGCATATAGAGCTCGGGCTCGATTTCGCCGGGCATGTGGCCGCCGAGGTCGTGGCTCCAGTAGCCATACAGGACATTCGACGCCGTCGAGGTGAAATACGGCTGGTAAGCCAGCGATTCCCAGGTGGAGTACGTATCGCCGGAGAACCCGACGTTGTAACGGCCGGCGCCATATCCGCCGAAGCGGCTGAAAATCAGCGGGCGTTTGGCCGGGTCGCGCTCCATGTCTTCCCAGTGCAGTTGGTTGATCCAGGGCAGGGGATCGAGGCCGTTGAGCTTGGTCTGCTGGCCCTGCTGCCAGTCCATCCACCAGAAATCGACGCCGCGTTTTTCCTCGGGATGATGCAGAATGGCGAAATAATGATCCATGAATTTGGGATCGGTACAGTCAAAGGGAACGCAATCGGTCTTTTTCGGGTTCATGCCCATGGCTTTGACCATGTCGCAAAACTGAGTTTCGTGCTTGCCGATGCCCTGGGCGGGGTGCAGGTTCAGCGTCACTTTGACACCGTGTTTATGGAGCCAGGCGAGGTGTTCGTCCGGGTCCGGGAAATAGCGGCGGTCCCAGGTGTAGCCGGTCCAGCCGTTGAGGTGCCAGTCCATGTCGATGACCATGACGTCGATCGGAATGTCCATGGTGTCGAACGACCTCACCAGCGACTCGATCTGCTCGTCGGTATACGCCCAGTAGCGGCTCCACCAGTAACCCAGCGAATAACGCGGGGTGAGGGGCTGCGCGCCGAAAACCTTGGCGGCATCCGCCAGCGCGTTTTTGTAGTCATGGCCGTAGGCAAAAAGGTAATAATCCTGACGTTCTCCGGCGGGGCGGGCGGCGACCCAGCCGCGTCCGTTGGTGTCGGCCAGCACGATATTTTTCGAATCGTCGATCAGGCTCCAGCCGGAGCGGGAGATGAAGCCTTTGCCGAGGTCGATTTTCTTGCCGCTGTTGTGACGGTCGGCATTGCAACAGTCCAGCGTGCGGTAGGTGGCGCCGAGGTTCTGGCGGTCCTTCAGGTCCGGGTTCCACGGCACGGTGATCTTGCCCATTTTGAAGGATACATTCAGATTTTTGGCGTTGAACGGCTTGCCGTCGTCCACCAGTTCGATTTTAACGGCCGCGGTTTCCAGCGTATGCTTTTTGCCGCTGGATTTGACCGAGAATTTGACCTTGCCTGCGTCGCGGTTGACCACGGCCAGCGTCAGGCGGTCCTCGAAAACCTTGTCATCGCTCCATTCGAAACGGACGAGACGGTCGGTGATGAATTGGATGCGGATGTTTCCAGTGGAAAACGTATTGCCGGGCAGGGCCGGTGCGGTGCGGAATTTCTTGCTCACAGGAATCATGTGAAAGCTCCTTAAGTTAAACTGTGATATACAATAGAGCTCCAATTGAATAAGTCAACGACCACCGGATATGCAAAATGTGACATTAATAATCAAAATGTGACGCAATTTCCCCCTGAATGAAAAAAACGCCCGATGTAATCATTTCAACATCAGGCGCTTGTATTTTTCGTGATTTTGGTTTCAGCGTATCAGTTTCAACGGGGCGAAGAACTCCGGGCTCAGGTGATTGTGGTTCATCATCGGGCTGAAGGCGGAATAATCGGGCGACTTGCCCACCACCCGGGTGCGGTAGATATTCAGCTTCAGGTTGTCAGCTTGATCCGCGGTGATTTTCAAGTCGCTCCACGGTATGAAAACTTGAACGGTCCAGCGGTCGGCGGATTTCCCGGTGATGATCTTCGCATTGCCGTTCCATTTGGGTGAAGCAAGCGAATTTCCTTTTTGCCAGGAACCGTCCCATAAATTGCCGGCGGCGGTAATGATATATTGAATTCCGAAGGATTCATCGTCCGGGCAAATCATGATTTCGACATTGTCGTCGTTCCAGACCTCGCCGGTGTCCCGCTGGGTGGTACGGGTGGTCAGCTTACCGGTTTCCGGTTCGAAGTTGACAAAGGCGAATGCGAGCCCTTTTGAATTGGCCAGCGTATAGATCATGGTGGCATGCCCGGCCGGGGTACCGTCTTTGGCAACCATTTTCCAGCCTTTGGCTTTACGCCAGAGCGGAGTGTCGAGCGATTTGGTAAACGTGATTTCATCGTTGACGAACGGCACTTCCAGCGGACGTTTCTCTTCAAGCGCGTTCATCAGCTGCCGCGCAAACGGCTGCATTTCGTCCTTGATCAGGGCGACCCGCCGGTGATAGACGCTGTCCTGCGGGGTTGCTTGCAGCGCCCGGTCAAGAATCTGCATCATTCTGGTGATATCCGCCGGAGCATATTGGCGGACGGGATGATCGGTGAATTTCGCCATGAAGGTCTGCTCGGCGAAGCTCCAGAATTCGCGCATGGCGTCTTCTGCCGGACCGTAAAACAACCGGTAATACTCATTGAGCAGAGTGTCCAGATTCAAGTCGGTAGCCCAGAGCAGTTTGGCGCGGATATAGGCGCTGAGGTGCGACAAACCGGGATAAACGATATACTGGTTATTCATATCGGGATCGCCGGGCATCTTGAACTCGGATTCAAGGAATTCCCCCTTGGCTCCGATCTTTTTGTGGAACTGCATATCTTCCTGAATCAGATGCGGATAGAAACACGGGAAGCCGCGGAACGGACGCCAGTAATCAAAGATCGGATAAGTCCAGAAATAAAGAGTGGGCGTTTTTTGGGCCCATTTGGCGATCAGCCCATGAATTGCGGATTTTCGCGCCAGATCCCGCAGGTCCTGACGGGAATAGCAGATCATGACCGCGACATTGGGCGAGAGATCATCGATTTCCGGTGGCTGACGGTATTTTTCATAGGCAAACGTACCGATATAGCGGTCCGGATATTTCCTGGCGATTTCCTTGGCGATACGGTTGGTGAATCCCCAGATATAATTGGAGAATTTACCATCTTCGCCCAAATGCGGCGACAGTTGTTTCTGGCATTCCGGGCATTCGCAGATTTTCAGCATACCGTCATTCGGGCACAGCGGGTATAATTTCTGGTTCGGATTCTTGTCGAAATAATCGCCGATGACCTTGATCCATGCCTCGGCCAGGCCGGGATTGGACAGGCAGTAATTTCCGCCGCCGACGACGACCGAAAGATTATCGAAATCACGTTTGCCGTCGATCAGCGCAAAATACTCCGGGTGAGCATCCTTTTGCCCTCTCATCTGGTTGTAATTATGATTGATTGCCACCGGAAAAGGCGCGCCGTAACCGGCCCTGCGGAACCAGACCGCATTTTCGGGCGCGGTGGAGAAATTACAGAACCACGGGTAGCGGTACTCGAAGTCCGGCGCTTCGATTTTATCGATTTCCGGCACGATCAGGTCGGCAGACTGCGGCACGATTTTGCCGAGATCGCCTGTCATGTACCAGCGGACCCCGGCATATTCCTCCAGGAAACGGTAAACGCCGTTCATGGTCCCGGCCTCGCCGAAGGCGCCGAGTTTCAGCTTTTCATTCAAGGTCTCCTGCCAGCGCATCGGATGAATCCAGCTGACGGGTGGCTTGCCGGTGAGATCGCGCCCGGCGATAACCACATATTCCGGGGTGATTTTCAGGATGAAACCGTCCGGTTTCAGGTTATCCGCCGACAAGCCGAGGGGGCGGACCTCCGGCGAAAATCCCAGATAAAATGGAATCGTGCCGGGTTTGACCGCAGTTCCGACCGGTATTTCCGCGCCGCAGCGCTCTTTCAGGTGAACACTCAATTCATTGGCCGCGTAACGGGTATAATCCGGGGCGTCGGGAGCGATAACGATGCTTATTTTCGGTTGGCTGTTTTTTATCAATTCCACTTCGCCGAACAGGACCGCTGCATACAGGCAAAGTATGATGGCTGAGACAAATTTCATGAGATTTTTCCTTTCGTCATTGATAATCGATTATGAGCGTGGGGTTTTTCCCTTTGCCCAAAGCCGGGGACTGAATAATTGTGCAAATTCCCCGCCGGGTCGTATTTGTGGTTAATTCCGCCGAATCGGTAATCCGGAAAGTCAGGTACAGAAATTTTTGCTCGAGGGCATATTGAACGGCGCTTCCGGCATCGATCACGATTTCGCCGTCATTGCCTTCAGGCGGGTGCTTTTTCAGTAAATTGGGCGCAGTTCCGGCAAGTTGGACATTGTCGCTGTTCAGCTCCATTACCGAGAGCTTGGCCGGATCGTAAAGAAGATTATAAACAGAGAGGGTTCTGAGCGGATCCGTATTTGCCACGAAATAGATGTTCAGCTTTAACCGGGCGGATTTGATTTGCGGGAGCTGTTCCTTTAAATAGAGATCCCCGAGATAGAAGCGAATCAGGATACGGTCCTTGCGCCAGGCAAGGGCATTGGCGTGTCCCGCCAGGATGCCGAGGTTGCCGCCGAGTCCGCCCGGAAAATAGGTTCCCTGCGATACCGGGCCGGAGCCGTAATCTTCTTTGTCCTTGACAGTCAGCTGCAGCGTGTCACCGGAGGCCGGAGCCAGGAGCGCGAACAGGAGTAGAATTACGCCGTATTTCATGGATTCACCCGATGCAGCCAGAGGTCCTCATTGTCTTTGGCGAAACCGCGAATGAAGGCAACATTTTCCACGTGCCCGTCGAAACAGGCCGCGTTGATGGTCCGGCTGCCGCCGTGCCGGAAGGCGAGGTTGCCGGGCGAGAGGGCATTATAGATGATATACGACGCCCCGGCGCCAGTATCATACCAGGAATTCGAGTCCTCATGCAGCACCCGGCGGGCAGGGAAGGGGCTATTGCTGACTTTGGCTTTGTTCAGGGTGCTGTAAAACATATAACTGGTATTGGTTGTGTTATACGGATCTGCGATGGCATGAGCCGCCCAGTCTTTGACATGGCTCGGACACTTAAAAACTTTGTCGTCGGGGAGGAGTTTGAGGCGGTCCCGGAGAAAATAAAGCCATGACCAACCGGAGACGCCCAAATTGCCGTTGTGCATGTACAAGTATCCGTCATAATCGTCGGCATACATCAGTGAAGTCAGGGAAATTTGCTTCAAGTTGGCCTTGCAGGTTGCTTCCCGGGCTCTTTCCCGGGCCTGATTCAAAGCAGGTAAGAGCATCGCTGCAAGTATCGCAATAATTGCTATCACGACCAGAAGTTCTATCAGTGTGAAATATTTTAACCAGTGATGATTATTTGGCGGCATATTCATGTTGTTTCTCCTTTGATTGGTTGTTTCTTCGATTATTTTCAGGGGTGATTCCGGATTTTCTGAGGCTGCTTTCACGGGGAGTCAGCGAGGGTTGGCAGAAATACAACAGCCGGCCGTCTTCTGCGCCGCGAAACCGGTGTTCCAGGATATCGCGTGCGAGCTCCAGGTGCCCGATGAAATTATTGTCGATGCTGGTCAGGGGCGGGAAGCAGCTTTTGGCTTCTTCCAGGTTGCCGATCGAAACCACGGCGATATCTTCGGGCACGCGTATGCCGTTCTCGCGGCAGATGTTGATGAAGGTGACGGCATGCGGGTCCCACGGGATGATGATGGAGTCAAGCTCCTTGAATGACGGTGATTTCAGCAGGTCGATACAGGAATCGCGGAGCCAGCCCTTGTTCAGGGCGTCATCGGCGAAAACATGGTAGAAATGCCGGGCGCACCACTCGAAATCCTTGCCGCCGGCCATCATCAGGCTCTGCCAGGCCGCATAACGGTAGGTTTCGGTGTTCCGCTTCAGGTTATAGGCCACCAGCCCGGTTTTGCTGCAGCCTTGTTCCTTCAGGTGATTCAGCAGCAGACTGAGGGTCTGAGTTTCGTCGCAGGTCACACAGGCGAATTCGCCATTGTTGTAGCTGTCGCCGATATGGATCACCCGGTTGTAAATATGCTCCATGGTCGCTTTGAATTCATCGAAACAGGGATTGAACACAAACAGCACGGAGTAGGCATCCGGCGAATTAATCTCCATCTTGATCTCGTTGATGCTGCTGTTGATCCCGAACGTCTTCACCTGCCAGCCCGCTTTTTCGAACAGACGGCGTCCGTCGGCGAAAAACGTGCCGCCGGGCTCATGGTCGACCTGCGTAATCAGGTTAACGATTTTCCTTTTTGGGGGAGTAAGTTCATTGACATAACAGACGAAAGTACCGACGCCGTGGCGGCACTCGATATAGCCGTCCGCTTCCAGCTGGCGCATCGCCCGGTTCACGGTCACATAGCACACGCCGAGCTGTTTGGCGAGCTCTTTGCCGCTGGGCAACCGGCTGCCGAAAGGATATTTGCGGTAGATGATGTCGTCACGGATTGCCGCGATAACCTCATTTTGAATGGCATTGCCATTTACTTTCATCTCGGGCTCCAATATGGTAAACGGTAAATTTTATCATTGAGATATATTATACAGTATATCTCTTTGTTTGTCAATAGGCCCCCCGAAAAATTCCATAAAAATTCCATAATGTGGAAGTTTCAGGCGAACGTGGCGAAATTTATTAACCACGAATTACACGAATAAACACGAAAGTTATTCGTGGTTAAGATTTCCCGGAAGCCTTCGAGCGGATGAAGCGGATGATTTCGCCGAGCCAGAAGGTCGCCGAGGTCGCCACGATGATGATCAGCCAGTCCCGCAGCGACAGCGGTACTGTACGGAAGGCCTTGCCACCGAAGTTCACCATCAGCATCTGGCCGATCAGGATGCCGGCGGTGATCATCAGGAAGGATTTGTTATTTATCAGCAGCTTGAACATCGGGGTCTTGCTCTGAAAGCACTTGGCATTAAAAAGGTTCCAGAACTGCAGCAGCACGAATGCCGAGAAGAATACCGTCAGCCAGTATTTATCCGCACCCAGGCCGTTGTTGCGCATATAGAAGAGCATGCCGAACAGTATGACCAGGAACGCCGCGGCCGCGCCGAAAATGGCGCCCCACATCTGCGGCGTGACGATGAATGCCGAGTTCTTGCGCGGCTGCCGGGTCATCACTTCCGGGTCCGGCGGCTCGGTGGCCAGCGCGAGCGCGGCGAAGGTGTCCATGATCAGGTTCACCCACAGCATCTGGATCACCGTCAGCGGCAATTCGATGCCGATGAACGGCCCGAGCATGGCGATGGAGAGCGCCACCACGTTTACCGTCAGCTGGAACATGATGAAGCGCTGGATGTTACGATAAAGCGAACGCCCCCACATGACCGCGTTTACGATGCTGGTGAAGGAGTCGTCCAGCAGGATGATGTCGGAGGCTTCCTTGGCGATCGAGGTGCCGGTTTTGCCCATGGCGATGCCGACGTCGGCGTAGTTGAGGGCAGGGGCGTCGTTGGTGCCGTCGCCGGTCACGGCCACGACCTGTCCGGCGGACTTGAGCGCCTTGACCAGTTTGAGCTTGTCGTGCGGCCTGGCGCGCGCCATGATCCGCAGCTTCAGCCCGACCTTGACGGCGTCTTCGTCGGAGAGCGCCCCGTATTCGGGACCGGTTATGATCAATTCGTCGATGTTGTCGGCGTTGTCCAGCAGGTGGATCTGACGGCCGATTTCGCGGGCGGTTTCGGGGTTGTCGCCGGTTACCATTTTGACCTGAATTCCGGCGCGGTTGCACTCCGCAATAGCGTCCGGCACGTCGGGCCGGATGGGGTCGGCAATGGCGGTGAAGCCGTTCCAGACCATATCGCGCGCGATCTCGGTGAGTTCTTCGCCGTCCGCCGGGGATTCGAGCGAGGCGAAGCCCAGCGTCCGCATGCCGCGCTGCTGGTATTTCAGCAATTCTGCCAATAGTTGTTCGCGCATTTCGGTGGTAATGGTATCGCCATTGGTCATGCGCGCGCAACGGGCCAGCAGGATTTCCGGAGCGCCTTTGGTGAACAGTATTTCCGTTTTGCTGTTCGCCGGGAATCCCCTGGTGCCCATGAATTTGCGCTCGGTGGTAAAGGTCCACTGATGACTGAGCTCGAAACTGCCCCGGAGTTCCTCATAATCCAGCTTGTTGTTTTCCAGCCAGAGGAGCAGTGCGCCCTCGGTCGGATTGCCGATGGGCTCGGGGTGTTCGCGGTCGACCCGCGAGAGGTTGGCGGTGGTGTTGGCCGCAATCGCCAGCGCCATGAAGTCGCGGTCGGCGTCGAGGGCCATCTCCTGCACGCGCATCTGATTCATGGTCAGCGTGCCGGTTTTGTCGGTACAGATCACAGTGGCGGCGCCGATGGTTTCGCAGGCGTGCATTTTGCGGACCAGATTGTTCGCGGCGGTCATTTTGCGCATGCTGTAAGCCAGGCTCAGCGTCACGCTCATGGCCAGGCCCTCCGGCACCGATACCACGATCAGCGTGACCGCGATCATGAAGAAATTGATGAACTTCGGCAGCGCTTCCGGCGCCAGCCATTCCTGCTGCGGCATCATCCCCAGCAGATGCAGAACGCCGAGCCCGCCGAGCGCCACCAGCACGCCGCCGATCAGCGTGACGATGAACCCCTTATAGCCCTTGGGCAACAGGCGGAGCTGGTAGTGCTTATGGCGGAGCAGGCTGAAGCCTTCCATCAGGACCGGCAGCCAGACCTGAAGCAGGACCACCAGCAGCGTGATGACCAGCAAAGCGAAAATGCACCATTGCGACAATGTCTGGTCCAGCGACTTTTTCATGATTCCCTGAATCACCAACGCTGCAAAAGTGATGCCGGATGCGCTGAACCCCACCAGTGCGATGAGCTTGCCCAAACGGTCAAGCTGTTGATTCAGCGGCGTTTCCGTGCCGGTTTCCTCGGATGCGGCGGTAGCGGTCAATCCGATTTCGGTGCGGCTGCCGACCGCGGTGATTTCCACATAACCGTAGCCGTCGACAACCGGGGTACCGCGCAGCACCTGATCGGCCGGGTAAGTCGAAGGCTCCAGTGCCTCGAACTCCTCGCTGTCGGCCGGGGCCTTGGGAATCGGTTCCGGCTCGCCGGTCAGCTTCGACTGGTCCACGTGCAGATTGACCGCTTCCAGTACCTCGCCGTCCGCCGGCAGTTCCTCGCCCAGCTCGATAAATACGATGTCGCCGACCACGATATCCTGACGCGGCACGGTCTGGAACTCGCCGTCGCGAATCACCTTGACCGGGATGTCGTCGTTGACCTTGTTCAGGATATCGAATTCCTTTTCCGCCTTGAACTCGTTCAGAAACGCCAGCCCGGTGGCCAGCAGAATCGCGATGATGATCCCCGTTCCCTCGATGAATTCGCCCGTCAGGATGGCAACCAGTGCGGCCAGAATCAGGATCCGGATCACCGGATCGTTGAATTTCTCCAGAAACTGCTTCCACCACGGCTTGCGCGGAGGCGGAGTCAACACGTTATTGCCGTGTTTCTGGCGGCTTTTGGTTACTTCCGCAGTGCTCAGACCCCGGTAATGGGAATCAGGCTTGGTCGAGTTCACAGTCATTCAGAATCTCCTTGAATCCTATGTCATTCAGTTCTTTTTCAATTCGCTGGCGGGCCTGCGGGGTTCCGGTTTGCCTGCCGGAAATTTCCGGATTCAGGATCATGGTCGCATGGTTCAGGTGGCGCATGTGGCGGATCAGCTCGCCGACCGGCAGAAATTTCATCTCATAACCGGCGGCGATCAAACTGAAATGCGCCGATTTGCCGGCGGTGTCGCCGTCGCAGAACCCGGACGTGTACTTTTTCAACGCGTCCGTGCGGTAAAGCGCCGCATGACTGCGCAGGTACTGCTGCTTGTGGCGCTTTTTCGACTTGCGGCCGAGGAGTTTCTCGCGGACGAACGTTTCGATTTTCTGGCCAAAAGTTTTCAGCGGCGATTCGAATTCCATTTTCCAGGAGCCGACGCCGGCGATTTTCTCGGATTTCTCGATTTCGCCGGTCAGATAATCGAGCCACTGGTCGCCGACGATGATCGTGTCGGTGTGCATGACCAGGTAATACGGCGTGTCCGCCGCGGCCAGTCCGAGATCCAGCGCCCGGGCGTGGCTCTCCGGCGGGGTCTCTCCCGAAACCTGCGGCCGCTCGATAAGCTCGATCCAGCTGAGACTTTTCAGGTAATCGAGCGAATTATCCTTGGAATTATTGTCCACCACCACGATTTTGACCCGGGATAAATCGGTATGCTTCCGCAGCGAACGCATGCACAACCGCGTCAAATCGGGGGTCCGGTAATTTACTATACAGATCGTAACTTGTTTCATTCTTACGCAATCCTTGAATTATTTTTGCAAACTAAGAAATGTAACATGGGAAACCACAAATTCAAACAAAACGGACAATTCTAACAAAAATCTAAAAAAAAAGTCCTCGAGTAATTTGCTATTTGAAAATCCTGCCATATATTAATGGCTCCACGATGTGGGGCATTAGCTCAGTTGGTAGAGCGATTGGTTCGCAATCAATAGGTCAGGAGTTCGAATCTCCTATGCTCCACCATTTTTTTTTACCTTGATTCTGGGAGGTCTATTATGTCTCTATCTCTTTCCCTCCGGTCGTTGAGCGTTATTGATTTCAGAAGAAAGAAACTCGTTTTTGGCGCATTTTTACTCATTTCCGGGATGATTTTATCTACCCAGGCGCAGGATAATGTACAACGTGAAGAGGGGCGCGTCCGCATGACCAATGTTCCGCCAGCTGCCGGTGGCGGCAACGGATATGTGCGCGGGATCCAGACGCTATTGGATTGCGCCGGTGCGCCGATCAGTTATGAACGTCTGATGGGCCTGTCGGGCATGGCTTTCATTTTTCAGGTGGATATCGAACACCGGTGGGAGGGCAAGGTCGATGCCGGTTGGTGGCCCCTGGATCCGTGGGGGCTGAAACTGCACCGCGAGTTTCTGTCCCGCGCGGTTGGTTATGAGCTGAAGGAGGTGGGGCCGTTTTTCGATTCGCACCGGTGGGCGATGCCGGTCAACGAGCGCCGCGATACTTATTTGAAGCAGATGCATCCGGATGTTGTGCGGCGGATCGATGCCGGCCAGCCCGCATTGACGCCTTTCAGCCCTTCGAAAGCGGACTTCGGTTATGTCATCACCGGCTATGACCGGGATATAGCCGTCGAACGGCCTCCGATCTGGGGCCGAAGCGCGACGGATACCAAGGGGAACTATGGGTACTGCGCAGACTGGCCGTTTGGCGTGATTACGTTGGGCCGGCGGCTGGAACCCGTGGGCGCCGACGAAGCCGACCTGACGGCGCTGCGTCAGGCTGTGGCATTGGCCCGCGACCAGGCGGGCCCGGCCGAGGTACCATGGCGCGACCGCCGCTTCACCGGCGGCAAGGCATGGGCGGCATGGGCGGCGCTTTTGCGCAATGAAGGAGAGGCGACGGAGTCCCGCTACCACTGGAACGTGCGAAACAACCTCATCTGCAACCGTACGGCGGCCATTGCATACTTGCAAAGTGTGGCTGAACGACACGGGGGCCGGGTCGCCGAAGCACTGCGCGGCGCTGCGGACACTTACGCGAAAGTATTGGAACAGGTCCAGCTTCTGGACGCAAAGGACGTCTCCGGGAACATGGAGAAACGCCGTCGTTTGGCGGATCGCGTCGACCTCATTGCCAAGCTGGAGCAGGAGGCGGTTGTGCACCTCGAGCGGGCGATTGACGCGATGAAGTGAGACGCCATTTACCCCCGGGAACTGAATTGAATGAACAAAGTATTACTTGATACTGATATCGGTGGAGATATTGACGATGCGATCTGCCTGGCCTATTTGTTGAAAGAACCGCAATGCGAACTTCTCGGCATCACTACCGTATGCGGCGAGCCGGAAAAACGGGCGGCCGTGGCGGACGCAATTTGCAAAACCTTAGGCAGGGATGTTCCCATTGTCGCCGGATTGGACTCCACCTTGCAGCCGGTTCCGGTATATCCTACTCCGGACGGCGCGGCGGCATTGGCAAACTGGCGGCATGACATTTTTGTGAAGTCCGATGCCCCGGCTTTTCTGTACCGGAAGATCAAAGAAAATCCGCGCGAAGTGGTATTGGTCGGAATTGGCAATATGACTAATATTGCAACCCTGTTTCAGGTTTACCCGGACGCGCCTTCCCTGTTGAAAGGGCTTTATGTGATGAATGGATATTTTGGCTGCGAACCGCTGCCGGAGCCATGGTATAATTGGAATTCCTGGGCCGACCCGCTGGCTTCCGGAATCGTCTTTGCGGCCCGGGTTGCCACTCACCGGGCAATCCCGCTGGAAGTTACGGATATGCTTACCATCGATGTGGCACGGGCCGGCGAACTTCTCAGTGGCGATTCACCATTGATCAAGGCGGTGTTGGATTTCGGAAATGCGTGGCTGGAAAGCTCAAATAAGCTCACTTTGCATGACCCGCTGGTGGCAGTTTCAATTTTTTACCCGGATATTTGCCAATTCCAGAAAGGCTTCGTGACGGTGGAAACTGACAAAGAAGCTTCTATGGGCGCAACGACTTTTACCGGGGATTCCGCCGGAAATGTGGAGGTGGCGAGAGCCGTGGATAAAGAACGGTTCTACCGGATTTTATCTTCCACTTTGAACGGAGATTATTTGTAACCGGCGATGCCCGGCTCCGTCATTTCATAGGGATCGAGGATGGTCGCCAGTTTTTCTTCGTCCAGCAAGCCCGATTCCGTCAGCAATTCGCGCACCGGACGCCCGGTTTTCAGCGCCTGGCGGGCGATTTCGGCCGAGGCTTCGTAACCGATATGCGGTACCACGGCAGTGATGATTCCCACGCTGTTTTCCACCTTGGCGCGCATGCTTTCCGCATTGGCCTGCAGGCCTTCCAAAAGGTATTTGCGGAATACATGGAAAACGTTGCGCATAATGCCGATGCTGTGCAGCAGATTGTACACCAGTACCGGTTCCATCACATTTAATTCGAACTGCCCCGCTTCCGCCGCCATGCAGACGACCGTGTCGTTGCCGACGACCTGAAACGCCACCTGATTTATTACTTCGGCCATCACCGGATTGACCTTGCCGGGCATGATGGAGCTACCCGACTGGCGCGGCGGCAGGATCAGTTCGCCCAGGCCGCAGCGCGGTCCCGACGCCATCAGCCGCAGGTCGTTGGCGATTTTGGACATGTTAAGCATGCAGATTTTCAGCGCGGCGGAGACCGTGGTGTAGCAGTCCGTATTCTGGGTGCCATCCATCAGGTTTTCCGCCGGAACCAGGGCGAAACCTGATACTTCCGCCAGGCGTCTTACCGATTCGGTAATGTACCCGGGGGCCGTGTTCAAACCCGTTCCCACGGCGGTCGCGCCGAGGTTCACCGCATACAATTCGCCACGGGCGGTTTCGATGCGCCTGATATCCCTTTTGATGACCTGTGCGTAAGCGCCGAATTCCTGCCCCAGCCGGATCGGAACGGCATCCTGCAGGTGGGTCCGGCCCATTTTGATCATTTTGTCGAACCGGACGGAGCAATCGGCGAAGGCTCCCTGCAGGCACTGTATTTCCGCCAGCAGGGTTTCGAGCTCCATCAGGATCGCGATATGAATCGCGGTCGGGCAGACGTCATTGGTGGATTGCCCCATGTTGACATGATTGTTCGGGGAAATACAGGCATAATCGCCTTTGTCACGTCCCAGCAATTCGAGGGCCCGGTTGGCGATAATTTCATTGGCATTCATGTTCAGGGAAGTTCCGGCGCCGCCCTGAATGGGGTCGACGATGAACTGGGCGTTGAATTTGCCGGCGGCCATTTCTTCCGCCGCCGTGATCATGGCTGTGGCTATTTCCTGCTTCAGGAGACCCGCGTCGCAGTTGGTCAGCGCCGCCGCTTTTTTCACCATGCCGATGGCGGCGATCAGGCTTGCGTGCACCTGTTCTCCGGTAATGGGGAAATTCTCCTTGCCGCGCAGCGCGTGGATGCCGTAATATGCATCAGCAGGTACTTCTTTCGTTCCGAGAAAATCTTTTTCCGTCCGGAAACCCGTTTGGTTTTTCGATTCCATATTCCGCATTTTTCGCCTCCGCATGTTCGCAATTTCTGGTCTCAATATATAATATAATGATTTTGTGGAATATTTCCACTAATTATTATAAATAAACTCCACTAAATTGCATTTTGCATCAATTTTATAAAACGGAACCGTATTATTCGGCCTTGACGACCTGGTCCCAGTCGCCGGTCTGACGGATGGTCCGGCCGGGGAGGACGGTCAGGAATTCGTCGGCCGGGTGCGGACCGGAAACGAGCATCCGGAGCAAGCGCAGGTCGCCGTCCACTTCGAGGAATTCGCGTCCTTCCGAGGCGGCTTTTTCGCGGCACTGCTGCAGGATTTCGGGGGCGGGGAGGGTGTGGATGAAGTAAATGGGCTGGAGCTTGCCGTCCAGCTTCGGATGCATGGCGTCCCAGATGTATCTGGCGTCGTCCTCGCCGTATTGCTCGACGAGGTTGGCGTAGGCGTCGCCGTGCATCATTTCGCTGTCCTGAAAATAATAATCGCCGCTTGCCGCAAAGCCGATCGAGGCGAACGGCGTGCTGGGCATCGGCTTGAAAAGCTCTTCGAAGCGCTTGCGGCTGCCGAGCAGGACGCCGCAGCAGTCGTGGCTGCGGTGGAGGATCAGCGGAACCGAGCGGGCGGTCAGGCCGTCGGTGGCGCGGCCGCACAGGCCGTAACAAAGCAGCACGGCGTCGTAATCCGTCGAGTGGTCGATGAGCTCCTGGAGCTTGGCGCGGAGGCGGTTCGGGTGGGCGTGTTCGCCGAGCTCGAGGTATTCGACATCGAGTTCATGCGGAGAATGCGGAATCAGGGATTCCAGCTCTTTTTTGAAGACATTGCAGGCGATCAGTTTGTATTTCATGGCAGTAGCAGTCCGTCAATAAAATTATCCTCGAAATCCGGCAGAGTATTGAGCTGGATTTCGCGGGGGCGGTCGATCAATTCGAGCAGTTTGTACATCAGTTCCGGCTGAACCGCGAGGCGGGCGGCTCCCGCGAGGCTGGTGTTGCCGGCGATCCGGTAGTTGCGCTCCGGCAGCATGCCGGTGGCGATGGCGTTCGACAGGTCCAGGAAGCGGGCGAAACCGCCGGCCAGGTCGATTTTAGTAGCGCGTCTGCCGCAATGATCCTCGAGGGTCTTGATGCCGGCATGGACGGCGGCTTTGGCCTTCAGAATTTGCTCGATATCGTATTCGTGAATGAAGATGCCGCCGGTGATGTTCATGCTCTCGGCTTTCGGGATATAGCGCCCGAAATCGTTCAGGTGTCCGGCGGCGCGCTCCACCGCCAGAAAATCGATGTAGGCCGAACCGCATAAACCTTGCGGCACGGTGTTCCCGATCACGGAAAATTCATGGCTGCCGAAGTAGTGATCGATAGCGCCCGCGGCGGCCCGGCAGCCGAAATGCAACCCCGCGCCTTCGAAGGCGGGCCCGGCGGCTGCCGCCGTACAGATAAGGCCGCTGCCGGTATTGAAAATGATCTCGCAGTTGGTGCCGATATCGACCAGCATTTCGCCGTCGGCGAGCTTGGTTTCGGCGAGCCCGGCCGTCAGGTCGCCGCCGACGTAACCGGCGATGCACGGCACCGTCAGCACCGGAATATTGCCGAATAAATCGTGGCGCTCCGGGAAAATCCGGGCAGGGGGCGTGAACGGCAGAACCCCGATGCTTGAGGGATCGATGCCGTGAAAAAGGCAGGTCATGACTGTGTTGCCGGCCACCGCGATCCGCTTCACATCGGATAAATCCAGCTCGGCCAGCAGGTCTCTCACGGAGCTCAGGATGGCTTGCTGCAGGCCATTCAGGTCGGTGGCGGCGACATTGATGCGGGTGAGCACATTGTCACCATAGCGGTGCTGGGCATTGAAGCAGCCGGCCTGACCGATAATCTGCCCCTCGAAAACTTTGACGGCGGCGACGGTGGTCGTGCCGAGGTCGATGCCGATGACCGCTTCGGAAGTGGCCGGCAGCGGAGCGGTGAACCAGTCCGCCGCGATCTTGCCGCTTTGCAGCGCCGGGGTGAATTCGACTTCACCGTGTTCGCTCAAGAGGCGGGTGCGGCAGGAAAGGGCTTCCGCCGGAGCCTGCACGGTCCGCCCGTCCACATCCCAGGTGCCGGATAGCAAAGTAACGCGGCAGCGGCCGCAAGTACCGCGTCCGTCGCAACGCAAATCAGGCGCACATCCTTTGCCGGCAAGAATATGCGCGAGGTTCTCATGATTGTAAATATCAAACCGCATCAATATCGTCCGAGTTCCAGCCCCAACTCCACAAAATACCGGTAGGAATCGTATTTCGTCGATTCCGGGATGGAGTGGTCCGAGTGCAATATAAATCCATAGTTCTGTTTTACAAATGGAATCTTGCTTTCCAGTTCCCGCCGGATGCCGTCGGGGTCATTGGTGGCCACCGGGCGGACGTCCAGCCCGCCCATCAGGGCGATTCGGTCGCCGAAGTTTTTGTAAATGCGCAGCAGATCCATGCCGGCCTTGACTTCGATGGCCTCCAGGCAGTCGATCCCGGCCTCGACCATGTGCGGCAGGAGCGGCTCGACAAACCCGCAGGAGTGCATGATGACCTTCATCCCACGGCCATGGACGAAGTCGATCAATTTCTTATGCGAGGGCATGATCAGTTCGCGATACATGTCCGGGCTCATGAACGGGCGGCCCCGGAATCCCATGTCCTCATAAAACCAGATCCCATCCGGCTGGCCTTCTTCGGCGAACAGGGTTTCCATCAGGTGAATGTTCAAATCGGCGTAAACTTCGGCCATTTCGAGGACCCAATCCGGGTCAAGGGCCATGCCCATCAGGAGGTTCTCGTGCCCGCAAATCGGGTGCATGCACTCAAATACCGGAATTCCGCTCCAGCAGAAAAAGCGATTCCGTGCGGCGGATGCGGCTTTGCGGTCGCGGTAGTCTTTGAAGTTGATTCGGTTGCGATCCGGGGTCAGGAAAGGCTTGGCCATTTTCTCCCAATCCTGGCGGTCGGCGATGGCGTACCCGAGGTGTTCCGGGGTGCTGGCATGCTGTTTGTGATACCGTAGAAGTGCGTTATTACCGTCCTTGACCAGCCTGGTTTCCTCGTCTTCTTCGATGATTTCCGGCTCGGCTTCGGGATGCAGGGCATATTTGAAGGTCCACAAGGTGTCCATGTCGAGGTCGAAATGGTCCACCGGATTTTCACCTTCCCGCATTTTCCCTTCGGCAATCCATCTGGGCGTTGTCAGTGTCCAGAATTCCTCGGATACCGCAATCCGGTCTACGCTCTGATGATTCAGTTGTCGGGAGATTCGCTCGATTCCAGTCATGATTTTTCAACCTTATAATTGTTCCGGATTACGTCTCCGAGTGCTTTTAAGTTGGTTTCCGGGGTATCCGGGGGGATTTCGCAGCCGGCGGACAGGATCAGCTTGCCGGGGGCCTGCGACAGTGCGCACAAAGCCGCTTCGCGGATGCTCTCCGGGGTGCCGTTCTGAACCACGCTGACGGGATCGACATTGCCGCACAATGCCTGGCCGGGGCCCAGCAGTCCGGCAAACGGCGTCATATCCCTGACCAGATGGTCCACGTCGATGATATCGGCTCCGGTGGCGATCATCCGGGGCAGGATCGACGAGGTGTTGCCGCAGATATGGAGCTTGGCCAGTGCTCCGAAGCTGTGAATGTGCTCCACCAGTTTTTTCTCATATTCAAAGCCGAATTCATCGTATAAATCCGGCCCCAGCTGCGAGCAGACCGCGTCGCCAATGCCGATGCAGTTGGCCCCGGCCTGAACCTGCAGCGTAATAAAGTTCCGGGCATTCTCGAAAATGATTCTGGAGGCCGCCGCCACTTCTGCCGGGTGATCGTACAGGTCGAGGCAGGTATTGCCTAAGCTGCGCAAGTCGGCATATTCGGCCAGAACGCCTTCGACCCAGCCGCAAATGACGGTGGAGCCGCCCAGTTCGCGGCGAAAAATCGCCAATTCATCCAGGCGCCCCCGGGTGCGCCGGTTGGCCTCGAAATCGATTATTTTCAGCTGTGCCAGCGCTTCGATCTCCGGGATGAGCAGCACCTCGTCCATCGGCAGGGAATCCTCCGGGTACTCGATGTGCGCCCCATAGGCTTCCAGCTCGCCGTAGGGGTCGCTCATCACATTGACCCAGTCCGAGGAAAAGGCTTCCGCACAGGCGATATTGCTCCGGCAATGCGCCTGCGGATCGAGAATGAAATCCCGGTATTTCGTGCCGGTGAACTTCGCGCAGTAGCGCATCAGAATCGGCATGAACGGGATTTCAGCGGAACTGCCCGAGAGATAATTGTGGATACGGCTCATTTCAGCTGACTTTCAGGAACGAATCGACCAGTTTGACCGCGCCGTTGGCGTCTTCGCTGAAGCCGTCGGCTCCGATTTCGTCGCAATAAGCCTGCGTTACCGGAGCGCCGCCGATGATTATCTTCACGCCCTTGCCCTTGAAATGCTCGACCACATCCTTCATATAAGGCATGGTGGTGGTCAGCAGCGAACTGCAGCCGATGATCTGCGCGCCTTGTTTGAGGGCATCTTCATACTTGGCCACGTCGCAGTTCACGCCGAGGTCGATCACCTCATAACCGGCGCCTTTCAGCATGATCGCCACGAGGTTTTTGCCGATGTCGTGCAGGTCGCCTTTGACGGTGCCGATGGCGACTTTGCCCAGCGACTTGCGGCCGCTGGCGGCGAGCAGGGGCTCGATCAGCGTCAATCCGGACTGCATGGCGCGGGCGGCGATCAGCAGTTCGGGCACATAGGCTTCGTTGCGCGAGAAGCGGTCGCCGATTTCACGCATGGCCGGGATCATGCCCTGGTCCAGCAGCGCGTTGAAATCTTCCTTGTTGTCGATGGCGGCCTGGACGATGGCGGTGACGTCGTTGCGTTTACCGGAAATCACGGCATTGCGAAGTGTTGCGAAATCAGTCATTTTGTTACTCTCCAATATGGTTATTGTAATCGTTTAATGCACGGAAAAAGGCTTTGACATTGGCGATCGGAACCGCCGGCGGCAGGTCGCAGCCGCTGGAAAGAACGTAGTTCCGGTAGCCGGAGGTCCGCTCGAGAAGTTCCGCGGTTTTGCGGTAGACCGAATCGGCGTCCAGTGTCTTGAACACGTTGACCGGGTCGAGGTTGCCCATCACCGGGTAATCGGCGGGTACCTGCGGGAGAATATCAAGGATATCGACGGCATTGCCGACGTGGATGGCGTCCGCGCCGGTCGAGCGCAGGGCATTGACCTGTTTCTCGGTCTTGCCGCAGTTGTGGAGCACCACCATAAACGATTCGTCCTTAACCTCGGCGATAATTTTCTTGACATAATCCGCGGCAAATTCCTGGCACATGTCCGGCGAGAGCAGCCCGGCGGCCGGTTCGGCGATCAATACGCCCGCCACGCCGGTGGCTTTCAGCGCCTTCAGGTAACCGGTCAGGAACTCGGTGGTTTTGGCGAGCAGGGCATGGGCGGTTTCCGGTTCGCCGGCGGCGAGCATCATCATTTCGGTCATGTCGGCGAGGCGTCCGGCCAGCGAATACGGCCCGATGATACCGCAGAGGGTGGGCCGCTCCAGATTTTCGGCGCAGAGTTTCGCACACTTGAGAACCTCGGCGGTGCGCTTGGAGCCGACAGCCGGCACTTTGAGCGCGGCAATCGCGTCGGCATCGCTCGCCAGCGGCGCGGATACAGTCGGATTTTCGTGGTCCGAATACGTGATGCTGCTGCCGAAGGCCTCCGCCTCAATCGAGAGGTCCATGAACGTCACATGCATATCCGCCGGGCACTCCGCCGCCAGCGCCTTGATGCATTTGAACTGCAGCTCGCCGTCCTGAAAGACGTCGCGCGGTTTGGCGCCGATCAACTCGATTCCCGGTGAAGTCATAATCGGTATTGCCTTGCGTTTGGCAGATGATAAAATCTGACTGATAAACGCCGATTTATTGAATTTCATAGTAACTCCTTGGTATTTTTATTTGCTATTATTATATCATCAGAAAATATTATTTTCTTCCTTGTAATACTCATTTTATTGCTCTATATTATCATTGTGTTCTGAGATGATGAATATTGAGCAAGAATGATAATATAGAGCAATTATGGAAAATTCACGGCAAAAAGGCGACGGTTGGCTCGACCCCGCGGTGTGCGGCCGGATCAGCTGTCATGAAATCACCTGGACGCAGGAAAAGGACTTCCATTTCATTCAGGCCGGCGGCGACCTTTATTTTCACCGGATTCCGCAGAAGGGGACCACGCTGCACTGCCATGATTTCTCCGAAATTATCTTTGTGAACTCCGGTGGAACCGTGCACAGGGTCAATGGCGAGCGGCAGCGGCTCTCCGCCGGCAGCCTGGTTTTCATGCGGCCGGACGATGTCCACGGGTTTGCGCCGGACGGCGAATTCGAGCAGGTCGAAATCGTCATGCTGGACTTTGATCTCGAGCTCTTTCTGAGCCTGAGCATTTATCTGGAAAACGATATGTTCCTGCAGCAACTGACCGCCCCGGTGCTGCCGCCGTCCTTCAAGCTCGATCCGTCCGCCTCGAACTCGTTTTACACCCGCCTCCTGAAACTGAATAATACATCGATGTCGCCGCCGCTCCGCAAGATCAAGCTGAAAATCCTGCTCGGCGACCTTTACGCCCGTTTTTTTATCGACGAGACCAATCTCCTGAGCGAAGCGCTCGTACCGGACTGGCTCGAGAATTTGTGCACGCAGATGCGCCGTGAGGAGAATTTTACGGTCGGGCTCGAACGAATGCAAAAACTGGCCTGCCGTACCCCCGGCCACTTGTGCAAGAGTTTTCAGAAATACCTCGGCAAAACGCCAACGGAATTTATCAATGAGTTGCGGATCAATCACGCCGCGCGGCTGCTGGCGGATACGGATGAGGATATTTTGACCATCGCCGACAAGCTGAACTTTCAGAGTCTCAGCCGTTTCTATCATCTTTTCCGCAAACATTACGGTCTGGCCCCGGCGGCCTACCGCAAGTTGCACGCGCCCGAACGCAAGATTTGACTTTTATCAGGCCGAGGAGGGCGGAAAGCCGAATATTTTCTTGAAGATCCGTGAGAAATAAAACGGATTGTCGAAGCCAAGCGCTTCCGCGGTTTCCTTGATGCTCAACTGTTCATCATGCAGCATATTATACGCCCGCACCGCGAGCTCGCGGTGCACGTAATCCCCCGGCGACAGCTGCATTTCCTCCTTGAAAATCGCGTTGACGCGTTGAGGTGTGATATTGAATTCGCGCGCCAGGTCGAGCCGGGTAGGGTGAGCCGTCAGGTGGCGGTCAAGGTAATCCAGCATGGCCTGGAACCGAATGCTGTTCTGCGAGTCATACGGGGTCTCGAGCAGATAAAGCCAGATGATTTTGAGCAGGCTGCCGATCTGTTCCCGGGAGTACCGGGTGGGACGCTGAAACAGCTGATTGACCCGGCGGAAGAGCTCAAACATCGCGTGCTCGGGCGAGAATGAACAGACGCGCGGCGGAATATCCCCGTCAATCTCCAGATGAATACAGCTGAAAAATGCCGTGTTGCCGCGATCTTTCAACCGGTACGTGTGCAGTTCGCCGGGGCGGATGGTCAGGACCTCGCCGGGGTGGTGCAGCACGGTTTCGCCGCTTTCGTGGCATTCGAACTCAAAGAGGCCACGGATGCACAGGATGAGCTCGAAGTCCGGGATGCGCCGCGGCCCCCACGAAGCCTCGTGGTCCCGCACCTCACGGTAGTTGACGACATGTATTCTGGGTTCCATATTACGATCGTATAGGTAAAAAGCACTTTTGTGCATGGTTGATTGCTTATTGGTACTGTATAATAATGCTGTATCGGGAAAATGTCAAGAAAAATGGAGACGCAATCATGTCAATTACTCCCATATTGTCGTCGTGGCCCGGCAAAATGACCGGGCGCGAACGCTTCAAGCGCCAGATGAATTATCAGAGTTTCGACCGGACATTCAACATGGAATTCGGCTACTGGAACGAGAACTTTACCGAATGGCCGCTTTTCGTCGAAAACGGCATCACCAACAATGCCGAGGCGGATATTTTCTTCAATTTCGATCGCATCGAAGTCATTTACCCATCGGTCTGGATGTCTCCGCCGTTTGAGTCGAAGATCATCGAGCGTCGCGGCGATGTCAATATCATGATCAATGGCGACGGTCTGCTGGCCGAAATTCCCGCCGACGGACACGATACGATCCCGCATTACCTGAAGTCCAGTATCGTGACCCCCGAAGACTGGAAACGCTGCAAGGAAGAGCGTTTCCGGCGCGGCGCCCCGGAACGCAAACTCGATATCGAAGCCCTGAAAAAACAGCATCCGGCGGATCGTGATTACCCGCTGGGCGTCAGCTGCGGTTCGATGATCGGCAAGGTGCGCGACATGCTGACTTTTGAGGGGTTGGCCTATGCCGTTTACGACTACCCGGAAATGGTCGAGGATATGGTCGAAACCAGCTGTCTGCTGGTGGAGGATGCGCTGGATCAATTGCTGCCGCATTTCGAGTTCGATTATGCCAGCGGCTGGGAGGATATCTGCTTCAAAAATGGCCCGATCGTGTCGGTGGACTTTTTTCGCGACGTGGTCATGCCGCGCTACAAGCGTATCCGGCGCAAGCTCGACGCCTACGGCATCGAACTCTGGTACACGGATTGCGACGGCGACGTGAGGCCGATTCTGCCTTATTTCCTGGAGG
Source organism: Victivallis vadensis (assembly GCA_040391785.1). GTDB lineage: Bacteria > Verrucomicrobiota > Lentisphaeria > Victivallales > Victivallaceae > UBA5239. The sequence goes on from JBEBXH010000041.1 coordinate 23,832, forward strand.
GCGGCATCAACTGCCTGTTTCCGTTTGAAGTGATGGGGTGCTCGCATCCCGGCGAACTGCTGGACCAGTATCAGGGGCAGCTGCGCATCATGGGCGGGGTCGATAAAATCCAGCTCGGCGACGGCCCGGAAGCGATCAAACGTTACCTCGAAACGCTGGTGCCGTACGTAGAGCGCGGCGGTTACATTCCGTTCTGCGACCACCGCTGCCCGCCCAATGTCAAACCGGAAGATTACCTCTATTATCTGGATCTGAAAAAGAAGATGTTCGGTTTGCGGTAGTCGATGCCGGAATATGGCGGAGGTAAAGCGTCCTGTCGGTTTGAAAGGTGATGAGGCCCGCGTCGAAGGTGATTTCGGGGCGCAACCGCGGCCGTTCGGATTGCCCGAACTGGATGACGAACGCGGAAAACGGCTGCGTGGCTTCGGCCCCGAAACAGATAGGAGTCGTGCCGGCGACGGTTCCGGCGGAAACCGGCTGTTCGCCGGTCAACGAATAGAGCCGCAGCTCAAGATTATCATAGACGGCTTTGACCGTGCCGTCTGCGATGGTTATATCAGTGGTGCCCAGATGGAAATTGTACTGCGACGGGGTCGGCTCCCAGGTTGAATCGATCAGCACGAATTCGTTGCTGCTCAGCTGAATGACCGAGCGGAAATGACGCAGGGGGCGTTCGAACGGAATATCGATCCCGGAGACGCGCTCCAGCAGAACCGGTGTGTAGCAGGTGGCATACGGCGTGTGGCTGTCCAGATCGAGCTCGGTGATCCAGCCGCGATTGAACTTCCAGTGGTAATTCAGGATGCGGCGGCCGGGAACGGTCCAGCGGCTGTGCCCGGTGTCGATGAACTTCATTTCACCGGCTGTGCTGCTGCTGAAACCGGCGTCGCCGATCAGCATGCGGCCGGACGAAAACAGCTGAAAGCTGGAATCGTCGCAGTGATGATGCCCCCACGCCTTGCCGCTGCGCAGCGCGAAGAGCGTTTCGCTGCCGTCCGTGGCGTGGCTGCGCAGAAATACACCCAATCCGTGCAGTTGACAGGACTTCCAGGGGGCGGGGGAGACCGGGATGCCGGGCTCGGCTTGGCCGCCGGTATCGACGGCGAATGCGTTCAGGTTGGCGGCCAGCCCGGGGTTGTGCGGAGCGACCATCCGGGCGAAAATATTCCACATGACATTGTACGGGCAGGTCTCGGCTGCATGGTCGCCGAACGCGGTCAGATGGCGGCAGTTGGCGGTTCCGGCATCGTGCGGGGTCCTCTGATCCAGCGCGGCGCGCAGCATTTTCTGCAGCCGGGGATCGGCGAAAAAATCGATCCGCCCAGCGTCTTTCAGCATGATCATGCCCGGCAGCATTGTCAGGAGGACGTGCTGGAAATAGGTGTGGCTCTCCTCCCATACGCCGCTCTCGTAAACGTGGAAATCGAGCTGGCGCGAGAACATGGTGACGAAGGTATCGACCCATTCGGCCGCGTGCGGATTATCGGGGTAGAGCAGCCCGGCGGTGCCGTGTACATTGATGACGTCGGTGTAGAAATTCTGGTTCATCATGCCCTGCATGGTGGGGTCGAGCGAGTCGAGGCTGTCGGCGGCGATCATGGCGGTGTCACCGGCGTAGTAGCCCTGCCGGTGAAAAAGCGCGGCCAGGAACAAGCCCCGGGCGCGAAGCCGGGCGAGCAGTTCCGGCGGTACCTTGCCCGCTGTGGAAAGTTCTTCCACCAGAAATAGATACGGGGCGATGCGGCGCGATGAAACCGGGTTGGTCGAGATGATACCGGCGCCGTACCAGAAGGAGATGACCCGGCTGTCGAGGTACTCCGTCACTTTTTGCAGGAAATTCCGGTCGTCGATAACGCAATCCGGCTTGCCGGGGGCGATAATCTCGCGCATGAAGGCGTCGGTGGCTTTGAAGCTCCACTGACAGGGACCACCGGTGTTCGATTCATAAACGCAGTCCAGCTGTTGCTGAAGCGGAAAAACGTTCTCAATGTACAACTTACGAAGCGCACCCTGCTGTTCCTCGCACATCGGCCGGGTCGCATGATCCTCGAAGTGATTCAACGGCGTGACCGTGCTGCGGCTGAAATCATCCCCGGTGGCCGGACGGAATTCGTGCCCGGTAAAGGCGGCGAGACCCCAGACGCGGCGGCCGGAGCCGAGCCAACCGGCCCAGCAGAGCGCTTCCTGACAGTTCGAGCGGTCGCGCATGGGGATTCGCTCTCCGGCGGGGCCGGTGACCTGATCGGCCTTGGCGTAAGGATGGACGAGGCGGCGGGTCCGGCGGTCGCCGTTGCGCAGCCGGACCGTGGCGGCGTCCAGTGAATTGAGGCGGTTGCCGCGCCAGGAGCCGCCGTCGAGCGTTACCGCGCCGAAGATGGTGTCCGCACTTCGCAACGCGAAAGCGAAGCCGTCCGATAAACTGAGCTGCGACTGCTGGCTCCACGGGCCGAGCCGGGCGAGTTCGTGATCCAATACATAAGGCAGGTAGCGCGTCTCGTAACCGGCGGTTTGATTCAGGAACAATCCGTATTCGGGCAGTTCGTCGCCACTGAAAATCCAGACCAGCTGATCGCCTTCGAATGACTCGAAACGTTCGTCCATGACTATGTGATGCTGCCGGGCGTCCAGCGTCATCCGGGCGGTATATTCCCCGCCGGTGGTGCTGAATTCGATCACCGAGCGCAACGGGCCGTGTTCAATGATCCTGCTCGAAGTACCGCCGAACGGGCCGAGCGTATCGAAATACGTCGTGCCGAACCACTTGCCGCCGCCGTGGCGGATGGCTGCGACTGGCCCGGTCAGAGAGCAGGGATGCCCGCTTGACTGTTGGCTGACCGGAATTTGAATGGCGATAATATCATTATCGAGGGTAAGGAATTCGCCTGTCTCGGCGATGCTGACGGAATGCTTCGGAAGGGCAGGGGCGGCGGCGTGGAATTCCAGTTCCAGCGTTTCGTCCGGCATCAACGCGAATTCCAGGAAGGCCAGCCGGCGGTTTTCCTGCGAGCGCTGGCCGGCGAACTTGCGCCCGGTTCGGCGGTCACGCATAATGAAGTGCTCCGGCATTTGGTTGTCGGCGAGCTTGATGCAGATGGTCTGCAGCCGGTGCTCCAGACCGCACGGCTCGCGAAAGGTGAGCAGCGCGCCGTTGGTCGAATATGACAGCATCGGTTCAATCGCCGAGGAGCTGTTTGCGCAGGGATTTGACATAGTGTTCCCGGTTGATTTCATGATCTTTCTCCACAATGGTACGGCAGATATAATCGATTTCCTGTTGTTCGCGTTCCCGGCCCGTCAGCTCGCCGGAGAGCAGCGGGAGAATCAGGCGGTCCGTTACCAGGCAGTTGATGAACTCCTGCAGATCCGTCTTTTTCTGGTATTCATAAAGCAGTTGACTGGCCGGTACTTCCAGCAGTTGCCGGATAATCCTGTCCAGATTCACCGGATATTCCTCGGGGTGTTCCAGCACCTGCTGGTTCCAGCAGCGGAACGGCGAAATGCCCAGAAATTCCTTGAGCATGGCTGTCTGGTTGTCCCTGCCCAGAATGTATTGGAACAATCTGGCCGAGCCCTGTGTACAGGTGGAGCCGGCGATCGAGAGTTGGCAGACCGGCACATCGATGCAACCGTCTTTTTCCAGCGGCGGCGGGTACAATTCGATCATCCGGTCCTTGCAGAATTCGGCCACGGCGCCGTAATAAAAACTGTTGCGGTTCAGCACCCGCAGCGGCTCGTCGAGAATTTTGCGGACCTGGCTGAAATTGTCCTGACTGAGCAGGTCGACATAATAGAGTTTCTGCTTGCGGACGAAGCGCATCAGCCCGGCCACGGTGGCCAGATAAGAACGTAGCTGTTCCTCGTTCGGCGTGACTTTCCGGCAGAGGCCGATCCGCTGCAGCAACAGTTCGGTGTTGATCGGCAGTACGCTCTGGCCGCCGAATTCCTTGCTGCACCACTGGAAAAGATGCTGCCAGGAGTCGAGGTCCGGCGTGTCTTCGGCGCGGTTCTTGCGGATCAGCAGCATCGGCGGCTGCAGGATGTAAGGGAGGGAGTTATTGGAGTGGAAATGCTCCAGCCCCGGCATCATGACGGCGGCCGGCGGTTCGCCGAGAATGCGCTCGATTTCCGGGATCGGAATGAAATGGCCGCCGCCGGACAGCAGCTCGGGCGGGGTATGTACGATCACCACCGGTTTGCCACGGCACGAATCGATGTGCTCGCTGACTTTGGCAATATCGGAGATGAAGCGCGGGGTCACTTTGTATTGCGGATGCAGCTGTTCGAAATTGTGGACCATGCGCGTCCAATGTGCGGTTTGCCAGCGCAGGTTTTCGGTGAAAACGATCTCGATGGACTCTGCGATGCCGGGCTTGACGGCCGGGTTGATCTGGAAACCCTTCTGCGGTTTGCAGATCAGGACCTTTTCGTTTTCCAGTTCCTTCAGGGCCGCGTTTACTACATGGCGGCTCTCGCCGAGAAGTTCCACCAGATCCCGGATGCTCGGGATCGTTTCCAGGAAACCGGCTTTGCGGGCGGCAATGTTATTTTTGATGGTCTGTTTCAGTCTGTCAATTCTTCCGGACACGCTGTTTCTCCATGTTGATGTATATATTATAATGCGGAGATTGAAAAAATCAATCCTTAAATCTGACAGTTGTCATGAAATATTTCAGGATAAATATAGTCAATATTAATAGATTGTCTGTATTATTTAAAAAGTGTCAGCTTAAAATGGATTGACGTGTGGTCAAGCTGATTCCAGGTATTAAATGAATTCCATTGCGCCGTCGATGACGATGGCGACGGATTCCTGACGCAGCGATTCCCGCAGTTTCCGCGCCAGTTCGCGGAACTGTTTTTTGCCTGCTTCCAGCTGGGCGCTGGTGCAGTATACAAAGCATACGGTATTTTTCTCGAAAACCGGTGTGCCGTCTTTGGTGATCCAACAGCCGCGAATTTCGTGGGCCGAGGAACCGCCGAATGATTCCGCCAGCTCCTGCAGGGTTTGCTCCACGACCGCGCGGTTGTCGGAATCCCGGTCGACGTCAACGGTGAACGAGATATAGATCTCGAGTTTATGGTTGAGTTTGTCATTTCCGGTCATGGCGGAAATGATGCTTTGCTGCCGGTACAGGATGACACCCTGAATGGCCAGGATCAGGACCACGGCGCCGACAGTGATCAATTTACGGTAATTCATTTATTTTTCCCTGAAATTATGAGTCTTATGATCCATAAAATATAGCACTTCCCCCAGGGAAAAGCAAAATAAAAACCGGATATTTTGCGATATTTCAGAATAGCATTAATCTTATAGTTTACTATATGAAATAGAGTGAAATAAAATTCATCTATTTCTGCTATTTTGCTGGAAAATTATCCCTTGTATGCTAAAATAAAGTATTATATTTTAAGTGATAAGAAGAATTATATGGATAACGAATTTGAAGAACTGGATGCGACGGTATTGTTGGCCCAGCCATTGAATTATGTGAGTGATATCGACCTTCAATCGGAAGGCAAGGAGACGGATATGTCGACGACCGACCATCTGGCCCGTTTCCAATTCATCGGTTATTTTGCAGCCGGGGGGATGGGGCAGGTCGGCAGGGCCCGGGATATCGCTTTTGACCGTTTTGTGGCGGTGAAGTCGCTGCATGACAAGTGTCTGGATAAACCCTTGCTGGTTAAATCATTTCTCGATGAATGCCGGCTGAATGCCCAGCTGGACCATCCCTCCATCGTTCCGGTTTATGCCATGGGCAAAAGCGCCAAAGGAAACTGGGAAGTGATCATGAAATTGATCAACGGGACGTCGCTTTCCCAATTCATCAAACAGGCACGTACCGCTTATGAGGAGAAGAAAATCAATTCGCGGCAGGAACAATACGCGCTGTCGTCGCGGCTGGAATATTTCCTGAAAATCTGCGAAGTGATCGACTACTGCCACAGCCGCAATATCATTCATGGCGATTTGAAGCCGGACAATATCATGATCGGGCATTTCGGCGAAGTTTACGTCATGGACTGGGGCTGCTCCAGGGTCATCGGTACCGTGCCGGAGCGCATTGCCGGTACGCCCAGTTACCTGCCGCCCGAATACCTGAAGGATCACCGCGTAACCCCGCTGATCGATATTTATTCGCTGGGCATGCTGCTTTTTGAGCTGGTCACATTGCTGCGGAGTAAAATGGGGACGACCGACAGCAAAACAACTGGAAACAGATCCCGGCAGGATATCGAGCAGCTGGAAAATTGGCACTACCACTCGAAGATAAAAGTCCGTCCGGAAATCCGGGCGATTATCCGCAAGGCGCTCAATCCGGATCCGCACCGGCGCTACCAGAGCGTGAAAGAGCTGTCCAGCGATGTCCGGCATTTTATTTACAATGAGGAAGTATCGGCTTATCCGGATAATTTCTACCGCAAAGGGGTCCGCTGGCTCTGCAATAACCAGACCAAATTTCTTCTGGCGATATTTCTGCTGATCGGCACGTTTTGCCTTTTGCTGTTTTACTCTTATTATCAGGTGAACCGGATGAAACAGCACCGCAAGGACCTGATCATGGAGCGGATCCAGTTTCAGAAAATGACCGATGATCTCGCCGGGGCGCTCGACCGCAATTTGTTCCTGGCCCAGGGCAAAATCATGATGTTTGCCGACAACCTGATCGAATCATCGAAACTTGCCCCCGATTACAGCCTGCGCTTTTATGACAACGACGATTACAAGGACCCCGCGGTTCAGCCTCCCATGCAGATGACGGAATATTATTACAACCCGGTCAATGTCGAGAACATGGTGCGCTTTCCGATTCAGGGCTCCATGGACGGCATGCTGGGGGCGAAGCAATATATTTATATCTGCAACAAAATTATCGGCACGGAGATCGACAGTCACGACGTGGCCCAGGCGGGCAGGGGGCGCATCTTGTCGCCGGACTGTATGGTTCAGCGGCTTTTCGTCAGCTGGGCAAACGGGGTCAAGTACAGCTACCCCGGGATTTATGACGATTCGACGACCAAGGCGTATAAATGGCGCTGGGATGATCCGGATAATTATAACCGCGAAAAGAAAATCATCTGGGGTGCGCCTTATCATGCGAATATCGATGAGCACCGGATTGTCTGCCGTTATCCGATGTTTGAGTCCGGCGGGCAGTACCTGGGGATTGCCGCGCTGGAATTCCGGCTGGAGAAAGTGTTGAATCCGGCATTCGAATCGCAGCCGGTCGGTCCCGGGCTCCGCTACTTCATCATCGAACCAAAGAGCGGGCGGGTCGCCATGATCGACGGGAAAAAAATTGTCCTGCTCGATGAGGATCAGAAATTTCCGGATGGTACCAGGGCATCCGATATTGTGCGATTGGCTAAGATTTTGCAGAACAATCGGTTCCGTCAGCTGGAAGTGCCGCTTGGTGATAAGGAATATGTGATGTCCGGGGCCCGGCTCAATATCGTCGACGCGATTTTTCTGCAGCTTGGCGAAACGGAACTCCGGTGATTATTTCATCCGGTTCCGCAGGTAATAGCTGGGGGTGCAGCTCCAGGCGTGGCAGGTGCTGTTCAGCCGGGCATCGGCGTACGGACTGAAAAACTCATCGTCCGGATCGTAAGCCTCCCAGAAGGTGTCTGCGCCGTGGCGGATCATGCCGCCCCAATAGCTTTCGATCAGAGCCATAAGTTTATCGTTTTCGCCGCAAATCCGGTAGGCCTCCAGCAGGTGATGCTGCAGATACGGCGTGACGGGGCGGACGGCGCCGGGGCACTTTTCCAGACTTGTCAGCAGCGCGCGGCCTTCTTCCGGGTTGACGATGCCGGCGATGATGCACCAGATTTGCGTGGCATGGGAGATCTGGCGGCGCGGGCCGGACGAAATCAGGTTCCGCTCCCGGTCGTAAAAATGAGTCCGGACCGCCTCGGCGGCGGCTTGCGCCTCACGCCTGAATTGTCTGGCCTCATCATAATGCAGCAGGATTTCCGCCAGTTCCGCCAGGCAGCGCAGCCCATAGACGAAAATCGCCTGCAGCGGTATCTGGCGGTTCAGTTCATTGCAGTGATCGACCATCAGCCACCAGTTGCCGGGGTCCTGGAAGATGTTCTGTTTATCGAAATGGCACCGGGCGAAATCGAACTGAAGCACCGCCAGCTCGTAGAGGTCGTTAATGATCTGCCGGTTGCCGCTCCAGCGGTAATGATCCAGCAGCATCGGTGCAAACAGCAGCGAATAATCCAGAATGTCGCATTGGGATTTGGCACCGGGCGTATCGAAAACGCAGGCCGGGATGATTCCCTTGTCGCTCGTTCCCGCCGCCAGCAGGTAAATGGAGCGCTCCACCTGGTCGAAACGCCGGAAGCTGACCGCGTTGACCATGGCCTGCAGCCGCAGGTCGCCCAGCCAGAGCCGCCGGTCGCGCTTCGGGCCGTCCTCAAAAAACAGCTGCATGCAGTTGCGCAGGGTTCTCAAGCCCACGCGGTCGATCTCTCCGACGGGCTCCGGCAGTTCGGATTCGATGCCCTCGGCGGTCAGGTAGACTTGTTCGAAAATCAGCGGACCCGGCGTGGCGATCACTTCCAGCAGCAAATAACGCGCCGAGTAGCGGCGCGGCAGCGTAAACGACTGCGGCAGTGCGTCGAACTTGAAATACTCCTCCTGAATCCAGGCACTGCTGAGCTGGCCGTGAAAGTTTTCCCGTGTATAATTGAGCTCCAGCGGCATTTCCGCTGCCAGCATCCTCAGATGCACGGGGGAATCGCAGTAACCGCCCTGAATCCGCATATCCAGCGTGAAGCGCCCGACGGCGGTTTCGCCGAAATCAAGGATCAGGCGGTCGCCCCGGTTCCAGCTCAAGCCGGGCAGGGCGGCGGCCGGGGATCCGGTATCCATCCGGAGCTTTTGCCAGGCGCTTGGATCGTCAACTGGTTCAACCAGAGCGACCGGGTTGATGCGCCAGTGTTTCAGAGCCGGCCGCAGCGTTTCGGCATGCTGCAGCCACAGTGTCCGTTTCTCTAGAGTATCGGTATTTTGCAAAATGGTCATAATCATCTCAAATTCATGGTTCCAAAACGTCCCGGCGAATAATTCACCGGGGTGAATAACGGCGACCAGCAGCTGTAGGTCTGTTCTCCGCCGGAGGTTCTGCCGCGCAGGAAGTTGCCGGTCAGTTTCAGGCCGGGAGTCACGCTGCGGATGTCGAGCTCGGCGAACGGGATCGTCACTTCCAGAACCCAGCGGTTCGCCTCTTTTTTGCTGACGGCTGTGGCGCCGGGGGCGTTCCACTCGCGGGCCTGAAGGCCGCCGTAACTGCGCCGGGCGTCCCAGATCGCGCCATTGGCATTGATGATGAACTGGACACAATTTTCGGGTTCGGCAAGGTCACTGCTCAGGAAAATTTCGATCCCGTCATCCTCCCACATGCCGTCCTGGTCGCGGTCGGTACGGCTGGCTTTCAACTGCGTCATTTCAGGTTCGAAACAGAAGAATTTCAAGTAGAGTTTCTGACCGTCGTGCCCGGCGGCGAACCAGGTCGGCGGATTGGCCGCGGTACCATTGCGCCCGACGAAGCGCTGCAGCGGCAGTTTGTCCAGCTCCTGCGCCTGTTTGATCCGCGGGATATCCAGATGCTGACGGCCTTGCTTCACGAACTGCTGCAAATTCCGGTAGGCGGGCTCGAATTCCGTCTTGATCAGCGCTACCCGCTGGCGGTATTGCGAATCCGCCGGAGTCAGTTTCAGCGCCTCCTCCAGATATCCGAACAATTTGTCCAGCACATCCGGCGGATAGGTTTCCTCCGGTACGATGGGGTTGGCAGTGGTGCTCCTGGCAGCATGGTTCATGTAAGATTTGGCGGCAAGTTCCCAGTAGGCGCGCATCGGTTTTTCCGCCGGGCCGTAGAACAGCCGGTAATACTCGTCCAGCGTTTGCTTCTGGTCGAAATCCGGGTTCCACATCGACCGGATGCTCAGGTACAGATTCAGATGCTGGGTGCCGGGGTATTCCATGCGGACGGCGCTTTTATGACCTTCCGCCTCGATGAATTCCCCCTTCCAGACTTTCAACTGATCGAGGTATTTATATTCGTCGGCATACAACTGCGGCGCGGCAATGGGAAGTCCTTTCCAGGCGGCCCAATGCTCCAGATACCAGTTCCAGGTATAAATATTGCTGGTGCGTTCCCGCCACTGTTCCAGGCCATTTCGCACTTTTTTGCGGAAATGCGGATTGGCGGTGTTCGCACGGTTGTAGCAGATCATCACGGCGGCATTGGGCGGAAGTTTTGCGATTCTTGACGGCGGATCGAAGTAACTTTCGTAGGCCAGGCAGCCGATGATCCGGTCCGGGTGGGTCTTGCCTACTTCAGTGGCCACTTTGACCAGAAAACCCCAGATGTGATTGGAGAAACGCCCGGTTTTCGGCAGGTCATGATCCACCTCTTTCTGACAGTTCTCGCAGCCGCAGACCCGGGTCAGGCCATCCATCGGTACCAGCGGATAAACACGTTGCTCGGGGTTGGCGTCGAAATAGGCCCGGATGTCTTTGATCCATTGGTCGACCACGGCCGGATTGGTCAGGCACAGGTGCCCGTGCCCGCCGATGGCGCAGAGGTTGTCGAAATCGCGTTTGCCGTCGACCAGCGCGAAATATTCGGGGTGGCTGTCCTTGTATTTGAGGAAGTGAAAATAGCTGTGCATGATGTACACGGGCACGGTGCCGCCCATGCGTGAGCGCCGCAGCCAGAGCAGCTGGTCGCCGGCCTTTTCGCCAAGGCAGAACCACGCATAGCGGTAATTGGATTTCGGGGCGTCGGTAAACTCGAATGCCGGAATATTCAGTGTTTCAACGGGCTGGATGACCGTGCCGAATTCCGTCGGCATGTACCAGCGTACTCCAACATATTTTTCCAGAAAATCATATACGCCGTAAAGCGTCCCCGCTTCGCCGAATGCCTGCAACCCGAGCCCGGCGTTGTACACCTCCAGCTTTCGCCACGGATTCACCGGTAGCGAGATTATACCGGATTTGAGATCGCGGCCGATGATCGCCAGCACGTCCGGACGCGAGACGATCCGGAATCCCTCCGGTTTCAGATTTCCGGCGTTGAAGCCGTATTTTTCCGCCGCCGGGCTCTCGCCCACCAGAATGACCGGAGTCCCGGTGCTTTCGGTCACGACCGGCAGTTCGGCGCCGGTGGTGGCTTTCAGATAATCGCGCAGTTCATTGGCGGCCAGTTTTACCATGGGCGTAGCGTCCGGCGCAATCACGATTTCCCGGTAGGGCTTGCCGTTCGGCGCCAGAACGCCACCGGCGCACAGATTGAAGGTCAACAGTAATAATGTCAGATATTTTATCATAGTTTCAGTTTGCCTCGATGAATAATTTCATGGTTCCGTTGTTGATTGTCACTCCGGTGGCTTCGTTGCGGGGATTTCCCTGCACTTCAGCGCTTTGGCTGGAAACCCGGAACGTACTGTAGCCGAATCCCTTCGCCAGGTCGGCATTGACCTGACCGGTCACATCGATCCGAGTGATAACCGGGTTGGTCACGGCCCGCTCAAGCACATATTTCCGGACGGTGTCGACTTGATTTGAAATCAGGTCATTGCCGCTGAGTTTTGCCCGCTCGATGTTGAAATGGTCCAACACCAGCAATTCGTCGCGATAGCGTGCCGCAAACGGTACCTGTTCATACTGCAGAACCGCTTTTTTAACCTTGCCCGTCGGAATGAATCCGGAAATATCAAACCGGAAAGTGACTTTATCGCGGCGGTTCAACAGATTCGGCTGCCCGACCGCCAGCCACTTGCCGTCGATCCCATTCAAATACCATACTGTGTCCGGATTGCTCGAAGCGCCGCTGGCAATGCCTTCCTTGTCCGGCAGTAGAATCTGCGCCACAGAACCGGTCGGCGCATATTCCGGTTTCAGGAGCTTTTCGCCGGCATAAATCCGTACTTCACACAACCAGATATGTTCACCGTTCATCAATATTTTGACCGCTGTAGTATTAACCGGTTTCTCCGGTTTCCAGACGGTGGAAATCAAGGGATTCTGATACTCTTTTTTCGTAGCCGAACCGGTCACGTCCGGCTGGGAAAGTTCCAGATTCCAATTCAATTTTTCACTGTTCCAACTGAAAAATTCGGTTTTCGTCGGCGCCCAGAGAATTTCATTCGGCTTGGAAGTCAGTACCTCGATCCGGGTAATGTTTTCCGGCTGGTGAAAATTCACGACCATTCCCACTGCTTTCTCCTGCGCGTTATTCCAGAGAATCCGGCTGTCGTTGAAAAAAGTTTTGCCGTCGAAAGCCGCCGTTTCCGGTTCGATCGAAATTTTAGCCGGAATCCCGATCAGGTAATATTCGAAATCGCCACCAACCGCATAACCGCAAATGAATAACAATAGGAGAATCAGCTTTTTCATTCCGGCACCGCCCAGATATAGTCTGTTTCAATACTTTGATTCTGCTGGTAACGGACCGGAGAAACATGACCGTCAAGAAACATGAAGTTGCAGACCATTTCAGATGAATGTTTGAAATATTGATTTCGCGGATACCATCCGTAAAGATAAATACCGACGGTCAGGTCGAAACTGTTTATTGCAAACAGAATGCCATTGTTTGTCTTGGCCGTATCCAGGATGACCGGTACCAGAGACGGCTGTTTGGCCTTGAGCGCTTTGCGGTATGTCACCGTGCCGGTGTTGTTGTACCGTGCCGCTCCCGAGTTCGAGCCATAGCCGATCAGGTCGTTTTCCGCGTCTACCCCGTCCGGAGCATAATAATCGGAACCGGCTACAAACAAGTTACCTTCCGTGGGCGGCAGGGCCGGACAGCGAAGTACTTTGACATTATTCAAATAGCCATAAAACGAAGCATACCAGGGCCACCATTTTCCGCCTTTGTTCTGGATGCCCGGCACGATGTAATCGTCATTGTCATTGAGGTAAAAAGTATTGGCTCCGCCGATTTGCTTCAGGTTGGCTACACAATTGACGGCCTTGGCTTTTTCGCGGGCTTTATTCAGGGCGGGCAGCAGCATTGCGGCTAGAATCGCGATGATGGCGATCACTACCAGGAGTTCAATGAGGGTGAATTTCTTCTCTTTTTGGATTTTTCTCATGGTCCTTGTCCTTGTTTTGTTCATTTGCCGAATATACACTTGGTTGTCCTGATATTCATATTATATCTGAAATAGAGAAAATAATCCTTGACTTTTCAATCAAAATACATTATTTTTAGATCAAAAGCAAATTTCAGGGCGATATCATGAGTACGAAAATTCTCAATCATCATGTTGTTTTTGATCGCGAGACGCTGAAACTGTACGCCGGCGGCGAGTGGCCGTTGGCCGTAATGCACGTCCGTGAGCGCGAAACGCAGGGGCCGGCGCATACTCATGTCTTTTGCGAACTGGTCATCGTGGCCGGTGGCAGCGGGGTTTATCAGGGGGAAGATGCGGATTACCAGATTCATGCCGGCGATATTTTTCTGCTGACACCCGGCATACCGCATGATTTCCCGGTACAGAACCACCTGGAAATTTATAATGTACTGTGGGTGCCCGACGAGCTTGGTTTCGATTTCCGCGACCTGCAGGACGCGCCGGGTTTCATGGCGTTCTTTCACCTGGAGCCGCAGACGCGCGGGCATTACCGGTTCGGCAGTCACTTGCGGCTCAGTCCGCCGCAGCTCGCGGCTGTGCTGGAAATCGTCCGCAAAATGGAGGCCGAGTTCCAACGTCGTCAAAGCGGATTTTATCTGTGCGCGGTATCGCTGCTGGGCGAACTTTTCACCGCGATCTGCCGTTTCTATGCCGACCAGACCGGAGAAGAGCACCTCGAACTGCTGCGCCTCGAAAAAGTCATGACCTATATCAACGAGCACTTCTCGGAAACGATCAAGCGCGGCACGCTGGCGCGGCTGGCGGGCATGTCCGAACCGACGTTCTACCGCCGGTTCAAAGGCGCCACCGGGCAATCGCCGAGCGAATATATCATCGAGCTCCGGCTCAAGAAGGCCGAGGAACTGCTGCGCTCCACCCGTTTCTCGCTGCCGGAAATCGCCGCCGAATGCGGCTTTACCGACAGCAATTACTTCGGGCTCCAGTTCAAAAAACACTTCAAGCTGACCCCGCACCGCTACCGGCTGAATTACGCTCGCGGCGGATGAATCATCCGTTCATTCAGGACCTCGACTCCGAGGATCTCGACGTGTTCGATATCTTTTTCGCCGTATTGAATGATTTCGATGAGTTTCTCGCAACCGCGCATGCCGATTTCAAAGGGATGCTGCTCCACGGTCGGGATCGGGTACAGCATCTGGACTTCCTTGACATTGCCGAACCCGGTCACCGCATAGCGCTCCTGCAGATCGAAGCCGAGCCGGACCGCTCCCTGAATCAGGTTGAAAACCTCGAAATCCGTGGAGCAGACGATTGCAGTACAACCCGGATGAACTTTATTGATCCTGCGCAGTTCGTCCTGGGCCGCATGGGCGGTATTGTTACGCGCGACGAAAACTCTCCGCTCGATGTCCCGGATCCCTTTTTCGGTCAGGTAATCCCTGAACCCTTGCATTCGCCCGGTCTGCCGGATACCCGGAAAATCGGTGAAGTAAACCATTTCGCGGTGTCCCGCCTTCCATAACGCTTCGACCAGTTGCCGGCCTCCCTGATAACTGTCGCAGCGGACGACGAAAAGGTCCTCTTCCTTTTTGACCATTGCATCCAGATAAACCACCGGAAACGGCTGTTCCGGCAACAGGCCGTAGCAATTGGTCAGGAGCCCTTTGCAGCCGGAATCCCGCAGCTTTTTCAGTGTTTCAGTCAGTTCGCCGACCTGCGGCATCAGGAGGCACAGTGCGTAATTCCGCAGTGCCGCCTGCTTGACGGCGCCGCTGGCGATTTCTGCGCAGAAGTTGATTTTCAGCTCCGTCAGGAAATAGATGTTGCCGTCGGGGAAGGGGGCCGGGTTTTTGACTCTGGTTCCACCCCGGCTGCTTTCCGAGCGCTCCAGATATCCCTGCTGCACCAGAATACCGACCGACTTGTTTACGGTAATCGTGCTGGCCTCGAAACGGTCGGACAAATCCTGTTCGGACGGCAGTTTACTGCCGGTCGGGTACTTGCCCTGCCGGATTTCGTCCCGCAGTGCCAAAATGATCTGATCTTGTTTTGTCATCGTTTTCTTCCTTTATATAATTATACAGCTATATATTGAGTAATTCAATAAACTTTCAAATAAAAATCTAAATATGTTGAAAAATCAAATTGAATCATGTATAATTAGATTGCAGGGCAAGTTATTAAGTTATTCAAAAGGAGAATACCATGCCGAAAAGATATAATATTTTTACATTAATTGAACTCCTGGTTGTGATTGCGATCATCGCCATTCTGGCGGCCATGCTGCTGCCGGCGCTGAATTCCGCCCGGGAAAAAGCGCGTGCGACCAATTGTCTCTCCAATACCAAGCAATTTTATAATTATTGGATGATGTATGCATCGGATTTTGACGACTTTCTGCTGCCGTGCAACCCGCCCGGCACGGCATTGCCGCAAAGCTGGGCGGAGCTGCTGGCCAAGATTGAAATGCCGACGATCAAAGCGGGCGACGACCTGCGCGGGACCGCTCTTTCGAGTATGCTTCGCTGTCCATCCGACGCCCAACCACATATTGCTTATCAGAACGTCATGATCAATGCCAGTTATGGCTATAACCGCTTCATCAACCGGGTCGGTTTCAGTGAAGGTTGGGCCGTGCCGGCGAACGCCGCTACCGTGCTCAGCAAGTTGAGTTACGCCAAAAAGAACCTTGCCGAATCGATTGTCCTGGCCGATAACTGGAAAGGCCGGGCATATGATAATGCGCTCAGTTTTGCCGGCTCCAGTTCCGATATTTCGGTGGGATTGAAAGGCGCTCATGGCATACGCTTCAATGCCTGTTATCTGGACGGGCACTCGGAGTCTTCCGACAGGCTTTATCGCCATGCCGCGTATTATACCATAGCCATTTGGGACCGCGAGCTCTCAACGCTGCAACTGTTCCGGGGAATCTGATCAATGAAAAAACTGATTTTTGCCGTTTCTCTGATTTCCGCCCTGCTTACCGCAGCGGAGCCGTCCAAGCTGGTGATTGAACAACTGACTTATCCGCAGACGCTCAAACCGGGTGAGCCATTTACCCTGAAACTCAAGTGTAACGCTTCGGAAAAACTTCCGTTCGACGCCTGGAAAATGTATGTCTACAAGCCCTACGCGCCGGAGGGGATTGAACCCCATCCCGGCACCACGGTCGATCTGCCCAATGATCCCAAATGGGCCGCTTATCAATTGACTCCGGTGCATTGGATCGCCCGGGACCGCCGCAACCAAAAGGAATATGAACTGAAAGCCGATAGTACCCGCTGGCCCGCCGGCAATTATCAGGCGCGGCTGCAGTTAATCTCCGGCAATCAGAGCACAGTGACCGCACTGACGTTCTCGATTGAAGAACCGGCGGTTCCGGTACGGATCGACGGCAAAAATGACGATGCAATTTATGCGGGCAAGGAGTGGTGGAGTGGATTCAAGCCGTTCGGGATAGAGAAAACGCCTTTGCCTGAAACCCGTTTCCAGATCGCCCATGACCGGGATTACCTTTATTTTTATATCGAGGCCCGGGAGCCCAATATGGACAAACTGGTGCTGAACCCGAACAGGGAAGTGAGTGCGGCCTTGTGGAAAAATGACAACCTCGAGATCAATCTGGTGCCAGACGGGATCGGCAACTATTTCTACAAGATCATTGTCGACGCCGATGGCCGGATTGCTGATTTCCTGCTGGTCGATGACAATACCGGCAACCGCACCTATGCCGAGTATCCGGCGTGGCGCAGCTTCGCCGAAGCCGCTGTCGTCAAGTCTGCGGACGGCTATAGCCTCGAAATCCGGGTTCCTTTTGCATCGATGGAGTACCCGGAGAAGTCGCCGGAAAACTGGCGCTACAATGTCAACCGTACCCGTTACGCGGGCGGCAAACAGCAGTTAAGTTCTTTTGTGGCGCTGAGCGGCCTGAATTATAATTCGCCGTGGGAGTTTGCGCTGCTGCCGCTGCCGGGCTTTGAGCGTCAGCGGTTCGATTGGCGGCTGTTGAATGCTTCCGGGGCCACCCGCATGGCCGGCAAGCAATTGACATACGATTTCCTGATCGACGCGGCCAATTATACCGGAAGTTCCGGGGTTTTCGGCGCCGTGGCATCGCTTGGGAAGGATGGCAAACTGATTACTCAGCAGAAACGGGAAAAACTCTCGGTCGGTACCGGCAATTTTACGCAGCTGAAATTTGAGCTTCCGGTACCGCAGCCGGGAGATTATCAACTTGATGTGACCTTGTCCGATTTGACCGGAAAGCTCCTGAAAAATTATAATTCCGCTGTGACCGTCGAATATACTCCGGTCAAAATTACCCTGCTGAATCCGCCGTACCGCAACAATATTTACGAAACGATGCCGGACAAAACCATCACCGCTCGGATTTCCGCCCCCGGATTTCCGGCCGGCAAACTGGAGGTATCGTTGACCGGCCCGGAGACGAATCTGACGCAATCGGTTAACCTGCCTGCCGGACAATCCGCGGACATCAACTTTGACGCTGCCGCTTTGCCTTATGGCGAATACCTCTTGAAAGCGGTTTTCGCAAACTTTGAGGGCAAAACGATCATCCGCAAGCTGCCGTATCAGGCCGGGGAAGTTTTTCTGGATAAATACGGAATCACGCATGTTGACGGCAAGCGCGTCCTGCCGTTCGGCTGGTTTCGGAACGGCAGCCGCCTGGCCTCGCCAGAGGAAAATACCATGCAGAGTTATGCGGAGTTCCAGACCGCAGACCGGTTCAATGAATTCGTCCGGCAGATGGGCGAAACCCGGCAGCGGCATATCCTGATACCGCCTTATCCGCGCAAGGACAATTTATTTGCACTCCTGAAGCGCAAAGGCGAGTTGACGGCGGAGCAGCAGGCCGCGCTCCGCGAATACCTGCCGCAGATCAGCAAACAGCCGTGGCTGCTGGGCTGGTATATGTCGGACGAACCGGAACTGCGCGACAATCCGAACTGGTATTTTAAGCTCTATGATTTGATGAGCGAACTCGATCCGTACCATCCGACGATCATGCTGAACTGGGGAATTCCCGGCATGAAGGAGTTTTACCGTTCCTGCGATATCCTGATGCCGGATTGTTACCCGACGTTCTTCGAATCCGGCACCGCCAAGCCGCGCTGGAGCACCTCGCAATGGACCGCCGAGGGTGTCAAAATGCGCCCGACCTGGATCGTTATCCAGGCCTTTGCCTGGTATGCGGTTCACCCGACCGACGGCAGCCGCGGGCTGGCACCCGACTTCGACGACCTGCGCAATCAGATCTATCAGGTTTTCGCCAATGACGGCAAGGGAATACTGATGTATTGTTTCGAGCACTACAGCCAGATGTTTGCCGGGTTGCGGCTGGGACCGGATTTTCTCGGCACGGAATTGCTCCATGCCAAAGATTTTCTGCTCGATCCGAATGTTCCGGACGGCATCAAAGTCAAGACCACGCCCCCGGATAAGTATTTCCAGGCGGCGCTGAAAATGCTGGACGGCCGGATTTGCGTGATCGCAGTCAATACCTCCACCCGGAATCTCCGGGCGGAGATGACGATCAACGCTAAGGTGGACGAACTTCATGTCCTGAGCGAAAACCGCACCGTTAAAGTCGAAAACGGCGTCATTCGTGATGAGTTCAAACCGTTGGAAGCCAAAGTCTATCTGAACTCCGCCGAGGTTGCCAGCCAAACCAGTTTGTCAGCCATCCGCAACGAAATCGCTGAATTCCAGAAAAACCGTTTCAAGCCGGGTAATCTGGTGGCGACCGGTGAACTGTATCTAGCCGATTATCTCAATACCGCCAAGGGGCAGGCGCTCCCGAATCAACCGGTCATTACCGCTTCATCGCAGGCTACGGATTATTTCAGCCGGCAGCTCGGTACGCTGTATTTCCTGCTGGACGGTATCGTTGAAGAGGACCCGCGCTATTACGGCATGGCCTGGGGGCCGGCCGAGAATGACAGGGCCCCATGGATCAAGATCAAACTGAAGCAGCCCGAAACCATTTCCCGAGTGGTTCTGCATGCGACCCGGATCAATAACACGATCCGCCTGTGCGACGGCAAGCTCCTGGCGGGGCGCAACGGTCAATTCCAAACCGTGGCCGAGTTCAAGGACAATAGCGCGACCCGCATCGAACTGAACTTCAATCCGGTGGAAGCCGACGAAATCCAGCTGGTTTTCGACAAACTGCGCCCCAATTCCCGGCTGCAAGTATTATCCGAGATCGAGGTCTATAAGTAACCGGTCATTTCCGGTCGCGGAAATCGACGAGCAACAGCAATGCGGCGGCGAAAAGCAGCGCGAAGATGTAGATCAGCAGCAAACTCTGGTAACGGCTGACGATCAGCGTGCCGAGCTGCCACTCCGGCGCGATCAGCCCACAGCCGAGCAGCAGCGACGACAGCAGCCGCGAGAGCCCCGAACCGCTGCTCGAATACGCTCCGCTCATCGCCATGGCCATAACTTTGTTGCCGGGCTGCGCCAGCGCCATCATTTCCGCCGAGCCCACGATCGAAACCGCCGCGATTCCGAAGCTGTAGAAAAACAGCAGCACCGCAATCAGGATGTAGTTCAGCAAACTGCCGTGGTCGAAGAAAAACAGCAGCAGGTTTACGGTCAGGAACATCAGGTGAAAAACGATCAGGAAATACTTTAAATTGAGGTGTTGGAAAATCCGTTTGGCGCAGAGATAACCCGTCAACATGCCGCACAGTGTCACGGCGGAAGTCAGGACGATGATATTGTCCGGGGCCGCCAGGCGGTTTTTCAGCGTCAGGATCATCAGCGGAATCGTACCGAAACAGGCGAGATTCAGCGCAAAGAGATAGGTTGAAAATCCGACCAGCGGCTTATTGGCCACCGCCTTCCGGAGTCCCTCGCGGAAGCCGCAGCCCTCCCGGTGTTCCGGTTGAAAGACCGGGATCCGGGCGATCGACAGCCCGCGGCCGATAAAGATGATGCCGGACACCAGCAGCACGGCCTGCAGTGCCCCGAGCGGCGGTGTTTTGCCGATAATCAATCCCACGGCCAGCAGGAAGCCGGTGGCGCAAAGCTGGTGACAGAAGCGCATGCGGCTGAAAAACGCGGTGCGGTGTTCCGGCACGAGAAAGGTATCCAGCAGCGGAAACCACCCGGCAATGTAACCCGTCAGGCTGAACGAGAAGCAGAGAATGGCCGCGATCAGTACGCCGACACTCCACGCGCCGAAAAACGGCGAAGCCACCGCCAGAAAATAGGCGAGGGCGGCCGCGCCGTTGGCAATCAGGATTTGCCGCTTGACCCCGGTCCTGGCCGCCAGCGCCGCCATCGGAATGATGCAGATGCCGTTCAGCAGCGGCAGGATCGAGGTCGTGATCATGGTCAGCATGTCGCCCGCGCCGAGCATGCCGGCAAAGAGGATGATGACGGCGCTGTCCGTGAGCGTAACTTCGCCGACCATACCGCAACAGGACGACAGGGTGGCGTATGCTTCTGCCTTGCGGCGAAGCGCTGGAGTTGGCTGCAGTTGTTTGAACATCATGGTGGTGTCAGGCTTTGGCGTAGACTTTGACGTAGTCGATTTCGAGGTCTTTCGGGTATTGCAGGTTCGGATCGATGGTGCCGATCCAGCCGGAATATTGGAAAAGCGCGACCAGGAGGAACATTTTTTCCTGTGGCGTCGGTCCTTCGTAGGTTTCCAGTACTTCGCCGTCCAGGTACCAGCGGATGCGGCCCTCTTCCCACTCCATGGCCCAGACGTGGAAGCCGGTCGATACGTCGATGGGGGTCCGGTGCTCGTAATGCCCCTTTTCGGTGAAGTGGGTATTCAGGTTGATTTCGCTGCCGGTATTGGTAATCAAGCGGCCCTGCTGCTCGAAAATATCGATTTCAAGCGGTCCGGCATCCAGCGATTTCTTTTGGCCCTCGGGCGTGTATTCCTGTTTCAGCGGGTCGACCTGATGCAGCCAGAATGCGCTCATCAGTCCTTCGCCGCGCGGGCAACGGCAGCGAATTTCGAACCAGCCGTATTTCTGCGAGAATTTTTCCATGATCTGGCATTCGCCGGTGGTGGCGCCGAAGCGGTGGTCGGAGGTGGTGATGCAGCTCACGCACGGAGTACTTTTGTTCGAGCGGAACGGCAGCGTTTCCGAAATGCGCAGATTCAGGACGCCGTCTTCAATGACATAGTGCGCGTTGTGATCCTCCCAGCGGCTGGGGAAGCCGATGCGCTTGAAATACTCTTTGCGCCCGGAACGGTACGCCGGAAACCAGTACATATCATTCAGCTGCGGCCGGTTGAAGTCATCGAAAAAGGTCAGTTTCCAGCCGGATTTCTCAAGGGGGGTAGTGGGGTAGCCGGTATCAAGGGTCATGATTTTTTCTCCAGTTTTTTGACGGATCCGGTGGTGACCAGGTGCACGTCGATATTGGTATGTATGGGGGAACGTTTTTTCATCATCGGACGGTTGGTGATATAATATTCGGCCCAGTCGAGCAGGTCGGGCGAATTGAACTCGATCCGGTCGAAATTATACTGATTGATACGGAATTCGAGGTCCTGCGGGCGGTCGTAGGTCATGATGCTGAGTTTGCTGAAACGTTCCGGGTCCTTTTGGATCATGTCGCGGTTGAAATTCTCGGCGAATTCTCCGGCCAGGAAAAAGATTGCGCTCGGCCAGGGCGCGGTCCGGTTGAAATACTTGTTGAGGGTGACTCTGGTGGTCGATTTACGCGGTTCGTAAATGATATCGATCTGCGAATTCGGATCGAGGAACTTCATTTCCGCGTAAAACGCCTTGTAGCGTTCGAAGCGGGTAGCGTGCGACTCCGCCATGTAAACGGCTACGTGGCGGTGCCCCATGCCGTGCAGGTGCCGGGCGGCGATCTCGCTGCCGCGCGTGTTGTCCGGGGAAAGGGTCACGTCCGCATTGCTTTTCGTCGAGATCGTGATGGTGTAAATATCGGGGTTGGCCTGCCGCGTGCGGTCGATGATTTCCCGGTCGGGAACCGAGGCGAACACCGCCACCTCGCATTCGGCTGCGGTGTTGAAAAAATGCTCCGGGTCGCGCCGGTGATTGGTGGCGTAACAAAGGTAATTGAGTTTCTCGATATTGCGTTTCAGGCGGTTGCCGTAATGCGTCAGGTATTCATGGTCGGTGAAGTCAAAAAGCACTTTGATGTTCGTCTGCGGTTTGTGGGTGAAATAACCGTGCCGGTTCAGGGCCTCGATGACCCGCGCCCGGGTTTCGCGCCGCACCGTGGGCTGATTGTTGACCACCCGGTACAGCGTCATGACGCTGATATCCAGTTCACGGGCGATCTGTTGAAAATTGACCTTGCAGCTTCCGCTTCGCGGTTCCATATCGAAATCCTCGCTTGTTTTCGTTTAAAGATACATGAAAGCCCGGAAATAGCAACGTTCAAGTCCGGATAAAAATGTGAAAACCATAACATTTGATGAAAAATATGCACGGAAAATTGTAATATCGATAAAAGATGATAAATTTGTTCCGTGATAATTTTCGAAGGGGGCCATGACAACGGAAAAAATAGATATCCTGGTCTACAACGAGCTGCAGCCACGCCGCGCGGAAGCTCAGTTTGAACGGGTGGTGAAATTTCTTGAAAACGGTGATTTTTTTTCGGCCGAAGTCAAGAAGATGAATCCTTCTTCCTATTTCCGGGCCCGGCTCAACGATGCGGACCGGCTGCTGTTTGCGATCATGAAATATCAGGGCAAACGGGTGATCCTGCTGCTCGAAATCATCTATAACCACGAATATGAGAAATCGCGTTTCCTGCAGGGCGCGGCGATCGACGAGAGCAAAATCGCGCCATTGCACAGCCCCGAGGAAATCGCCGACGACGAACTGAAACCGCTGATTTACTGCAACCCCGATCTGCCGGTGTTTCATTTCCTGGACCGCTGCCTCAGTTTCGACGCTGCGCAGTATCAACTGCTGAATACCTCGCTGCCGGTGATTATCGTGGGCAGCGCGGGCTCGGGAAAAACGGTGCTCTCGCTGGAAAAAATGAAATCGCTCTCCGGCAATATCCTCTATGCCACGCGGTCGGCGTATCTGGCGAATCACGCCCAGCGGGTTTACTATGCGTATTCCTACGACAATAGCCACCAGAATGTCCGCTTCATGTCGCTGAATGAAGTGCTGGCAAACATCCGGACGCCGGAAGGTTCGGAGCTGACTTTCAGTGAATTCTCCGATTGGCTGAGGCGCAACCGGATTCCCGGCAAGCATATCGACACGCATCAGCTCTTTGAGGAAATATCCGGGGTGCTGACCGGTAACAATGTCGAGGTGCGGCATCTGTCGCAGGAAGAATATCTGGCGCTTGGCGTCAAGCAGTCGATTTTTCCGGAAAGCGAACGCGAAATCATCTACGGATTGTTCAGCCGGTTGCTGGTCTGGATGAAGGAAAACAACCGTTACCTGGGCAATATTTTGTGCTATGATTACCTGCCGCTGGCCACGGCGGAATATGATCACCTTTTCGTCGACGAAGTGCAGGATTTGACCTGCGTTCAACTGCTGCTGTTGCTGAAACAGCTGCGCAATCCGTTCAATTTTCTGCTCAGCGGGGATTCGAATCAGATCGTGCATCCGAATTTTTTCAGTTGGAGCGCGGTCAAGACGCTGTTTTATAAGGGCGCGGCGGAGGTTTCTGCGCCGGAGATCAATATTCTTCACGCCAATTACCGCAACTCCCAGAGCGTGACCGAGCTCGCCAACCGCATTTTGCGCTGGAAAGTGGCGCGTTTCGGCTCGGTGGACCGCGAAAGCAATTTCCTGGTCGCCTGCACCTCGGCGCTGGAGGGCAAAACGGCCCTGCTGAAGGATAGTCCGGCCACGCGGCAGCAGCTCAATGAGCAGACCGCCGAATCCATTCATTACGCGGTGCTGGTCATGCGCGACGAGGACAAAGCCGCGGCGCGGCAACTCTTCAAAACGCCGCTGGTTTTCTCCGTGCAGGAGGCCAAGGGGCTGGAGTACCGCAACATCATCATTTATAATTTCGTTTCGTCCAGCCTGCACGAGTTTGACGAAATCACCGGTGAACTGCAGTATGAGGACCTGCCGGAGGGCGAGCTCCCCTATGCCCGTGGCCGCGACAAAAGCGATCACTCGCTGGAAACCTACAAGTTTTATGTGAATTCGCTGTATGTGGCGGTGACGCGCGCCGTGGAAAATATTTACTGGCTGGAAAGCCGGGCCGATCACAAGACCTTTTCCATTCTGGGGCTGAAAACCGCCGGGCAGGACGTGCGGCTGGCGAAGGACCGTTCCAGTCTGGACGAGTGGCGTCAGGAAGCCGAGCGGCTCAAGGAGCACGGCAAGCAGGAACAGGCCGAGGCGATCCGGCGCAATCTCCTGCAGCTGCAGCCGGTGCCGTGGAAGGTGCTGGCGCGGCAGGACATGCCGGAATTGCTGCGGAATGCGCTCGATTATCAGAAGTTCAGCCGCAAGGATAAACAGCTGCTGTTGAATTGCGCCGTGGCCGAGGATTTCGATCTGCTGATCGGCCGCCTGATCGACTCCGGCTATGTCACGGCGCAGAAAAAACAGAAAGCATTTTTGAGTTATCAATCCAATTATTTGACGCTGTACAATCCGGCCAACCGCAAAAAATTGCTGAGCAGCCTGACGCTCCACGGCGTCGATTTCCGCGACCCCCTGAACCGCACCAGCCTGATGCTGGCCTGCGGCAGCGGCGACGCGGCATTGATCACGGAACTGTTGGCGCAGGAGGCCGATATCGAGCTGCAGGACAATTACGGGCGGCAGGCGTTCGACTATTTATGCCGCTATATTTACCGGAACGAGCACGACGCAGGGAAATTCAACAGCGTGATTACGTCGCTGATGCCGTCGCATATCGCGGTTCGCCAAAGCGGGCGCTGCAGCAAAATCGCCAATCAGAACATGGAGTTCCTGATCCTGCATTTCATGCTGGGCGCCATGCCGGAAATCATTGCGGGCAAGACCCTTGGCGAAGCGGGCATCGCGGCCGGCGAGATCGTGGAATTCTGTCACAAACTGCCCGATTTCATGATCCCGGAGTATCGCCGCAACGCATCTTATATTTTGTCTGTGCTGACGGACCCGGACCAGCAATTGTTCATCCGGACGCAGGGCGACAATTTCCTGCCGAACCCGGCCCTCGAACTGCAATATGGAGAAAATTACCTGGCCTGGGATTCCCTGATCGAATTCCGGTTTTACGGCGATTACAATCGCGGCAGTATAATTCCGGCGCTTCAGGTTTACCTCAACAATTCCTGGCCGCTGGAGCAAATCGAGCGTTATTGGAACGCACTGAATACCGTGCGGAATTATCCCGTCGACATGACCCGCGAGTACATCGATGAACTGACGGAAGTTTCGAAGCTGTTTGAGCAGGACGCGCAGATGGCGGAGTTCTGCCGCAGCCTGATCGCCCTGACCGATGACCTGCCGCCGCTGCCGGATACACTTGAAGCACTGTTGAAGCTGCGCGGCAAGGGCTGTACGGACCGTCGCCCGCTCTTCTTGAGCTATGACAGCCTGACGGAGTTTCCCGAGTTCATCCGGAAACGGATCACCAAAGCGGAGCATACCCTGTTGAAAGAACACCTGAATCCCGAGGAGATCGACATTCAGGCGGACGAAAGCACCGTGGTTTCCGTATTGCCGGAGGAACCGGAAAAGGCCGATGATGAACCGCCCAAGTACTTTATCAACAGTTTTATCCGTAAAAACGACCGTTTGATCCTGATGCAGTCCTCGGTAAACGAGCTCGCCGAAATGAAGGACCCGGAAAACTGGAAAATCGTCCAGGCGAATTCCGGCAAAAACCTCGGTGTCGTCCGTCCCAGTTTCCCCGCCAAGCCCAACCGGAAAATGCGCCGGAAAAAATAACCTTCTTCCATAATCACAGAAACCACGGAAATTTATTTCGATTATTGATCTTGGAACTGCAGAAATAAGCCCGGGCGGCGGCGTCAGAATACCTTGTTGCGGTCGCCGCCGGGCGAGCCGGTGAAGTCGCTGAGCCAGTGCAGCTGGATGTCTTTTTCCAGATTTTCGATCTCGAGAATGTCGGCCAGCGAAATGATCGCCGCGACTTTGCGGTCCATGACCACGGGCAGGTGCGAAAGCCGGTGGCGGACCATCACGTTGATCAGGTAATCTGCTTCGTCGTCGCCGGTGCCCACAATCATGCGCGTGACCATGTAATCTTCAACCTTGGCCTGCTTCGGGTCAACACCCTTGGCCAGGGCTTCGATGAAATTATGGGCGGTGATAAGTCCTTTGTACTGAAGCGGGTCGAAGTGATCCTTGTCCGAGATCATCAGCGCCGAGCAACGGGTCGTCTGCATCATCTGGGCAGCTTCGTGCAAGCTCGCCCGGTAGTCGACCATGGGAACAAAACCATCTGCATTCTTTCTGGCAACGATTTTGGATAGTTTCATGTTAAACCTCCTTTTGTTTTAAGACTTCCCCGAAACCGGACTCGAAGAGGCCGGTCAGGGTCGTGAGCAACTGGCCGGCGTTTTCGCCCGTTACCTTGATGTGAAGGCGGGTCCCGGCCGTGGCTTCAAGACAAAGCAGCGCCATGGTGCTTGCCCCATTGGCCTGCGCCCTCGTCTCGGTATTGGTGATCTGGGCCTCGCAGCCGGAGGCCAGCACGGCCATGACGATGGCGGAGGCCGGTCTCGCATGGATACCGGTCTCGTTTGTGACCATGACGTCTGCTTCGCGCACTTCCATGGCGTCAGATGGCCATGGCGGCGAAAATCGTGGCGAAGAGGGCCACGGTTTCAACGATACCGACGACGGTGATCGCATTGCCGAATCCCTTGTTGTTCGCCCCGGCGAACATATCGCAGGCCAGCGCGCTGATCTTGCCCTGGTAAATCGCCGAAACCATCAGCACCAGACCGCCGAAAATCCCCATGCAGAGATGGGAAAACAGCACCGGGTGTTCGGGCGTGGTTTTGGCGAGCATCATCATCATCAAAATCATGGCGTAGATCGTTTGCGAAAACGGTGTACTGGCGAAAATGGAGAGCACGAACGCCGCCGGTTTATTGTCCTGGTAGGAGCGTTTCCAGCAGGCGAGGGCGGCGGCGCCGGCGTGGCAGCAGCCGATCAGCGAGCCGATGGCGGTGAAGCCGACCGGGACATAGGCGGTGAAGCGCGAAAGTTGATAGGCCAGTTGAGGATCGTTGAATAGGTCGTTCATTTTTATTTCTCCTTAGTGAATTTATATTTAGGGGGTTATGAACTTACACTTTATCGGTTTTCCGGCGGAACGGCGCAAACGGAAACCCCGCCCAGCGAACCAGGCTGTGCGAGGAAAATTCGAGCGTGTTGAGTCGAACCGCGTGCACGAGGATGGCGAGTCCGCCGAGCGCAATATTCATGAGGTGGCCGAACAGCAGCAGGATCGAGCCGAAGATGAAGCCTGGCACGGAGGACTTCATCAGCCCGAACGCAATATCGTCGAACACCTTGGCGAGGCAGAAGCCGGCCAGGCAGACGGCAAACAGACGGATGTAGGAGAGAATGTCGGAAAAACTGCTGATGATTTCCAGCGGACAGGAAAGCATCGTCGATATATCGCGGAAGTTGATTTCGCCCGCCAGCAGCAGGACAAACCCGATCGCGTAATTCCAGATCACCCATTTCGGGAATGGCCCCTCGACGAGCGAGAGCAGCGTGATGATGAGGAAGAAATTCCCCACCAGCAGCATGATCCACCCGATTTGCGCCATGATATGGCGGATGGACGGATGCCGGAAAATCCGCAGCACGTGCCCCAGCGAGAGATGAACTGCGCCGATCGCGAAACAGACAATTTTCATATGGTTGTCTTTGTCCGGTTCTTCGCTGAGGTAGGGCAGGCCGGGGCCCTCGATGCCCCCGTAGTTGCCCGTGAGTACACCCCAGAATATCGAGGAGAGGCTGAACAGCAGGAGCAGTCCGGCGGACAGCCGCAGCGCGGGATTGGTCCGCCCCTTGGTCAGGAGCAGGAGCACGGCGATGATGAGAAAGAGCACGCCGTAAACCACGTCGGCGATCAGGATGCCGAAAAAGATGGTGAGGAAGAACATCACCGGAATGCTGACGTCCGCTTCGTTGTAGCCCGGCGAGAGCGTCAGGAACTCCAGCATCGGGTCGAGCAGCCTGGCCCAGCGCGGCTTTTTCAGCAGCGTCGGCACGGCGTCGTTCCGGTCGGCCGGTTCGTGGACCACGCCCCAGCGGTGCTGACGGGCGGTGTCGAGAAGCGGCGCCAGCTTGTCATCCGGCACGAAACCGGAAATGCCGGTGATGCCGCCGCGCGAAAGCATGGATTCGCGTGCCGTACAGAACACGGTTTCTTCCTGCATGTCCTTCTGCCGCTCCTTCAACAGGGGTATCTTGTCCTTGAGCCGGGCGAGTGTTTCATTGGCCTGTTTCCGCCGCTCCTGCAGCGCCGTGGCCTCGGCTTCGTAGACAGAGAGCGGACGGTTCAGCGGCATGTCGGCCACGGGCAGGGGGGCCTTGTCGAGCGGCTGGTCCGAGAACACGGCGAAAAGCTTCGACTTGCCGTGTTCCTGTCCGGCTTCCGCGACCGGCACACAGGTGTAACCGGCTTCGCCGAGGATCTTTTGCTCACTGGGCGTCCCGATGCAGAGCCGGACATAAAGGCCGCGTTTCTGGAATTCGCCGAGCATGGCCGGATCGAATTCACCCCACGGGCGGAGTGCCTCCAGCACCGGGACGAGGTTTTCCAGTTCGGCGGTCGTGGTTTCCACGCCCGTGAACGCATGTTCGGCGGCTTCCTGAATCTGCTCGGCCGTGAGCTGCTCGGAACTTTCGGCGGCGCGCTGGTCCAGATCGCGCAGGCGGTCCTGCAGCTGGGCAATGGCCGCTTCGTCGGCAATCGCCTGCCGCTGCTGCGGGCCGGGCTCCTTGCGTTGGGCCTGAATATGCAGCACGCCGAGGTCGCGGAGCGTTTCCAGCGCGAGCTGTTCCTCGCCCGCCGGCAGCAGCATGCTGATTTTGGTCATAGGTGTAATCATAGCTTAATCCTCCCTGTCCTCGTCTTCGAGCGCCTGGGCGATTTTGGCCCGCACAATGGCGGAGGTCTCCTGGTCGCCGAGCTGAATACGGATGCGGTGGATGTTTTCCCGGCATTCCGGGATTTTGACTTTTTCAAAGAGGTTCACGCGCTGCGAGGTCGTCTTGAGCTCCTTGGCCAGCAATTGCTCCTGTTCGCCGATGATGATCGCGGCGGCGCGGAGGGAGGCGGCCCGGCGGAGCGCCTCGGCGGCGTCATCCCAATACCACTCGGTGGTCATCGGGTCGAGTTCCGGCATCGCGAACTCGGCCCCGGCGAATGTCGGGACCATGATGCCGGCGATGTTCGTCTGGCCGCGCTTGATCTCCGTCATCCGGATGCCGTCGCGCAATTTGTCGATCATGGCTTCGTCGAGGAAAAGGCCGACCCAGCCGGCGAGGGAGTTCAGCAGCGCCGTCTCCTGCTCACGAACCTGCC
>JBEBXH010000042.1:0-52892 GCA_040391785.1 Victivallis vadensis
GTAGTGGTTCCGGCGCAGGAAGTGAAATCCGCCGACGACGTCAAAGGCGACGAAGCCGAAGTTGCCCCGGCTGCCAAACCGGCCACTCCGGTGAATGCCCCGGCCGCCCCGGAAGCGAAAGCCGAACCGGCCAAGGAAGAAAAATCCGCCGATGTCGCCATGGTTTCGACCGCACGTTTGATGGGTATCGGTTTCTGAATTAATCGCTCAGGAAGGGAGCAGTCATGAAAAAATTATTGTCAGCAGCAATCGTATTAACCGCCTGTAGTTTTTTATTGGCTGCAGAAGTGGAAAACACTTCCACCCGTACCGGCAATTTTCAGTCGAAAGTTGTGTTGGCGCCTTTCCGTGAAGCCCTCATTTCCAGCCGTCTGGATGGGGTGCTGGTGAAATACAATTACCGTTCCGGTGAGAAGTTTGAGGCCGGGGCCGTCCTGGCCGAGCTGGATAACCGCCGCAACCAAATTGAAGTGACCCGGGCGACCGAGCAGTTCAAGTTTGCGGAAGTGGCCTACAATAATCAGAAGACATTGTTTGATAAAACGATGACAAGCGAGTACGAATACCGCAAGTCTGAAAATGAAATGAATATCAGTAAATTCCTTCTGGCCGAAGCGACGCTGAATTTATCGTTCTGTACGATTTCCGCACCGTTCGCCGGACGTGTCGAAGAAATCTTCACCCGTGAGCACGAAACGGTTCGCTCCGGGCAGCAGTTATTCCGGATCATTGACGATAACCAGCTGCTGGCGGTGGTCTATATCCCGATGGCAAAATTGGAGAAATACAAGCTCGGCGCACCGGTGAAAGTATCGTTGCCCGATCAGAAATTGACGGCCGCGGGCAAAGTATATGAAATCATGCCTCAGGCCGACCCCCGTTCCGGTACCATTCAGATCAAGGCTTTGATCGACAACAAAGACGGCGTCTATACCGCCGGTATGACCGGGACGCTGGAAGATGAGTAACCTCGAACAACAGGTCAATGAACTTTCGTCGCGGCTGAGGGCGTTCGCCATCATTCTGCGTTTCGGACACGATCTCTTCGGCACCAAGGATTTCGCCGATGCGGCGGCCCAGGTGGTGAACAACTCCTGGACACTGTTGAACTTCAAAAGTTCGGTCCTTATCGAGGAAGTGAACGGCAAGGCCGCGGTTATCGCCCAGTACGGTCAGGCGCAGGTCAATTCGCATTCCCGGCAGGCAGTGCTGCAGGCGGATTTGTGCAGCGGGCTGAAAGTCGGGCCCGAGCCGTTGACCCTGACGTTGGAGAATTCCAAGGAGCTGGATGTGCCGCACGCGGTGCTGGAAGAGTTGATGGACCAGAACACCACGTATTATATTTTCGAAATGGTACCGCCTGAGGCGGTGAGCGACCAGCCTTTCCGGTTCCTGTGGCTGATCGAATACGATAAAAATATTCCTTCGTTTGCGTTGAACTCCGCCAAGCTGTTGTCGAGCACGATTTCGGAGGCTTTGTACTTCCACCGGCTGTGTACCAATCCGATGAAGTGGCGCCTGCGGAAGCATATGAGCTTCAAGAAGATGTTTCTGCTGATTCTGTTATTGGTGATTGTGGCCTGTATGTTTATCCGGGTGCCGGAGTCCGCCACCGCTGAATTTACGCTGAAAGCGCCTGATATAACCTCGACTTATGCTTGGTTTGAAGGGCCGATTGCGAAGTGCCTCAAGCAAGAGGGACAGCCGGTGCAGGCGGGCGAGGTGATTGTCGAGTATGATACCAGTCAGCTGATGTACCGTTTGGCGGCGGCGGAAAGCCGTGTCCGCGAAATCGAGGTGGAGCTGGATAATGAGCAGCGCGCGTCGTTCAAGGAGAAGGATCGCCTTGCCAATGTGAAATTGCTGGAGCCCCGGCTCGAAACGGCCAGGATCGAAGTGGCGGAAGCCAGATGGTACTTGAGTAAATCGCAGATTGTGGCGCCCGCGAGCGGAACTTTGGTGCTGGCGGACGGCCGTGCCGAAATGTTGATCGGCAAGGTGGTGCACGCCGGCGAGAAGATTTTCGATATCTACGGCGGCGAGGGCAAAGTGGCGGAAATTCCGGTCGACCAGCGCAATTCTTCGGTGCTGCTTGATAACCTTGAAGCGACTTTGTTCCTGCATACTGCGCCGGAAAAACCGATCGTGGTGAAGATTCTGAATATTTCGCCGTACCCGGAACTGACCGAACAGCGCACCTATTGCTATATTGTCCAGGCGGAATTACCGCCGACCGACAAAGATTTGCGTTACGGGATGCGCGGTATCGCCAAGCTCAGCGGCGGGCGGGTGTCTCTGGGGTATTATCTTTTCAAGAGTGTAGTGCTTTACTTCCGGGGAATTTAATATGGCTGATCCGGTCACAGGGGCATTGCGCAACGACATCGAGCTGATTCCGAGCGGGAAGCACGGGGATTTCCCGATGCTGTTCGACCCGCAGGCAGACGCCTACTTCAAGATCAGCCCGAAGTCAATGAACATCATCGCCCGGCTGAACCAGAGTTATCCGGTTGCCGAATTTCTGCAGAAATTGAACGAAACCGGCATTCATGTGACACAGCAGGAACTGTTGGAACTGTTGGCCTTTTTGCAGCAGAATAACCTGATTTCTCCGGAATACGGACACATCAGCGCCAAGCGTAATCAACACCGGAAAATGCGCGAGAAAACCACTTTTCTGCGGCTTTCTGCGGCATATCTCTTTTTCAAGCTGCCGCCGATCCGGCCGGAGAAATTCCTGCAGGCCGCTAAGCCATTCCTCAGCCCCCTGGCGTCAAGACCGTTCATCATCGCGCTGCTGATTCCGGCTGTGCTGGGGTATCTGATGATGATCCGTTACTTCGACCAGGTCAGTACCGCGTTCATCAACTCGCTGACGTGGGCGGGGTTGGCGAATTACTTCTTTGCCATTCTGTTTTTGAAGCTGATCCATGAATCTGCGCATGTGATCTCGGCCACCCATTTCGATTGCCGGGTACGCGGGATCGGGCTGGGCTTCATGGTATTTTTCCCGAGGCTCTTCACCGACACCACCGACAGCTGGCGGCTGCCGCGCAAGCAGCGGCTGCTGGTCGACGGCGCCGGGATCATCATCGAATTACTGCTCGGCGGTATCGCGGCCTTGCTCTGGGTTTACCTGCCGGAAGGCAGCAAGATGAAGGCGACGATGTTCTACGTGTTCGCGGTCAGTACGATCAGCACGATTCTGGTGAACGGTAACCCGTGCATCCGTTACGACGGTTATTACCTGCTGTGCGACATCACCGGGATCGAGAATTTGATGACCCGTTCGGCCGAATACGTTAAACAGTTCTGGCGCTGGTTCTTCCTGAGACTGGGGACCCGGCCGCACGAGCGGCATGGCGCATTTCTGTTGATTTTCGGGGTGGCCTCGTTCATTTACCGGTTGTTCCTTTATACCTCGATTATCCTGATTATTTATCATAAGTTTGTGCAGGTCATCGCGGTGGTGCTGGTATTTTTCGAATTGTACAGTATCGTGATTTATCCGTTTTACCGGGAGCTCAAAACCATCCGGATGCTGTCGAAGCGGTCGACCAACCGGGCCCGCTGGATTCTGGCGGCGGCGGTGCTGGTGCTGGTGACATTGGTTATGCTGCTGCCGATCTCGTGGAATATATCGCTGCCGGGGGAAATCAAACCGGAAAAACAGTTGTTGATTTCCGTGGTGGAACCGGGGTACCTGATCGGTAAATTGCCGCGTTTCCCGGTGGCTGTGAAGAAAAACGACCTGTTGTTTGAACTGAATTCCCCGTTGCTGGACTTCAGCTCACAGCGTCTGCGCTGGACGCTGACTTATGACGAGCAGCTCTTTGCGCTGCTCCAGCTGGAAGAGAAAACCCTCGGGCGGGCGATTGTCAGCCAGGAAAAGATCAATTCGGACCGTGTGGGGCAGGAAGAATTTATCCGCCGCAAGGCCGCGCTGACCGTGAATGCCGAAATGGACGGAATATTTGTACCTCGAATCCGCGATACCAGTGCCGGGATGTATTTACCGAAGGGCAAACTGGTGGCGGAAATCGTCTCGCCGCAGTTGATTGTACAGGCTTATGCCGGTGACCGCGATATTGCCAGGCTGACCCCTAAAAAGGACATTGACGGCAACGATATTCCGCTGACGGTAACGGTCAAACTGCCGGATACGCTCAAGGAATACAACGGTACCATCAAGGAAGTGTTCCATGTACCGGCGAAGCTGCGTAACTCGCCGCTGCTGCAGCACTTCGGCGGTCCGATTCCGGTGTATCTGGATGAGTCGAAGCCCGGGGAATATCCTTCGGTGATGGCGCTGTACCGTATTGAAATCGCGTTTGACGAGCAGCCGGAGCTTTTCGCGGGGCGCGTGGTCAAAGTGACCGTGCACCACCGGGAACGTTTGTTCGACCGGGTCTGGCAGTTGATGGTGAGCGCATTCCGGCGCGAGTTCTAAGAAAAGAATTTATCTGAACATTTTGAGAGCTTATCAATTAAACGATAAGCTCTTTTTTTATTTGACGAACAGCCGGGCGGAGACGCCGGCGGGGAGGGGGCGGCCGGTCGAGTCGGGAATGCTCATTTCCATGGATTCCACAACGCCTTTTTTGCCGAAAATATCGCGCAGCATATGCTCGAGGACGATCGGGGAGAACCCCGGCGAATGGCAACTCAGGATCACGAAATAAGGATTTTTCTCATCGATCAGCTGTCGGCAGGAGTCCATCAGCGGACCGATGTTGTCCTCCATTTTCCAGACCTGGCCCTTGGGGCCGCGTCCGAAGCTGGGCGGATCGAGGGTGATGCCGTTGTATTTCGCGCCGCGGCGGATTTCGCGGGCGGTGAATTTGGAGACGTCGTCAACGATCCAGCGGATGTTGTCGGGCACGTTGGTGTTCAACTGCTGGTTCTGGCAGCCCCACTCGATCATGCCGCGGGCGGCGTCCACATGGCAGACCTGCGCCCCGGCGGCAGCCATGGCCAGCGAGCCCACCCCGGAATACGCGAAAAGATTGATGGTTTTGACCTCGCCGCGCATCTGCTTGATGACTTGCTGGGTCCAGTTCCAGTTGTCATATTGTTCGGCGAAAAAGCCGAGATGGCCGAAGTTGGTCGGCTTGATCAGCAATTTGAATCCGTTATAGATGAGCTGCCACGATTCGGGCAGGCCGCCGTGTTGATAGCGCCATTTGCCGCCGCCGCTGGAATTGCGTTCAAATATTCCCTGGGCCTTGTTCCATTCGGACTGCGGCAGCGCGGGCTTCCAGAAAGCGTTCAGGGCGGGGCGGATAATTCGATAAGGGCCGGCTTGTTCCAGTTTGGTCAGGTTGCCGGAGTCGAGAAGCTGATATTGTTCGGATGCCATGAAAAATTACTCCTGCGGCGGGCTGTAACGGTAATGATGCTCGCCGGCGTTGTAGACGATTTCGCCTTTTCTCACTGTCATGAGCGGCTTGTTGTCGGCGTTGGAAAAGACGGCGAAATCGGCGAGTTTGCCGGGCTGGAGCACGCCGCGGTCCTCCAAACGCAGATTCATGGCGGGATTCAGCGAAACACAGGCGGAAGCGCAGGTGTCGGCCATGTGCGAATAAGACATCAATTCGTGCCAGCCGGAATCCAGCAGGCGGGTCGAGCCGGCCAGGATGCCTTTCGGGGTACGGGAAATGCCGTTTTTGATCACGATGCGGGTGGCGCCGAGCGTGTAATCGCCGTCGGGCATACCCGCGGCCTGAACTGCGTCGCTGATGCCGATTACCTTGTCGAAGGGCTTGCAGCGGCAGGCCATATCAACCATGCGGGCATTCAGATGCATGCCGTCGAGGATCATTTCGATGGCGACGCGCTCGTCGGTTAGCGCCACGCTGGTGAGGTTCTGGTCACGCTGATGCAGCGGCGGCATGCCGTTAAAGAGATGCGTCACGCAGCGCGCACCGGCGTCGATGGCCCGCAGCGTCGATTTGTCGTCGGCGATGCTGTGACCCATGGACGGGAGAATATTGTTTTCGACCAGCAGTTCGACCAGTTTCACGGAATTGTCGAGCTCGGGTGCGAAGGTCATTTTCATCAGTTTGCCGCGGGAGGCGGCGATGAATTCGCGTACCAGCCCGAGGTCGATTTCCTTGAGGTCGTTCTGCTCCATGGAACCGGCTTTGACCCGGTTCAGGAATGGTCCTTCGATATGGATGCCGATGGGGTCCGCGCCGGGCTGTTCCTGCTGCATGAGCTTGCTCAGGATGTCGAGGTTTTCCAGCATTCTTTCCTTGGAAGCGGGCACGATGGTCGGGATAAAACTGGTCACGCCGCGCTCGGAGAGCGTCTGGCTCATTTGCGAAATCGTGTTCGGGCTTTCCAGGGGCTGCGAGCAGTCGAAACCGCCGGCGCCGTGGATGTGGCTGTCGATGAACCCCGGAGTGATATAGGCGTCTTCGAATTCATAGATTTCAACCTCGCGGTCGCGGGTGAAAGCGGACAGGCCGCCGATGGCCATGATACGCTCATGACTGCGCAGGATGGCGCATTTGGGCATTCTTTTGTGCGGCGTCAGGCAATAATCCGCGATATATAGCGTCCGTTTCCGGCCGGTCTGGCTTTTTTCCATAAAAAGATCTCCTGAGTACTATGCAATATAGCCCGGCGAGCATAGAAATACAAATTTTTTTAACCACGGAATACACGGAAACCACGGAAAATTATTTTTATTTTTTAACCACAAAATGCACAAAAACACACAAAATTTCTTTTGATTTACTTCAGGCCGGCGCGAACTTCCTTGAAGGCGTTGATGGCGAAATCGAGGTCCTCGCGACTGTGGGCAGCCGAAATCTGGGTGCGGATGCGGGCCTCGCCCTTCGGTACCACCGGGTAACAGAAACCGGTCACGTAAACGCCTTTTTCGAGCAGGGCGGCGGCCATTTTCTGGGCCAGCACCGCGTCGCCGAGCATCACGGGGACGATCGGGTGGGTACCGGGCTTGATGTCGAAACCGGCAGCAGTCATCTGTTCGCGGAAATAGGCGGTGTTCGCCACGAGTTTTTCGCGCAGCTCCGGGGAATTGGCGACGAGTTCGAGCGCTTTCAGCGAGGCGCAAACCACGGCCGGGGGGACGGTGTTGCTGAAGAGATACGGGCGGGAGCGCTGGCGCAGCATGTCGATGATTTCCTTGCGTCCGCTGGTGTAGCCGCCGCTGGCGCCGCCGAGGGCCTTGCCGAGCGTACCGGTGATGATGTCCACGCGGCCCATGACACCGCAGTATTCGGGGGTGCCGCGGCCGTTGGCGCCGACGAAGCCCACCGCGTGGGAATCGTCGACCATGACCAGCGCGTCGTATTTGTCGGCGAGGTCGCAGACGGCCTGCAGATTGGCGATGTAGCCATCCATGGAGAAAACGCCGTCGGTGGCGATCAGGCGGAAGCGGGCGGATGAGGCGGCTTGCAGCTGGGCCTCGAGGTCGGCCATGTCGTTGTTTTTGTAGCGAAAACGCTGGGCCTTGCAGAGGCGGACGCCGTCGATGATGCTGGCGTGGTTCAGGGCGTCGCTGATGACGGCGTCTTCGGGGCCGAGCAGCGTTTCAAAGAGGCCGCCGTTGGCGTCGAAACAGGAACTGTACAAAATGGTGTCGTCGGTGCCGAGGAAGGATGAGAGCTCTTTTTCCAGCTCCTTGTGGATGTCCTGCGTGCCGCAGATGAAGCGGACGGAGGAGAGGCCGTAGCCCCGGCAATCTATGCCGAGATGGGCGGCTTCGATCACTTCGGGGTGGTCGGCCAGGCCGAGATAATTGTTGGCGCACATATTCAGGACTTCGCGGCCGCCGGAAACGCTGATCCGGGCGTTCTGCGGGCTGGTGATGACGCGTTCGGTTTTATAAAGACCCTCGGTTTTGAGGGTTTCGAGCTGTGTATTCAGGTGTTCCTGGAATTTGCCGTACATGATTATTCCTCCCAGTTCAAGATGACTTTGCCGGACTTGCCGGAGCGCATGGCTTCGAAGCCTTTTTCGAATTCGGTATAGTGGAAACGGTGGGTAATGACCGGGCTGATGTCAAGGCCGGATTCGAGCATGGCGCTCATCTTGTACCAGGTCTCGAACATTTCGCGGCCGTAAATGCCTTTCAGGGTCAGGCCGTTGAAAATGACTTTGTTCCAGTCGATGGCGGCCTGCGGGGGCAGGATGCCGAGGAGGGCGATTTTGCCGCCGTGGAACATGGTGTCGATCATGCCGTTCAACGCGGCGGTGCTGCCGGACATTTCGAGACCCACGTCGAAGCCCTCCTTCATGCCGAGTTCCTTCATCACGTCGCGCAGGTTTTCCTTGCTGGTATCGACGGCGCGGGTGACGCCGCCGACCTTGCGGGCCAGCGCGAGGCGGTCGGGATTCACGTCGGTAATGACCACATAGCGGGCTCCGGCGTGGTGCGCGATGGCGGCGGCCATGATGCCGATCGGACCGGCCCCGGTGATCAGCACGTCCTCGCCCAACAGGTCAAACGACAGCGCGGTATGGGTGGCGTTTCCCAGCGGGTCGAAACAAGCAATGACATCGGTGGGGATGGCCGGGTTGCAGTGCCAGATATTGGTCACCGGAATCACGAGGTATTCGGCGAAAGCGCCGGTACGGTTTACGCCGACGCCGCTGGTGGCGTTGCACAAATGCCGCCGTCCGGCCAGACAGTTGCGGCAGCGCCCGCAGACCAGATGGCCCTCGCCGCTGACCAGCTCGCCGATCTTCACGTCGTGGACGTTGCTGCCCATGGCGGCGACATGGCCGACGAATTCATGGCCGATGACCATCGGGGTTTTGATGGTCTGCTGCGACCAGGCGTCCCAGTTGTAAATATGGACGTCGGTGCCGCAGATGGCGGTTTTGGTGATTTTGATCAGGACGTCGTTGATGCCGTATTCGGGCATGGGGACGTCGGTCATGGTCAATCCGGGTGCGGGGGTGGCTTTTACCAATGCTTTCATTTCAACTTCTCCAGTATATTGAGGGCCTTGAGTTCGCGGATGAAATTCCGGCCCACTATTTTGGTGCCTTCGGCTTCCGGGTGAAGCTCGTCGGGCAGGTATTCGAGCATTTCCGGACCGCAGAGTTTCAGTCCGTCGATGTAATAAATATTGCGGTCGCCGTGTTTGCGGAAGGTCTCGACGATGCGAACGAGGTCCTGGCGGATCTGCTCCAGGGTTTGACCGGCGATGCCGGGTGTGGTTTCGCGCGGCGGGCTCCAGATGGGGGCGCAGATCACGATCGGAGTCGTGGGCTGTTTCTCGCGGATGATCTTGATCATGCCGATGGCCGCCTGCGGGAAACTGCGCGGCGAGAGATCGATATGGTACGTATTGATCCCCAGCTTCAAAGTGATCAGCTCGGCGGGCAGGTCACGGATCATCAGTGCCACCATCGGGTCGAGTTTGCATTGACCGGCATAACCGAGCGATGTCAGGTTCAAATTCAGTTCACGGGCCGCAATGGCCGGCCAGGTTTGCGACGGCGACTCCGCCCGGATGCAGTGCGAAATGGAACTGCCGTAGTGAACCCAGCGCGGCCGGTCATCTTCGAATGGTTCGAAAACCGAGGCGTCGTCAATTTCGAGGGAATGCAACGTGACGGTACAATTGGAGGGCAGGCGGATCTCGAATAATTTCAGGCCGGGCGGCAGGTTGTCCAGGGCTAGGAATTCGGCATCGTCGGCGACGTCGGTCAGGTCGAATTTTTCGCCATCGATAAAGGTCTCGATCTGGCAATGCGGCAGCTCGAATTCCTCTTTATTTTTATTCAGTCCATTGACATGATTCACCGTGTGGCTGAAATTGATTTTGAGCGAAGCCGTATCGGATTTGAAGCAGATCCGGACGCCGGAAGAGGTGGCAGCCAGCGGCACGAGAGCGGGATCGAAAAAGTCGATTTCTTCATATAAAAGCCGCCAGGGTTTGACGGAGTCGCCGAGTTGCTGCAGCGACACCGTGCCCTGCCAGGTAATTCGCGGATCATTGGCTTTGATGAGCATTGGTGTTCTCCAAAAAATTGATAATCTTAAAAGGTATATGGTATTCAGGCAAAAATCAAGCATAATCGCATTGAAAATAAGCAGAGTTATGCTATTTTTTCAGCATTATGAAAACATTCCGATTCCGACTCTTAACCTTACTCGTTGTTTTGCTGGCCTGGAGCGGCATGACGGCCGGTGCGCTGCTGTATTATTCGGTGATCCAGCGCGATAAATACCTTGCGCTCGGCAATCGTATGGCGTTGCGGCTGGGCAAGCTGCAGGCGCCGCGCGGCCGGATTTTGGACCGCAACGGTGTGGTGCTGGCCTGGAGCGAGAAGTATTTCGATCTTTTCCTGGTCAATCCCTCGACCGACAATATCGAGCAGGAAATGATGATGAAAGAGGTTCGGATGGCGGTGCCTGACTGTGAGCCCGAAGTGGTCGACGAAACCACCTGGCTCCTGAAGGCGAACCTGAGCCC
Organism: Victivallis vadensis; assembly: GCA_040391785.1. Lineage (GTDB taxonomy): Bacteria > Verrucomicrobiota > Lentisphaeria > Victivallales > Victivallaceae > UBA5239. Next base: position 10,458 of record JBEBXH010000042.1, read on the forward strand.
GTTTCAACTGCTCGGGCTGGAACAGCTGTTGCGGGGATACCCGGAGCTGCAGGTGATACCGCGCGAGGAGCGGCTGGTGGTCGATTATCCCGAAGTCCGCAAAATCATCGGGCAGGTGGGGCTCCGCGAGGAGGTCATGGCCGGGCAGAGCGGCGCCGAGAAGGAATACAACGTGGAGCTGACCGGCGTGCCGGGCGAATATGAAGTCATGCTGGACCGGCGACGCAACTGGATCGCCGGGACATGGAAACTGCTCGTACCGGCGATTCCGGGGGAAGATGTGAAACTTGATTTCGCGCTCAGCGAATTACTGGAGGCGGGACATTGAAAACGGTAATTCATTTCAACTGGTCGCTGATTATCGCGGGGCTGCTGTTCCTGCTCGGCTTGTGGGGCTGCCTGGCGATCTACAATGCCACGCTGTTGAATGCCTCGCCGTTTTATTTCGTCGGGCGGCAGTTCCTCTGGCTGCTGATCGGGCTGGGGCTGCTGGTGGGCTGCGCCAAAATTCCGTTCCGGTTTTACCGTGAAAACGCCAGGTTCATCGTACCGCTGATGTTCCTTTTTCTGCTGCTGGTGTTTCCGCTGGGCGTCAAGATTAACGGTATGCGCGGCTGGTATTCGTTCGGGCATTTCATGGTGCAGCCGTCGGAGCTGGCCAAACCGTTTTTCCTGCTTGCGCTTTGCTTCTGGGGGAATATGTTCCCGGCCGGAATCAAGCGTTTCGGGGCCATGCTGGGGATTACGCTGGTGTGGCTGATTCCGATCTTGCTGCAGCCGGATTTCGGCACGGCCACGGTGTACCTGGCGGGATTTGTGATCGTCTACTGGCTGAGCGACGGCTCGCCCTGGCCGCTGGCGCTGCTGCCCGCGGGGTTCATTCCGGCGGCGTTTTATGTGCTGATGACCAAACCGTATGTGCTGAAGCGCTTCGAAGGATTCCTCGACCCGCTGGCGGACCCGGGCGGCAGCGGATGGCACGTGCTGCAGTTCCAATACACGCTGGCGCGCGGCGGCGTCACGGGGATGAGCTGGGGCAAGGCGATCTGGGCGAACTGTTATCTGCCGCTTTCGCACAGCGATTCGGTGTTTGCTTCAATCGCGGAATCGCTGGGAGTAACCGGGGCGCTGCCGGTGATTTTCATTTTCGGGCTGCTGGTGTTTGCATTTGTCAAACTGTCGCTGCTGACGGAGAATAATGAGCGGCGGTTGTATGTGGCGGCCTTCGGCTGTCTGGTGGCGGTGCAGGCTCTGCTGCATATCAGCGTCAATGTCACAATCGTACCGCCGACCGGGCTGACGCTGCCGGTATTGAGCTACGGGGGGAGTTCGCTGCTGGCGACGATGATCGGCGCGGGCATCGCACTCAGCGCGGCCCGGCCGGAAAAGAAGACGCCGGAGAATTAAGCTCTCGGCGGGAAATCGAATTCGGTGGCGAACAGATCGGCGATCGCATCCGCGGCCTGCTGTTCATTGGCGCCGGAAACTTTGATCGTAACGCGGTCCCCCTTGTGCAATCCCATGGCAATCAGGCTCAAAATACTGTTGAGCTCGGTTTCGGCGCGGCCGGGAGCGGAGATATGAAAAGTGTGACCGGGAAATTCCTGGATCTTATTGAGGATTACACTGGACGGACGGCAATGGATGCCTGCCGTATTTTTGATTTGCACTGTTTTTTCTACCATATTTATCATCTTCCTTCGTTTAAAAGTAAATATAAACATTGATTTTTTTTTGTCAACGTGTAATTTGTACTAAAATCACAATAATATAGACTGACTAATGAAAAAGATCAAGAGACATGTCTGGTTAACTGGGGGAGTTCTTGTATTTGCCCTGTTATTCCGGTTGCTTTATTTGTGGCAGTTCAGCGCTTCGCCGGTGTTTTCGCATCCGGCCGGGGCCGATGTGGCGGAGTATGACCGCTGGGCGTGCGAGATCGTCAGCGGGCAGTGGCTGTGGAACAAAGTCCATATCCACGCGCCGCTGTATCCGTATTTCCTGGCGCTGCTTTACAAAATAACCGGATTCAATTTTTTCTGGGTCCGCTTCCTGCAACTGCTGGTCGGGCTGGCGGGGGCGGTGCCGGTGTACCTGGCGCTGTGCCGGGGCAAATGGCGGCGGCCGAACCTGACCGCGATGGTATTCGCCGGTATCGTGGCCGCGTATCCGCCGCTGATTTATTATCAGGCGGAACTGGTCAGCGAGGTGCTGCTGTTGCCGTTGCTGGGGCTGAGCTGGTACTTCCTGCGGCGCAAGAATTATCCGGGAGCGGGCGTGGCCGCCGGGCTGGCGGCGATCACTCATCCGGGGAGTTTGCTCTTTATCGCCGGCGAAGTTGTGATCCTGAGCGTCTGGCCGTGGCGCAAATACCGGCTGCGCCCGGCGCTGATGTTTATTATGGGAGCGCTGATCTGTATCGGGCCGGTCGTCGGGTACAACTCGTGGCTGGAAGGGCAGTTCGTCCCGATCCAGAAGCACGGCGGGCTGAATTTATTCATCGGCAACAATGTCAATGCCGACGGCACCTGCAATGTCCGCCCGGGCGCGGACTGGGCCGAACTGCAGAACTGGGCCGGGCAGAAGGCGGAAGAGGAGGGGACGACTACCGACCGGGTATTGCTCAGCGAATCTTTCCGCTTCATCGGTGAACACCCGTTTACGTTTGTGCGCCTGAGTTTGCGCAAGGCCGTGCTGGTCTGGAACTGGCGGGAGCTGATCTCCGGGGCCGACCCGGCGCCGTTGCGGTACTACACGCCGGTACAGAAATACACCTTCTGGTCGTTTCTGGTGGTGGGGATACTGGCGCTGACCGGGCTTTTCTGCATGGTGCTGACGCGTTGGCGCAAGTTGATGGGGTACCGGCATTTATTCTGGTGGCTGCTCAGTTTCTGGGGGCTTCAGGTGATTACCGTGACCAGCGGCCGTTACCGGGTGGCGATGCTGTACCCGGTCTTCATTTTTGCCGCATTTCTGATCAATGAATTCATCCGCAAAAACCGTTTCCGGCCTTTCTGGCTGACGCTGGCGGTGCTGGCGGCCTCGGCCATCGTCATCCTGCCGCAAGCGCCGTTCGATACTGTCCGCGAGGAGCAGGAGGCCGCCTGGATTCTGGGGCAGGGGTATTATGCCGCCGGCGATTACCAGAATGCCGCGGAAACCGTCCGGCGCAGCATTGAGGACGACGACCGCCAGGCCGCCCGCAACAGCAACTTCCTCGGTACCATTTACATGCATACGGACCCCGGACAGGCCGAGCCGCTGTTCAAACGCGCCATCGCCGCCGAGCCGGACCGGGGCGAGGGGTATATGAACATGGCGATTTTGAAGAGCCGCAAACGCGAGTATTCCGAGGCCGAGGACTATTTCAAGCGGGCGGACGCCGCCTTTATGGAAAGCAAGGACGAACTGTATTATAACCGGGGTTATTTCTACGAATCAGTCGGACATCTGGATGCCGCGCTGCAGGATTATCTGGCCGCGTTGGCGGTGAACTCCGGCAACCGCCGGGCACTGAATGCCGCCGGGGTGGTGTGCTTCAAAAGGCAAGACATGAAAGCCGCCGAACAGTACTTCAAGCGGGCGCTGGCGCTGGATTCGGGTAATACCGGGATCATGCTGAACCTGGGCGCGATTGCCGCCACCACCGGCGACATGGAGCTGGCCCGTCAGTGGGGCGAGCGGGCGCAGCGAATCAAGCCGGATGACGAGCGGGTCAAGCTGTTTCTGCAAATGTTGAACCGGTAGGGAATTGAAAAATGCCAAACCGGGGCTATATTGCCATTTACGTATTTATCAGGATGAATCATGGCCGACTGGATCGAAATCAATAAGGACCCCAAGCACGTGGCCCGCGAGCGCGAAAAAGCCCGCGAGCTGCGCAAGAGTCCGTGGTGGAAGGAACAGCTCGCCAAAGGGATCTGCCACTATTGCGGCCAGAAATACCCGGCGGAAGAGCTGACGATGGACCATCTTCTGCCGGTCGTTCGCGGCGGACGCAGCAATAAGGGCAATGTCGTCGTCTGCTGCAAACAGTGCAACAACGACAAAAAATACCTGACCCCGGCCGAAATCATCCTCCGTCAACTTGAAGAAGACAACAGCAACAATAATAATATCATAGAAAAGGATCAAAACAATGGCTAAAATCACGCTCGGCATTCCGAAAGGGAGCCTGGAACAGACCACCGTCGACATGTTTGCCAAAGCCGGCTACACCATCAACATCAGCTCACGCTCGTACTTCCCGACGATTGACGACGACGAAATCGAATGCATGCTGATCCGCGCTCAGGAAATGTCGCGTTATGTCGAAAAAGGCATCCTTGATTGCGGTTTGACCGGTCACGACTGGATCGAAGAAAACGGTTCCGACGTCACCGAAATCTGCGAACTGGTCTACGGCAAAACCGGCCGCAAGCCGTTGCGTTGGGTGCTGGCCGTGCCGAATGACTCCGGCATCGCCAAGCCCGCCGACCTCGAAGGCAAACTGATCGCCACGGAAGCGGTCGGCATGACGAAGCGTTACCTGGCCAAACATGGTGTCACCGCCCAGGTGGAATTCAGCTGGGGCGCCACCGAAGTCAAGCCGCCGCGCCTCGCCGACGCGATCGTGGAAATCACCGAAACCGGCTCCTCCCTTAAAGCCAATAACCTGAAAATCATCGATACGCTCTGCGAAAGCACCACCCGCTTCATCGCCAACAACGAATCGGTGAAAGACGAGTTCAAGAAAGCCAAGATCGAGCAGCTCTCCATGCTGTTGAAAGCCGTGCTGGCCGCCGAACACAAAGCCGCGTTGATGCTGAACGTGAAGGAAGAAAACCTGAACGCCGTGCTCGGCTTGCTGCCGGCGCTCGAGCGTCCCACGATCTCCAATCTTTCGGAAGACGCCTGGTTCGCCGTCAACACCGTCGTTGATCGCGACAGTGTGCGCGACCTGATCCCGAAACTGCGCTCCGCCGGTGCCCACGGCATCGTCGAGTATCCCCTCAATAAAATCGTCTATTAAGCAACTGTATAAATTTGACGCAGTCTTTTGAGCTTAAGTCTCAATCGGCTGCGTTATTTTGTCACAATCTCGTCTCATATCTCCTGATCGATACAAAAATATCTTTCTGCTGGTTCCTGCACGGATTTGAAAAGTTGGCACGGCACTTGCTTTATAGTATGCCGACAACATAATAAGCAACAGGGCAGAACCCTGGTAAGGAGGTAAAATTATGTTAATGAGATTGTATGACAACTTCAATTCGATGGTCCCGTTCAAGCCGGCCGACCTGAACCGCCACCTGTCAAACATGCTTGATTCTTTCCAGGAAGGCGTAAACCGTTACCTGACCGGTTTTCCCCGGATGAACGTGGAAAACAATGAACAGGAACTGGTGGTCAAGATCGCGATGCCGGGCATGAAGGCGGATGAGATTCACGTGGAGGTCGTCAGCGATTTCCTGACCGTAAAGGCCAATCGCGAACGCGCCGAAGATCCGGATACTGATAACCGGCTCTATTCCGAAAGGCGCTTCACCCGCTACGAGGAAAAATACAAACTCCCGTGCAAGGTGAAAGGCGGCGAAGTCGCGGCCAAATACGTGAACGGCGTGCTGGAAATCACCATGCCGAAGGATGAAATCGAAAAACCGGTCACGGTCAAAGTTGGTAAGGAGGATTGAACTATGAGTGATGAAGTCGTAAAAGCGGAAGTCGCAGAGGAAAAAGTCCCGGTCGAATATGTGGATTATCTGCCGCCGGTGGATATATACGAAACAGACGGCGCCATGAAGGTGCTGATGGATATGCCGGGCGTCTGCGACAAAAACGTGTCGGTGGATGTGGAAGAACAGATCATGACAGTCGTTGGCGACAGCGACATGAAGGACGAAGGCAAAGCGGTTCGTTTCCGCCGCCGGTTCTCCATCTCTAAGGAAATTGACGCAACCAAAATCAAAGCGAAGATAAAGGACGGGGTTTTAGAAGTGATTCTGCCCAAAGCGGAATCGGCCAAGGTTCACAAAATCAGAGTCTCAACCGAATAAATTTAACCCCACTCCCTCCTAATCCGCTCTATCCCCTGGAGCGGTCCCCTCGGCGGCTACCCCTCCGCCGGGGGGTTTTTCTTTTTTAGAGAAGAAAGAAGAAAAAAAGTCTGTGCAAGCCTGTGTTCGTCCGTGTATGTCAAGAGTTCTGGCATGGTATTTGCTTTAAATCAACTATATTTTTTGTTATTAGGAGGTAGTATTTATGAGTAATGAAAAATTCACCACTAAATCACGCGAGGCTCTGATTGGAGCCCAAAACCTGGCGCTCGAGCATGGGCACCAGGAAATCAACGGTCTGCATCTGCTGGCGTCTTTGCTGGAGCAGAACAACGGTTTGATCCCGTCGCTGCTGAAGCGTATGCAGATGGATGCGGCGCGCTTCGCCGTCGATGTCTCCATGGAATTGAAGCGGATTCCATCGGTATCCGGGCCCGGAGCAGGGCAGGTGTACCAGTCACGCGAATTCAGCGAAATCATTTTAAAGGCCGGCAAAGTCGCCGAGGAAATGAAGGATGAATTCGTCAGCGTTGAGCATTTGTTTATCGCCATATTGGAACAGAAGAACAGCAAGGCGGCCGAATTGCTGAACGCCAAGGGTGTCGATAAGGCGCGCTTTATGAAGGCGTTGCAGGAAGTTCGCGGCAATCAACGTGTTACCACTGAGGACCCCGAATCGACATTCGAGGCACTCGAGAAATATGGGCGCGACCTGACGCTGCTGGCCGCTCAGGACAAGCTTGACCCGGTGATCGGGCGCGACGATGAAATCCGGCGCACCATTCAGATCCTGTCGCGCCGTACCAAGAACAACCCGGTGTTGATCGGCGAGCCCGGCGTGGGCAAGACCGCCATCGTGGAGGGCCTCGCCCGCCGTATCGTGCGCGGCGACGTGCCGGAAGGGTTGAAGGACCGCAAGCTGGTCGCTCTCGACATGGGCGCCCTGATCGCCGGTGCCAAGTACCGTGGCGAATTCGAAGAACGCCTGAAAGCGGTGTTGAAGGAAGTCACCTCGGCCGAAGGCAATGTGATTCTGTTTATCGACGAATTGCACACCGTGGTCGGGGCCGGAGCCTCGGAAGGTTCCATGGATGCCGGCAATCTCCTGAAGCCGATGCTGGCGCGCGGCGAACTGCATTGCATCGGCGCGACCACTTTGGACGAATACCGCAAGTATATCGAAAAGGACCCCGCGCTGGAACGGCGCTTCCAGACGGTGGTCGTGAATCAGCCGAGCGTCGAGGACACCATTTCGATCATGCGCGGCTTGCGTGAGCGCTATGAGCTGCACCACGGGGTACGGATCAAGGACGGTGCGCTGATTTCGGCGGTGCTGCTCTCCGATAAATACATCGCGGACCGTTTCCTGCCGGACAAAGCCATTGACCTGATGGACGAAGCCGCCGCCAAGCTGCGTACCGAAATCGACAGCTGCCCGACCGAAATCGACGAAATCGAGCGCCGCGCCATGCAGCTCGAAATCGAAATCGCCGGTCTGAAAAAGGAAAAGGACACCGCTTCGGTTCAGCGTAAAGAGGTGCTGGAAGCCGAACTGGCCGAATTGAAAAGCGAAGGCAAAGAACTGCGCGCCCGTTGGGACAACGAAAAGAAGGGCATTGCCGACCTCCAGACCCTGCGCGAATCGCTGGAAATGTCCCGCAATATGCTGGACAAAGCCGAGCGCGAATACAATCTGGAAAAGGCGGCCGAGCTGCGGCACGGTACGATTCCGGGCATCGAACGGCAGATTAAAGAAGCGGAAAAGAAACTCAAGGCCGGTGACAACCATCTGCTCAAAGAAGAAGTGGATGAGGAAGACATCGCCGAGATTGTCAGCCGCTGGACCCATATTCCGGTGCAGAAGCTCATCCAGAGCGAAAAGGCCAAGCTGCTTGAGCTGGGCAGTCATTTGCATGAGCGCGTGATCGGCCAGGAAGAAGCCGTGGCGGCGGTGGCGGACGCGGTTCTGCGTGCCCGTGCCGGGCTCAAGTCGGCGAACCGTCCGATCGCCTCGTTTATCTTCCTCGGCCCGACCGGCGTGGGCAAAACCGAGCTGGCGAGAACCCTGGCGGAAAACCTGTTCGACGACGAACGCGCCATGATCCGGATCGACATGTCCGAGTACATGGAAAAGCACAGCGTGGCCCGGATGATCGGCGCACCGCCCGGATACATCGGCTACGATGAAGGCGGCCAGCTGACCGAAGCCGTGCGGCGGCGTCCGTACTCCGTGCTCCTCTTCGACGAAATCGAAAAGGCCCACCCGGACGTGTTCAATATCTTCCTCCAGATTCTGGACGACGGTATCGTGACCGATTCGCGCGGCCGCACGGTCAGCTTCAAAAACACGATCATCATCATGACCAGCAACCTCGGCAGTGACCTGATCCTGCAGCATCAGGGCAATGTGGACGCCGTCCGCGATCAGCTCAACCAGCTGCTGCGCGCCAGTTTCCGGCCGGAGTTCCTGAACCGTGTCGACGAAGTGCTGATTTTCCACACGTTGACGCAGAAACATCTGCTGAAGATCGTGGACATTCAGGTCAAACACTTCGAGGAGCTGTTGAAGGACCGCGACATCAAGTTCACGATCAGCGACAAGGCCCGCGAATACCTGGCCGAGCAGGGCTACGACCCCGTATTCGGCGCCCGCCCGCTCAAGCGGCTGATGGTACGCGAACTCGACACTCCGGTGTCCCGCATGATCATCGGCGGCGAGCTGAACGACGGCGATACGCTACTGATCGACAAAGGCAAACAGGGCCTGTTGATGACCGCCATCAACAATACCGAAAAAAAGGACGAAGCAGCTGAAGAAAGCTGATCGTCAGAGAGATAACCACTCCCGGTACAGGTCAAACTTGTACCGGGATTTTTTATTTTAGCCTATTGACTTTTTATTGTATCAAGTGTATAGTTAAAGTGTACAAATAGGAGATAACCTTTATGGAAGCAACTGTACTTGATTTAAGAAAGAGCATGAAGAAAATCATGTCGGCTATTGAGCGGCAGGAACGTGTTATTCTTAGCCGTCGTCGTCAAAAGGTGGCGGTAATTTTGCCTATTTCCGAACTTCAGGAAAAAAAAGCAAAAACTGCAGACCAGAAGGCATTCGGCATGTGGGCTGATCGGGATGATATGGAATCAGTAGAGGCGTATGTCCGCAATTTGCGCAAACCCAGGAGTTTCTGATGTTATTCGATACGGATGTCCTTATTTGGGCTTTGCGTGGCAATGAAACTGCAGCAGCGACCATTGATTCAAACGATGAGCGGTTTATCTCGGCAGTCACTTATATGGAATTGATTCAGGGGGCCAGGAACAAGAATGAACAGAAAATGATCAAGGAATTTCTGGCCTCGCTTGGTTTTCAGACAATTCCAATCAATGAAAATATCTCATTGCGCGCCGTTGTCTTTATGGAGGAATATTTCCTGAAATCCGGCATGGGTTTGGCGGACGCATTGATTTTTGCCACTGCAAATGAGTATTCAATGACACTTTGTAGCGCCAACAAGAAACATTATAAAGAAATAGTTTCTTTATCTGTAAAGGAATTTCGGCCCAAAGCTTAATTGAAGTGGGCCTGGGAGAAGGCGATGCGGGTGGCGTCGTTCGGGTAGTCGGCGGGGTTGAGGCTTTCGACCAGCTCGAGGCGCGAGGCGAGACCGGTCTGATTAGCGACCTGAATCGCGAGACCGGGGCGGGCGTTCAGCTCAAGGAGCAGGGGGCCGCGGTCGCGGTCGAGCGCGATGTCCGCGCCGAAGTAACCGAGTCCGCACAAATAGGAACAGGAAGCCGCCAGGCGCAGGTGCTCGTCCCATAGTGGAATCTGCAGCGTTTTCAGCTCTTTGCCGGTGTCGGGGTGATGGGTGATCAGCTTGCCGTGCTGCACAGCGTGAAGCGTGCTGCCGTCGCGCAGGCTGAGCCCGACGCCGACCGCGCCCTGATGCAGGTTCGCTTTGCCGTCCGAAGCACGGGTGGAGAGCCGGCACATGGCCATGACCGGGAAGCCCTTGAATACAATCACCCGGACATCCGGGATACCCTGAAAGCTGAAGCCGTCGAAAATATCGGTGAACTGGATGCGCTCTTCGATCAACGCCACGTCCACTTGGCCGCCGAGGCTGTAAAGCCCACTGAGAATATTGGAAATATGGCGGTAAACCTGATGAAACCGCAGTTTCTGGCCGCCGGTTTTAAAGAACACCCTGCCATTATGCTTTTCGATTACCAGAATACCGCGCCCGCCGCTGCCGTGGGCGGGTTTGATGACGAATTCCCGGTGGTCCTTGACGATTTCCGGGAGATTGGCCACGTCGTGCTGGAATTCGATCTCGCCGATCAGCCCGGCGGTATTGACGCCGAGCTCGGTGGCGAGGCGTTTGGTGAGAATCTTGTTATCGACCCGGGGGTAGCACTTGCGCGGGTTGTATTTCAGGATATACGAATGGTTGCGCCGGTTCATGCCCAGAATGCCGGCTTCTCTCAAGCGTTTCGGCGAGGCCCAGTCGAAAATCATTTGATCACCAACGATTTGAAGCGTTTGAGTTCGGTCAGCCGGTAACCGGAGTAGGTGCCGAGCAGCAGGATGAGGCCGAGCACGATCAGGTCGATTTCGGCAAATGCGAACGTGGCATGCTGCACATAACGGTTCGACATGACGAAGTAGCACAGCAGTCCGGAGACCATGCTGGCGCCGAATTGTTTGGCCGTGGTGAGCGCGCCGTCTTCTTCCCAGAGAATCGACGCCCGCTCGATGGTCCACGCCATGATGATCAGCGGAAACAGCGCCACGGAGAGGCCGTAAGTAAAGCCGACGTTATGGGAGAGCAAACTGAAGATCTTCATCAGGAAAATCACCACCAGCACCACCGCGGCGATTCGCGGCACCAGCAGCAGGTTCAGCCGTGATAAATAAAAGCGCACCAGCAAACCCAGCACGATGATAATCAGGAAGCTGATTAACCCCGGGATGAGTTCGGTTTCCATGAACGCCAGCGCAATCAGCACCGGCATGAAAGTACCCATGGTCTGGATGCCCACCACATTGCGGATGAGCACCACCAGCAGGATACCGAGCGGGATCAGCGCGATGCGTTTGAACAGGTTCTGGCTCTCCAGCGGCAGCTCGTAAACCGAAAGGGAACCGAGGATGCGGCCGATGAAATCGCGTTTGGCCGGGATCAGCACCAGCGAGGGGATCGTGGCCTGAAACACCGAGTAACGGACGGACGACCTGGTGCCGCCCTCGACGTCCAGCAGCGATTTATCGCCCCGGCGCAGTGCCAGGTATTGATCCGGGAAGCCCGGTTTGACCTGATTCACATCATAGCCGTGCCAGGCGCCATTGAAATAGACTTCGAGCGTTTTGATCAGCTGGCGGCGGCGGCCGTCGATCAGCTGCACGCCATAAACCGGGCGGGCGGGAATGTCGCGTTCCAGCAGCAGATTGATGGCGAGTTCCAGCTTATCGTCAGTGGTGCTGACTTCGGGCAGCAGGGATTTGACGCCGTCGGTGTCGGCATGGAAGATATAATCGAGAATATTCAGGGTAAACTGAGCGGTGTCGGCGTGGTCGGCAGAGGCCTGGTCGAGGAGATTTTTGACGTTCAGTCGGGCGGATGGGCCGCCCCAGACGTGTTTTTCGCCCAGCGCGGGTTGAGGAGCCTTTGTGGCATTCGGGGAGATTTTCGTGTCAAAAATTCTCATGCGGTAAAAAATCGTCTGGGCATCTTTCGGGGAGTTCTCGGAATCCCATTCGGCGCGGCGGCGGTCCCCTTCGCCGGTGTACTGAAAGCGGTAATTGGTGTCTGAAATCTGATCTTCGGAAAAGACCTTGTAGCCCGGGGTATCTTCCGGCGCCGCCAGTGATATTTTGACCGGGCCTTGGCCGGGTTTGAAGTCGATCCGGGCCTCGACCTGCCACAACAGCGTGCGGTCATTGGGGCGCAGGTTGAATTGGAGGAAATAAACTTTGTAGAATATTCCGGCGATGGCGATGGCAAACAGCAGGCTGACCGTAATGATCAGTTGGGTTTTGGCGGTAATCTCTTTCATGCAAAAAAACTTATTCGGCTAAAGTGTTGACTCTGGAAACATCCACCGCGGCAAGCCCTTTGAGCAAATTGCGGCCGATCAGGACCTGGTAATCGAATTGCTGGCGGTCGATCAAGGTGAAATCGCGCATCAGCGTGATGCGCCCCATCTTGATTTTCAGCTCGACCAGCGGGCGGGGCGGCGGGTCTTCCATGCCGTGACGCTTGATCTTGACATTGCGTTTGACCCGGCGCTCAAACTGATACTCTTTGCCGTTGGCGCGGGGCTTGATGGCGAAGGATACCCACGATTTGCCATCGCGCTCAAAAAATTTGAGGTGCGACACGTCAATCGAGCAGAGGGCGGCCCCGGTGTCCACCCGGGCGGGCATCGGAACGGGGATATTCTCGATATAGACCGGTTCCTCCTCGCCGATGATTCCGAGCGGGAGAACGTCCAGCGGACCGTCTTTAACCGGGGTAGGGGGCGATACTGGGTCGGGGTCGGAGTCGGCGGCTTTTTCTTCCATTTGCGGCTGCTCGGCGGGGGATTCCATAGCGGTTTCGTCCGCAGCGCCGGGCTCATTTTTCACCACGGGAGAGCTTTTCTCAACCACTTGCGGAGGGGGCTCGCTGCCGCTTTGGCAGCCGCACAGTGCCAGTACGAAAAACAGACAGATCAGGGACTTGGCAAAATTCATCATAATAATCTCTTTCATAATTCAGGCTGTTAATATACACCGCAGTATATAATTTGTCTAACGCCTGCCGCGCCGGAAGATTATTTTTTGGTAATTTAAAACGAAGAGGCGGCAAGGACTGAATTCAATCCTTGCCGCCTGAGTTGCAGTATTGCCTTATTTCTTGATCTTCCAGTCGAGGGCGCCGACCGGGCATTCTTCGATGCACTGGCCGCATTCGCTGCAGCTGACCGGCAGCGGCAGGTCATAGGCAGCGCTGACCTCGGTGTTGAAGCCGCGCTTTTTGGCGCTCAGCAGATTCTGGTTTACCACTTCTTTGCAGACCTTGACGCAGATGCCGCATTTGATGCACTTCATGCGGTCCTGAATGATCGCCGGGTGACGGTTGTCATAGCCGACTTCGGGTTTCTTGCCCTTGATCGCGGTGGGGCTGGCGCAGTAGGTTTCCGAATGTTTTTTCAGCTGGCAGTCGCTTTTCGCGGTACAGCTGCACTCGATACAGCGCTTGCCTTCGGCCTTCATTTCGTTCAGGCCGAGCGTCTTGGAGACTTCGTCAAACGTCGTGGTGCGTTTTTTGAGCTCGATCAGCTTCAGGTCGACGCGGGGAGCGTCGGAAACATCGCTGCGCAGGAATACCAGATCGTCTTTCTTGAGCTGGTTCTTCTGCCAGTGGCCACGCGAAACGTTGATGGTTTTTTCCGGCTGTTCGTCGGTCAGGTTGAGCATGCGGAGGATGCTGATGGCGGCTTTGCGGCCGCCGGCCACGGCTTCGACCACGGTGGCGGCGCCGCTGATGCAGTCGCCGGCGGCGAAGATGTTGCCGATCATCAGGTTGCTGGCGGCATCGACCTGGATATCGCCGCGCTTGGTGGTGCTGAAATCGGCGGTGGCGTCGGTGGACTGGCCAATGGCTGCGATGATGGTATCGGCCTTGATTTCGTATTCGCTGCCCGCGACCGGCACCGGCTTGCGGCGGCCGGAAGCGTCGGGCTCGCCGAGTTCCATGCGCTGACAGGTCATAATCAGCTCTTTGCCTTCCTTGCGGATCTTCAACGGAGCGCAGAGGAATTCGAACTTCACGCCTTCTTCTTTGGCCTCGTGGATTTCGATGGCTTCCGCCGGCATTTCCTTTTCGGTACGGCGATAGCAGCAGGTGACTTCGGGCGCGCCGAGGCGGGTGGCGGTACGGACGCAGTCCATAGCGGTGTTGCCGCCGCCGACCACGATGGTACGGCCGGGATTCTTGCCACTGCCGCAGTTGTTGACTTCGAGCCAGCGGATGCCCTGTTCGGCGAGTTCTTCGCCCTCGGTGTACATGGAGCTGGGCTTCCAGCAGCCGATGGCGGCGACCACGGCGTCGTAGTCACGGGCGAGATCGGCCAGCTTCAGGTCCTTGCCGAGCGCTTTGCCGCATTCGATTTCGATGCCCATGTCGGTGAAATGAGCGATTTCCTTATCGAGGATTTCCTTCGGCAGGCGGTATTCTGGGATGCCGTAACGCAGCATGCCGCCGGGTTGGGCCTGTTTGTCGAAGATTCTGGAGGCCACGCCGCCGAGGCGCAGGTAATAAGCCGCGGCCAGTCCGGCGGGACCGGCTCCGATGATGGCGACTTTTTTGCCGCTGAAAGCAGGGAGCTCTTCCTTGTAGGAATCATAGAACATATCGGCGGCCAGACGCTTGAAGTCGTTGATGGCGACCGGTTTGTCGGTAATGTTTTTGCGGCAGTCCTTTTCGCAGAAGCGCGGGCAGACGCGGCCGATGCTCATCGGGAGCGGAATGCGCTGTTTGATGATTTTCAGCGATTCAAGGAAGTCGCCTTTGCGGCCGGCCCGCACGTATTCTTCCACCTTGGCGTGAGCCGGGCAGGCGATGGTGCAGGGGGCCTCGCAGTCGCCCTGATGCTCGGAGAGCAGCAGTTCGAGCGCGGTGCGGCGCATGTCGGTGACTTCGTCGGTCGAGGAATCGTATTCGCCGCCTTCTACCGGGCAGGCCGAACAGGACGGCAGGAAGCGCCCGGTTTTGGTGTCCTTGACCATACAGACGAAGCACGAGGTCGTGCGCGATATCTTCTTGCTGAAACACAAAGTCGGAATGACGATTCCGTTCGCCTCGGCCACGCTCAGGATGGTTTGTCCCGGCTCGGCCTGAAACTCTTTGCCGTCTATCTTGAAATTGATCAATTTCTTATCCACGGTTGCTTTCTCCTTTTTTGACACGCGCAATGGTCTTTTTCGGGCAGATTTCGATACAGGTATTGCAGCGCGTGCACTTGCTGTTGTCCACCACAAAATCGTCGCTGATGGCATTCACCGGGCAGTTCTTGATGCAGAGACGGCATTTGATGCACTTGTCTTTGAACAGCACCACGTCGATCAGGTTGTTGCACTGCAGCGCGGGGCATTGCTTGTCCGTCACATGACTTTCGTATTCATGGCGGAAATAACGCAGCGTGGCGAGCACGGGGTTCGGGGCAGTTTGTCCAAGTCCGCAAAGCGAGCCCTTGATGATCTTACGGCCCATGGTCTCGAGGAATTCGAGGTCGGCAGGCGTACCGTCGCCATGCACGATCCGCTCCAGCGTTTCGTACATGCGGGTGGTGCCGATGCGGCAGAAGGTACACTTGCCGCAGGACTCGCGATGGGTGAAGTCGAGGAAGAAACGCGCGGTTTCCACCATGCAGCGGTCATTGGAGATCACGATCATACCGCCGGAGCCCATGATGGCGCCGAGCGATTTGAGCGAATCGTAGTCGACCGGGGTATTGAACAGTTCTTTCGGGATGCAGCCGCCGGAGGGGCCGCCGGTCTGAACAGCTTTGACCTTGTCCGGGTCGGCGCCGCCGATGCCGAATACGATTTCGCCGAGGGTGATGCCCAGCGGCACTTCCACGAGACCGGGATATTTCAGGTCGCCCGCCAGCGCGAAAAGCTTGGTGCCCTTGCCGCCGTCGGTACCGACCGAGGCGAAGGCTTCGCCGCCCTCAGCGATGATTACCGGGACGTTGCCGAAGGTTTCCACGTTGTTGATCGAGGTCGGCCAGCCGTTCCAGCCCTTGTCGGTCGGGAAGGGGGGGCGGAAGCGCGGGGTGCCGCGTTTGCCTTCCAGCGAGGCGATCATCGAGGTTTCTTCGCCGCAGACGAATGCGCCCGCGCCTTCCTTGATGGTAATTTCGAGCTCGCGACCGCCGATTTTATTCAGGCCGTTGGCGTAGATCTGTTCGATGGCGATCTTCAAGTGCTTGATGGCCAGCGGGTATTCGGCACGGCAGTAAATGAAAAGACGGGTGGCACCGGTGGCGTAAGCGCCGATCAGCATGCCTTCAAGTACCTGATGCGGTACGCTTTCCATCAGCGATCGGTCCATGAATGCGCCGGGGTCGCCTTCGTCGGCGTTGCAGATCATGATCTTCTGTTCGGCCTGCTTGGCCGCGAGGAAGGACCACTTCATGCCGGTGGGGAAACCGCCGCCGCCGCGTCCGCGCAGACCGGATTTCTTCATTTCTTCGATAACCCATTCCGGGGTATTTTCGAGCGCTTTTTTCAGCGCGCCGTAACCGCCACGAGCCTTATATTCGTCAAGGCAAATGGGGTTGATGCGCCCGGCCAGTTTCAGGACTTTGAGGAGTTCTTTGGTGGCGCGTTCTTCGTGAATGTGAAAGCGGAAGTCATCGCCGAGGGACAGAATGCTGTCGATGGCTTTGTCGGTGGCATTGACCCCGGCGTAGAGGACGGAACCGCTGTCGGTAATGACTTCGACCGTGGGCTCGGCGTAACAGTGGCCGATGCAGCCGACTTCGTCGATATCCAGCTGCGGAGCCTTGCCGCGCAGGGCCTCGAGGACCGCGCCGCCGCCGGCAGCCAGCCCGCAGGAGGCAGTACCGACCCGGATTTTCCTGATTTTATCGCTGATGGTCATTGTTCCTGATACTCCTTGAGAATTTTGATCGTGGATTTGCGGTCGAGCTTGCCGAAGATTTTGCCGTTAATGCTCATGACCGGCGCCAGGCTGCAGCAGCCTAAACATGCCACGGTTTCGAGGGTAAATGCGCCATCGGCATCGGTTTCGCCGGACTTGATTCCGAGGTGGGTGCTGACCCAGTCGAGGATCTGCGTGCTGCCTTTGATGTGGCAGGCGGTGCCGTCGCAGATGCTGATTTTGTTGCGGCCTGGCTTGATCCGTTTGAATTGAGCGTAAAAGGTCAGTACGCCTTCTACTTCGACCTCGGCAATTCCGAAGTAATCGGCGACCGCCGCGATGCTTTCGTTGGACACGAAACCTTCGTGCCCCTGAACCGCCTGCAGTCCCTTGATCAGATTGCCGGGCTCCTTCCCGATTTTATTCAGGTAGTCATAATTGCCCATTTATTGCCTCCGAGCTTTATGTATATTTTTTTGTTTAAAATATATCCACAGTTGAAATAACTAATATAGCATGTTATTTTGATATTTCACTATGAAAAAAGAGGTTTTTTTATGAAATACGTCGCCGCATTTTGCATATTTCTGGCCATTGGCGCCCTGACAGCCGCGGAGCAGCCGAAGGTTCGCATCCTCGACACCCTCGGCAACGAGCCGCTGCTGCGCAAGGCCGTGATGAATATGAACACCCAGATCGCCTATAATATCAAGAATACCACGCTGAACGAGGCTGCGGATGAGTTGAAAAACGGTACCGCCGACATGGTTGTGTGCGGTTCGGACACCTTGGCGGAGCTGAAGAAAAAAGTCAAGAACCTGACCGCCGAACCATACGCGATCGAGGCGCTCGGCATCGGGATTCACCTGACGAATAAGGTCACGGATATTTCGCTGAAGGACCTGCGGAAAATCTTCGGCGGGCTGGTGATTTCCTGGAAAGATTATAACGGCACCACTTACATGATCCACAAGGTCGCGCCCGGTAAAAACGCGTTGGGTAATCTGGTTTTTAACCGGATATTGCTGGATAATAAACCGGTGGCAAAAGATGTGGCGCTCTTTGAAAACGCCGCGGAGCCGATGATTTACGTGACCGGCAATCCGAACGCGCTGGCCTGCGGCGTCTGGAGCCAGAGCCTGCTCTATGAGGTCAAATTCCTGACGGTCGACAAAATCGAGCCGACGCTGGCGAACATCCGTTCCGGGCAGTATCCGCTGGCGATCACCTATTATTTATGCAGTACCAAAGCGATTCCCGCGGAGCTGCTGAAAAGTTTGACCGACGATAAACAACTGGAAGCCATCGGGTTGCTGTCCGCTAAATAAACAGGAGGAGAAACGATGTTTGAATCCAAAGTTTTGATGATTTCCGTAACGGTATTGTTGGCGCTGGCGGCGCTGGTGCAGCTGGGCATGAAGTCCAATGCCATTGTCAAAGGCAATGGCGTGGTGAAGGAAAAAACGTATCCCTGCGGCAACCTCAGTGAGGTGAAAGTCGGCGGGGTATGGCAGGTGAAAATCATCACCGGGGCGGCGCAGAATCAGGTCAAACTGAGTGTCGAGGAGAACATTCTCGAACTGGTCGAACTGGAGCTGGCGAACAATAAGCTCAGCGTCAAAATAGACGGCAGCATCAATCCGACGAAACCGATGCTGATGGAGATCAGTGTGCAAAAGTTACCGGAGGAGATTTCCGCCACTGGGGCCAGCAGGGTCGAGATCGGAAAGAACAACGCCGAAAAACTTGAGTGCCGTCTTTCCGGCGTCGCCAAGCTTGAGATCGGCGAAAGTAAATTTGATACCCTGAAACTCAATCTGACCGGTTCCAGCCAGACAAAGCTCGAGGTTTCCGCGAAACTGGCAAATATCGATATTCACGGCAGCTCGAAACTGGATGGCAAGGGGGAGATCGAACGCCTGAGCCTGAATTCTGCCGGGGCAGCTCAGGTCAAGTTGGAGAAAATCGGTGATGTCGAAATCAAAATCAGCGGCGCGTCCAAGTTCGAATTTGAAAAAGCCGATACCGTAAAAGGGCAGGTGTCCGGGGCCGGTTCGTTGAAGTACAAAGAAGTTGGGACAGCCGATGTGAAAACCTCCGGGGCCGCCAAAACCTCCGGCAGGCCCGCTGCCCGAAATCAACTGGTCTGGGTCGAAGCATTGATCGAACAGAATGAATATAATCAGAAATATAAGCTGCCGGGGCCGATGACCGGGCCGGAGTTTATCACCGTGCACAACACGGCGGAGCCATTTTCGGCCATGCAGGAGCGGAACCGTGTGGATTTCCGGCGCGATGATAAATCGGTATCGTTTCACTTCGCCGTGGACGAACTCAGCGTAGTGCAATTGATGCCGCTGAATATTCACGCCTGGCACGCCGGCGACGGAGCGGAAGGCAAGGGGAACACCGCCAGCATTGGCATCGAAATCTGCCGCAGCCAGTGCTACGGCCGCAACGAACGGCGTTATCGCCGGGCAGAGGAAAACGCAGTGAAGCTATGCGCCTGGTTGTTGAATTACTACAAGCTGGATGTCGACAAACTGCGGATGCATCAGGACTGGTCCGGCAAATATTGCCCGCACCGGATTCTCTCGGAAAGCCGCTGGGAGGACTTTAAGTCACGCGTCGGGGAGCAGTTGAAACAGATTCCGCAGCGCGCCGACCGGAAGCCGGAACTCTTTCGGAATCAGGCCGAAGCGGTCGTGTTCGAGACTTATCAGGACAAGCCGGCGTGGAAAAGTTTCAATGGCGACATGGCGTTTACCATCGATGAATTCGCCGAAAAGCTGAAGGCGCGCAAGATCGATAAAATCGAGATTTCCTGCTGGAACAAGACGGAGTCGCATCAGGAAAACATCGAAGCTTTCCGGAAGCATGGTATCCGGGTATTGTGTTACTACATCATGAAGCCGGATACGCCGGAGTGGCTGCGTCAGAATCTCCTGCAGTCCGATGATGAGTTTGAGCAATACCGGAAATCCCTGAAATACTAGGAATTTTTCTTTACGAAGTCGCTGAATTCCTGCCGGAAGCGGGCCGGATTGAAGTGCTCGGCATGGGCGCGGATGCGCTGGATATTCCATGATTTCGCTTCAAATTCCGTGATGGCGTCGATGAGGGACTGAACGGTTTCTTCCTTGAAGAACAGGCCGGTTTCGTTGTCGCGAACGGTTTCCAGCGCGCCGCCTTTGCCCAATGCGATCACCGGGGTTCCGGCTGCCTGCGCCTCAATCGGGACGATTCCGAAGTCCTCCACGCCCGGAAACAGCAGGGCCTTGGCCCCGGCGTACAGTTCGCGCAATTTTTCCCGCGACGGGCGGCCGGCAAATTGGATATTGGCATCGCCCGCGGCGGATTTCTCCAAAGCTTTGCGCACGTTGCCGTCTCCGGCGATGACCAGCTTGCGGCCGAGTTTCCGGCAGGCGTCCACCGCCAGGTCGGGCCGCTTGTAGGCGATCAGCTGCCCCACGAACAGATAGTAATCATCCGGGCCGGAACGCTCGGCAGCGGAGAAGTATTCCGAGTCGCAGGGGGGATGAATCACGGTCGATTCGCGCTGGTAAATGCGCTTGATCCGGTCGGCGACGAAACTGCTGTTGGCAATGAAATGATCGACCGATTCGGCTGATTTTAAATCGTATTTACGCAAATAATTTTTGAAGGTGCTCATGGCGATTTTTCCGGCCAGGCCGCTGTTCCGGTAGTAATCGTCGTACATGTCCCACAAATACCGCATGGGGCTGTGGCAGTAACAGATATGCGTGGCGCCGGCCGGTTTGCGCACGCCTTTGATCGGGCCGGATTCGCTGGAAATCAAGAGATCGAAATTCGATAAATCGAGTTTGCCCAAGGCAAATGGCATCAGCGGCAGGTACTTCTGGCAGCCGCGCCGGGCGCCGGGCAGGCGGCTGATCAGCGTTTCGTGCACCGGCATATTGGCGATGACCGGATCGATCACCTGACCGTTGAAGGCATGGGTAAAGATTTCGGCGTCCGGGTAAAGACGGCAGAATTCAGCGAGGACGTTTTCGCCGCCGCGCATATTGGTCAACCAGTAATGAAGAAGGGCTATCCTGGACATGTTCAATTTCCTTTCTCTCAAGGCGTTAAATGTTTCAGTAATACATGCAGCTTTTTTGCCGAATCGCTCCACGAATAACGCTCCAAAACGGATCGACCGGCAGTTTTACTGTTTTCGAGCAATGCAGAAAGATCGCAATCCGCCTTTTCGGGGTTGATATAAATAGCGCCGCCGCCAAATATTTCATGCATCACTTCCTTATCGGAAACAACAAGGTATCCGGCTCCTGCGCTGAGCGCCTCAAGCGGCGGGATGCCGAATCCTTCATAGAAACTGGGGAAAAGGAAAGCTTTGCAGTCCCTCATGAGGGTTTTCGCTTCGCAATCGCTGATGTATCCGAGCAGTTTCAAGTTATCCGGAAATTCAAAATTCAGTCCGTCTGAGAAATTTTTCCGGTCAAGAGCTCCGGCAATGGCAAAGGTCTCGTTGGGATTGATCCGGGCGGCCTCCGCGATCCATTTGAAATTTTTATTCGGCTCCAGGCTGCTGAGTGCAAAATAGTAATTTTCCTTTTTCAAATCATACGTTTTCAGGGTATTTTCATCATAGCCGATTCGTTCGTAATGTTGCCAGGCATTGGGGATGACCGCTATTTTTCCGGGGCTCACGGCATAGTATTTGATGATTTCATTTTTGGAGAAATTCGATACGGTGATAAGGCCGATTGAGCGCCGCATGGAATTATTGAACAAGATGTTATACCAGAGAAGAAATTTTTTGCTGAAACTTTGAGGCATCGTTTTGATTTTCACGTCGTGAATACAAACAATACCGGGATTGAGCAGAGGAGAGGAATTGCAGAGATTCAAGGCGATTCCCCGCTGTTGGCTCACATACCGGGAAAACGAAATCTGCTCCCACAAGGTGCCGCGCAATTTACCGGTTCTCGCAATCTGGATGTTTTCATATTCCGGAATATCCGTGGCGTCAGGCGGAACGGCGATTTGGATAAAGTCTTTTTCGATTATTTTATCCAGTTCAGCCACGATTTCCCGGGCATACCGCTGCACGCCGGTAATCCGTTGAGTCAGGAATTTGCCATTGAGTATGATTTTTTTCATTTGAATACTCCGCAAATGCTTTTGAGGATGATCCAGATTTCCTGCCGGATGGCTTTGCCGCAGAAAAGAGCCCCGAACCAGCACAGAAGCGCGGAAGCGGCAAAGCTCCACACCGCGCCTTCCAGTCCCCATTTGCTCCCCCCGTACCAGGTAAAGCAAATAGCGCCGGCGGCACTGCAGCTGGTGGCAATGGACAAGATCCACTGGCGGTTTTCAATGACGCACCATTTACTGAAACCGATAAATACCGAACTGATTGAAAAACCGACTGTCGCGATCCACAGGTTATTGGCTGCCGAATCGTACGCTCCTCCGTATAGAATTTGGATGAACACGCTGCCAAAGAAAAAGAGAAATACGGAAACCAGGATGCCGAACCAGAACAGGCCGCAATACAACATACCGCGTCTCCGGCGGTATTTCTCCGGGGACTCGATGGCCACGGAGGCGATGGCGGGAAATAACGATATGGACAAGGTTTCGGGAAACACGATGAAGCAGGAAAGAATTTTAGTGATGATGGCATAGTTGCCGATCATGGTATTGTCTCCGATTGCTTTCAGGATCAGATAGCCGGTATTGGAGACGATCAGGCCGGTAATCATCAGCCACAGCATCCAGCCCGAGCGCCGGAGGATCAACTTCACTTCCCCGATACGGCACCGCCAGCGGAGCACGGAACCGAACCACAATTGATAGACCACGATTTTCAGTGCAGCCGGCAGCAGCACAATCAGGGAGTTGATCAGAGCGAAGTAGGAGAGGGGGAACCGTTGAAATGCACCATAAATATTGGCGGCGGCCATGATAATGGCCCAGATGATGACGATCCGGGCGGTGTAAACAACCTTGACTTTGGCCTGAAAATAAGCATCGATGCCATTCAGCGCCACACCGATATAACCCAGGAAAATGATGAAAATGAGGTGACGCGAAGACGGATCGACCCTGAACAGATATACCGAGACGAGCAACACCAGCAGCATGACCAGGCAACCGGCCAGACGAAGCGTTATCGCGCTGCCGAGGATCTCGTTTTCCCGTTCCGGACACAAAAGCAGTTCATGAACGATGATCTGATCCATGCCGAGAATGATCAGAAAAGCGAAAATCATCACATAACCGATGGCGAAATTCAGGATACCATAGGAATCCGGGCCAAGACAGCGGGCAATGAATACACCGGAAACGAAAGCCAATCCCATCAGGGTGAAGCGTTCACCCATCAGCCAGCATGTATTTCTGCCGTATTTGGCGAAGATATTATTCAGGAAGAATTGTACTAGGGTCTTCATGCTTCGCCTGTTTTGAAAATTTGAATAGCACCACAAAAATAAATGCCGACAAAGGGATCAGGTACTCATTGCCTCCCCAGAAGGGATTATCTTCGAGTATTCCTATTACAACCATCCCGCAGCATGCTCCGCCCAGCAGAACCAGCCAGGCGGGATCCCGTCGCCACCAGCAATACAGGGTTCGGGCACCTGTCATACATGCGGCGGCGCACAGGATGAGAAATGCCGCAAACCCGCTCCTCAGCCATATCAGCAGATAAACATTATGGGGAGTAGGGATAAAATCGCCGAATTCGGCGGCCCATTCTCCTTTTTCCGCTTCATAATACTTGTCCCAGCCGCCGAAACCGGCACCCCGCAGAGGATTCTCTTTGATCGCGTGAGCTGCCAAGCGCCATAAGTGTTTCCGGTTGCCGCCATGATAGTTTATCTGGCCTTGATGAGTTATCTGGTCTTGATTCGCCTCCGTCGAAGTATACTCTATGCGTGGAAGATAGTAAATCGGCAGCATGATGACCAAAACCCCTGCTGCGGCAAGGGCAAATTGCCGGCGCGTTCCGGCAAGAAACGTGATGCCGCCGATTAAAAGCAGTATCCATATCAGCATAATGCTTTTGGTCCCGGTGGCGGCGAGCGCCCCGGAGAAAAGAATGGTGAGCAATAAATATTTCCAATCGTTTCTCCGCAGATAACCAATCATACATCCAACGGCGCCCAGCCATAATAGGATGGCAGCCAGTTGTCCTGTTACCAGGGTGCCGCCGCTGCGCGCCTCTTCCAGGAGATTGGAGAACATATCTCCACCTTTGGCAATGCGCTGATTCATCAAAATCTGCGCTGCGCCACTGCGCCAGAAATTGTCTTCCAATGCCGGCGAAAAATAAAATACAAATGTAAGCAGTACCTGAACCAGAAATAAAACCAGGACCACCGGGTAATATCTGCGCAAAGAGAGGATTAGCGTATCATACCGGTGATATCCGTAATTGAGCAGACTGAAGAAGGTAACCAGCAGTCCGATCGGGCCGATTCCTTTTGACAGACTCACCGCATAGGCCAGGCTTCCGGTTTGAATCAGGATCAGCAGCATCAACAGAATAGAGAAAAACGAGAATACATTTCTGTTTTTCATATTGCACAGAAAGCACCATCCGGCAGCCGGCAATAAAGCCAGGGAACACAATTGTCCCAGCGACGGCCAGATGGACAGGGGCAGGTATAGTTGAAGCGGCGCGGTTATAACGGTAAAAAGGAAAAGCCAGTCGCAGCTTTTCCAGAATATCCGAATATAATCGTCCGTTTTCATTTTCTTAAAATCCATGATCAGCGTGCGCCGTGGCAGCGAAGTACTTCTTTGACCGTTTTGACCAGAATCAGAATATCCAGCCAGATCGACCAGTTCGTAATATAGTAGATGTCCAGCGAAACCCGGTCGTCATAACTGGTATCGCTCCGGCCCGATACCTGCCAGAGCCCGGTGATGCCCGGTTTGACCCGCGAAAAAACTTTGTACTGGCTGCCGTAATATTTTTTCTCGGCGGTGACGATCGGGCGCGGGCCGATCATGGACATCTCGCCCAGAATCACGTTGATGAGCTGCGGCAGTTCATCGAGGCTGGTTTTGCGCAGGAAATTTCCGATCGGAGTGATCCGGGGGTCCCGGGTCAGTTTGAATTTCTCCCGCCATTCCCGTTCCATTTCCGGGTTTTCGCTGAGGATTTTTTCCAGGCGGCTATCCGCATCCTGGTACATGGTCCGGAATTTCCAGACCTGAATGGTTTTATTGCCGGCGCCGAGGCGTTTGCTTTTGTAGAAGATTTTTCCTTTGCTGGTCAATTTAATCGTCAGGGCAATGACCAGAAACAACGGAAGCAGGCAGATCATGCCGATGGCGGAAACGACCACTTCAAAAAAGAACTTCAGAATCCGGGGGCCGGGCAGCAGCAGCTGATTGCAGATTTCCAGTCCCGCTATCCTGCTGAAGTCGATCGGCTTGACCCAGGCTACCGGAAATACCTGATTATCGGGAATGATGACCAGATATTTATAGTAACGCATATATTTATTCAAATTCGCCTGGGTGATATGCCACGGCAGGCAGCAAATCAGGGTTTCGACGTGTTTCTTCTTGCCGATGGAAACGATTTCCTTGAGTTTTCCCAGGTATTTGAGGCTGACGTCGTCCTTCCTGGTGTCATCCAGATATCCTTCTACCTTGTAGCCGTAGTAGTAATCGCTGTTCAGAAACGAAGTCAGCGCCTGTCCCGTTTTTCCATATCCGGCGACCAGAACTTTGATCTGGCCGAGCGATAACTTATAAAGCACGAACCGGACGAGGTTGCGGCAAACCAGCATTACCCCCAGTTCCACGGCCCAGCTGACAATCAACACGAGACGCGAGTATTCCGTATTCTGCCGGATCATGGCCAGATAAGAAAACAGCAGGATAAAGGTAAACGTCACCGAATAAAAACTGCGCCGGAGCTCTTCCACCGGCGTGGTCATGGTTCCGGGGTAAAAACAATTGCCGTGATATAAGCCGATCAGTGCGTTGCAGATCAGGAAAAAAGGCAGAATCGGCCATAGCTTCAAATAAACCGAAATCTGATAATCGGCTCCGAACTGTTTGTAGCCCCAGGCGATTACCATAATCACCAGACACAGGCTGATGATATCGGAAAGAGCCAGAAACAAGATCCGTATACGTCCGTTATTCATGGGCTGTCCACTCCCTTTTCCATAAAATATAGGTTCCTTTGTTGGTCTCGAATGAATCAAGCCGGGTATATTTTCCTCGAACTGGGACCGGAACCTCGTTCAGGACATAGTCGATGATATAATCATAAGAGTCATTTTCCGCCTGAATCTCATAACCTTCGCCACCGGCGAGATAGCCCACCTCCACCATTTCATCGCTGGCAATGGTCGGGCGCCGGAACGAATGATACTGGTATACGTTGAAAACCCGTTCATCCAGCCGGGCAGGGCCCTTGTAATCCTGACGGATGGTATCCTGCCATTTCAGGATCGCCAGACGGTTAAACGCATGTTTCTTGGATGTTCGCATTTTCAATTGCGGAGACAATGCATCGTAATACAGCCCCCCGGCAAGCAACAGGAGCAGCAAGGCGACCACCGGCACTCCCACGCGCCGCGGCAAGCGTCGGCGGATCTCTCCGGCCAGCGCAAATCCCGCCAACGCCGTCCAGCCGAACAGCAGCGGCGCGGCCGGCAGCAGGTAACGGCGGGAAACATAAAGATAATGATCGAATACGATAATCTGCAGTATGATCAGCAGTGTATGCGCCACAAATAGAACAAGGACAACACTTTCCAACGGCGTCCATTGTTTTTTGCGGATACGGTAGATGATCATCAGGAGCGCCGGAATTGCAAAAATGAAATACGTCCCCTTGAACACGGAATCGATAAAATCCAGAATACTTTCCGGGTTCAAAGATGCGGCGAATTTGCTGAATCCGGTTAAGGTATTTTCATTTTGCACAATGCCGGAAGTGGTTTCCCGAACCACCAGATTTTCGCTCGGGAAAAAGCGGCCCATGACCTGGGGAATCCGCGAAGCCGGCACAAACCAGCCGGTTAATTTCAGGTTGACGAAAGACACCGGCAAAAGAAATACCCATATCAAAGCACCGGCGACAATACTGCGCCAGGGAAATTTGCGCCATTTGCGGATTTCATCGACCAGGAGCCACGCCCCGAGGAAAGCCACGAAAAGCAATGAATCGTCGCGCGTCATGATCATCATCGCGGCCCCCGCGGCAAAAATGATATAACCCCATATCCGGGCGCGCGATTGATAAATCAGGACCATTCCATAGGCCAGGATCGCCAGCCCCAGGCATTTGGTGCTTTCGCGCATGCCGATGCCCGACACCCGCAATAAATAAGCACAGAATATATACAGCATGCATCCGGTGAAAGCGATTTTGGTATCGAAACTGCGCCGGAATATTCCCCACAGCGGAAAGACGGTTAAACTGAACGTCATGGCGCTGGCAAGCTTGCAGGCCAGAAAACCGGAACAGCCGAACAGCAGCACAAACAACGACCCGATGGTGGCAAAGAGCGGAGGCACGCGCGTATGGAAAGCGACTTCCCAATCGCCCGCGGCAATGGCTTCCGCCATCGGCGCATACCTCAAACAAACATCACGCTGCGGAATATCCGACAGAATAATAATCGGTACCAGTATCAAAAAAGCCAACAAAGCCAATCCTGCGGGATGACCAAGATATTTACGTAATCCTTGAGTCTGCATATATTATTATAAATCCAATGATTGAAAACCTGTTATCAAAAAAAACTCATCCGGAAAACCTCTGAAAACCCATAAGCCTATTAAGATAGTACAACAACAGTCATTTTTCAAGACACCGACAAGAAAAAGACGCTTCAAACACCGGAAGCCCCAGGTTCCGTTCATGACGAAAAATAAAAAGTCCAGCCGATCCTAATCTGGAATTCCGCTGGACTTCAAATTCAATAAATGGAGCCAATGACCAGAATCGAACTGGTGACCTATTCATTACGAGAGCCGTCTAGCCTGCATAACTCCTTGATATGTCTGTCTTTAGTCTGTTTTGTTTTGTATTTTACTTAGTAGTGTCTAATGGTGTCTCATGTATAAAAAGATACGGAGCAACAGCCTACTCCGTATCCCGAATCAACTTCAACCAGCAGTTAATGCCCTTTGCTGTGGCTGAGGCAAATCACCGACGAATTTACATTCAATTTCTTTGATGGCTCTCATCATGTCATCCGTATTGATGTGCGTGTAATATTCTTTCAGTACCGCCGAATCAGCTCCGAGGATTGCCTCGACATACGCCATTGGCACATTGCTCTCGGCACACGTCGATACAAAGAAGTGTCGGAAAGAATGAAAGCCGTAGATGTTGGCGCTCTTTTTTCGTCGCCCACGGTTGATTGTGATGCCTTCCGTTTGCTCTGCCTTGGTCAAACGAGTGTTCGTCGGCAGTCCCACATACCGCAGAAGATTTTTGACTTCATTGTGCATGTTGCCGTTGTCGCTCTTCTTCTCGGAGTCAAATACCTTTTTGCGTTCTTGATCCATATATCTGCTTGCAATCAATGGCATGACCGCCCCACTGCTCTCGCCGTGGTGGATGTTCAAGAGCTGATTCCGCAGATAACTCATCATGGGAATCCACAGATACCCCTTATTATATTTCTTGGTCTTGTATGCCACCGTCTGAATGATATTGCGCTCAAAATCAATATTAGCCCAATCCAACAGAGCGCAGTCCTTCAATCGCATACCGCTACACAATCCGACGATCACCAATGTTTTCAGCTCCGACTTGGTTATTTTCTGCAATCGCCTTGTCTCCAAAACCTCGAAGCTCGGATCATCGCAAGCCACGATAATCTTCGGTATATACTCTTTAGGAATCGGCTTATGCGAGATGGAATCGTTTTTTGCTAAGCGTTCCACATGCTCGAATGGATTATTGTTCATTCCCGCCGCCACCATAATGATTTTGAAGAACATTTTGTAACTGCATAAATAATCATTATAGGTGGAATTCGCCATTCCTTCTTTATATAAGTCAGCCATAAATGTCTGTGCAATCAATGGCGTGATTTCGTGTGGCGATTTTGTCCGAGGATGATGCTTCAGCATCCAATCATAGAATTTCTTCCATTGGAATTCACGATTTTGAATGCGAGTATTGTTATTCAGCCGTGGATTTGACAATATCATCGGCAGAACATCCTCAAGTTCGAACTTGAGCCGTTGGATAAGTTGTTTTTTTTCCGCAATACGATTCAAGAATTCTTGCTCGGACTGAAGATTCTCTGCACTGCGGATTTTGACCAGAAACTCATCCGCCAATCGACGAGCATGAGTTTTGTTCTCAGGATACTGCCGATCTTTATCCCAAAGCGTTTTTATTTTCTGCTTGCCCTCGAAGTCGATATATTCCACGACCCATTTACCTCGCCTTTGGTAAACCGTATTCAAAGAAGTGCGAGTCTGTGTACTCATGCGACACCTCCTTGGCTCTGCCTCGGAGCTTCAATTCCATAGGTCATGAATTGCCGCAGGCTGTCATGATCAATCATGATTTTTCGATGACCGAGCTTAATTCGCTTCAAATATCCCTTATTCAGATATTCATTGAGGCGATGCTTGTCGCAGTGGAGGTGCTTCATGGCGCTTTGCGAATCGATCAGAGTCGGCAGTGGCGCAGAAGGCGGTGAGGTGCTTTGTTTCTCAAAGCATTTTTTGATTTCGTCAAATTCTTGAGCTGTAAATGCGTCGAACATCATTCCTTTTTTGAGGTGATCCAATACTTTTGTTTTTAAGTCTTTCTCCATGTTGTTAAAGAACCTTAATGTCAGCCCCGGCAACAGTTCCAGTTCAACCGCTACGACCTTATGGGGTAGGCTACATATATAATATAGCCCAATATGTGAAAAATGCAAATATTTATATCTATTATTTTATTTGACACGATAGATTGCAATTCGTTTTATTGCAGTGCTTTTGGTGCTGATAGAAATAAATTGTCCAATATAAATACTGTTAAATAATAGCCATTTGATGAAGTCCAAGAATATCAAGAAAAATTTCTGGACAAACTCACCAGAGCTTGAATCCCAATTCATCGACTTCGTAGCTTACCTCTATTAAAGCAATCCCCATCGCCCTGCCGAATTCGGCAATTTCAGTTTCGCCGTGCTTGACAAGGACGGCTTTGGCAATCGCTTCTTGATCCAGTTCACCCAAACCTCCCAGCTCGGAAAACTCGCTAAACAGCTTCACCGCACAATTGAGATTTCCTTGGGATAATTCCGCAAACATAACCGGTATGGATGGATAATCGTCATACTGAATTTTTCGCCTCAAGGTTTGGCAATAAAACATCCCGTCGGAAGAACTATAACGGTGCGATGACTGAGCTGACTGTTTTCGATAATCCTTGACGGTACTTTTTAAATTATCTTTAAATGTCGAAATACCTTCTATTACCGTAGTTTGAGCTTCCTGAACCAATGCCAACGCTTTTTCGTGTGGAATTCCACGCAGCATCCGAGTTTGCCGTTCCGGCAGAACCTGTAGCCCATGGGCTACAAAAAATTGATTCATATGATATTGTGAGATGAGTCGATGCCCATGAACCCGGCTCATTCTGAATCGATGCTTGCAATATTGGGAAAATGAACGGAAGCCCGCAGGTACATACAGCTTCTCATCCTGAATTTTCGCCAATGCTTCGCCTGTTGCAAAATGGTTGCCTTGGTGTATGATTCGTTCCAACTGCTTCAATACTTTTTTCTGTTGGTCGGGAGTTAGAACCGGCTGTTTCGGGGTGGGTGGTTCTTCTTCTGCGACTTCAGGGACTATCGGCTGAATGCTTGGGCGAGCCGGGGGCGTAGGACGAGAATGAACAACTTTCATATCATCCGGGAATGGGGTTCGCCAGCTCCAAGGATCACCTTCTGCTATAGTCAGCTTTTTATCCAATTGGCGATAGTACTCAATCCACTCCGGCTTGAAAGGAATTTGCCGTACATTGAAGAAATGATATATCCGATCCCGGTTAGTTTCAAAATATTTTCCTTTTTTGGTGAAATAAAATGGAACATCTTGTGCCTTGCATATCTGATAAAGCTCTTCAATAGAATTATCGTGATACCAGACTTTTGGCGCCTGTCTACCCCGCCACCGGCAATGACCCAATCAAGCCCAGAAAAATCCCAAGCTATTCGATCTTCTCGTGGGGGAAGAAAGGTTGCAAATTTCACAATCGCCGGTAATGCATTCAGGGCATCCAGGCGTCCCATATGTGAGGGCGACTCCAATGGTACGCCGATCCAAAGGTTTGGAAGCCACGTCAAGGAATCCTTGAGTCCCAACAAACGTTCCGGGAATTGAGTCAATATCATGTATTGATGCCATGGGGCAAGCTCCGTTATGACTTGCCAAATACTAAAAATTTCCTTCTGGTTGACATATTCATGGCATAAATCCCCATGAGGCGCAACAATAATTAATTGAGGCGACTTTTGCCGAATTGGTTCACTGAGTCGATTTTGGTGAAAGCGTGGATTCGGCTTACGAGAAGAAATACCGGTGATAATGTCCCAGATATAGTCAGCACAAAACGGAGCTCGTCGATTCATTTTTCTCACCCAAATTAAGTTTATAGCTTCGGTATAGTTGCCAGATCATCAAAATATAGGGCTACATACGCAATATAATTTATCATAATGAAAATTCAAATAATTTGTTCCATTGAATAGAGGGGATTGACAAGCGGCGTCTGCCGTCTGGGACTGACTCCGCTCCACTCCTTTAAACTCCACTTCGTTTCGTTTAAATCCGCTTCGCTCCGAACTCCCAAATCATAAGAAGAAACAGATACACATACGCATTCTGCGAATGCTCCTGTTCCTTTAAATGCGATTTAAATCGATTTTAAAGCATTTTGGGGTTATCTTAATCATGAAGGGGGCTCTTCTTATCTTTATTTAAAGTCGATTTAAATCGCATTGGGAAGTGGAAATTCAAAAGATAAATTCAAGGGTGGTAATCCAAGGGAAGCTTTTACAGCTTCTTCAAGGGAAGCTGGGAAAGCGATTCATATATATTCGGCGACTTGTTCGCCGCCATGCCGTAGGCTGGCAAATGAGAATCCATTGTTTACCATAACCACCATTTTTCAGCCTTTGATTTTACTGCCTTTGACAAGGCTTGAAAAAAATTTGTGGGAAAAATTTTGTAGAATATATAATATCGCTTTTTCCTGTTCCTGAACGAAACAGCAAAAAGCTCTGTGATTACTCATCCAGTGCATCATCAGACTGATATTCCGATTTCACTGTTTTTTGAGAAAGCATTTCTGGTTATATTAATTATATTACTTGTTTCTGCCTCAAAATGATTACTACATGAATATATCCCCAATATATATTTATGTATACGAGAAAAATACCAATAGAGACCTATTGCAGTATAGAAATGTTAACATTTTTTAATATGGAAAATATTATATGGAAGAATGAATTTTTAAAATAGGAGAAATTGAAAATGAGCGAAAGAGTGTCAATAGTTGGATTTAATGAGTATTCGATTGATGAAAACGGGTATGTGTTCCGAACATACCCCAGCGGGAAGATCAAGAAAATAAACAAGCATCTTGATAAGACGACACGTGAATATGTAATTTTAAGACGAGACAAAAGACCTCACAAAAAATATGTTGACCGTTTATATTATA
This sequence comes from Victivallis vadensis, assembly GCA_040391785.1. Lineage (GTDB taxonomy): Bacteria > Verrucomicrobiota > Lentisphaeria > Victivallales > Victivallaceae > UBA5239. The sequence goes on from JBEBXH010000042.1 coordinate 42,860, forward strand.
AGGCTTTTGGGATTCCAATTTATGGCGTTGAATCTAAACGCAAATACTCAAATGAGCTGCTTGAAGCTGTTCTAAAGTACCGGGAAACTCATTCTGTCAGAGAAACAGAAGAGCATTTCAATATATCTTGGAACGTAATCAGAAGTTCTATTAATGACAGAAAATTTGAACTTACAGGCCAACTTAAAAAAAGAAATGTATTTGACGATGTTTTCATGAAAAAAGCCTTATTGAAAAAGCATACTTCGGGTAAGACATGGAAAGAAGTAGCAAAGAAGCTTGGTTGCAATGCTGTTGCTTTACAGAATGCAATCAGAAAATCAGGATGGATAGTTGAAGAAAGGCTTGGCCGTTTGGTTGTTGTTAGAAGAACTAAGAATGTACCAATATTATGAGTATCAGCTTGATTGAAAAGCATTAATATATGAAATTCAAGGTGGATTGAGGTAATTTTTTTTGAACTCAAGTCCTATAGTTTTTTCAGTACCTTGAAAACCCTGCCGAGCACTGAATCTTTTTCAAAAAATTATTTTCTGCGGATTTTTGGGAAACTGTCTTTCCTGCTGGAGTGATGTTAACATTTTTTTATATTTCTTTACTATTGACGGCAATTAATGCCTATAGGAGATTACTGAGAAATGATAAATCGAAACGGAAAATTGTTGAGCACGAGGGAGGCGGCGACTCGCCTTAATATCTCCGTGCAGAGTTTATGTCGGTGGGGCTTGCCGAGGGTCAGGATCGGTAAGTGCGTTTATTATGAGGAGGAGCTTATTGAACGCATATTGCTGGAGGGGTATCATGGAAAATGATTTGGTTATGGAGATGACGGGTAATCTTTTGAATGATATGCGGGATTTGATTGCGGCGGGGGCTATTGAACAAGTCAGAAGGGTCGCTTGGGAATCATCAGGGGCGTTTTACTTTTCCTATCCGCAAGAATATCGTTTCTTTGGCACTTACCGTGACGCTGACGGCTTGCTTGAGTATCTTTACAGGAATGACGTTAAGTTGCTCTCTATGGCTCTGCAATCGCAGAATATTACGGAGTATCGGATCTTGCCGAATACCGTATTTCGGATGCTGTTTTCTGAATATGAGTTCTTTTTATTTTCTGCGGTGGAAGCTGAAACGATAGAAGAACGCTGTATGTATCTGGAGAAAGCCGACGAGATGGTGCAGTTTCTGTTCGGCGGTGAACCGTGTCGGCTATAGCGTATATCCTTATGTATGCGGCACTGATGGTCATATTTATTGTGAATGTGGCTATCCTCATAGGTTTTTGTATCAATGGCGGCATGAGAGCCTGATTTCTTTGCTGGCTGACATCTTCATGGAAAAAATTTGAAAAAAATTTAAAACTCCAACCGAGATTTCTGATATTGCTCCGTATTACTAAGCGATATCAGTTTTTTTACGTTTAGTTCAGTATGTCGGAGATGGAATTTAAGGAGCGCAAAGTCAACATTTTAGCTTGATTTTTTTAGTGACCGATGGTACATTAACTCAAAAGTTAATATGAGGTCAGTATAAAATTTAAATAAAATGATTTAACAATTGATGAAGCGTCCGCCTTTGAACTAGCCCTTCAATCTTCGACGTCTGCAAGAGTGCCGAAATGTGTTATACATAAATTTAACGCATTTCGAGTTGTGTATTCTTGCAGACGCTGGGCTAGGCGTAAAGGCGGATACATGATTTCGGAATGCGTTTTTTTATGCTCAGATAATTTAAAACAAAGGGACGTTTCAATGAGTGACAACAAGTTTTTGAGAAAAGTAGACGGCGCAATGGCTCCAGTGTATGGAGTAGTCCTAAGTATTTGGGGATTATTTATTTTACTCGGCATAGTTGCCCTTGGACCGATACACTGGTTTGTGATTGCTGAAGCGGCCCGTGAGCCTAATCCTAATAATGCTGGTGTTATCATCATGGTATTTGTTGATATTATATTGACGTGTATTGTGTGTGCATTGACAAAAACAAAAAAATTGATGCCATGTGCTTGGGTGGTATCAATATTCATATGTATAACTTGTATTGTCGTTATGGGATGGATAGGTGTATTAATTGGAGTTATATTTTTAGTAGGAACGATAGCTGGTGTATATCGTATCAAGCAGATGATTGAAGGAACATTGGTTACTCCACAGAAAAAATCTTGGCATCCTATTGCAATAACTATTTCTGTGATAGTAACGATAGTTGTGATAATAATAGCTTGTATTCTTGAATATTATCGTTAAGACTATTTTGAAGTTTGCCAAGGAGGCATCGTTTCCATGAGTGACAACAAATTTATGAAAGTTGTAGACAGTGCAATGGCTCCAGTGTATGCCGTGGTTTTGAGTATATGGGGAATATTTGCCTTATTTGGGATAATATTTCTTATACCGATACACTGGATTGTGATTGCTGAAGCTGTCAACGAGAATCATCCGAACTGGGCTGGCGTAATCATAATGATATTCGTGGATATTGTCCTAACATGTATTGCTTGTGCGTTAACAGGAACAAAGAAGTTGATGCCGTGTGCATGGGTAATATCAATATTCGTCAGTATATGTTGCATTGCGGTTATGGGATGGCTGGGGATATTGTTTGCAATCATATTTACAATACTGGTGGTTCCCACCTTTTACAGTATTAGTAAAATGTTGGATGGAACTATGGACTTGGAAAAAGCACAACAAGGGGGATGTGTTTTTCTTATAGTTTGGGTGACAATAGCTGTGATATATGGTATAGTTGCTCTTCTTGATATGCATTTGGGATGGGGATTATTTTAAAGAAAAATTAATAATAGAGGCTTCCCGAAAATGAGCTTAAAAAAATTAAAAGATGGTGCTGATAATACAGCAGTCGGAATCCTTGGAATTTACGGTGTATACATCGTGTTTGCGATTATCGTCGGCGTGATATTTTTGATTGCGATTCATGTTACTGCGATTGAAAGTCTCATGAATGAAAACAATTCCAATGCATTCATGGCAGTATTGGCGGGAGTGATCGATAGTTTGATCATTGTTTTTGTATGCGGATACCTTGATGTAAATCCAATTAAAATAATAGGGATATTTGTATTTTTTATAATTGGAATAGTTGTTATTGCGATGGATTTAGTTGCAGGCTTAATTTTAGTACCGATTTTTGGTGGACTAATATGGGCAGTTGTAAACGCATTAAAATAAAATGCTGATTTTTGTAGATTTAATGCTTGACATTTTGAAGTTTGGATCGAAAAACCTAACCAATACGGAGGTATAAAATGACAGAAAACGTTCATCGTGCGTCGGCAAAAACATGTTGCTCATGTGTCCATTATCCTGGCTGGAGAAATGTGAAGAATTCATGGGGTGAAACTAACGTCGTATATGATGCGGACGAAGAGTTGCGTTGTAATGAGAACCGCAACGGATCTTCGTGCCGAATCAAAGGCGGCATGCAGGGATGCGGCAGGTATGAATCAATCGAAGACTGATTGATGAAACAATATGCTACTGGAGAAACTAATCTCTGGTAGCATAATAATCAAAAGGGAGAAATTATGGCGAAGAGTAAACAGAAAAACGATGTATCAACCATTAACCGTGAAGTCGTATTGGCAGAGGCATTTCAGAAACGTGTCGCATGCTACACGATAAATAACGTTAACCCAGAAGACTTCCAATATTTATCGATAAGCGATATGATTTTTACAAAAGCCAATCTGACTGGTTGCAATTTTTCTTTCTGTAAGCTGGAGAATGTTATCTTTCAGCAGTGCAATCTGGGGCGTGCTGTCTTCAATTTCGCCGAATTGGTCAATGTGCGCTTTATTGAATGCGAATTGAATAACCTTTATTGTAATTATACGGTTTTTTTAGATGCTAAATTTACCGACTGTGAGCTTGATTGTTCGGCGTTTGATTTTTCTCGAGGCAAGATTTCTTTTGAAAATTGCCAAATGGAACGCAACATATTCGTGATGACTCGACTTGATATTATCTTTAAGAACTGCAATTGTGAGCGTCTTGAGTTGAGTGACTGTCCGTCGCTGAAACTGAATGCGGAGAACACTTGTTTTGCTTCGGCGGCGATGAATGGCAATCAAAATATGAGCGGTGTAATTAAAAACAGCAACGGCTCCTATATTGAATTGAAAAACAGCGATTGTACCAAGCTTCGATTTGTTAATTCATCGTTTCCTGACATTGATGCCACGAAGACCGTCGGCTACAGAAACAGTAAAAGTGATATTGAAGAGGACGTCGAAAAAATAATTAATAGTATTTGACTTCAAATATTGGCAGGAAAGTGAACGTGTCCGAGCTGGAGGCTGAAAAATAATCTGAATTTTGGGAATTGGCTATTGATCGGGACGATAATATCATTATAATAGACGGTATGCAGATTGGAGGCGCATGTCATACTCGACTAAAAAATCATTATTGGAGGCTATTCAGAGGGGCGATGAAGTGTCGTGGCATGAGTTCTATGAGACTTATTCTCCGCTGATCTGCTTCCGTGGTAAGGACTATAATTTGTCCAAGTCTGAAATCGATGATCTGATTCAGACCGTTATGCTCCGCTTTTTCAACAAACAGAAAAATTTCGTTTATGATCGGAGTAAAGGGCGTTTTCGTGATTACTTGAGCGTCATGATCCATAACTGTATCGTCGATATTATCCGCAAGCGTCCGACTCAGGAAGTGACAATGGAAGAGGATATGGACTGGGCTGACGATAAGAATTTGCATGACCTCTGGGAAGAAGAATGGCGGCATCATATCATGAATCAGGCGGTACTGCTGTTACGTGATCAGGTAGAGGATCGGACATTTCAGGCGTTTGACCTTTATGTAATAAACGGTACGGAAGCTTCGCAGGTGGCAAAGTTCCTTGATATACCAGTTCAAAGCCTGTACGATATCAAGAACCGGCTGACCAAAATGCTCCGTAAAATTGTGGCTGAATTATTGGAGAAATAATATTATGAAACATTATTCATTGATTGAGCTGGAAAAGTACCTTCATAATGAGCTGTCGGCATTCGGAAAGATGCGTTGCAGGAATCATTTGCTTAAATGCAAGGAATGCCACTTGCAGTACATGCAACTGATCGAGGATGAGAAATTTCTGGAGGATGTCCGTTTTTCCGTGCATCAGATGAAAGGAGTGGACAATCCGAATACCTTCCAGAAATTGAGTGAAATATTCGGCGAACAATATTCTGGCAAACCTTCGACGGTGTAAATGAAAATAGCTGATTATGAACTGATACAACGATGTGGACAGGGCTCGTATGGCGAGGTCTGGATAGCACGCAACTTGACCGGCATCCATGTGGCGCTGAAGATTGTGTCAAGAACGGAGCAAATCGAGAAGGAATTCGCCGGGCTCCGGCACTACGCAAAGATTAAGGACTCTGCTAACCTTATTCAGATTTACCACATCGGCGAGGTTGACAATACCCTTTACTACACAATGCAACTGGCAGATAATTTCGGAACTGAGGAATGCTATCAGGTTGGCTCCTTGGCAAGTTGGCTGGTTCAGAAAAAACGATTGAGCATAGAAGAGACACTCTGGCTGACCGAGAAATTACTCGACGGTCTTGATGTTCTCCATAAGGCTCGACTGGTACACCGTGATATTAAACCGCAGAATATTTTATTCGTTGACGGAGAGCCGAAGCTATCCGATATCGGCTTGGTGCGGTCGATCTCGCAAACGCTAAGTCTTGGGGGAACTTTAGGATTCATACCGCCTGAACGACTAAAGGACGGTTCTTCCGGCAAAACAAGTACGGACGACCTCTACGCCTTGGGCAAAGTTATGTATTGTTGCCTGACGGGGAACGATGTCGATGCGTATCCGTCCTTTCCGACTGCGTTGGTAAAGGAAGGGAAGTATCATCACCTGAACAATATCATACTGATGGCGTGCAATAAGAATCCATTGCTCCGCTTCAAGAATATTGCCGATTTCAGGAATGCATTGAAATATGGTATCGGTAAACGGAAGCGTCTATTGTCGTCCTGGCTGAAGTGGCGGTACTGGCTACTGGCTGGTTGCTTGCTGATCGTGGTGAGCTCTCTGCTGGTCACAACTATGAGTCTGTGGCGGAAAACGAAACCGTACACAGAACCGCCAATAAAACTGGGGGAGATACTTCGGAGTTCGTTCGGTCAAATTGTTACGGATAGTGGCGGTGGTGATACAACCACGCAATCTTTTCCAAACCATGCAGTATATAATTCATTTGCACCTAAGTCATTGGAGTATACCTATCGTAAAGAAAAAGTTCTATCGTCGCCGAATTTTCGTGTCGGGAATTGGAGGAATATCAAATCAAGAGGATTTTCCTTATCCAATGAACTGCAGCTGGTTGATCGTGCGGACGGTATCTATCGTTTAATGGCTCCATTGCCGTATCTGTATTCGATCAGCTTCGATATTGATTACAGCCGTTTATCCGAGCTTCTGCGCTTTCAGGTGGCTGTATTGGATCGGAAAGGGCGTGAACGAGCATATTATCAGTGGAGTTTGGAACGGACTAACGGCAAACTGAAACTCAATCCGTTGGAATACCTGGCTGATGACGGCAGTAGGAAAAGGCATTTCCGTCTAGTCGGACAGCCATCAGATTCGCAGGGCGTTCACAAAGTTGAAATGGTTATGACTACTCATTTTTTTCGCTTGATCATCGACGGAGAACTATTGATACATGCCCCGTCTCTGTTTCATGAGGGGAATTTCGCCATAATTGCAGAATGCGGTGGCGGCAATTCCGTGACGCTTAAAAATCTGCAAATCTATTCATTACATAAAGACAGGGATTGTCCGCCTGAACAGCAATATAACCTTCCTTTTCCATCAGATGGAGAAGCCTTTCGCCCACCAATTATGCCGGGAACTTGCCTGCAATGTAGGGGAGCAGGTATAGTTTCAGATGCCAACGGCCTTGCGGCACGTTGCTTCAAATGCAAGGGCAGGGGAAAAATACAAATAAGATAAAATTATAAAGCAGAGAGTAATATGAAAAAATACTTTGATAAAGTTATTATCAGCCGAATGTGGCTTCAATTATTGTTGGCGATTTTAATCGTTATTATAGTCTGGGCGGCGGTGACTCCCATTGCCCAACTTTATATGGAGAAAGGAGCCGTCGATAAAAATTTCTATACGGCATGGCTTTGGGGATTGTTGCATCTTTGCGACGGTGGTTTCATTGGACAGACAATCGCCTCGGTGCATGGTGGTACGCAAGAATCAGCAAAAAATGGAGATCTTGTGATTTTTGTCTCGCTTTTCATCTGGATATGTGGTGCGGTACTGTTTTGCTTTATTACGGGCGCCATCAGCAATGCTTTTGAAGTTCGGAGAGCTTTGATATCAGGAGGGCATATTCGCTACAAATTCAAGGGAAGACATGGTGTTGTTATCGGCTGGAACTTTCAAGGCGTTACGACTGTGAACGCAATGAAGGAGATTTATGGAGTTAAGGAAATTATTATTCTTTCTTCGATCTCGACTGAAGTCATCCGTGAACAACTTGGCGACGAATTCTCTCCGAAGGATATGAAGACGGTATTTATTCACCGAGGCGGTGTCTTCGATAAAAATGAACTGGCTGGGTTAAGCCCGTGGAATGCATCTGTGGTTATGATTCTGGGGGATTCCACTGATAATAATGATGGTGGTAATCATCGTATTTATGGGCTTTTGCCGAGGACTCCGATACGCTCTGCAAAATCTCAAGTTTTCATGGAAAAGATAAAGCGGAAATTTCATCGAACCAAATCTAAAGCAGTTCCTTATTGTGCAATTCCATGTTTCATTGGAATATCCAATCCTTATGATCTGGTTCAGGATGAATTTAATATTCAGACAATAAACCGAGACCCCAAGGTTACTCCTGTATATAATCCACGTGTTCTTAACTTTTATAAACAAAGCGTCAATGAGGTTTTGAGCTCAATGCCATCCATTCAAAGCTTTAACAAAGGCAAGAGAAAGGATGTATACGAGCCCCAATATCATCAGTTGGCGTTCCGTAGAAATCCAGAAGCGGCACACGTTCATATTCTGGTTGCCGACTTTGACGAAATGGCGCATATGTTTATCATTCAGGCGAGTAAAATATTATTACCCGGGAAAGAAAAACATCAAATTACGGTATTTACGGATAAATCCGAGGATATTGATAAATTCAGAAACTTCTATCCATTGGAAAAACTGCATGGCATTCAGTTCAACTTCCGAGGCGGCAGTATATCATGTATGGAGAATAGACAATATCTGGTAGAGGTCGTTCGGGATATTTCAGCAAGCGTGACGCTCTTCATTGCCAACCCGACTGCGGATTTGGCATTGGAAGCATTCAACCGGCTACCGGACGAGCTTCATTTTGAAAATATTCGGATTTTGATCGAACAGCAAATCATGGCAAAATGTACAAAACCGCCTTACTCATTGCGTCGCTTAGGCTATGCGGCTGTCGATTATGTTGGGATGATAGATCGTTTCTATTACTCATTGGCAGGGCATGAGGAAATGGCATGGTCATTTAATGCGGCGCAAGTTTCCGATCAGATGCTATTTCATAACTGGCGAGTTAAGAATAGTTCCAAACAACATGAAGACACAAGGGCTTTTGTCGATTCTTTTTTGGAAAAACTTTATACCGTGGACTTGGAATTCGATATGATCAGTGCGGATGATTCCATACAGCCAATAAATGATCTTCAGCCATATTTGAAGCAATTGGCTCAAGCGGAACATGCTCGGTGGGTAAATTCGAGAACTCTTGCAGGCTATCACCATGAACAACAGAGTAATGATCGCTATTTTGCCTCCTCCAAACTGATTGAATGGGAAAAGCTGTCGGTAGATGAGCAACAGCAATACGAGTCGCAAATTGAGCAGATATTGCCTATCGTAAACAGAACCTTCAATCATGGTAAATATCCGTACTCACTTTTTCCTAAAAGATTCAGACGGGTTCTGGGAATAGTAAATGATAATATGCCTCAGAATATAAATTGGAGCGATGAATCAAATTATTACTTCCAACGGGTAATTCGTAAACTTATCACGCTGAATCGCACCACTGTTCGAAGAGAAAATAAATCTCCAAAAACTTATCCATCAATGGCGATTTGCTGTACTCTCTCTGAGGGATGGAGCGAAATGTTCGTTAATATGGCGATGAGGGAGCAAATACCGATTATTGCGATTCTGCCCGAACCGCCAGAACTGTATCAAATGCGCTTTGAAGAAGGCTGGGTACGTGATCGATTTTGGCAGAGGCTCCGCAACGTATGGACGTATTATGTGATTGATCAGAGTATTCCTCCGGAAGAACGAGAGCAAACCATCCGTGAACTCATAATCGGCAGTTCCGACGAAATATGGTGCGCTGAAGAATTCCGCCTGAATTCTGAAAAAAGCATGGAGTATTCTGCCGGATTTAAATTCTTGCCAAAGCGAAAATGCTTTGAATTTAAAGTCGTCACCACGAAAGATGACGGCGAAGTCGAACTGAAAAACTTTTGTCCATTTAATTAAATCACAACAACATAAGGAATAATGATGATGGGTGAAAAGAAACCGCATGAGAAGAATGGCGACAACGATATTCTTGAGCTTGAGACTGTCTTCGAAAAAGATGATGATATTAACGAGGACGATTATGAATGGAGCGATGAAATCGGTCCCAGCGATTGGGATACTCTTCTTTCAAACCAACCGCAATTTGCAGATAAACGCAATTGGAATGAATTTACTGACAAGGATTGGAGCGAGTTGCTTTCACTCCAACCGCAGTTCGCCGATAAATGCCCGTGGAAAAGGTTTGACGGCAATGCTTGGAGCTTGTTGCTTTCAGAACAACCATGGTTTGCAGATAAATGCGATTGGAAGAAACTTGACGACAATGACTGGAGTTGGTTGCTTCTAAAACAACCGCAGTTTGCAGATAAACGCAATTGGGAGAAGCTAGTAGTCCGTTCATAAAATAACATTGCAAATATGCGAATATGTGCTATAT
>JBEBXH010000043.1:0-50968 GCA_040391785.1 Victivallis vadensis
GATCAGAATAACCTCGCGCACGTACAACGTAGTCGCGGGGTGCTGCCGCGAAAAGGTCAGCAGCCCCGGTTTGCCCAGGTCCTCGACGCCGAACTCCACGGTCCGGTATTCCGGGCCGCCGATCTGCGTGAAATTGAATTGCTTGATGGCGCCGGTGGATTTGCTCCACAATGAGGCGGCGTTACCGCTTTGCGGTCCCTCGGCGCGCAGTGTGGCCATGATTTTCCAGCGGCCCGGCAGGGCGGGGAGGGGACAGTGCAGCGCACTGGTTTTGCCTGATTTCACGGCGATGGCCTGCAGGCCGTTTTCCGTGACCGGTTGAATATCCGGTTCCCAGTAATTGAACTGGTTGATGATCCGGAAATCGTCCTTCTTCAACCCCTTGCACACATCAGGCAGCTGCAGGTACGGATAATTGCCGTTGCGCAGCAGGATCAGATACTGCATTTCCAGCTGCTGGTCGACGCCCGAGGGCGAAAGCACAATGTAGCCGCGCTGCCCGCCCAGTTTGTGTTTGCCGAGGTCAATATACTTGAACTCATCGCTGGTGATGTCGGCGAGCTTGACGAAGCGCGTGGGGAAATGCGTCGACGCGACGTCGGCGGCGATCATGCCGCCGGGCTTGCCGTCGAACTTGCTCCGCAGCCCGATCAGCACCTGCCATTCGTCATCGCCGAGGTTGCGCGAGGGATCGAAACTGAAGTGCACCTTCCAGCCTTTTTTCGAGTTGACATTGATCACCGGGAAACCGTCTTTTTCGACCGTGTCCGAGTACCAGATCGAGAAGTCGGCGGGACCGTAAATCCGGAGGTCATCCTGCGGCGTACCGGCGAATTCGGCCGGGATCTTTTTGCCTTTGTTCCAGTTGCCGGTCACGTGTTTTTCGGCGCTGTCGATATAGCGTTCCAGCGTGGCCTCGGTTGCTTCGCGGTAACGGTCCGGGCGGCGCAGGGATTTGACGGCTTCGGCGGTCCGGGCGGCGAGTTGGTCGAGGTCGATTTTTTCCCGGAGCGCTTTGCCCTCGGGTTTGGCGGCGTTTTCATAAAACGCTTCTTCGCTGAAAAGGATCGGGAAGTTGACCGTCATGGCGGCGATGCGGACGCGGCGCAGTTTCGCCGGATCGTCCTTGACCAGTGCTTCCGCGCGGTCGAAAATCGTCCTCAGTTCCAGCAGGTCGGCCAATGGCAATTTCGGCAGTACCCGCAGTGCGACCAGCGCGCCGAATTCGTTGCTGGTGTTGGCGGCGGCCTGTTGATTTTTGCGGTAGATTTCCCAGCTTGAATCCATGTATTTGCGGATTTCCGGCGCGGCCGCACCGTAGTAGCCCTGCAGGACTTCGGCGGTCAGTTTTTCCTGATCCAGATTGGGGTTCCACATCAGTTTGCAGAGCAGGTAGTTCTGTACCGGCATCAGATCGCCCGCTTCACCGACGGAATAGCCCTGCTCCAGCACAGAAATCACATGATTTGTCGCCAGCGTCCGGATGTCCTGCGCGAACGGCCGCCAGGAGGGGTACGGCATCATGGTATTGCCGAAATTCGAGGTGTAATCCCAGATGTAGATTTTGTCGGTGATCTTGCTCCAGGCCTGCAGTTCACCGAGCACATTGGCGTTCGCCGGGGAATCGAGCGGATACAGCACATTTTTGCGGGTGCAATAACGGATGACGACATTGTCGTGCGGACGGATCGTTTTCGGCGGCTTGACCGTGTACTGATAGGCCAGTGTTTCGACCAGAACCTGCGGAAATTCGGCCTTGACGGCGTCCGCGACCTGATTGACGGCGAACAGCAGCGAACCGGCGGGCGATTCCTCGCGCTCATCGATGGCGCGGCAGTTGTCGCAGCGGCAGTAATTGTTGGCCATCGTACGCCACGAGTCGTTCTGCGAAACGGAGATGATGCGCGGATCTTTTTCTTTGCGCAGCCATTCCAAGGTCTTTTCGGTGAGCAACTTGATGACGTCCGGATTGGTCAGGCAGAGCTGGACCTCGCCGCCATCCGAGGCCACCGGGCCGCGCTGGCTATCCACCAGCGCGAAATACTCGGGGTGCTCCTGATGATATTCCTTGCGCGGAATCATCTGCCCGAACGTGTGGCACCAGCCGATCAGTCTGACCACGCCGCCGTGGGACTCGGGGACGCCCAGGTAGTGGCCGTTCACCCGCATCCAGGCCGCGAATTTGCCGCCGGTCCCGCCGAGGCGGTCGCGGCAGAAAAAGGGCGGAGCATAACGGATATCATAATCCTTCAATTCGATGGTTTTCCGCGAGGGGATATCCATATCCCACGAGGTCCACTGCCGGACGCCGAGGTCCTCCAGAAATTCATAAGCGGCATAGAGCACACCGCGCGGCCGCTCGCCACTCAAAATCAGGTTGCCGCCGAGGGTTTTTACGATGATCTCATCGGATTTCAGATCCTTGAAATCGACGCCGAGCAGCTTGGAAATTCGCGGTGTCTGTCCGACCAGAATCGCCTTGCCGGCAAAATTCTCATCATTGCTGATCGGGATCTCAACACCGGAAATATTTTTAATAAACTCCTGCAGTTCCTTTGATGCGGTTATTTCAGTCGGAACCGCGTTCGGCGAAACCACGATCGTGTAATCGCTGCGCCCATCCTTCACCAGGTCGGCGGCAAATACCCCGGCCGCGACCGATAACAACATCATCAACAATAAAACCTTACGCATTAATAGCTCCTAATTTAATTGACAGTTGATAGTTGACAGTTGTGGAAAGGGAAGAATCCCTTTGACCCTCTTCTCATTATTTCTTCTTTCTTCTTTTTTCTTTCTTAATTAAAAGTATTTATACGCCGGATTCAAGGCGGAAATATCTTCTTTGAGATCGTAATAAATACAGTCGTGTTCGGGTTTGACGCCTTTCATGTCGTTGACGATCCGGTTGCAGATGATCGAGGCGTATTCGCTCAAGTCGATGTCATAAAAGACCTTCCGGGGGAGTGCAAAGGAGATGTTGAGCTGTTGGCTGCGCAGGATTGCACCCAGCGGAAGCTGCGAGGGTGGCAGCAGCAGCGCGAGTTCCGAACAGAAACCGCCGCCGACGATGTCGTCGAGAATGATGATCCCATCCGGGCGCGTTTCCGGCGGCATGGCGGCGAATTCGTGCGCCAGAGCGCAACCGTTTTCGACATCGTAACCGGGCAGGATGCAGCACTTCGGATTGCCCGGGAAACGTTTCAGTAACTCCAGATAATCGGGCTTGACGAAATTGACCAGCACCGGCGGCAGCAGCAGCGAAGGACGAGTGACGCCGCTGCTCCACAGCCGTCCCATGGCCCGGCACAGGAGGTCCTTGTAATCAAAGTAGATACCATTGCGCTGCGGGATGTTGGTACCGCCGAGTTTCAGGGCCGGGATTCCGGCGGCGGCGACCAGTGCTTCAACATCGGCGCCGAGGTCGTCGAGGTGGATGACCCCCTGAATTTCGCCGGATTCAATGCTGCGGCGCAGCCCCGGAAGGTCAGTGAGCCCGGCGCGGATTTTGAGGTTCGATTGTTTAAGACAGAAAATATTCATCTGGCAGCCGCTTTTCATCAGCTCAAGCTGCAGAAATGAAGTCAGGATGCTGGCGAACATGCTGTCGCGCAACCGGATGGAGAGTACGGCCACGTTGCGGCAGATGTGTCCGTCCGCATTCGGGTCCAGCAGGAACACGCCGACTTTGTCGCGCACTTCCAGTACGCCGTCCTGACGCAGCTCGTCGATGGCCTTGCTGATGGTGGCGTTGCCGACGCCGAGGCGGCGGCGCAGTTCGGCCTGCGGCGGCAGTTTCTTGCCGACTTCCAGTTTGGCATCCAGGATATAACTCACCAGCGAACGCTTCACCAGATCGGTCTGAGTTTGGTTCCCTTGGGCTTTCTTGATCATAATAAACGCTGTCTCCTGGACATCTAAACAGTATATTGGTTACATCGGATGATACTTATTATACCGCGGAATCCGGTAAAATCAACCGCTGTGATAAAAAAAGTGATTTTATTTTTTTGCCTCTTGACAAATGACCGGATTTATATTATAATGTATAGTGTAAACAAAAAACAGGTTAGATGATTTTATCTACTATATAAGGAAGTATGTTCATGAAAAGACGAGATTTAAATTTCACCCTTATAGAGCTCTTGGTAGTGATTGCCATTATCGCTATCCTGGCGGCGATGCTGCTGCCCGCGCTGAACAGTGCCCGTGAGAAGGGACGCGGCGCCACCTGCAAAAGCAATTTGAAGCAAGTGGGGCAGATATATTATCTCTATTCGGCCGATTACGATGACTGGTGCCTGGCGGGAACGATGGTTAACAACAGCCGCTGGGGCGATAAGCCGTGGGTGAGGATTCTCTATGAAAACAAATACCTGCCCGGTATCAAGAATTTATATTGTCCCACCGACGTGCCCGACGCCACCAAAACCACTGCCCGCGAAACCGTGGAGGGCGGCACTTGGAACGACAGCAGTCACAGCCTGAAATATTCGACCAGTTACGGGCTTAATTGTTATACCTTCGGCGATGCTCCCGGTTCCCCGAATATGCCGATGCTTAAAATGACGAAGATCGCCACATTCCCCGGGCGCTCTCCGGACCTGATCATGTTCATCGATTCCAAAGTCTGGATTGCCGGGCTGGGGACGTTTGTCAATGAAACGACCGGTTACGGCATCCAGCCCCGGCACAACAGCAGCGCCAACCTGGTCGCGCTGGGCGGACATGTGACCGATATGAGAGCTCCGGTCCGGTATGACGGCACCGCCGCTTCCCAGAGCACGATCCTGCTGGCCTGGCGCAACAGCCTGGCAGTCAAGGAGCAATACGCCTCGCCGTTCTCCAATGGCAGCGAAATCCGCATCTGGACCTGGTAGAAATAATATCGTTCAATAAATAAAGGCAGCCTCGAAACCGGGGTTGCCTTTATTTATTGGGGGGTGGGGGATTTTGTTCAGTATTTGACGATGTTGCCGAATTTGAATTCGGTGTAGCGATAGCCGTGGGCGCTGCCGTCCACGCGGACGGCATTGGCCTTGTCGTGGCGCGAGAAACTCAGGGCGGCTTTGGTGGGGACATCGTTGCCGAGCAGGCTGCTCGCGGTCAAGTCTTCGTGAATTTTTACTGTCCAGTCGGGGCCGGCGAACCAGGATTCGTCGAAGCCGAATGGATAGGATGAGAAGGTGGCGTCGCTCGAGCCGTTGTTGGCGGTCATCTGGGTGGCATCGGCGGAGATGATAACATCGGAGGCGCGCCGAATGCTGCTGAGCTTGACATAAGGATACTTCGGGGTGGAGTAGCTTGAACCGATTTTGCCCAGGTACGGATTGATTGAGTAATTGTTGAAGCCCAGCACGTTGGAGGTGCCGCTCAGCTTGGCAGAGGGGCAGATCGACACGGACTTGTGGGTTTCGCGCCCGGCCCGGCCGAGATACGAAATCAACCATGCATAGTAATTGTAGTTACCGCTGACGCCGTCCACCACGTTTGCCGCGTAATGCGGCGGCAGTACGTCGTCATGATCCTGCGCATACATATTAAAGGCGACTCCGGTTTGCTTCAGATTGCTGAGGCAGCCGGTTGTCCGCGCCCGTTCGCGCGCTTTGTTCAGTGCGGGCAGCAGCATGGCGGCCAGGATGGCAATGATCGCGATCACAACGAGCAATTCAATGAGGGTAAAATTTTTTCTATTCATATGCAACTCCGTGATTGGTTAATTAATTCATAAATTGAATTTTATATTTCTATTATACAGTTATTTTGCCAAAAAACAAGTATCTGCTATTGATTTTTTCATGAAAAAGATGTATTTTATTCAAAAAGAGAATTAAATAACCGGAGAATGAGCTTTATGAAAAAACTTTGGCTGTGGATCGCGGCGCTGGCCGTTTCGATGATGGTGAACGCGGATCAGGTGTGGATCATGGTGCCGGACGCCATGGCGCGCGACAACGCCGATCAATTGACCCTATATCTAAAGAAGAATAATATAAAGGGCAAAGTGGTCACGGCATCGGAGTTCGCCGCCGCGCCGGGGGCCGTGCCGGCGGTGGTGGGTATGGGGATCGGCAATTTCGCGCCGGAGGTCTGGCAGGCGCTGGAGAAGCGTCAGGCGCAGGGCGGCAAGTTGATTTTCCAGGGCAAGAAAGAGAATCGCGACAAGCTGACCGATGATACGATGAAGAAGCTGGAAAAGCTTTTCGGGGTGAAGTATCTGGGATATGCTGCCGACCCTTCAGTAGGTAAAGGGACGATTCAGAAATTCATGTTTGTGAAGCCGGATGAGAGCGAAATCTGGGGCGCGGAGCATCCGCCGCTTTTTGCGGCCTACACTGGTGAGGCGTTTGCGCTGCAGGCGGCGGACGGCGGCAAGGCGATCGGCAGCTGGGTGCGGCGCGACCGCGAAACGGAGGACGGCCCGGCGGTGATCGCGAAGGGGTCGTCGGTATTCGTCGGGTACTATCCGTGGGACCTGGCGGCGAAGGGCGACAAGGACAACCTGCCGTCGCACCACGCCGGGATCATGCTGATCAAATTTCTGGGGAAATCTTCCGCTCCGGCCGTGGCGGACGCCAAGCCGAAGCGTTATCAGGAGCCGCTGAACATGTGTCCGGTGACGCCGAAGTTCCAGACCCCGCGCAGCATGTGGCTGTGGAACATCGATTACGCGCTGAACCCGAAGGAACGGGCGCTGCTGCTGGAGTTCACGGCGGGACGGCATATTTCGCGCATTTACCTGTGTACTTCTTCCGCGCGTGCGTTCGAGGGAAAGAGCCGCGAACAACTCCGTACGTTTATCCGCGAAGCCAATCAGAAAGGCATCAAGATCGAGGCGCTGGACGGCTGGAAGCAGGCGATTCTACCGGAGGACCAGCCGAAATTCCTGGCAGCGCTGCAGCGGGTGATCGACTTCAATAAATCGGTCAACGCAGACGAACGCTTCGCCGGTTTTCAGTCCGACGTGGAGCCGGTGACCATGAAGGAATACCATGCTTCGCCGGAGGCGCGGCGGCGTTTCGACCGGATGTATGTGGAGCTGCACGCCAAATGCGCGGAACTGGTCAAGCAGTCCGGGATGAAGGATTTCGTGTTTGGCATGGCGACCAACGAGCATCTCGACCGCGACATCAAGCGTCCGGAGCGTCACGTGGAGTGGCAGGGACGGACCTGTTCGGTGATCGAGCACCTGATGGAATTCGTCGACTACTTCGCATTGATGTCGTATCACGATACCGCGCCCCGGATCATTGCCGCCGCCGAGGACGAAGTCGAGCTCGCGGACAAGCACAAAATCAAGGCGTGGGTGGGCGTGGAAACGCTGGACGTGATGCAGCTTTTCGGCGGTTCGCGCTCGCTGTCGTTTTACGAGGAGGGGCTCGAATACATGGAAGACGAGCTGGAAAAAGTGTATAAGAAATTCCGCAATGATCCCGGCTTCGGCGGCATCGCGATCCATCATTACGAGAGCTACCGGCGGATGACCAACGGACCGCGCGACATGAACCTGGTTCCGCCTCCGCCGCTGGTCACCGGCAAGACCTACCGCGCCGACAGCGCCGAATATATTTGCCATGGCAAAAAGGAATGGCACGACAAGAAGGACCTGAGCGCGGCGTTTCGTTTCGACTGGAACGAAAACGAACTGCTGATCGACGTCAAAGTCACCGATGATGTTCTGCACAAGGATTTCACCGGAGTTGACCTCTGGAAGTCCGATCATCTTGAATTCTGGTTTCAGATGCCGGAGACGAAACAGCTGATCCAGCTGGGGATCGGGCTTGCCGAACGCGACAATATTTATGTATGGTATCCGCAGGAGCTCAGCGAAGAGCAGCGCGCCGCCATGGCCGCCATGGTCAAGGCCGAGATCAAAACCAAGTCCGGCGGCTATGAAGTCAAATGCCGCATCCCGGCAGCGCTTCTCGGGTTGAAAAAGTTCGGAAAGGGCGATAAGTTACCTGTCTTAATGGAAGTCGGCGACACCGACGATGCCGCGAACACGGCCAAGGTGCTGATGTCGCTGACGCCGGGGCGGGACCGCGAAGACGTCCGTACCTATTCCGTGCTGGAATTGAAGGGGGAATGAAGATGACGCCGAAACGAGTCAATAAAAATCAGATCAACGCGCTGTCGGTCATGCGTTACCTCGCGGCGCACGGTCCGTCCACCCAGATTCAGACCACGCACGCAATCAACCTGCGCCGGACCTCAGTGTTCAATGTTTTCGAGTCGATGGAACAGGCGAAGCTTCTTGAAATGAGCTCGAATATCGCCAATGTCGGCAAAGGGCGGCCGCGCCAGTTGTGGCAGCTGAACGGCTCGCTCGGGGCGTTTGTCTCGATCTACAGCAATACCCATGACCGGGTGGTCCAGTTGAGCGATTTCAACGGATTGCTGCTGGAAAATATCACTGCTTCGCCGCACGAATCGATGGGCGAGGAGCTCCGCGAAATCGTCGGCATGATCAGCGAATGGTCGAAAAAATACCGGATTCTCGGCGTGATCGTGCTGCTGCCGGGCCGGGTCGACTTCGAACAAGGCGTGGTCCTGCTTTCGAAAAGCTGGGAACTGGAAAATTATCCGCTGCGCGAAATCCTGCGTGAGCGCCTGAGCCGGATCTGTCCGGACGCGCTGGTGCTGATCGAAAACAATGCCCGCATGACCGCGTGGGGGCAGCGCTGCGGCGGCGCCTGCATCGGCATTGACGATTTTATGACGCTCTCCATCCTTGACGGGCGGCGCAACGGCAAGACCACCCCCATCAGCATCGGCAGCGGCATCGTGCTGGACGGACGGGTTTACCGCGGCCGTACCGGCGGCGCCGGCGAGCTGGACCATAACTGCTACACGTGGTGGAACCGGATTTATTCGGAAGACAAATTCCCGATTTCGCTGCAGGAAATCGACCGCGAATCGCGCGAATACTTCGCCGGAAACCTCGGCGAGAGCTTCGCGCATCTGGTCAATTACCTCGAACCGGAACGGCTGGTGGTGGTATTCGAACAGCAACCGGCGGAGGACTTTTTCATGGCGTTCCGCAAGGCGCTGTATAAGCACCTGATCTACATTGATAAGAGCAGTTTCCACATCGAGCTTTCGAGCGACGGTACCGGCTCGACGATTCGCGGCGGCCTGGCGCTGCTGCGCGAGAGTTATTTCGCCGAGGATCACCACCTGATCGAGCTCTGCAGCCAGCTCTGATCTTGGGAGATTTTAAACACGGAAGGCACGGAAATCACGGAAGTTTTTTTAGAATAATGAAAACAATTTTCCGTGATTTCCGTGTTTAAAGAAAGATTATTCCACGATCACGCGGGAGGGCGGGCCGGCGTCGGCTTTGTAGATTTTCATTTGGCAGCGCGGGATTTTCCGCCCGATCAGGTTGTATTCACAGCGGTAGCCGGCTTTTTCCAGCAGGGGGATGATCCAACCCGGGCAGTGGTCACAGTATTTCTCGCAGGCTCCGGCGTCGTTGTCCATGGCCTTGGAGAGGCTGGGACACTTGTTCATGGTCAGCGTCAGGCTGTCGGGACGCAGCTCCAGGTCGAGGTCGCAGTTTTCTTCGATGCGAATGTGCTCCCAATAGTCGTACATGCCCTGTAATCCTTTGGTTTTGAACAGTTCCAGGCAGTGAATTTCCTGATGCTTCGAGATCGTTAGGTAGTATTCTTCCAAATCGTTTTGGGCGTCCAGAAACTTGAAAACTTCGTTGTAGAAGCGGACAAAGTGATCACTTGGAATCATGATTTGCCTCCCGTGTAAAAATCTGGCGGCAGCTGCCGCAGCCGGTGATTTCGGTTTCGGTGCGCCATGGCGAGCCTTCGCACATGGCGGCGTTTACCTCGCTGGTTTGGCGGCAGAAGTAGGGCGAGGGCGTCAGCCCGAGCTTCTGCAGCTGGGCCACGGCGGGACAGCATTTCACGGTCAGCTCGATCCGGCCTGGGGCGGTTTCCAGCTGGAAATCCGCGTCCTCGCGCGTCATGAAATATTCGAGGTGTTCGATGAGTTCGGAGGGATCACCGTTTTTCAGTTTCTCGTGGATCGAACGGTAAACGTCCTGTCCCATTTTCCGGAAGAGGTCCGACAGCGCGGCCTCGCCGTAATGAGTTGCGATGTAATCGATGGTGGTGTTCAACGCACCATGGAAGTCCTTGTGGACTTCGCCACTTTCACGATAACGCATCATCAGTCGAGTTCTCCTTTGAATTGTTCGATGCATTGTTCAACTTCGCGCTTGCGCTCGTCGGTGAGAGACGACATTTCCTGGGCGAAGGTGAATGGCGTCGCGATCAGGCCCATTTTGTGAAGCGCGTACTTCTGGCCGCACCACACCGTCGCCAGGCTCCGCCCGTAAACGCCGTGGTAGACCCGAATCAGCGTGTTCTGCTTGCGGACCGCTTGTGCGATGTCGCCGGCGTCGACCGCACGAGCCAGCTCGACCATGATTTTTGAGGTCAGGGCGCCCATGCCGCAGAGCATGCCGTCGTTACCGGCGATCAGCGCTTCGTCCACGGCCCACTCCTGCCCCTCGAGCAGCGCGGTTTTGAACTGGCGATCGGCTTTCAGGAGCAACAATTCGCGGCGCAGCCACATGTTTGACGACGAATTCTTGATGCCCTTCAGGTTCGGATGCGCCATGATTTCGGCGAACTGGTCGAGCGAGAAATCCACACCGTTGACCGGCGGGCAGTGGTAGTAGTAAACCGGCCGGTCGGCGCTGTCCAGTACCGTCAGAATCGACTTCACCGGGTTCAGAGCCGAGGTTTTGCCGGGTAGCATGTAGACGTAGCTGTCGAACGGATAGCGGGCGTAGCGCTTCATATTCTGCAGCGAGAGCGGGAGGCTGGTGGCGTTGATTCCGACCAGGAGTTCCATTTTGCCGCCGGTGATGTCGCAGGCGGTGGCGACGAGCTGTTCGCTGAATTCCGGGGTGAAACTGCCCCATTCGCCCATTGAGCCGAGGAGGAACACGCCGTCGAGCCCGTGGCGGATGTTGCGTTCGAGAATGTTGCGCAGCCCGGTGGTGTCGAGGCTGCCGTCCTGCATCAATGGAGTGACCGTTGCCGAATAAACTTTTTTCATGTGATTGCCTTTATGGTTCGATATTGATTTCCGCCCAAACGATTTGCGGCGGATTGTTTGATTTGGTCATGATTTCGAGTACATTTTCGTGGTTTTTGAGCATTCCCGCCGCATCATAAGCGAGGAAGGCGTTGACGCCCTTCGGAACTTTGCGGTCGGCGGGCAGGGCCGTGGCGGCGTCCAGCTTGCGCCCGTTCAGCCATACCTCGAGTTCGCATGCCACTTCGGACTCGAAGCCCAACAGCACGCACGATTTACGGGAGGAGGCGGGGGCGGTGCCGATGGCGATCCGCAAATAAGCCGGGTAATGCGTGAGCGGCAGCGATGGAGCCTCCGGCACGCCCGGCGCGCGGGTATCGGTATAAGTGACCACGTGGCGGCGCGCAGAAGCGGCGGCAAGCTCCAGATCCCCTGTCCGGGTCATGGCATGTTTGAATTCATCCGCATAATTTGCCAGCATGAAATCCATATAATTGAAGAGATAAATGCGGTCGGCGCCCTGCGCCAGATAGTTGCAGTTCTGCGCCGCCAGCATGGATGCCGTGGAATACATCGAGGCCGCCGCGGGGTAAGCACGGGTATTCAGCTCGATTCCGGCGTAGAGCAGGACTTCAGGGGGGAGGATTTGCCGCCACAGCGCGATCGGCATGGCGTTGTCGGTAGTCGCCCAAAATGCGGTCGGAATCACCACATCGACCAGTTTTTCGCGGCACATGGCGAGGATGTCGTAGCCCAGCTGCCAGGCGTCTTCGAGGTGCGCCGGTATTCGGATGGCGATCTTGACGGGGTGGCCGCGCCGCTCGGCGGCCCGGTCGGCCATTTCGCGGATCGAGCGGTGCATTTCCAGCGTGATGCGTCGTCCCTCATCCTCATAGCCCGGACGGAAGTGAAAGGGAAAACGCATCCAGTCCAGTTCAACCCCGTCGGCGTCGTAACGCTCCAGAACTTCCCCGGTCAGGGCCACGATCTGTTCGCGGACCTCCGGAATACAGAAGTTCAGGGCGTCGTCGCTCCAGTTCCACATCTCGTGTCCGGTGGTGCGGCGCCACTCCGGGTGCTGCTGCCAGAGACGGCTGTGCATATAACATTCTTTATTGTCCACGCAATGGATATCGTTGACCCGGAGCGAGATCCACGGCGAAATCCCGCGGCGGCGGCTCTCCGCCAGCCAATACGCATAAGGATCGATCCCGTTGGCGAAATAGCCCTGTACAGAGTCGATCCAGCGTTTTGCACTGGCTTCTCCGCTCGGCTCGAAGGATGGCGGCACATCGTAATCGCCGATCATGTCGAATACCTTTGACGGATAGTTTGCCCGCATCGCGTTCACATTGAACATGATTTCCCGCACAGTGCCCTGGTCATAGTGATCGATCAGTTTTTTCAGGCTCGCTTCATCGTACGGGCCGGCTGACTGTTGAAAGAAGAAGTTTGTATTATCTTCGTTCATGCATATTCCGCGCATCGATTATTCTCCTTAATTCCTGTTAATGTCTACCAGTTCTATTGTCGTGAATATTTTAAATATTTTACCATTTATAAGGGGCGAAATGGGATTGCATGATTTTCCGGAATTCTTCGAGGGAGCCTTTTTCCAGCGCGTTGCAGATATCCATGTGGGTGGCCGGGGGGACTTCGACTTTGTTCGGCTTCAGCGGGTGATCGAAGAGCTTCACCAGGATCTCGCAGAAACGACTCGCGAGCTCGTTGCCGCCGATGGCGAACAGCGCCGAATGAAACGCCACTTCGTCCGGGCCGGGGTTCTCTGCGTCGGGCTCGCGGGCCACTTTTTTGAGCTCCGCGATCAGCTCCGGCGTTTTCCGCGCGTAAATATAATCGGTCATGCCCAGTTCCATAATCACGCGCAGGCCCATCAGCTCGCGACGCTCGGCCTTGGAGAAGAGATTGGCCTCGGCCAGCTTGGTAACTCCGGCGAAGGCGTTCGGACGGCTGACAATCATCCCTTTGCGCTTGCGCGACTCCACCAGCCCCAGCGATTTGAGGCGGCTGACACCCTCGCGGACGATGTGACGGCTGACGTTCAGCTGCTGTGCCAGTTCTTCCTCTTTCGGCATGAGGTCGCCGGGCTGCAGTTTGGAATTCTGAATGTATTCCATCAGCTGGTTTTCTACGCCGTCGGCCAGGGTCTGTGTCCGTAAAACTTTCATAATATATCCAATATGTTGAACATATTATACAGCAGTGATGTGATTTTGTCAAGCGGGGAAGGGAGAATAAAACACGGAATACACGGAAATCACGGAAAAATTTATCGGACAGGTCGGACAGGTCGGACAAGTCGGACAAGTCGGACAAGTCGGACAAGTCGGACAAATAACCTAGCCCATAACCAACCACTCTTCAAAAGCTCCCCCTCGGCGAACTACCAGTGTACTTATTGTTCCAGTCAACGTTCGTCCGACTTGTCCGACCCGTCCGACCCGTCCGACCCGTCTGACCTGTCCGACAAAAACTCCACTGTTGTATTTGACCTGAAAAATTTAGTGCAAATATATTTTGCATGGGGTTGACAAAATAAAAGTCCGCTGTATAATTATGATATGCAAAGTATGTTTGCATGATGAATTTCAACAAAAGATATTGGATCTATGGCAGCACAGAGCACACTGAAAACGATTGCGGAAAAGACGGGACTCTCGGTACCGACGATTTCGCAGATCCTGAACGACCGGAAGAACTTCTGTTCGGAAGCCACCCGGCAGCGCGTTCGCGACGTGGCTCGGGAAATCGGCTACCGTCCGAATTTCGCCTACAAGCTCATGCAGGGGCAGAAGACCAAAACCGTGGCGATCCTGAATTCCATGCCGCAGATGAATTCCGAAGAGTATATACTGAAGCTGATTATGCTGCTGATTTCGGGGTTCGACAAGCTGGGGTATTCGGCTTATTGCCATGCGTTTTCCAACGATCCGGCGGCGAATCTGGAGAAGATCCGGACGCTGATTAACCGCGGCGTGGAGCATTTTGTGTTTCTGGGGTGTCCGTTCGGGCACGAGGCGATTTTGCGGGAGTTGGAGCGCTACAAGCTGCCGGCGATCGGCAATTCTCCGGCATTCAAACGCCGGATTGACAAGGGAACATGGCTGGCGGGCAGGGCGCTGTTTGAATTTTTCCGGGGACAGGTCGGGGAAAACTTCAAGCTGATCTGTCAGAAGAAAGAGGCCGGCATCGGCAACGACCGGATCCA
Source organism: Victivallis vadensis (assembly GCA_040391785.1). Taxonomy (GTDB): domain Bacteria; phylum Verrucomicrobiota; class Lentisphaeria; order Victivallales; family Victivallaceae; genus UBA5239. Next base: position 14,294 of record JBEBXH010000043.1, read on the forward strand.
GGCGTTGATGGCCATGTATCCGGAAATGAGCCTGGAGGAGATCGTGGCGAAGAAGGTATTTCTATCGGATGATATTGATTTTGAGGTCAAGGATTACGCCGAGTGCGCCTATCCAGTGGGCTATGATGCCACAAGGCGGCTGCTGGAAGCGGAGCCCGGGATCGGCGGCATTGTTTATATGAACGACAGTTTCGCGGTCGGCGGGGGAAGCTACCTGCTGCAGCCGGGCAACGAACAGTATCGTCATATCCTGCTGGCGGGGTGCAACAACGAGCACGTGATCCGCAAATTCCCGCTGCCGATCTCGTCGATTGCGTTCAATCTCGAAGATATGGCCGAGCTGATGGTGAGAAACTCGCTGATGCCCGGCCCGTGTGAGCTGGTGATGAAAAGCCGGCTGCATATCCGGACCGCAAATCCGGCCGGGCAGTACCCCCCCTGGACCGAAACAATAATGGATTTAACCACAGAAGGAGCATAAAAAATGAGAAAATATTTTACACTTATTGAGCTTCTGGTAGTGATTGCGATCATAGCCATTCTGGCCGCAATGCTGCTGCCGGCTCTGAACAAGGCCCGGCAGAGGGCATATTTCGCCAGCTGCAAATCGAACCAGAAACAAATCGGCCTTCAGTTGAGTGCGTATGCGACCGACAACGAGGATTGGGGACCCTATACCAGTAGTTATGCGACCCATGTTCAATATATGGACTACTGGAGTATGGCGCTGCGGGATTACCTGCCTTATCAGCCGATTGAGGGAGTGACCGGGGAGGCGGGTTCGCGCTTTTACAAGGTTGTGCTCTGTCCGGGTGATACATTCAAGTCGGACGGCACCAAGGTGAATTACCCCGGGTATTACGATCGCCGGGTTTATGCCGGTTATAACCTGCTCTTCGGCATAGCCAGCCGCACAGACTCCTATAAATGGTATGGATGGTATCATAATTATGCGGCACCGTCCGGTACGACCAAGCTTTATCCATTGCCGAGTATGAAATTTCTCGGTCAGCAAGTCCGCGATCCCGACAACAACCGGTTAGGAATATTGGAGAGCCCTACCAGGCAGCCGATTATGGCGGACCGGTATTCAACGCTCGGTTATATGCCGGTATTCGGCGGGCTGCACCGCCCTTTGCCGCATGAGAAGAGTATGAATATATTATTTGCCGATTTGCACGTCGGCTCATGGAGCGGTGGAAGTGCGAATTACGTCATGCCGCTCCAGGAAAACAATACGGTGCGGTTCGAATAAATCACAAATGTAGAGGATATATAACATGAATTTGAGGAAATTGACAATTTTAGCCCTTTCCGCCGTGGCTGTGACCTTGTCGGCAAATGATGCGGTCAAGGCTTCCACGTTTGGATTCCGGGCGGAAAACGCCACGGCGTGTTTGCAGAAGGCGATTGACTCCGGCGCAAAAAAGATCGTCGTCGACAACACCGGCAGCGATTGGGTCGTGGACAAAATCAAGTTGCGTTCCGAGCTGGAACTGGTCTTTGCCGACGGCGTGGTGGTCCGGGCGTTGCCGGGCGCGTTCAAAGGGCAGAACGACAGTCTGCTCGAAGCGCTGGACAGCAAAAACCTGATCATTCGCGGCGAGGGCACGGCGCGGCTGGTCATGAATAAAAAGGATTATCAGAATTCTGCCGAATACAAGTGGTCCGAGTGGCGGCACATGATCAGTATCCGCGGCTGCGAAAACGTCACGATCGCCAACCTGACGCTGGAGGCCAGCGGCGGCGACGGCATCTATATCAGCACCACCGGCAAAATGCCCGGCTGCCGCAATGTGACCATCGACGGCATCACCGCCACCGGCCACCACCGGCAGGGCATCAGCGTGATCAGCGCGGACAAACTGCTGATCAAAAACAGCAAGTTCAACGGTACCTCCGGCACGGCTCCGGCCGCCGGAATCGATTTCGAACCGAACAAAGCCAACGAATGGCTCTCCGACTGTGTGATCGAAAACTGCGAATTCAACGACAACGCCGGGGCCGGTATGATGCTGCACCTGAGCCCGCTGACCGCGAAATCCAAACCGGTATCGGTGGTTTTCCGCAACTGCACCATGTCCGGCAATTCCTCCAATTTTCTGATCAATGCCTCGCATACAACGCCGGTCACAGGCACGATCCGGCTCGAAAACTGCCGGATGACGAATGCCCGTTACAACGAAATGGTTCTGAACGAACAGCAGGAAAACGGCCTGGAAATTACCGTCAAGGACTGCGAGCTGGACAGCCGTAAATCGAATTCGCAGGGGATCGTCATCAGCAGCAAACAGGTTGCCGACGTCTCCGGCATCCGGTTCGAAAACGTCCGGATCATGCGCGGCAAGCAGGCTCCTGTCGCTTTCCTGAGCCTCTCCGGCAGCGGTTTGATGGACGTGACCGGTGATATCACGGTCGGGGATAAAGCATTCGACCTGCCGGCCTTCGTGGCGGCCAACAAACCGAACATGGAACTGAAGCAGTTCGCCGTCGGGCAGGTGGACTTGAAGGCGCTGAAACCGGCGGGCAGTGAGTCGAAAAACGGTTTGCCGAATGCGCGCTTCCGGGGCAGTTTCAAGCTGTTGCAGTATGTGGAAGCGGGCAAGGAATTGCCGATGACGTTTACCGCGAAGCAGGTCGGCAAGTCGCCGTTGAACACCAAGGTCGCGGTCAAGGACTCCAACGGCACGCCGATCGATAATTTCATAATCAAAGAATCGCCGTATATTTACACGGCTAAGTCAAATAACAACGACGTCTGGACGTTTGAGATCAACGCCGGCGGCCATACGACGAGTATTGACTACGGCGCGCCGGGGCAGGCGATCCTGGCCGATGTCCGCACGGGGATGTTCGGCGGGGCGAACCACAAATTCTACTTCATGGTGCCGGCGGGGGTTGCCGATATTTCCATCGAAGTCGCGCCGGACCTCAATGAACCGGTCAGTTCGGCGCTGGTCGGGCCCGACGGCAAAGCGGTGCTTTCCTTCAACCGTAGCGATGCCGTCAAGCACCTGAAATACACCCGCCCGGACGCCTCGAAAGGCGAAATCTGGTGCCTGTCGTTCCCTTACGCCCGCGAGGATTTCCGCTTCCGGCTGGGCGCTCCGCTGCCGCCGCTGGTTGCCACGGCCCCGGAAAACCTGCTCATCGCCCGGTGAGCGTGTAATTGACGGAGGTGCTCCAACTTTGGCCCTGGGCGAGTTCGACGGATTTATACATCCATTCCCAGGTCGCCAGAGTGGGGGAGGTCCAGTGGTAATAGTTCATCAGTTTGGTGAAATCGTTGGTTACTTTAAGCTCGATATTGCCGAGTTGAACCGCGGAGGCGGCGCCCGATAGGGTGCCGCGTTCGATGTTGTCGGGGAAGCCGGGATGGGTTCCCTTTTCCACGGTGTAAACGTGTTCGCCGGGCGAGGGATCGATCGCGGTCAATTTGCCGCCGCGTTCGTTCAGGTAGACCGGATTGCCCGGCAGGGCATTTTTGACCCACAGGGAGATCCGGCATTTCGTCGGGCTGTTGTTGCTCAGGCGGTAGTCGACCGTGAAGCCGGGGACGGCGGCCTTGACCGTAATCGTTTTCTGCAGGGTCAGGGGCAAGGTGGCGGCGGTCTTTTTCAGGACGACTTTCAGTTCATCCCCTTGAATGACGGCGCTTTCGACCTCTGCGCTTCGACTGAAAAGCTCACGCGCTTCCGCCGGCAGCCAGATCCGCTCCTCCGAGAACAATACCCCGGTACCGGCCGCGACCGTTTTGCCGTTCGTCCGCCATTCGGAAATAGCTCCGCCGGTGGAATAATCGACGCGCAGCATCTGGCCGGGGGAATGCAATTCCAGTTCCGGCGCGCCGTCGTTGTCGGCATCGGTGATTTTGATTTCCAGATTGCCGGATTTGACGGGCTTGACCATGGCGGAATTGCCGAAATTATTTTTTGTCTGCTGGAATTTCTGTTCGACCGCCGGCTGGCTGGTTTCCACGGGCAGGGCTTCATCGCCCGGAGTCACCGGACGGATCAGCAGGAACCGGACGTCGTGGGGTCTGACCTCGGCGAGGACGCCTTTTTTCAGCTCGGCGACGCTCCAGGCGGTTCGGCCGGGAGCGGGGACAAGCAGTTTGTTGCGGATGGGGTCGAGGACGGTGTATTCGCCATTGCCGGGGGCAGCGGTCACGTCCACGAACATGGTTTCCGCCGGGTGGTAATTGAACAGGCTGACCAGTCGCTCATTTTCGAGCTGGATAGCGGAAAAGGCGAAGTAGTTGCTCCAGATCGGGAAGCGGAGGGTCTTGGTAGATCCGTTGGACTGGATGGTGCTTTCGCGGTAATGGCGTGCGTTGGCGGCCACGCCGGGGGCGTCGGTTTTGGCGTTTTTGAAGAAACGCTGCAGGGCGGTCACTTCGCCGGTTCCACGGTGGAAGGCTTGCAGGAACTTGCCGTCGAGGTGAATCCCGGGGTAGACGGCGAAGCCGTTGCAGCCGTTGACCGCCGAGGCCAGCATCATCATCCGGACCTGCGCGGGGGTCATGACCTCGCTCGCCACCAGATAATCCAGTCCGCTGATGGCGCAGATGGGCAAATAGGGCTTCTGCAGGTGGCGGCCGTTGATCTTCATCATGTCAAACGCGCGCTTGTCGACGGTATGGTAATAGCTGCTCAGGTGCTGATCGATGTATTGTTCGTTGAGCTCGGGGTCTTTGGCGACATGGGCATAGGCGCTCCGGTAGCCGGGATTGGTGAAATCAACGATGTAATCGTAATCCACCACGACCGCGCCGGGAACGGTGGCACGGATGACTTCCGCATAGTGCTTCACCTGCAGCGAGGTGTTTTCGCAGCGGAACTGCACCCATTCATTGCTGTATTTCGCCTTGATTTCCTTGACGTCCGGCACGGTATCCAACTTCAGGCGCTGGGCGAACTTCTTGCGGCTGCGTTCGCAGAAGCACCACTGCATGGTGCCGAAGGGCTCAAGGTCCAGCGCGACCCATTCGCCGCTTTTCAGACCGCGTGCCTTCAGGCTCTTGCTGAAGGATTCGTTGAAAAGCCGGATGTATTCCGGGTCGTCGACCACGAAATCGGGACAGAACAGTTCCTTGTTCAGCTGACCGTTGTCGCGGACGACGTATTCGATGCGGTCGCCCAGAGCCTTGAGCATGTCCGGGGCATTGTACTTGACATACAGGTACTCGATCAGCGAATAATTGAAGTTCCAACCGCGGCTTTCCATGATCTCTTTCAGGCGGTTGCTGCGGGCGGTGCCGCCGGTGACGGCGTGGAACTTGAAGCCGGCGCGTTCCAGCACAGAAAGGGATTTCTCGAACCACCCGTCGCTCGGAATCTGGTAGTCCATGGCTTCCCAGCGGATCAGGTGGAAATTGTCCGGCAGCTGCTGTTCGGACAGGGGCGGCAGGAAGTTCAACTCAAAGGATTTTTCGCGGTTCTTGCGGCCGTCGTTTTCCAGGTGCCAGAATACCTTGCCGGCCGCCCCGGCGCCATCGCGCGGCATCAGCAGCATGGCGATTTTACGTTCATAAGTGTACGAGGGCGTGAGAATGGCAAAGGCTCTGGGGGAAAAGCGGTAACGGACATACTCGCCTTCGGGGCGCTTGATGTTTTCGGTGGTGAATTTTTCCTCGCCGTACCAGCCGGCGTGCGTGGGATAGGCCTCTACCATTTGCACCTGCGCCGGGAAATCGACGATCAGGGCCGCGTTCTTCAATTCCTTGATTCTGCCCTGGAAATGGAACGCCAGCGGGATGGGGGCGTCGACGAAGGAGTTGAACTCAAGGCTGCCTTTGTTCCAGTCCGCGTTCCACTCCACCGGGAGACAGCGCGCTTCGAGCGGCAGCGGTTGTTCTTCGACCTTTTTGCCGGTTTCCTTGAGGCTGACCGTGTCGAACTGCACCATGCCGGTGCCGCCGGAGAAACACGAGAAACGGAGGCTGGCGGCGTTCGGCGGGGTGATGAATTCGAACTTCAGGGGTTGCCAGTCCGTGCCGGTGACGCTGTCCGAATAGAGTTCGGCGGCTTTCTGGCCGGTGGCGTCCAGCACGATCACCGAAAACAGGGCTTTGCCGTCGGCGGCGGTTTTGACCATGGCCGAGGCTTCGTAACTGCAGGAGGGCTTGATCTGCTCCTGCAGCGCCGCCTCGACCCCGAACTTCTGCGAACCGCTCTGCCATTGCAGCACGAGCGAGCCCGGCGTCTTGCAGCCTTCCGGGTTCCAGCTTGCCGTGCCGATCGCTTCCAGCGCGTCTATGGAATTGTGAACCCAGCCCGCGGGGAGGCCGGTGTCCGCCAGCGCGGGGCCGGTCAAATCGCCGTTCCGGAGCAGGTTTTGGTATTCCACGGTGCTTTGTTCGTCATCAAAGCTGAACGAGGCGTCGTCAACCCACATCAGCCCCTTGCCGCTGGTGCGGATGGAGAACGAGACTTGGCTCGCCCCGGCCTTCAGGATCATCTTCTTCTGAAACGTTTTCCAGCCGAAGCTGCCGGCCCAGAACGCGGCCTGTTCCCATTGTTTCTGCGGTTGTTCTTTGGTACCGGCGATAATCACCAGCATTCCCTGCGCCAGATTGTCGGTGTTTACCCGGACGCTGACGGTGATCGGGCGGTCCGCCGTGGTCGGAGCGGACAGCGTGATGGTGTGGGCCAGGGCCATCCAGCCCTTTGGCGAGGTCTGCTGCATGCGGACGGAATATTTGCCGCCGGAGGCGTTCAGGTTGTCGGAAACAGCCGTTCCCTCCGCGCCATTGCGTCCGAAGCCCCACTGCAGCGGCAATTTCTGAACATTGTCGACCTGCTCGAACCCCGGGTTCGGCAAGATGTTTTCGCCGGCCGGAGCCAGCTGGAAAAGAGATAAGAGCAATACGGCAACCAGTAATTTCTTCATTATACGATCCTTATTATTAATAATATACGCTTAAGACGAGTGCGCCTTTTTGACTCAAGGTGTGATACATGGGTACATCCAGCTTGCCGAGGCCCAGCTCATTGCGGCCCCGGGATTCGGCGTGGCCGTCGAAAAACACGATATTGCAGCGGTCCCCGTCGTGCCGTTGCCTCATGGCCTGGTTGCCGCTGTCCTGATAGTTGTAGATGACGTGCGACATGCCCTCAAGCGCCTTGATGCCGCTGTCCGCGATATGGGCGGTGTTGGCGGGATTGTATTTTTTCTGCTGGATGATTTTCAGGTTGAGGCAACCGTTGTCATCGGTCAGGTTGCTGAACAGAATTCCATAGGTACAGGCGTAATAGAACCCCCAGCTGTACATGTTGTTTCCGTTGAAAGTGGGGCAAAGCAGCATATTCAAATTGGTGAGGTATTTTTCGCGTTCCAGCAGCGCGCTCCACGTTCCCTTGGAGGCGTCGACATAGATTGGCCCGAAGCGGTTATCCCAGTCATTGAAATACATCGAGGTGATCAGCCCAAGCTGTTTGAGGTTGTTCACGCATTTGGTACTTTTCGACTTGCTGCGTGCTGAATTCAGCGCCGGGAGCAGCATGGCTGCGAGGATGGCGATGATCGCGATTACGACTAAGAGTTCGATAAGTGTGAAACGGTTTCGGACTATGGTTTTCATGATTATTTATCTCCTGTAAATGTTAGAGTTGGTTTCAGAATTTCGGAAGTCACCTCATTGTCGGCCAGCAGGTCCTGGAGCTTGTCCATGGCCAGTTCGCCGAGCCGGGTGAACGGCTGGATGATCCGCGGAGTGGGGATATAATCGCCGTCGCGCGGGCCGTGATCGTAGCCCACCAGGTGGAAATCCACGCCGGGGCGCAGGCCGCGCTCGAAGCACCGGGTCAGGACGTAAGTGGTGAAATCGTGCCCCGAGGCGCAGAAAATGCCGACCGGCTTCGGGCATTCATCCAGCATCCGGTCGGCAGCCGCGAGGATTTCCCGGACGTTCAGCTGGGTAGTGGTAATACCGAAAAAACGCACCGGCATCCCGGTCGGCGCCAGGTTTTCCTCGAAAGCCTGATGACGGATCAAGCCGGTCACCATGGTGATGGAGAGCGTGGCGTATGAACTGCACTTCAGCGCGGCCAGATGGCGCGCCGCCAGGCGGCCCCCCTCGGCATCGTCGATGTCCAGCGTGATGGTTTTGGTCATGGGCCAGTTTAAGGTGTTCAGTGAGATGATTTTGCCGCCGTCGGCGATGTATTGCTCGAGGCGTTTCAGAATGTCGCTGTAACCGTCATCCCAGAACGGCACATAGCTGATGATGGCGCTGTGACGGTAGGTGGCCATGGATTCGATAAATTTGAAATAGACATCGCGGGTCATGCCGAAATGGAACGTCAGTGGTATCCCGCAGCGGTTGGACCCGGCGGAGAGCCCGGTGATCAGTTCCAGCAGCAGCACGTCGCGCCACTCCGGCAGGAACACGCCGACCGTGGCTTTTTTGCCCTTGCGCAGGCAGGAAGCCTGATAATCGGGGCGGTAGCCGAGTTCCTCGGCCACTTTGCGGATATGGTCGCGGCGCTCCTGGGAGATCCGCGTATAGGTTTTATTGTTAAGTACAGCCGAGACGGCGGTAGGGTATACCCCGGCGGCTCTGGCGATGTCCTTCAGTGTCACTTTCATTGATATTATGCCTCATTTTTCATGTGCAGTAATCGATTACTGCAATTATTATACATGAAGAACCGGCACTTGTCAATAGGCAGATGCTAAAAATTTGCAAAAGGCAGGGAGGGGGGATATATCTTGGTGGATATCTTTTATATTAAGGGTGCATCATACTTTTCAGAAGGATGGCGATTGCCGTATTGTCCCGGACGCCGTGAAACATGATCATGGAAATCCATGATTTCATTACTTCTTCGTCTCATCGTAAAGTTTCGAGCCATGCTTTTCGCGATAATAGAGGTACCCCATGTTGGAGATGAATTGATCTTCGTTGGCCGCCCGGAAAACGGCAAGCGCCTTCAAAGACTCCTGCCATTTTGCCCGGTTTTCGGCGGTGGAGGACGCATCCAGCTTGCGCTTGTTCTGCAGGGCCTTGACGGTCAAATCCGCATTTTCCAGCCCGAGCCGCAGGAACTTCACCCGCGCCAGCGCCTCCGGGTCTTTGGCGGCCGCTGCTTCGGCTTTTTTCAACAAATCATTTGCGCGTGTAAAGAATTCCGGTGTGAAAATACGGTCGGAAACATTGAGCCAGTTTTTGAAACTGATGCTGCCGAGCTCGCTCTTCCACCGGTTCCACTGCTCCATGGTTACGGCGTCGGAAATGTTCTCGCAATAATCGAAATACGCCTTTACCTCGCCCGCCGCCGGGCCGAATGCGCCGCAATACTCATCCAGTATCTGCTCGACCGTCAGGTCCGGGCGCGCCGTCAGCCGCGCCAGTGTGTACAGCATCGGTCCCTGGGCGGCAAACTCGCCGCGCATCATGTCGAAGTCGGCCCCGGCCATGGCTCCGCTTTCGAAACACTCTTTATAGGCGTTCCCCAGTTTGCGGGCGTATTGCAATGGCATGTTGTGCCCGGAATGCGTTGAATTCGGACGCAGGACCATGCTCGGCCCGCTCACCTGCCACTCCTGCCATTCGCGGCGGACCCGCACCATTTCGTCGTTGGTGAAGGGGTAATACGGCCAGCCGACGTAACCAATGGCGATATTGCGGTGCAGTTTGGCCTGCAGCGGCGGGTTGGCGAAATTGCCGTAAGCATGGCCGTAAACGATGACATCGGGCTTGACTTCTTTGGCCAATTCGTAAATTTGCAGGTAGAATTTCGCGTAGCGGTCCGTCAGCGAAGCGCCGCTTTCGTCTTTGCCGCCGTCGTCTCCGGCGCGCAGCAATAGAAAACGGTTATTGAAAAAGGGAATGACTCCTTTGCCCCAGTAGGAATTGGTGGCGAACCCCGGTTGCGGGGCATCCCAGGCGCGGCACCGCGGGCAAGTACAAAGACCGGGAGTGTCGTTTTCGCATACGGACAATACCTCCCGCGGATTTTTGCGGAAATCTTCGACCGCCTGCCGCTGAAAATCCGGGTTGGACACGCACATGGAGACGTATTGGCCGGTTTTGTCGCCTTCCAACGGGCGCCGCGTACCATCCGGCAGCAGGGCGAAAAATTCCGGGTGGGTCTTCGAGAAGCGCTCCCAGTATTTGGTGAACGCATGGCCGCCGCGGATGCTCTTCACCGCGGCGAAACGGTGCCGGAGCGTCCAAATGGCACTGCCGGCCAGAAAATTATCACGGGATTCCGGTTTTCCCCAGCCATTTTTGTGGTAGGCGTCGGGTACAAGCCGGAAGGTGGCGCACTCCAGTACCGGCCGCCCGGTTCTCTTGAAATCCGGCAACGCGATCGAATCCCGGCGCGGCACATAGGTACCGGTTTCGCCCGGCCACAGGAAACGCACCCCCAATTCACGGTCCAGAAAATCATACACCGCAAACAATGTCCCGGTCGACGCCGTGATCATCCCCTGCGCCGCCGCCTGCTCCGGCTTGAATTCCTTCACTGCGTGGTCAAAACCGCAAAGCACCAGTTCGTTCCCCCGCGCTGCGACCACGAACCCGAAACGGCCGAGGCCCTTGACCGATGTACCATAGCCGAGTTTGATCTCGTTCGGCAGTGTATTTTCATCTTTCTGGCCGATAACCGGCAGTTTTGCTTTCGTGGCACGGTAAATATAATGCTGCAGTTCTTCCGCGGCGAAGCGCACGGAATCCGCTGCGCCGTCCGCTACCCGGATCGAGGCCGCCGCCCGCCCGTCGCGCACCAGTTCCACCGCCATGAGCCGCGCGGAAAACAGCAGCAATGCAATGAACAGATATTTCTTCATTCTGGAAACCCTGATCAATATTTCTGTAAAATTCTGCTGCTGGTATTGAAATACGGATTGCAATATTCAGCCAGCCAGGAAGCCACCGCGCTTTCGGCGGCGCCGCGTTCCGCCAGTTTGGTGGAGCCGCCATGGCCGCCCCAGGCCAGATAATTACTCTGAGCACCATGACGAAACGCCTGGGCATCCGCCACGCCTGCGGCCGGAACCCCTTTGGTGTTGAAAAGTATCCCGGTTCCACCCTCGGTTGCCGTATAGGTGTCGGCGAAAACGATCAAATTGGGCGAGCGCGGTTTGAACTTTTCAATTTCCGTGGCTTTCTGTTGAGTGAAACTGGATGTATGATTGGCATAATGCCCGAAGGTACGGACGTTCAGGCCGATGCTGCAATTCTTGACATTGTCATAACGGTCGGTCAGTGCGCTGATGCCCAGCGGGTTGAGTTCCGCCGGGGAATATGGCGAACCCGGGCAACAGGCCGGCTTCAGGTCCGGTATGTATTTCAACTCGACGAAACGGTCCGGCCAGCTTTTGCCGCCTTTGGTGGCGGTGGCCACGTCCATGGCGGCCAGCGCCCAACCTTCGGACTCATCCGAATACATATGAAACCCCACCCCCAACTGCTTCAGGTTGTTGAGGCAGCTGATGGCGCGGGCCCGTTCCCGAGCGCGGTTCAGGGCCGGCAGCAGCATGGCCGCCAGGATTGCGATGATGGCGATCACGACCAGGAGTTCAATGAGGGTAAAATTGATTTTCTTCATGCAAACCTCCGTTGCTTTTTCATATGATGACGACTGATTATTTCGGAAACCAAACGATGTGCCGCTTCAGGCTGCTCGTTGTTGTGTCCATAATAATAACACGATAAATGATCCGGCGAAACCGTTTCCAGAAACATTTCCAGGTTTTCCGCAAATACCCGGTGCTGCGATGCGGGCAGCAGCATATTTTCGATCAGGGCAAAGGTACCGCATCTGCCCGTGCCGCACTCCTCCTGCGTACGCCCCCAACTCTCCCAGATATACGGTTTATGCTTGGTCGGCTCCTCATGGTAAAAACTCTGCAAAGAGAGCCCGCCGTCGAACCCGGCGTAGTCCATCCCCGGCAATTGTGCGCACATCCGGCTGAATAACGGATTGGTACCGGGCATATTGAAAATGGTGATCACCAGTTCCGGGCGAACCTTTCTGGCGGCGGCATTCCACTCGCCGATCAGGCCAGTGAAACTGCGGCAGGCGTCTTCTTCCGTGTAATTTTCGCCGAGCGCGGCGACTGCATCCGGGTGGGCCGTCACAAAACCGGCGGATTTCGGCTCGTCCCAGATAATCCCGTCCACCTCGTAATTGCGGATCAGCTCCCCGATGAATTCCAGGCTCCACTCCCGGAACTCCGGCGATTCAACGCAGGCCACGCCATTCAACTCCGGCAGCCGTACCGCCGGATGGGTATTCAGCCAGACACTGCCCATGAACGGCGCCCCGGCCAACCGGCCGCCGATACGGCTTGGAACTACATGTACCTCCAGCGACGCCCGGTGCGCGGCGGCCACTTGCATTTCAAACGTCCGCCGGGCGTATTTCATTTCGCTCTCACTGAAGGTCAGCGCCACCGCGTCAAATCCGAGATCCCGCATTTCCCCGAAACACTCATCCCACTGGTGCGGTATCACCGTCCAATTGCCGTATCCGATGCAGTACGCCGTCAATAATTGTCGTTTTTTCATATTGCTCTTATATATGTTTCTTTTGCATTTTGTCGAATCAACTGCTATAATGATATTATACGCTAAAAACGGACAAATGGAATAGCCGAACCATGGAAATATCGCTCATTGATATACAAAATCCGATCATCTATCTGGGCCAGGTGCCACGCAAAGTGGCATCGCCGCTGCCGGTCGAGCGCGTCGGTCTGCTGAAAGGGAAAACCAAGGCCATCGACCGCCATTTCATCCTTCCCAGCGTGTTCTTTGTCTTTAACGGCGCGGGGTTCCTTGAGCAGGATGGGCAACGCATTGCGCTCCAGGCGCCGTTCATGGTCTGGAACTGGCCCGGGGAAACGAAACGGTACTGGCCGGATCCGGACTGGGACGAATTTTTTATCGGTTTCCAGCCGGGGGCGGAAGAAGCCATAGAGCGTATTTTCCAGCCGGAGGTCTTTGAGCCGCATTATCGTCCGATCCTGTACCTCGCCGGCTGTGTGCGTTACGCCAACGAGATTCTGAAACTGGCGCGGCAGCCATCCATCACCGGAACCGCCGACCGGATCGACCATCTGGTCACGATGATCCTGCTGGAGGCGGTCTACCCGCATCATGAGGAAACACTGGACCCGGTCGAGCGCAAACTGGTCCGGATCGCTGAATATTTTCACGATAATTTCACGCAGGACATCAATATCGAGCACCTGGCGATCAAACACGGCATGTCATACCCGACTTTTCAACGGCATTGGCGGCGCAAATACTCCTATTCGCCGCTCCAGTATTTGCGCAACCTGCGCAATACCGCCGCCATCGACCACCTGCGCGACAGCAGCATGAGCATTGGCGATATCGCCCTCGAACTCGGCTTCAAAAACCAGTTTTACTTCGCCAAATTTTTTCGCGACATGAACAACGTATCACCCAGCGAGTACCGCAATTATTCCGCCGGAAAATATCCCAAAAAAACCTGAGTGAAGGTTTCGCGACGGGGAAGGGGATGCGGGGAACTTCCGCGTGGGAGATTTCGCTCTGATGAGCGACCAGCGCTGTCCGCGCGCTGGACTGCGTGCGGCTGCGAGCCGCTGCGGAATATCTTTGAAAAGGGGAGACCCGCGAGTTTCCGACTCGCGCCAGATGGCTGCCGCCTCTGGACTCTGCCGGCAACTAAGAGCGGTGCCGCTTCCATTCATGCTGTATTCTATCTTCATCAATAATGAATGATTTTTTTATATTTTTGAGTTCGTTTTTTGCGTTGTAATCGATTACAGCATAATATGGGGGATGATAATTGGCGGGGGGATGCAGAAAAGCGGGAAAAAGTCATTTTTGAGCTTAAAAAGATATATTTAGCGTCGATTATAAAACCTGCGCCCGCTCGGCGCATATATACGCGCCCTCGGCGGGGCCTCGAAAAAAAGCTGAAAAAAACAGTTTCGGGTTTGTAATTGGTTTCGATTAATATTATAATTGTTTCTATAATTGAGAACAAATCGGAATACCGACTCAAAAAGCTGAGCAGTTTTTGGGTCGTTTTTTTTGTAAAAAGCAAGGAGCTTACCATGAGCAGAAAGAAAAAGATCGCGGAACAGAGTGTGGAAAACAGCGAGCTGACCGCTGTATCAATGTTCCAGTTGGAAGAACGCGTGCTGTTTGACGGTGCCGCAGTCGCAGACATCGTCGCGGCGGAACAGCAGGCCCAGGCGGAAATCGAGGCCCAGCATGAGGCCGACAACGCCCAGGATAACGGCGTAAATCAGGAAAACAGCGGCGCCGGTCCGGTAGACGACGGCCCCGGGAGTTTATCCGATTACCTGGAAGTAGCTTCTTCCGGCAACATCGCCGTCCAGACCGCTCTGGAAGCTTCCACTCAGATCAAAGTGCTTTTTGTGGCTGATATCGACCGGGCGGAAGCTTTGGCCAGCTCAGCGGATGAATATAATATAATAATATCTTTTGATCCCAGCTCGACGACTTCTGCTCAGTTGCTCGATGCCCTGAATTCTGCTCTCGAAGGCGGCAAAGCTGACGCCATCGGTTTCATGGTCGACCCCGCCACACAGGGCGCCATGGAAGCTTTCAGCTCCGAAGCCGGTACCGAATTCTGGGACGGCGTCAACAATGCGCTTAATGCTCAGGGCTCCATCGATCTTTTCGGCGATGCCGACGATACCAATGTCGCGGAAAATATCGCTGCTTCTTACGACCGCAACGTCACCGTCAGCACCATGGACAACTCCGGCAACTGGGATCAGGTACAGAGTTTCGAAGGCGAAGGCTTCGGCTCCGACCTCGAGGACAGCGTCAATCTCGACGACTCGCTGTTCGAAGATGATTTCCTGAGTTCGCTGGACCTGCTCACCGACAACCCGACCGAAAGCCGCGAAGTGGCCTTTATTTCGCGTGATACCAACAACATCGAAGACATCCTGAACGGCCTCGGCGAAGACGTCGATATCGTGATTCTCGACCCCTCCCAGGATGCCATCCAGCAGATTACCGATTACCTGAACGACACGACCGACGTCCAGTACGACACGCTGCATTTCTTCGCTCCGGGTTCAACGGATGCGTTCAATTTCAACGGCGAGAACATTTCCGCCGCCGACCTGGCCGATTTCAGCAATGAACTCGTTTCCTGGCGCAATACCCTGACTGACCACGCCACGATCAATATCTATGGCGGCGACATGGCCGGTACCGAAGGCGGACGCGATTTCCTCGATCACCTGATGGCCGCCACCGGCGCCGAGATCGAAGTGTCCAACGCGTTTGCCGGGCTCGACATGGCGTTCATGCCCGATTACGACCTGGGCAACGTGAACGATTCCGCCGCCGAAGTACTCGACTATGCCTATAACATTCAGCGTGGCCCCAATACGTATTACGTGGTCAACACCGCCGACTCCGGCGAAGGTTCGCTGCGCTGGGCGCTCGAACAGGCCAACTTCAATGAAGGCCTCGACTACATCGAATTCCAGCTGGACGACGGCTCGGTCATCGATATCAACAGCTATTCCTTATATATAACAGACAGCGTCATCATCAATTCGTCCAATATGAACATTACGATCAACGGCTCGGCCATGTCCGATTCGTTGTTTGTGGTCGATGACGGCGACGCCGCCACCCAGATCACGGTGGAAATGAACAATGTGACTTTGCGCGGAGCGGAACGAGGCGACATGAACAATGCTTTGGGGGGAGCGATCCAGAACCACGAAGCGCTGACCCTGAACGGGGTCGTGATTCAGAATTCGGACGCCCAGCGCGGCGGCGCGATCTGGAACGACGTGGATGCGAAGGTCAATATTGAATTGAGCGATGCGATAACAAACCATGATCTTTATTTTGCCTCCGAACCACGCGAAGTGGTCTTTATCTCCACTGCGGTTGCCAATTCAGATGAAATCCTCTCCTCTCTTCGAGACAAATCCAATATTGAGATCGTCATCCTTGAATCTGGTTCCGACGCCATCCAGCAAATTTCCGATTACCTCAATAATTCCGATGCCAAATTCGACGCGGTACACATCCTGACTCACGGCACCGACGGACAACTGGTCATCAACGGCCAGATTATCGATGCTGACACGGTAAGCGCGAATATCGACTCCATCGCATCCTGGAGCAATGGCATGAATGAAGGCGCCGATATTCATTTCTACGGTTGCGACCTGGCGGCCGGCAAAGCCGGCGAACAAATGCTTCAACTGATTGCCAATGCCACCGGAGCCGATATCGCGGCCTCCACCGACACCACCGGTGTCTCCGGCAACTGGGATCTCGAATATACCATTGGTACGATTCAAACTACCGGTTTGCAATTCGACATTGATTTCAACCTGGCTACTTATACTTCCGTAGCCACCGGTAACTGGAATGATGCTGCTACCTGGGGATTAGGAACAGGAACAGTTACGATCACAACAGCCGATGAAGTTATCATTTCCGCGGGAACTACCGTAACGATCAATACCGCCGGCGCCGAGTCCGGAAATATAACTGTGGCAAGCGGCGGTACACTGAATATGACTGCCGGGGATTTGACTGTGGCAGGCAGTGTCACTGTTAACGGCCGCGCGACATTGGGAGATGTTACCGTCTCCGGATCAATGACGGTAGCGCGCCTGGCAACTTTGGAATTGACCGGAACATATACTTTTGGCGGTCATTCATTTGCTATTGGTAACGCTGTTATGGACGGCTCAACCATCATATATTCCGGTACCGGACAGACCATTTTGGCCGGAAATTACCAGAATGTTCAGCTTAACGGCGATGGTATTTTTGCCGGCACAACTACATTTTACGGCAATGTTACGCTCGGAACAGGTGTTACCGCGGCTGATTATGATGTCAGTCAGGATGTTACATATACCGGAACCCTTGCCGCAGCACAAACCGTTGCCGCTTTGAATTATAATGGTACTTTGACTCTTCAAGGCAATACTCAGACGGCTGGAGATGTCTCCGCTGACAATATAATTCTGGACGGAAATGCCACTCATACGATCCTTGCCGGAGGTACATTGCTGGTTGATGGAGGCAGTCTGACCCATGACGGCAGATTGGTGGCCTCTGGAACTTTGCAGTTTGACAATAATGCGACTTGGAATATTAATTCCAGTGGTGTATTCAACAGTTCAACCGGTACTGTCCATTATTTATATGCTCCCCCGGCTGGTACAATTCCCGAATTGACTTATAATAATCTGACGATTGAACATACCGGGGCTGCCGCTTCTTATGCCTGGGGTGCTCAGAATGTTCAGGGTACTTTAACGATCGATGGAAATATTACATTGGCCGTGACCGGTACTTTGAATAATGTGGGAGGCCTGGTTGTCACAAACAGCGCGGTATTGAATACGAACAGCGCCAATATCGGAGGAGATATTACGGTCAGCGAAGGTGGGAAGATTATTTTTGTTGGTAACCTGACTGCCGCCGGAAATATAACGGTTGACAGAAGTGAAATAACTTCCACCTCCGGTGTTGTAACCGCTAATGGCGGTACCATTACTGTAAGAGCGTACGATGCTCAAAACGCTACTGTTAATGTAGGCGGGGTTAGCGCGAATCTGTTGGTTCTCAGTGGTGAAATTATTGAGGGGGGGACTCATTCCAGGGTTCGAGTCGAAGTTAAAAATAATACAGGCGGACTCAATATCAGTACATTGAATGCAGGGGCAAACAATGTGGTTGCATATACAGGAACTGGCGTCAACCAGGAAATTGCTGCCCTGAGTTATACCTCACTTGAATTTTCCGGTGGGAAAAAAACCTTGGCCGGTAATATCCGTACAGTCGATATTTCTTTGGGAACTGCCTCTACTGGATTAGATTGGTATGACGTCAACCAGTTTGATGCAAATGGAGCCAATGTCACTTTTTCGGGCAGGCTTGTTGGTGGAGGTGTTTATGCACTGCCTGAGTTAACCTACTATAATTTGATTTTAAGTTGCGACGATGCCCGTGTGATTGGGACGAACTCCAACATTCGTATTTTGAATCAGATGTCATTTAGTGTCGGGTCCACGACCCTGTTACATATCCAGAAAGCAGATATACGAACTATATTTGTCAATGGATATAATGATGATACCAGCTTCAATATCAATAAATCCGGTACAGTGATTTATGACCGTGCAGGAAACCAGTCTGTATTGGGGAAAGAATATGCCAATCTGGTTTTCGGGAAAGCAGATTTAACGACGAACCTGCCTAATGGAACATATACATTCCTGGGAGATGTTTCGGTATTGGGTTCCTTTGTCGGAGTTTATCACGGCACGTTCTCAGATATCTCGATTGCTCAAGCAGGTTATACATTAAGTTTTACCGGCAATAACGCGTTGATCCCCCAGTACATTGCCGTTTCCAGCGGGCTTCAGTTAGGTGAGGTTCACATGAGTGGCGCATCTGAAAAGATAACTCAGGATGATGCCAACCCGTTTAATGCAATCACTGAAGTTTTGGTTGGTTATGGCGGCACTGCATTTAATGCTAACAGTTTGATATTTGATGATGCTGCGACTCTCAGAGTCGGTACGACGATCAATGTAACGACCACGTTTACACACGGCGGCGGTACGATTGATTATTATGCGGATCTTGAGGGTACTTCGGATACTACGCAGACCATCGGGAGATTGGGAACGAATGCCGATTCCGGTTATTATAATCTGACGATTTCCGGCAGTGGAAATAAGCAATTGCTCAGTGATATTACCATTTACGGGAATTTCAGTCGTATTTCCGGTGAATTCAACCAGGCGCAATTTGTGGCAAACGACTATACCGTGACATTTGCTTATGACAGTGCCTACCTGCCAGCAGATGGTTACAGGCAGATTGCCAATTTTGATGTCAGTTTTGCCGGGTTGGTTATTGAAGACTGGACCGGAGTGGATCCGATTGTTGTTTATGCCAGTTCAAGCTTTAAGGTTACCGGAGCTGCTGATGGTACCGGTTTGGAATTGGGCGAAAATACGGAACTGCGTTTATTTGGCGTAGTCGCCATTAGCGGTGGTACCCACGATATTGCCGGTACCTCAACTGTTCATTACGCAGCTTCCGGTTCCGACCAGATTATGGCGGTTCTGAATTATGGGAACCTTAAGTTTTCCGGCGGCGGACAGAAGAATTGGCTTAGCGGTACGAGTTATACCGGTACTTTGACTGTAGACTCCGGAACTTACACCGGCGGAAACGCGGATGCCAGTTATGACGGAGCCCACGGTACTCAATTACTGGTTGCTTCCGGTTCTACTTTTGCCGCCAGCGGGAACGATATCTATCTGGTGGGCGGACAAAACAGTACTACCAATGCATGGTTGGGGGCGACATTGACTTTCGCCGGGAATATTGTTGCCGGTACCGGATCAACAATTTATGCAGGTATTGGGAGTGAGAATCCCAATGGACGAAATTCGACGGTGGTTTACCAGGGCAGTTCAAATCAAACGATATTTACCGGTGATTATTATAATTTGACATTTGGCGGTTCAGGATCTCGAACTCTTGAAGGTGATATCAAAATCGCCGGAGCGTTTGACGTTTCCAACCTGTCAAGCAGTTTTGTTGCCGGAACCAATGTGGTTACTTACAATGGCGATGGAAACCAGACCATCGCCAATACCCGCTACTACCAAATTGAACTTGATGGTGAAGGGGTTAAGAAATGGATTGGGGGTTCATGGAACACAACTACTGACGCATTGATTACATTCCTGGTTGATGATGTAACTCTGCAGATTACGGAAAACTCTCTTTTCGCCAATGCGAATGTCAATATTGAAAATGAAAGTGCTACTCCTGGAGTCTATCTTGGTACCATTGAATATTATGGGAATGATCTTGATATAATAGCTGGAAGCCGCGTCACATACAATAATTTAATATTGACTCTGAACGAGAAGGTCGGAGCGAATTTCCGTAATCTTACGGATGATTTGACTGTCACGAACAATTTTACCATCGGAGATACGGTGGTATTCAATATGGCCGGACACGATGTGAGTGTTGACGGTAATCTTACTTTGATTGGAAGCACCACTGCCGTGACTCCGGCTAAAATCTGGGAAACTCAGATCAACCTTCAGGGCGGTGACTTGACTGTGGACGGTAATTTCACAATGGGCAGCCGCAGTTCTTTTTCAGACACCTCTGCAAGTACTTTTACCTTGGGCGGCAATTGGACCAATAACAATACTCAGACGGTCAACGGGGTCGACCTTACGACAATTACTGTCAATGGGGCGGTTGTCTTGGGCGGAAGCACTGCCGGAGCGCAGAACCTGACCAGGAATTTTATTTTTAACGATTTGGAAATCACCGATGACACCCTGCTGACTTTCAATGGCAATATTGAAGTTCATGGAACGGTTACCAGCAATAATGACGGCAGTGTCGATACAGCTGCCAATACCACATTCTCATATCTTGGTACTGGTGATCAGTTGATATTGCGTGGCGATTATTATGATTTGATATTGGATGGCGGCGACAAAGAGACCGATGGCGGTATTGTTAACGTGGGCAATGAATTGGAAATTGCCAGTGGAGTTACCTTTACGGTCAATGTGGTTGATGCGGATGCTACTGCTTCCGGTCTGGTGATTAATGATAACGGGAACGTCATTTTGGCCGGAGAATTGGAACTGGCGGCCAATGCAATTGTCAACTTGAATGCCGATATTGACGGAACCGGCGGTACGTTGACCCTGAATTCCGGCTCGAAATTTACTTTTGGCGGCGCTGATTTCAGTTCGTTGAGTACTTTGAACAGCGAAGATGATTCGACTTTCACCTATAATGGCGCCAATCAGATCATGGCGGTGGGTTCCGGTTATGAATATGGCGAACTTCATCTCGCCGGAACCGGAATCAAAACGGCCGATGGCAATGTCGATGTTTATGAATTATACTTTGATACTGATGTTGAATTGAAGCTGACCTCGGGAACACTGATTCTTGATTCAAGTGTCGATCAGGATGTTTACCATGGATACTCCAGGGGAACGGTTCATTATGCCGATACGAATGACGGCCAGTTGGTTCTTGCCGCGCAGTATTATAATCTGGTCTTATCCGGCGGGGATAAAGTTGGAGTCGGAAGCGGCGAATTAATGGTGGCAGGTGTATTTGATGTTGCCGGACTGAGCCCCAGCATTTTCGATGCTACGGGGATCACTATTGTTTATAACGGTTCGGATCCTTTGACTACCCAGACTATTTTGACGGGAAATATCCTCTATGGTAATATTCGCTTGGAAGGGAATAACAAGGTTGTCAATGAAGCATTGGTTTTGACCGGCGACTTGACTTTCAGCAATGATTTGTCTTTGACTTTGAACGGCATCGACAGCAACGGTGATTCTTTGGTGGTTGCTGGGGATATTATCAGGCAGAATAATGCTGAACATACGATTATTTTTAATTACACCGGTACCGGAACTCAGAATGTTGCGGATCGCGACGATTACTATAATCTGGTGCTGAACGGTTCTGCCAAAGCCACGATCGGCAGTGTCGAGGCTGCCAATGATATTAGCCTCAATGCCGACTGGAGTATTACTGGTGCTTTAACTACAACGGATTTGATTTTCGGCGGTTCCGAGACTTTGATTGTGGGCGGAGATTTAACGGTAAGCGGAGTATTGACTGCCGCAACCGGTACTATTATTTTGAATGGTATTAATCAGACTGTGTCAATTGGCAGCGGTAATTATTATAATCTGATATTGGCTGGAAGTGATACGACCTTGATTGTCGGAGATATGGTTGTCAATGACCTTTGGATTGGGGACAGTAATACGGTCGATGCTGTTACCGTAAACGCGAGAAACGTATATTTCATGAACAGAGCTGATAGCAGCTTGAGTAACGGTGTTCTGGAATTATCCGGTGGAAGCGGAGCGACCAGTCCATGGGTGGTGGCAAATACATTGGAGATTGGTAACGGTACGGTAGTATACGATGGGAGCAATCAGTTGATAATGACCCTGCGGAACGGCAATGCGGTCGAATATTATAACCTGATAGTGGAAGGGAGCGGAACCAAAAATGCGACATCCGCCTTGGAGGTGGCGAATAATTTTGCCATCAACGATGGGGTGTCGGTGAATGCAACGAGCGTAGAGGTAGGAGAAGACCTGACGTTTGAAGCAGCTTCCGGCGGTATTCTGTACCTGAATGCGGCGGGAATCGTTTTGACGGTGGGCAATAATTTCAGTGCCGGAACCGGAACTGTGGTTTACAATGGAGCCAATCAGAATATCGCCAATCTGAGCAATGCTTATTACAACCTGGTGGCGACCGGTAGCGGCGTCAAGACTACTGGAGCCTTGAAATTCGAGAATGAGTTCCGGATTGGCAATGTGACGATTACCGCGATATCGGTCGAAGGAACCGGTGCAACCAGCAAACTGGTCTTTAAGGAAGATAATCTTTTCTTTGACAGTACCGGGCGTTTGGAAATATCCGGTCAAGAAGGGCTGAAAGTCGACAGTATTGTCGTTGGGAAAAGCACCATCGTATATAACCGTGTCGGCGGGGACCAGACTGTGGCTGCGGTGGATTATTGGAACCTGGAATTCATCGGTAGCGGTACTCGTACGGCGGCTGGTAGTGTTAACGTAGGCAACAATCTGTATGTGCTGGCTTCGAAAGATGGTACGCCGGATGGCGATGGCAAAGATCTTACGATCACCGTCAAAATCACCGGCAACCTGAATGTCAATACCGCTGGTACGGGCGCGGGAAATGTGGGCGTTGGTACCAACATCACCACTTCGACCGGTGGAACCGCAGAGTTGATCGTAACAGGAGATGCTGCGATCAACGGGCAATTGCGTATTGTAAACGGCGGTCTCTTCAGCGGTAAGAATATAACCTTGACGCGGTTGACGATGTCAGATGCCAGTACGCTCAGGGTTCAGGGAGCATTAAATGTCGCCAGAGGGAATGTCTGGTTCGGCAATGCCAATTCCACGGTGATTTATGATGGCGCCGGTCCTCAAACTATTACCGCCCTGGACTATCAGACTTTGGAAGCGGCTGGTGGCGGGACCAAGAGTTGGACCAATGGCGGAAATATTCTAAATCGGCTTGTCATCCGGAACGGCTCCACTTTCTGGACGGATCAGTATATGTCATCCACAGGCGGTCTGGGCTCGAACCGGCTTGAGAAGTTGTTTATCGAAACCAACGGCAGATTGTATCTGGCCGGTGCCGATGCCAACGGTAATGCGATTGGGCGTGGCCTTATGGAAGTGCAATTCGAAAAGGGCGCCATTATCACTTATGGCGGCAATATAGACCAGAACATTGACGACTGGATTGATACCAGCACAGAAAAGAACACCAATGCTCATTTGGTATTTGAGTTTGCCGATTCCAGAACCAAGACCTATGACGGTAATTTCTCGGTCGGCGAACTCCACATCCTCGGCACTAGCGGTGTCTTTGGTGTCGTTACCGGAAATCTGACGGTCAACGGTATTACCATTAATGGTGTTGCCGGCCCTGCAAGGCTGACTTTTGTTGGAAACGGCGAGCTGCAGCTCGGCGGCAATCTGACTACGCCGGAAGGAAAGTCGTTGAACTTCTCTGCCGGCAATGGTACCATGCATTTCAACAGCGATACCGCCTGGCAGGTCGTGAACAATCTGGATTATTACAATCTGAAGATTTCCAATGCCAACAAGCTGCTCGCCAATAACAAGACTACGACGGTGTTAAATGCTTTCACGTTTGCGAATAACGCTTCGTTGTTGATTCAGGGCTGGAGTCTTGAGATCGATGCCACCACCGGATCTATTAATGGCGACAGTGGTCGTGACAACCAGTATTTTATCTTCAACGACACTGGAACAGGGACTACCGGCGGCAGGCTGATTTTCACAATTAAAGCCGGCTCGTCCGATACGGTTACCGGCGGCAGTGGCAATCAGACTTCGAGCTATTGGAATGATATGTGGTTCCAGAACGGCTCCAGCTCCGACATAACCATGAGCTTGCGTGTCGGGAAATTGGGGACCAATGCCTCGATCAATCCGGAAACCTTCATCAAGCAGGATTTCATTCTCAGCTATAGCGGTTCCAATTTGTCGTTCAACGTTACCGATACCAACGCGGGCGGCGCTAATTACAGCGATTATTTCAAAGCCATGTATAGCGGCTGGAATAGGATGCCCAACTGGTATGCGGTTGACGGCTGGATGCAGATCAGCGGTTCAGCGACCTACCGGGTCGGTATTGTCGATATCAAGACCATTGTCAAGGATGGTGATGAGCCGTTGGTGGTCGTCAATAACAAGGACTACAGTTACTATATCGATCCGGATAGCGGCGGTATAGCGGACCGGATCGGCACGTTGCGTTTCGCGGTCGAGTATTCCAATGTTATGGATGGCCTGCAGAAAATCACCTTTGCCACGGATTTCGACAGCGCAAGCAATACGATTGTATTGGAAAATACCGGGCTGAAGATTACCGATGACCTGGTGATCGAAGGGCCAGGCTCCGGGAAAGTGATTATCGACGGTTCCAAGCTCAGCGGCGGCCGGTTGATTACCATCGTGGAAAATGTCGGCGTGGAACTCAGCGGCATGACCCTGAGCAACAGTTTTGGCGGCGGTATTTTGAACTATGGCAGCCTGATCATGGAAGATATGATTATCCAGAATATGGGCATTGGCAATACCAGTACGAGTTTCGGCGGCGGCGGTTTATACAATGCGGCCGGCGGCTCCGTCTATGGTAATAAAGTATGGTTCTACAATAATCAGGCCTATGTCGGCAGTGCTATTCTCAACGAAGATGGACAGGCTGTTACGACCTCCACTACCGGCTCCGACGGTAAAGTTACGACTGTAACCACGATTTCTCCTGGCGCGATCAAGCTGGAGAACCTGACCGTGGAAGGTGGCAACGGAGGTTCTGGAGGTTACGGAGCTATTTACAATGGCGTCAACTCTTCGATGATTATCATGAACGGTACGGTTAGTCTGAATAATGACCACGGTATTGTCAACGGCGGCAGTTTCTATGGTTATAACCTGACGATATTCGGCAATGCCGGTTATGGATTTATCAATGGTTTGCAGGATACCAATGGTACTGTCTACGGACAGGCTACTCTGGAAAATGCAACGGTTGCATTCAATGGTTATGGCAGTTTTTACAAGCCGGCCAATGCTGATTACATTATTGTGACCAATGTGATCTCGCAATACAACAGTCAATATGCCATCCTGGATGAAAACAGCGGTTTTATATTGCTGACTGATGCTTTCGGCGGCAATACGGCCAGTACCGTCGATTACGGCGACCATGGCGGCTGGGTCAATACCCTGGCGCTGAAGCAGGCGATCGAAGGCTATAACGATACAGGAGCAAGTAAATTCGATGCCCGCGGTTACATGGTGAACGGCGGCCGCGACTATGGCGCTTATGAATTCAAGGGTTATGTGGCATTCAACCAGACCCGTCCCGAAGACAAACTGAATTTCTACACCAGTATTCAGGAAGCGATCGATAATGCCCGGGCCGGTGAAACCATCGAGCTGATGAATACCAGAATCCTGGTTAACGGAACGATCGAGATCAAGAAAGATATTATGATCGTCGGCCATGGCGAAGGCAATACTGTAATAGACAATGTCAGCGGCAAAAACGGTGGACAAGCCGTAGTTACTTTCGTCGTCAATGACGGCAATGATGCGTCGAAGATTCTGGTGTCGCTGCAGGGAATGTCGCTGTGGGGCCATGGTCAGATCCGTGGCAACGGCGGTTTGATTCAGAATTATGAAAACCTGGTTCTCAACGAGATGGAGTTGCGCGGCGGAGCGGCGACCAATGGCGGTGCCTTGTACAATGCCGGCAATATGGTGATTTACCGTACCGTCTTCAGTGATAACTGGGCGACTCAGAACGGCGGAGCAATTTACAACGCAGGCAAGGGCCTGCTGGAAATGAACAATGTGACCATCAGTGAAAATCAGGCCGGCGGCATGGGCGGCGGTTTGTACAGCAGCAACGACAGTACCGTCAGTATGACCAATGTGACGGTTGATTTCAACTACAGCGTCGGTAATGGCGGTGGGTTGTATATGATCGGTACCAAGTTCACGGCCAACAACCTGACCGTGGCTAATAATATCACCTTGACCGGTAACGGCTCCGGTATTTTCGGCAGCGGCAACTGGGTGTTGACGAACGTCACGGTGGCTTACAACGAGTCGTGGGCAAGTGGTGACACCGGCTACGGCCTGGCATTCGACTCCGGGGCCTTCCATATGTCTAACAGCTTGATTGTCTATAATCACAATGCTCAATATTTGGGCATGAATACCTGGTACAATCCGAATATTGCCGATAGCGATTTGCTGATATTCAACTCGCTTTCTTCCGAATATGACATTAATGATACCAGTATCAGAAGTAAAATTTTCTCAAGCAAGCACCTTAAGGACTACGGCGGTTGGGTGAGAACCCTGGCTTTGTCGGAAGATTTTGCTCTGAGTTCATACAACAGCGGCGTGACTTCCGGCGCTTTGGAGCACGACGCACGCGGTTATTTGGTCAATGGACATCGCGATCTGGGGGCTTTCGAATACCAGGGGTATATCGGGACGCTTTATTACAAGTATGTGAATGATACCAACCAGTATTCTCAGGGGATTTATGACCTGAACCAGTTGAACAGTTACCTTGCCAGCGGGACGGTCGAAGGCGAAGCGGCTTTTGTATTCGTCAATTCCAGGGTTCTGTCCTATGATGTCAACCTGTCGATGTGGACGAAAACCACTTCAGATACAGCTCCGTTGCGTTCGTTGAATATCAATATGTACGGACATGCCGAAGGCGGCACGGTGCTCAGCGGCGGAAAGATGGGCAAGCTCCTGACGGTCAGTGCCAGCAGTTATATGAGCGGTACCAGTGTGGTCGGGGTTTTCGGTACCCTGACGTTTGACCGGATTACGTTTGCAGACGGTATCGCCTGGAACGGTGCGGCAATGTCGTTCAATGGCAGCGGCGCGGTCAAGGAAGCGGTCGGTAAAATCGTCATCACCGATTCCCAGTTCATCAACAACGTGGCATTCGGGGACGGCGGAGCGATTTTCGTGGATACCAAGAACCATACGATTGCAGGGTTCACGGTTGATATTTCGAATTCGACATTTGCCTATAATATCGCAATGGGCAGCGGCGGCGCCATTTTTGCAGGGCAAGCCGTGACCATCAATACCTCGACCCTGGTCTACAATACGGCCCTGGAAGATGGCGGCGCCATCATAATTGCCGTATCGGGCAGTGAAAAAGGCTCATTGACGATGAATTATTCAACGGTCAGCTTCAACACCGCTAACCGCAATGGCGGCGCTATCATGAATAATGCCGCCATCACTTCCAATGCATCGATCATTGCCAAGAACCGTTCGACCGCCTATAATACTTCCTATTATACCGGAGGTTATGACTATTATGCAGGCTCCATTGATGGTATAACAGCGGCCGGGCGCAATAATATCATTGAAAGCCAGAACGGTCGCCGTGAATATGAGGACGTTGACCCGAAGCAGTATTTTGCAATAAAGGATAATAGCAAAGCCCAATATCCGGAAATCGTGAATTATTTCAGAGTCGAAGATCTGTATCACACTGGAATGCTTGCCGACCTGGGCGGTTGGAGCCAAACCATTGAATTGGCATGGGACAGCTTTGCCAAGGACAAGATGAATGTCAGCGGCTTGTATGACCAGCGCGGCTATGGCATAAACGAATGGCGCGATATCGGTGCGTACGAGGCTGGGGGTACTTATATCTATAACGACGGCGTCTACTACAACAGTATTCAGGAAGCGATAAACGATGCCAAAGCGGGAGATGTTCTCACCATGTTCGCGGTCCGGGTCAAGGAAAGCAACATCAATATTACCAAGAACATTACGATTCAAGTGGATGCCACGGAAGGTACCAACCGGGTTCGCGCCAAGCAGCTGTTCATCGATGCCGAATACTATGGGCGCGTGTTCAGCAACAATACCGGCAAGACCTTCAATCTGTCGGATGCCTATTTGTATAACGGGGTATCGATGTCGGCCAGTTCGGATTTCGGCATGATCTCCGGCGGTAACGGCGGTTTGATTTTCAACACCGGTACCATGACGCTGACCAATGTCAGCGGGGCGCATTCGTTTGCCTTGTCTTCCGGCGGTGCGATTTATAACAACGGCACCCTGGAAATCATTGCCAACGGCAATCGCGGTTTGCTCAATACCATCTTCGCCTTTAACAGCGCCGGCTTTACCGGCGGTGCGATTTACAGTTCTGGCTTGCTGACGCTGAAGGGGGCGACCGGGCGTGATACTCCTGCAGCGGGCAAAGCCCTGTATTTCCGTTACAACCGTGCGGAAGACGGCGGCGGTATCTATCTTGACAGTAATTCCCTGGATGCGTCCGATGTTTATATGATCGGCAACAGTGCGTCCATAAATGGCGGCGCTGTCTATGCCAAGGATCTTACACAGGATGATACGGTCAAATTTAACATGAGCACTTTTGATTATAATGGTGCCCGCAACGATGGCGGTGGCATTTATATGAACGGAGGTTCACTGAATATTACCGATACGTTCATGCGTTATAACATGGCATTTGCCAGCGGCGGTGCTATTTATGCTCAGGATAATGTGAAGGTGACTTTGTATACGGCTGACAGCACGGTCAAGAAAAAAACCTATATTTTTGACAACGATGCTTTGACCGGCGACGGCGGTGGGGTTTATCTGCTGCGTCCCAGCGAAGTGGAAATTTACGCCGAAAGGATTTCTGAAAGCGTCGATTTCTACTCCAACTACAGTCAAGGCGGCCGCGGCGGCGGTTTGTATGTCAGCGGCGACAAGAAATATACCACGGTCACTATGCACCAGGTTGCTTTCTATGATAACCATGCCGTAAACGGTGGCGGGCTCTATATTGACAACGTCGACAGAGTGGATATCGGGCAAAACTCGATGTTCGCATACAATTCAACTCTGCGTCCTTTGTGGAGTATAGACGGTGAGTCCGGCGGCGCCATGTACCTCTATAACATCAACAAAGCCTATTTCAATGACATCGAAAAGGGGTTCCAGGGCAATATCACAATTATCGACAACGATGCGGACATCCATGGCGGCGGTATCTACTTCGAGGATGTTTCCGATATTTACATGCGCAACGTTCAGCTCGGCAACAATACGTCTACCACTGCTGAAGGCGGCGGCATCTATA
Organism: Victivallis vadensis; assembly: GCA_040391785.1. Taxonomy (GTDB): domain Bacteria; phylum Verrucomicrobiota; class Lentisphaeria; order Victivallales; family Victivallaceae; genus UBA5239. The sequence goes on from JBEBXH010000043.1 coordinate 43,578, forward strand.
TCATCGGCAATACTGAATCAATCCATCTGGTCGAAATCGACGCCTACAGCAATTATGCCGGCGGTTACTATGGCTGGGTGGTTGACAACACCATTAATGGCGGCGCGTTCTATATCGATGCTGTCAATGCCAGGATTCTGGTGGAAAATTCGGGATTCGATGCCAACAGCGCCCTTGATGGCGCCGGTATGTACATCGAACGGGCGATTTCGGCAGAATTCATCAGTTCGACATTCGGGGAAAACTTCGGCGGGGCTCTGTATATCAACACCCTCAGCGAAGGACTGACCCTGAACTTCGTCACCTTCGGCTACAACCAGATCAGCAAGTCTTATCTGGACATGAACAGTGCCGCCAGCGCGTTGTATTACAACAGCGGCAGTTTGACGGTTGCCAACAGCATCTTCTATGAAGAGCATGGCACCCCGATCGTACTGGGCAGCGGCGTGAAGGTGGTGAAGAGCAACAACAACATCTTCTACCGTAGCGAAGTTTATTCGCTGAGCAATTCGGGCACTCTGTTCAGCACTGCCACCGGCAAGATCGAAGCTTACCGCTGGAACGCGTTGAGCGGTCAGAGCGCCGTCGTGCGCGATGCCAACGGCAATATCATCGGCAGTACTACGGTCACCAATGAGTTCATCAAGGATAACCTGTATCTCAGCAATAATATGAATTATCAGGGGAACTCCCTGACCAGAACTCTGGCGCTGGAGTCCCGCGACAGCATCGCGTCCCATTATTACTTCAATGGGCAGGAAACTTATGCGGGCAGTGTCGATGGTACTGTGATCTACGACCAGCGCGGCAATATGCGCAGTGGCGTTTCGATCCTCGAAACCCTTTATTACTTTGACAAGGGCACGATGTGGCTGGTTACCAGAAACAGCCGTTCGCTTGAGTTCGTCAATTGGGAAGCTGTGACTGGCGATGTAATCGAAGGGACCAAAATGAGCGGGGTTACTTACCGCAAGGTCGATGGACAATGGACGGTCGAGATTAACGGTCAGTACAGTGGTACTCTCAACAGCGATCTGGCGTTTGAAGTATCCGGTACCGAAGTCAAGGTTTCCTATGTCTTCTATCGCCCGGATGCCGAATCGTCAACCGGATGGTACAAAGTCACGGTGGCGGACGGAAAAGTAACCTATGATGAAGCCTCCGCTTCGGAAATCAACAAGGTCGGCGGCATGACGGTCGGTATGGGGGCGTTTGAACCCAACTTCTACATGGTGGTCACCTCCAACGAAGACAACAAGGTCAATCCGGACTGGTACCTGATTCCGGAAGGCAGCTACTGGCATTCGATCGATGCCAACCTGACCGGATACGGCGGCGATGTGATCGGCGTTTCGTTGCGCGATGCGATTTACTGGATCGACAGCTATACGATCGTCGATAACACCAACTATGTGGATGAGAACGGCAATCCGATTGCCAAGATTATCGACAAGGATGGAAACTATCTGAACACCGCGGATTCGAATAATTCGAGCAACCGTTTCATCATCGACGGCGATCGTTATGTGAAGTTTGCCGACAAACTCTTCGAAGACGGCAATACCACCTTCGTTCTCTCTGCCGGACATATTGAAATTCACAAGGATGTCGCCATCGGCATGGTCAATGATTTCAAGGGTTGGAGCGAGTTCCGGGCTGACAATACGTTCCAGGCACAGGACAGTGCGAACCGGATCATCATTGATGGAAATGATACCAGCCGGTTGTTCTACATTGTTTCGGAAAGCGACTACTCGCGTGATAATGGATGGAGCTGGACAGCCAACGCCGCGTTGAACAATTTGACCCTGCAGAACGGCAAGCGCGATGGTACTGCCTCTCTTCACGAGTCCTTCTACGGCAAGGGCGGAGCGATTATAAACGACGCGGTTCTGATCCTGAACAACGTGGTGATCAAGGATTCGCTCGCAACCAACAGCGGATCGACTGCTGATGTTGCCAGCAGCTCCGGTTTCGGCGGTGCCATTTATAACTCGAGCATTGCCGAGTTGTATATGTACGACACTACGCTGATCAACAATATGGCGGAAGGTATCGATATCCATAATTGCACGACCGTTGGCTTCGGCGGTGCGATTTACAATGCCGGATATATGGAAATCTACCGTTCGGCTATCATTGGCAATACAGCCAAGGGGTTTGGCGCTTCAACCACTGACAGTCGTGGTTTGAACACTGGTAAAGGCGGTGGTCTCTATATGGCTGGCGGAACGGCCAAAATCTACGCGTCGACCATTACTCAGAATCAGGTTACCAGAGAAGGCGGCCCTGGCGATATACGTGACGATGACGGTGCTGCGTTCTATATGGTTAGCGGCAATGTGCTGATGGTTGGCAATACCGTCGCCTATAATGATGTTACCATCTACTACGCCGGCGAGCCGTCCAGCTATGCCATGTTTATTACCGGCGGCAATCTCACGCTACGCAACAATATCATTGCCAACAATATGACCAAAGATATAACTTCGCCGCAGCGGAAAGACTTCTACTGGAGTTCTTCCGGTACGCTGAACGGCGGGAACAATATCATCGGTTATCAGAACGGTTATGCGATATCCTCGTTCCAGATTGAATCCGGTTATTTAAGGAACATTCTGGGTGACATCAATACCGGTATCGTAACCTCGCTGAACATGGCTTCGCGTGACAATCTCAAGTACAACGGCGGTATGACGCAGAACTACCGCCTGGGCGCCGGCAGCGTGGCCATCGGCTACGGCCACTATACGGCCGATGCCCAGTACGACCAGCGCGGTCTGACCTCCGATTTGACAACCGGTCAGCAGCGTTCCACGATCGGTGCTTATGAACTTCTGACTTATGTCGAAGCCGAAAGCTCTCAGATCGACAAGGCACTGACCAACACCGGTATCACTTATGATTACGGTTTCTACGTCAAAGACGGCGTGGTGGAAATCGGCCGTAATGGCTGGAACTATAACCTGCGTAATGCGTTGTACCTGGCTGATGAAGGCGCGACTGTCAAGATCAAGATCATCGAAGGCAGCGAAACCTTCACGCTGGCGGAAGATGCCGGAGCTCTCCAGATCTTCAACAGCATTACCGTTACGGCTTACGATCCCAACGGTGGAGATCTGCGCCTGATCGTGGATGGCGGCAATAATTCGCGGGCTTTCATCATCGATGATTCGGGTGCGGACGTTCCTTCTTCCTCCGTGCTTGAAGTGACCTTAAAGGGCTTCAATATTATCAATACCACCTCCGGCGACGGCAATGGCGGCGCCATCCTGACCAGCGGCAACCTGACGCTCATTGATATGAGCATTAAGAACAGTACGGCCGGGGGAGATGGCGGTGCGGTCTTCGTATCCGGTAAATTGACCGTGGACAATGTCAGCATCAGCGATACCAGTGCTGCCGGGCTTGGCGGTGCCATCTTCGTCAACGCGGGTGAAATGATCGCCAATCAGTTGGTGACCAATAATACATCGGCCATCAGTGGTGGTGCGGTGTATATCTCCAACGGTGTTGGCGTGACCATCAACAACTCGAGCTTTACCAATGCCACCGCTATCAGCGGCAACGGCGGTGCCTTGTTCCTGGCCGGCGGCCAGAGCAAGATCACCAATACCGTGTTGACCGATAACAAGGCGGCAGTGGATGGCGGCAGCATTTATTTCCGGGGAACTGCCTTGATTCTCGACGGAGTTGCCATCGGCAATACAGTGGATCTGAATATGGTCAATGCCACACGCGGCGGTGCCATATTCATGGGATCCGGTAACATCGATATGCTCAATACCACGATCTCCAACAACAATGCCAGTTTGTACGGCGGCGGTATCTATTTCAGTACCATCAACGGCAATGTGACAATGAATTTCGTCACGCTGGCCAATAACACGGCCGGAGCCGGCACTGGCGGAGGTCTCTACCTTGAGCGTTATGCCAATTTGTATGTTACCAACTCCTTGATTGCCGGTAATAAGGGCAATGGCGTGCTGGATGAAATTTACGCGGCAGCCAACTACACACTGAATTCTTTCACCGGAAACGTGATCGGGGTTACTAACCTGAGCGGTATTAATCCGGACAAGAATTATATCCTGGAGGCCGATAGCGATTACAGCTGGCTCGACGGTTATATGACCAAAGTCGATATCGACGGCGAAGATCGTTTCACCTGGGTGGTGATGATGTCCGAAAACAGTCCCGCGAAGGGCTTCGTCCCCGATTCCGGCGATGTCGAATACGACCAGACCGGACAGGGCCGTCCGCGTCAAAACGCTACTGCCGGTGCCTACGAAATGAACCCGGAACCGGTCTACAAGGACGTCTATCTGTACGTCGGCGGCGAAGATGGTCTCAACATTAGAGAGAATTGGCAGATCTACGATACATCGCTTGGCCGCTTCAGGGATCTCAATCCTTCAGAAGACTTCAGTTTCCTGGGCGAGGGCAAGATCTTTGTCTTCGACGATAACTACACCGTGACTAGCGAATGGTTTGTCGCCAATGAGAACAAGGTCGCGCTGTACTGGACCGACGGTGTCAATACCTGGGGTGATGATATCGTACTGACTGTCAACAGCGATTTGGTGAATGCCAACTTCGATGTCGGCGGCATCTCGACGCTGGTCCTGAATAATCTGTCGGCGGCTGGTTATGTGATATCACTGGCTTCGGTATCGGCTTCTTCCTTCGTCGAATACAACGCCAAGGACGACGGACAGCAGGTACTCACTGCCAAGGACGGTACCAAGTACGGTACGCTGACCCTCAGCGGCGGCAACAAATTCAGCACCGGCAAGATCGATGTTGTCCATGATATGAAGGCTGGTGCCAATCTGGTGATCCAGAGTGGCAGCCTGACGGTCGGCGGTAATATGACTGTTGACGGCGACAAGACCGTGACTGCCGATGCCGGCAGCATTTCCGTGGCCCACACCCTTACCGGCGGCGGCAGCCTCAAGGCGAGCGGCAATATCACGGCGAACGGGCTTACCGGCACCACATCGCTCGGTAGTGTCAATGCCGGCGGCAGTGTCTCGCTCACCGGCAGCACCGACATTTCGCTGAGCGGCAATGTCTCTGCCGGCAGCGGCAACGTGACCATGACCGGCAGCAGTGTGACGGTCGGCAGCGGCGTGACCGCCGGCGGCGCAGTCAACATCACTGGTACCAACGGTATTGCAGTGAATGCGGGCGGCGTGAATGCGGGCGGCAATATCGCCCTTACCGGCAACGGCATCAGCATCGTCAACAATGTCAAGTCGACCGGCGGCTCTGTGAACGTCAATGCCGGCAGCGGTAACCTCAACCTGACCAATGGCCAGATGGTTGGCGCCACCGGCACCAATATCAGCGGCGAGGCTCTGAACCTGAGTGCTTATGAACTGGGTACCGCTACTCAGAGCATCAGTTCGCTGAATGTGAAGGCGATCAACGCGCTGAGCGACATAAATACCATCAATCATTTCCTGAAAGATGGCGAGACGGTCACGGCTGCGATCACTATCGCTGATGCTCCGACCGAGCTTCGTTACAATGTCGGCAGTGCCAATGTATCGCTGGGTGTGACTGGCAACAATACATTCAACCTGACCAGCATCAATAATAACGGTGGTACCTTCGGAGTTATTACCTCCAGCGATGTGACGATGAATAATCTCAATATGAAGGATAACCGCAGTCTTGATGTTTTCAAGGGAACACTGTATATCGAAGGGCACGATGTGATCTCTGAGGGAGACAATAACTTCGATCGTGACGACATCAAATTGTCCATCAATAATACGGGTGACTTCGTCTTGGATAAGAATTTCCTGATCCGGGATGATTTCAAGGTGAACAATATCCGGGTTAAAGGTCCGGAAGCAGGCGTCACTGTTCAATCGACTCGGGGTTCTGTCATAATCGGCGGTACGGTTACCGCTGATGGACATAACTTCACAGTCGATGCCGCAGACATGGCCCAGATCGGTTCGGTAACTGGTGTCAATGACCTGACTGTTAAGGGCGACACTGTGGTAATCAATGCCCGGGATATAAGCGTCGCTGGCAATGCGGCATTTATAACCGGTGGTTCAGCCATTGACTTGGCGGGCACGATCAATGCCGGACAGAATGTTAGCTTCTCCAACGGCATCAATGTCACCAGCGACAGTGCGATCAGCGCCGCCGGCGCTATCAACTTCGGCACCAACGGCAGCATTAACGGTACCAACGGCGCCGATCTGAGCTTGAGTGCGGGAAGCACGGTCAATGTCGCGAACGTCCTTATGGATGGTTCGCTGACGGTGAGCGGCGGCTTGAATGTCACCAACAACATCGACGGTGTCAAGAACCTGACCATCAACAATGGTGTGTTGAATGTCGTCAACGGTTTTGTGGATGTCAAGGGCGATCTCAGCTTGAACGGTACCGGCAATTCGAATGTCGGCCGCGAGCTGAATGTCGGCGGTAACTTCAACCTGAATGGCGCTTCCGGCACTACCACGGTCGGCGGCCAGTTGACGGTCGGCAACAACTTGAATATCAACAATGCCAATATCTTGAACGCCAATGGCAACACCAGTCTGATGGGCAGTCTGAACATGGGCGGCAACGCCGGGTTTACCACCCATACGCTGTCGCTTGACGGTACCACCCAGCAGATTCTGAATGTGAACGGCAAAACTCACATTACCGCGCTTGAAATGAACAATGTCGAGCAAATGGCTATTCTCAATGGCGATCTGACGGTTGATGAATTCACCTTCACCGGGGATCTCTATAAGGACGGCAGAGCGGTGTTGTTCAAGATCAATGACGGCTATTCGCTGATGGTGACCGGAGATAACGATGGCGGCATCTATAATGCCGACCGGAAGCATTATTTCGTCACCGGCGACAACGCCATGCTGAAGCAGATTGCCCAGGCCGGAGTGGATGGCCTGGAGTTCTGGGTCGGCAGTACAGAAGGTGCCACCAGAGTGATTTTGACCAAGGGCCTCGATGTCGGTACGGCTTATGGCGTCGGATTCAAGAATTCGATCACCAACGGCAAGGATCCGATCCGCGGCAGTCTGGAAGACACGGTCAAGGGTACCTGGAACATTCAGGGCGCAGGCAAGTTCGATGTCAGCCTGGAATGGGATAGGTCGTTGAATGGCGGTAACTTCAAGCAGGATAACGCGGTTTATAACCTCTGGATAAATGGCAGATGGGATCAGGGTACGGGACCGTTGCCGATCAAGGGTTACTTTGTTGATCCGGATTATGGCACCGAGTTTTACACGGCCTCGATTGCCGCAATGGGCGCCAGCACTTTCAGCATTACCAATGCCGGTACCGATATGTCGAATCCGCATGATCCGAGCATGTTGGACTGGAGTCGCTGGCAGTGGGAAAAACGCGAATTCGGA
>JBEBXH010000044.1:0-50633 GCA_040391785.1 Victivallis vadensis
CCGTCAGTTCAAAAAGGTTTCATTTTTCCTGCCGGAAATATAAAACCTGAAGTTTGTAATAACGAATGATGAATATGCTTAGGCAGGCATCCATCGCGATGGCAACCGGCTGTAGGGATGATAGATATTTCGACGTCCGAGGCGCGCTTCGCCCGATAATACCCCGCCATTAAACGGGAGGATTTAAAAATTCCGATTTATTCCGGGAAATTGTGAAATTTTTATTTTTTTTCATCTTATTGAATGTTTGACTATTGACAAATCCGGAAAAGCCATGTATTATTACGTAGAGATACAGAGGAATGCAAGGTTTATGATTGAAACGGATCTGACAAAAAACCGCCACGAAATAATCAGTGATAAGCTGGAGCAGTTTTTGCGGACTCAGCCGGAGGGCGGCAAGTTGCCTCCTATCCGCCATCTGATGAAAGAATTTCAAATCAGTCAGGGCACATTGGAGAAAAGTCTGCGTAATCTGGAAGCGCAGGGACTTCTAGCACGGGTCAACGGCAAAGGGTATTTCCATAGCCGCCCACAGCCGAAGCAGGACAAAAACTGGCAGGTTGATATTTGCTTTTTTTGTGTTAAGCATGCGGTCAATAATCCATTTTACAGCAAGGTGACGGAATCATTTTCCAGGACACTTTCCGATCTCGGATGTTTCACTAATTTCCTGATTTATGAAGATTTAGGCAATATCGACGAATTCCGGAATCGGATTATCCGCAATGCCCCCGATGTATTGATCCTGCAGGATTGCCAAAAAGTATCTTTTCCGTACGTATTGCAGGACCTAGGCATTCCAACCATCTTGCTGCATCCCAATATGATCGACGAGAACTTTTTATCCTATATGATCGATAACGTACGCGCCATCCGGCTGGCGATAGAGCATCTGCATGAACTGGGGCATCAACGAATTGCGTTTATGCATGCCCAAGGCTACGAAGGTTGTTACATGCACGACCAGGAGGAACGTATTGAGACCTATTATAGCGTTATGCGGGAGAAAGCGTTGCCGACTCACGGCAGATTGGTTTGTTTCGGCGGCTTCAATGCGTTGCAGGGTTACGAAGCGGCCATGAGCCTGCTGAAACAACCGCCCTCCCTCCGGCCGACAGCCATCATCGGCAACGACTATAACTCTCCGGGGATTTACCGGGCCGCTGCCGAATGCAACTTGAAAATTCCTCAAGACCTCAGTGTCATTGGTTTTGACAAAGTAAATTTTGTTGAATATATACAGCCGCCGTTAACGACGATTGATATAGGCTGGGAAAAGACTGTTCACAATGTATCCAAAAAGGCTTTGGAACTGGCCAAGGGTAAGGAGCTTACGCCCGGTCAGATTTTGTCGGAGGTCGAATTGTCGATCGGGGGCTCTACCGGCCCGGTTCCAAATTCAGAGAAGTATCAACTATAAAATCTTATTCAGGAGAATAAGCAATGAGGAAAAGCATTTTTACGCTTATCGAACTTCTTGTAGTTATCGCAATTATTGCGATACTCGCCGCTATGCTGCTGCCGGCTTTGAACGCGACCAGAGACCGGGCCAGAGCAATTTCATGCCTTAGCAATATCAAGCAGATGAACCTGGGCACGACCATGTATATGGATGAATATGATCAATGGGTTCCCGGCGCCTATGGGACAGGAGACTATGGATTCTACATAGACAAATTCTGGTATGCGCAATTTGTAAACAACGGATACATAAAGAAAACCATAACCAGATGCACCTCATCACCCTTTTGGAGTTTTGACAGCAGCAATTTGAACTACGGAATTCCTTATATGTATGGGATCACAACTCCGAGCCAGGCAATAAAAATGTCATCGTCATATTTGGCTCAACCAAGTCGGATGGCAAGCTTTTTGGAGTCGGCACCACATTTGCGCGTCAAGGCCTTGCTTAACATCAACAACTATCATTCCTATACGGTGGGGCTGCGTGTCTTGATATATTCAGTCTTGGGCACAGCGGGGACGAGCTATCCGGCTGAATGCCGCCATGGCAACAATGCCTCGTTGAACGCTGGCTTTATGGATGGTCATGTGGAACCGATTACGGAAGGGCAATTTCGACGGAAGTGCAAAATTTATTACTATTACCGGGACCAAACCAGCATGGATTGGTTGCCCTGTCATGTCGATCGCAGTCAATGCGATATCAATTGAGGTAAAGAATGAAAAGAATAATTTTCCTGATCACATATTTGACTTTTTCGCTCCTGCTGGCCGACGGAATGTTCACGGTAGGACGCTCCGGGACTCCCGTGATCGACGGCAAAGCAGACGACGAATGTTGGCGGAAAGCGATTGCCGTCACACCGTTCATTCTCCGCAACGAGGCCCGGTTTGCTAGGGAACAAACGACAGTAAAGTTCAGTTATGACGAGAATAATCTGTATGTATTGTTCCGCTGCGAAGCTTCTTGCCTGGATCCCGTGAACAATCTGTTGCATGAATTCCGTTGCAATGCTTCCGCCAATGACGATCCGGCAATTTACCAGGACGATGCAGTTATTTTGCTGTTGCAGCCCATGGGGTCGAAAAACGTCTATGAATTCGTCGTAAACGGCCAGGGTGCCCTGCTGGATGCCGTATGTACGCCGCCGAACCTGTGGCAGGTCCGCAATCCCGGCTGGAACTCCGGCACTAGGGCGGCGGCCACGCAGGAAAATGGGTATTGGTGTGCCGAAATGTCAATTCCCTTTCAGGCGTTGGGAGGGCAGCCGAAGCCGCACAACAAATGGCAATTCATGGTTGGCAGGATCGAGCAACGACACAGGGAAACCAGTTCATGGCAGAACCTGCGCTCCGGTTTTCATGATCTGCGTGACTTCGGCCAAATGGTTTTCTCTGCTTCCGCGCCAAGTGTGGAACTGCAGAAAATGCCGGAGTTCCGACCCGGCAAAAACCGACTTGAATTGGCTGCACGGGGTGTCAAGATTCACCCGATTGTGACTTTCGCTGGAGAAGCGGCACAGGAATTTCCTTCGTCTGCTTTCAGCCTGGACAAAGCCGGCAATTTCACTTTTAAATGGAAACTGACAAACAGCAGTGGTAATGCCACTTGGATGATTACGCCTGAATACCAGATGAGTGTACAGGCATCCGAGCTGATATTTGACAACACCAATTCGGTGAAATTGAATGATCAGGCGGTACAAAGCGGTGCAATTCTGGGCGGTGGCAAAAATATCCTTGAAGTAAAAATGCCCTTTATCGGCGAATTTAAAATTGGTGATTTTTCATTTGTCCCGGAGCAGGAAAAATTGGTTTTGCTACAGGAGGATACGACACTGTGGCCGAATTGGCATTTCGACGGTGTTTTTATCAACAGGGGTGGTATCCAGCAATTTTATTTTCAGCCGCAAGGGGTTGAAGGATACACATTAGGCGATTATACGATTTGCGTGGACCTGCCGGAAAATTACACCTTTCTTGGAGCGTCCGGGCACTATAAATACTGGAATTTATCGACGGAGACCCTGCCGGTGACGATCGGGGAGCGTAAATACCTGCGCAATAAAATCAAAATCAACAATCCGCTGGTCTTCAATAAAAAGCAGCCGCAGCACAAATATGTGTCTGTATTCATCCGGGCACCGGAGATGGGCGAGAACAAGACTGACACCATGTTTTACCATTCGGAAAGCCGAACCGAGGCGATCTTGGAAATACCCCGACCACTGACCATTCACCTGCTGCCGAAAATCGATGGTAAAGCTCCCAAACAGTTCAAATTGCAGTTGTGGGGGAATTGGCTGAAGAATCTTGACGACCAGGCACTGTTGGATAAGATTTTGCGTGAATTCGTCAAAATGGGCGTTAACGAATGCGAGTTCATAACGGAAGGGATGACTCGGGTGCAATTGCTGTTTTTCTTTAAAAAATGGAATTTCGACGTTAGCGATTATCTAAAAACACATTCGACGGCTTCATTGGTGAATCAAAACGGAGAAAAAAGCGCTGATTATGTTTGTACCACTGAAATGCTGAGCAATCCGGATTTCAACGCATTCCTGGAGGAATATACCGCGAAATGGCTGGTACGTTTCCAGAAATTGGCTCATGTGATGGTGGATTATGAAGTCAATGTCGCCACCGGCGGGCTGGCCTGTTATTGTACGCGCTGCATGAAGGAATTCGGGCGTGATGACAAATCCGGCAAATCGGATGAATGGACTGCGTTCATGAACCGGCGGCAGGCGGATTTGATGGTCAAGCTCCAGGCAGCCTTCAAGAAAGCGAATCCGGAAATAATCTTCTCGATTTATAGCGGTTATCAAGGCCAGAGGACCAAAGAGTTTTATGGTTTGGACTGGGCCTTGCTTAACGGCAAGATCGACATGATCTGCTGCGGATACGGGCGCTCTCTCCGGGACCTTCAGGCCACGAAAGATGCCGCACCGGATACGAAATTGTTGTTGGGCGAGATTGTTTTCCCGTATCAGGCTCATCTGCGTACCCGCCCCACCTACGTAACCAAGGCTAATTTACTGCGACGGGCGGCGGATGCTAATGGCGGGCTGCTGCTGTATTGCTACGACTCTATGGATGGGCGCAGCTTTGAGTCGATCAGTGTGGTCAGCCGCATTATTGCCGATTATGAGGACTTTTTTCGCAACAGCAAATATACGCCGGAAAAGGTGAAACTGCCGGATTGGCCGCGCGACGATTACGAAGTATTGTCCGGAAATGATGGACGGACCCTGGTCCTGCTGATGAACCCATCGGGACATCCCCGGAAATACCAGTTGAATATTGCCGGTGGCGATGGGCTCAGTGGAACGATTGAACCGCACGGCATAGCGGTTTTCTGTCAATAAAACCGTCAGGTGCTAAAAATATGAAGACTTTATATGAGTGCTATTCGCGTTTGCTGATCGATAACCACATATCCGAGCTGAAACCGGAGTATATGAGCCGTTTCGATCCGGCGGAGTACGTCCGCATGGTCGAGTTAGCCGGGGTGGAGGCCGCCATGGTCTATGCTTGCGATCATAATGGCAACTGTTATTACCGTACCCGGACGGGCCATATGCATGCGGGGCTGAAGGGGCGGGACATATTCGGCGAAACCGTGTCGCTGCTCCGGAAACACGGCAAGGTGCCGGTGGCGTATTACACTGTAATTTATCACAACGAATCCGTACTGACTCACCCGGAGTGGGCGGCCCGGGCGATCGATGGATACGACCACCGCGGCCGTTACCGTTACAGCTGCCCGAACAACCCGGAATACCGGGCGTTCTGCTGCGCCCAACTGCGGGAATTGATGAATTATCCGCTGGGCGGGGTATTCATCGATATGACTTTCTGGCCGTTGATTTGCCAGTGCGATTCCTGCCGGAGTAAATTCGGCGGCGAAATACCCACGGTCCTGGACTGGCGTTCGCTGGAATGGGTTCGCTTCCAGCGTTGGCGTGAGAGTTCTTTGGCAGAGTTTGCCGCCGAACTGACCGGCCAGATCAAGGAACTTCGCCCGGAAATGCCGGTAACGCATCAGTTTTCTCCGGTGTTGCACGGTTGGCTGCTCGGTCAAAGTTACGGCGTGGCCGATGCCTGTGATTATGCGTCCGGGGATTTCTATGGCGGCAAACTCCAGCAGCGCTTCGGAGCCAAAGCATTCGCCGCTTTTACCAGGCATCCTCCTTACGAGTTCATGACCTCGCGCTGTGCCGACCTGCACGACCATACTTCGACCAAGTCGCCAGACGAACTGTTTCTGCATGCGGTAAGTACCTTGCTGAACGGCGGCGCTTATTTCTTTATCGACGCGATCAATCCGGACGGAACGCTGGAGGAAAAGTTCTACCGTCAGCTTCGTGGTATCGTGAAGAAACTCGAACCGTTCAGGCGGATGATTGCAAAGCATCGTCCGACACTGCAGGCCGAAGTCGGGATCTATTTTTCCATGTCGAGCTGTGTCGACCCCACTTTGAATGGCATAAAACTGGCGGACCTCGGCGAAAAAGGAGCCAATAATATGGCGCTGCGCCATAACCTGATTGTGGATGAAATGCTGGGCACATCGCTGATCCTGAACAAGCTTCACGTTCCATATACGATCCTGAACGATCACGCCACGGACTTTTCCGGGCTGAAAACAATCATCATCAACCGGGCCGCCTACCTCGGTGCCGATGAAGCGGACAGGTTGCGCCAATTTGTCAAAAACGGCGGCACGTTAATCGCGACCGGTGAAACATCCCTTTATGATACGGACGGCAATTCCAGTGGCAACTTTCAGCTCGCCGATGTTTTCGGCGTAGACTACACCGGCAAGGACGCCGGCGCGGTAAGCTACCTGAAAACCGGAGGGGAATATGTTTCGGCGAATACCGTGTCTCCGCTGGTTACAGCCCGTTTCGACGCCAAGGTAAAAGGCACGGTAAACCTACCGGATTTCCCCTGCAATGATCCAGTGCAATATGCCTCGATCCACTCGAATCCGCCGGGCTTCGATACTGCATTTGCAGGACTGGCCGAGCACCGTTACGGCAAGGGCAAATGTGTTTACCTATATTCGGGGGTACTTGCCCGGCAGGAGTATTCGCCACAGAAGTTCGGGTTGGAATTACTGCGCAAATATACGCCGCCGTTTGTAACGGCTTCGCGTAATCTTCCGGATTCGGCCGAAATCACCCTGTTGCGCAGCCGGGACGGACAAACCGACTTACTGGGTATCGTCAACTATCAGGAGGAATTGCCCAATATTCCGTTGATCGACCTCGAAATCAGCGTCCGGGTCCCCGAACCGCGCAATATGCATGACATTCCGGCGAACTACCGGAACGGATTGCTGACCCTGAATATTGAACGCCTCGACCATGCCGCATTATTTGAACTGATTTACTAGGAGGAATATACCATGTCCAATATAAGCAAAATTCGCCGGAGCTTCGATGCTGGCAATGGCATTTTCCGCCTCGCCCCCAACTGGGTCCCCCGCTCGTTCTGCATCCCCGGGCGGCGCATCAAACTGCACCACGACGACTACTATGCGCTCGGCAGCGCCCGCGGCGGCATCGACGAGCGTTGGCTCTCCTCCACCACGCCCGCGGACAACGGCCCGCTCACCGCCAGGGACGAGGGCATCAGCCACCTGGTCGCCGACGACGGCACGCTGATCCCATTGACCGAGGCCATGGCCGAACTCGGCGCGGAACTGGTCGGCGAGCGCATCTGGAAACAGTATGGCTGTTTCCCGGTTTACTCGAAGTTTTTCGACAATCTCGGACCGTTGCCGCACCACATCCACCATCGCGACGAACACGCAGCACTCGTCGGCGAACGCGGCAAATCCGAGTGCTATTATTTCCCGCCGCAGATGAACAATCACGGCGGCCATTTCCCATTCACATTCTTCGGTTTCGAGCCCGGCACCACCAAGGCGCAGGTGCGCCGGGCGCTGGCCGATTTCACGAAGGGCGACAATAAAATCACCAATCTCTCCAAGGCGTACCGCCTGCAGCCGGGCACCGGCTGGGACGTGCCGCCCGGGCTGCTTCACGCCCCCGGCAGCCTTTGCACTTACGAACCGCAGGTCGCCAGCGACGTTTACGCCATGTATCAGTCGCTGGTCGACGATCAGTTGATTTCCGAATCGCTGCTCTGGAAAAACTGCCCGCAGGACAAGCTCGGCGACCTCGATTACCTGATCGAAGTCATCGACTGGGAACTGAACGTCGACCCTGAACTCGGCAAACACCGTTTCATGGCCCCGGTCAACGTCCGCGACGAGGACAAAATGACCGCCGGGGGCTACCTCGAAAAATGGATCTGCTACAAATCAACTGCCGTCTCGGCCAAGGAACTGACCATCCTGCCCAGCCGCACCGCCGTCATCCACGATAGCGGCGCATACGGCATCATCGTGACCCAGGGCCACGGCTCGCTGGACGGCCTGGCGCTGGAGACCCCGGCGCTGATCCGTTACGGGCAGCTGACCTTCGACGAATACTTCATTTCGGAGGCGGCGGCCCTGCGCGGCGTAAAAATCACCAACGCGTCGCAGACTGAGCCGCTGGTCATACTCAAACACTTCGGCCCCGGCAACCCGGACATTGCTACGATAAAGATTCCACGGTAAATTATTGCGCGAGCACTGATTGCGTTATCAGAATAATATTGGCGAATATATAGTCGATTATTTATTGGCATTGAAGCCAAGATGATATTCCTGTTTCTCGAAATATCTGTCTATTGGGTCTTGCAAGGATTTTTTTGAATATGCTGAAAGGTAGGATTTTTAATGAGTTGGATTGACTGGTTGATTGTGTTGGTGCCGTTGGCGTTTGTCATGTATATGGGATGGTATTCCAGGAGGTATATTCGAGGAGTGGCCGATTTCCTGTCGGCGGGGCGCATTTGCGGACGTTACGTGATCTGTGTGGCCGATGTGGCCAACGGTTTGTCCATCATTACGTTGGTGGCTTATGTCGAGATCCATTATAAAACCGGGTTTGCCGTTACTTTCTGGAACAATCTGATCATTCCGCTGACGCTGGTGTTGTCGCTGACCGGTTATTGCATATATCGTTTCCGTGAGACCCGTTCGATGTCGCTGGGGCAGTTCCTGGAAATGCGCTATAACCGGCCGTTTCGTATTTTTGCCGCGAGCTTGCGTTCCATCTCCGAAATGCTCGCTAACATGATCTGTCCGGCAATTGCCGCGCGTTTCTTTATTTATTACCTGGATTTGCCGCATCAGGTCAATATTTTTGGGGTTCAACTACCGACATTTATGATCATGGTGGTGATCACGCTGGTACTGGCGATTTCCATTATCTGTATGGGCGGTACGCTGGCACTGGTGATTACCGATACCATCCAGGGCTTGTTCTGCTATCCGATGCTGGTGGTGTTCACGATTTTCGTGCTGCTCACCTTTTCCTGGTCCAACGAGATTATGCCGGTGATGATGGACCGCGTTCCCGGCGAAAGCTTCATCAATCCATACGACATATCGCATTTGCGTGATTTCAACCTTTTTGCCCTCGTGACGGTCATCGCCGCCACGGTACTGCACCGCGCCAGCTGGATCGGCGCCGGCAACAGTTCCGCCGCCAAGACCCCGCACGAACAAAAAATGGCCGGGATTCTCGGTGCCTGGCGCAACGGATTCAGCACCATCTTTTATTTGTTGCTGGCAGTGATGATCCTGACGCTGCTGAATCATAAGAACTTTGCTCCCGAGGCCAAGGCTGTCCGCGATACCATTTCGTTGAAAATCGCCGATGAACTGATAGCGGACGAAACCCTCCGGACCCAATTGAAAACCAATATTTCCGCCATCCCGGAGCATAGCCACACCATTGGGACCGATGCGCCGCTCTCGCAGACGGCCAACCTCGACACCCCCTATCTGGATACGATCCTGAATACGCTCCGCGAGGGCGAAACAGATACCGCCGCCGCCAATTCGAAATTCCAGGAATTCCGCACCTTGTATCATCAGATCATGCTTCCGGTAACCATGCGCAAAATCATGCCGGTCGGAATGATCGGCTTGTTCTGTTTGCTGATGGTGCTGATGATGGTTTCCACGGACGACAGCCGGATTTACAGTGCCGCGTTGACTGTTTCGCAGGATGTCATCCTGCCACTCAGGAAAACCCCGTTTACGCCGAAGCAGCACATCATGGTGATCCGGCTGGTATCCATCGGAGTCGGGATCTTTTTCTTTTTCGGTTCGTACTTCATGGCGCAGCTGGATTACATCAATCTTTTCGTCACCATCATGACCTCGATGTGGCTCGGCGGTTGCGGACCGGTGATGGTTTTCGGACTTTACAGCCGGTTCGGCACCACGGCTGGGGCATTTGCCTCGCTGATCAGCGGCATGGTGCTGGCCCTGGGCGGCATCCTGATGCAGCGCAACTGGGCCGCCGCCGTTTACCCATGGCTTGACCGTATGGGCTGGACCGAAACCATCGGCAATATCCTGTCCACCATATCCGGGCCTTTCGAACCGTATGTCCTCTGGCGGATGGACGCGATCAAATTCCCGATCAATTCCATGGAAATCTACTTCATCACCATGGTATTGTGCCTCATCATCTATATTGGCGTATCGCTGCTGACCTACAAAGCCCCCTATAACCTGGACCGCATGCTGCACCGCGGCAAATACAACATCGAAGGCGAACACCGCGCCCCGGCCGGCTGGTCGGTCCGCCATATCTTTTCCAGGATCATCGGCATTACCCCCGAATACACCCGCGGCGACAAAGCCATCGCCTGGTCCGTCTTCCTGTATACCCTGGTTTACGCGTTCTGCGGCGCCTTCGTCTTTGTGGCGGTTTATAATGCCTTCTCGCCGTGGCCGATCGCCTGGTGGAGCAACTACTTCCTTATCGTATCCCTGGTCGTACCCGGCTGCGTGGCGGCAATATCGACCATATGGTTCACCATCGGCGGCGCCATGGACCTTTTTCGACTGTTCCGCGATCTCAAACTACGCGTCGACAATCCCCTCGACGACGGCCGCGTCGAAGGCCATATGTCCGTGGTAGATAAAATCGCCCTGGAAGAAGTTGATAAAACACCTGAGGATGAGCTATGAACATACCCTTGAAAGCCGATCCCAAATTAATTGCCGCCCATTACGATGTACTGATTAACCAGATCGGCGTCCGCGTGGCGGGGTCACAGGCGGAAAAAGCCGCGGGACAATACATGAGCCGGGAATTCAACCGCCTGGGTGCGATATCAGATATGGAAACCTTTCCCGTCCGCAACCATTGCATTGAACAGGAGTACATTGAAATCCGCACTGGCTTCATCAAGGCTGTTTGCCCATGCTCATTACTGGGGGCGTCGCCATTGCCGGAAAACACAGTGGAAGCGCCGCTGACATTCTTCTATGGAGGGGTGGATTATCAACGCAATGACTTGTCATTCCTGCGCGATAAAGCGGTGGTACATATCGGAAACCATATCAAAAACCGCGAAAATTACCGTCGGTTGATCGCGGCACGTCCCGCATTCCTGATTTTTACCGATATCCGTTATCCGGGAACCACACCCACGGCCGACGGATTGTTCCCCTCATACGTACAGGATATCGGCGCGGTGCCTTCGGTGATGGCTGCATATTTCGATGTCTGGAACTGGATGAAAAATGGCGCGGAAACAGCCGCGCTCCATATCACCGGTGAAATCCGCACTGAAAACTCCTTGAATATCATTGCCGATTTTCCCGGCAGTGACCCGGAAAGCGGCATCATTTACACCGGTGGGCACCTGGATTCGCAAGCGAACACGCCGGGTGCCGACGACAACGGCTCGGGATTGGTTTTCCAACTCGAACTGGCACGAGTCCTGGCACCATTGAAACTGCGCCGCACCATTCGTCACATTTCCTTCGGCGCGGAAGAACAACTCTCAGTCGGCAGTGCCGCATACGTCCGGAAACATTGGCGCGAAATCGCCGAATCCGGCCGTTTCATGTTCAACGCCGACAGCTGCGGCTCATTGCTCGGCTGGACCGTGATCAATTACAACAGCCCGGAAAACATCCGAACCATGCTGACCGCAGAATTGTCCAAAATCAATATGTGTGCTCAATTCACCAGCGATACCATTCCGTTCACCGATCAATTCCCATTCGCCGCCGCCGGAGTACCCGGCCTGTGGCTGTACCGCCAGAACTGCAGCAGCGGCAACTGGTACCACCACCGCCCGGAAAACGACCTGACCGTAGTATCGCCCACAGTGATTGCCTCCTACGTGGACATTGCCGCGGCCTTCCTGGTCAAACTGTCCGCTCCGGAACATTGCCCCGTCGAGCGACAAATTCCCGCCGCCCAGCTCGCCCCTATCAAACAATGCTGGCAAGACCTCTTCGGCGGCAAACCGAACCATATTTCACAAGAACATGAATAATATAAGGATAATTTTTCGTTTCATTACCAATAAAGAATTACAGATGAATCATTTGAGTGATCTGGTACGGTTGTCATCCGACATTTCAGCCCGTCGTTGTAACCGACCAGGTCACTCTTTTTTCTCGAATATTTTCCGATATGGACTCAAATTCACCAATACGGACTTCCCAACGAATAAGCAAAATCAAGCAAAATAATTAGAGACTCTTGAGGTTGGTCGTGATCGCTGTCATTGTAAATTGATCTCGCTTAAATTATTGATTCAAAACTCAAAATGGTTCTTCATATGCACCTCTTATATAGGAACATGATACGATTGAGCAATGGAACCGTGGCTTCGGAGCCATCCGCTTTAGCATGGATATATTCCGTCTCGTCATCAAAAATCAAAGATTCATTTCTACGGTTGAAGAGACAAAATGTCATATCCAGACTTGCTTAAACGCCTGAAAACGTCACAGGGGATTAATTTATAGCCACTTCCGGTATGGCTAGCAGGTCACCCATAGGCCATTTCACGAAGAGCGGTGGAGAATACAGCAACTCGGGCGTGGATTCCCTGGGAAGACTTGCGGAAGACCGCCTGCCTGGAAAAATTCATGCCTGCCGGCTGCAATATAACCTATTTATTGGCGGCTATGCCGAATGGTATATGCACGGAGGGTGTGAACTCTTGCGCGGCGTCGAGATGCGGATGCTGCTGGTCGTCGAAAAAGATATGCGGCTTCAACACGGAAAGAATCCGGCCTTTGTTCATGCCGCCGAGGAAATGAGTTTCATCCACCGTCATATCCCAGTCACGCAGGGTTGTGATAACCCGTTTGTGCGCCGGTGCGCTACGCGCTGTGACAATGGCGGTCTTCAGGAAGCGTTTGTAATTACGGTCGGCCTCTTCACGTTCATCTTCGAGGCGGCGCAAATGGCCGAGTTTTCTGAAGATATCCGCCAATGGACCGGGGGCCAACGCGATGTTGGAGTTTTCCGTTTCCGACTTCTGGAAGGCTTCGAGTCCGTTTGCCTGAAAAATCCGCTCGGCACTGTCGTCGGCAATCACGCCGTCGAAGTCAAATGCAACCCGGAGTTCGATGTCCGATTCGTCATCAGCAGCGGTACTTGGAAGAACCCGGCCCGCCGGGTGCCCCTGCTTCAGCGCATCGGATACGTCCGATTCATTGGCGGAGAGAAACAGCGATACATTGTAGGACGGAATATAGCGAAACGGGGAGTTCCCACGCGTAAACGCCGCCCGGACAATTCCAAGCTTGTAATGTTCAATGGAATAAAAGACCCTCAAGCCGGTGTCGGAATCATTGCGGGAGAGCAACACAACTTCGACAGGCTGGCGCTCCGGGAAAATCAAATTCAGCTCAAGGAAACGCCGGACAAACGGATATGCGATTCCCGGCTTCAAGATATCTTTTTCGTGCTCACGCTGATATTTCCGGTAAGCTACGATGCCGCTTTCCCGAAATACCGCATCCGCCTCGTCGAGTTGAAACAATGCGCTTGAGGCTACCGCGATCACCAGTTTATCTTCAATTGGATACGCCATTTATATTTTGTCCATTTCTTTTACTATCCGGTAAGTTATACTGTCTTTTCGTCAATGCAAATATTTATGTGAAGTCTTTCCACAAACATCGGCGAATTTCCATGGAGTGCAGATTGACGATGTTCAGACCGCTAAACGGACCGGCGTTTTCCCAGCACCATGCGTGAATCAGCTTCAGCGGTGGCGCCCATTCCCGAAAGTCAAATTCGAAAGTTACGTATTCGCCATGTCCGCGAATACGCATGACCGGGGCCGCTCGCAACAGAAATTTGATGAACTCGTACCGATCTTGCCTGAGTCTGAATTCAGAAAATCTGACGATGAGTTCTTCCGGGATCCCCAGCTCGCGAGCCTTTTCCGGGCGACGGATATATAACTCATGTTCGTCGATCAGGAAGATTCGACCGGTTTCATAATTGCCCCAGTAACCGCTTTTCATAGTAATTTACCCCATAGTATTTTGCGAACGTGCTGATTCGGAACAATATCCGGGTTGTCTCGGTAAAATTGCTCGAATGCCGGAGTATTGCAGTTGAAATAATAATTCAGAACCTCCCCAACCGCACCCGAGCGAGACACCCCAGCCGTACAATGAACGATAAACGGGCGCTCAGGGTTGAGCTTGGCAAAATCGACGATTTTCCGTGCCTGTAAGTCATCCAGGGCATTGGGCTCCCCTGCATCGACATCGTCGAAATAGAGAATCAGCAGATTGGGCTTCGCCAGCAGCCTCCGGCTGAATGGCGGCTTCTCCGGTACGCATATACTGTTGATCGAAATGATCGAGTACCGCTGAAACAAAACCGCCTCCCGGACCGTTCCCTGGCGGGCTTCAAAAAAACATCTACTGACAACCTTTATACGCATAAATCACCCTATTTCTTTGTATGTCGAAAATGAGAATTCAATCTTTTGTCTGGTAAATCCGGAAGGCGTTTTATCGATATGCAACTCGACCGGATATTCCGGCCCGCCGTCAAAAGACGGGCGATACAACAATACGACCGTGTCGGCAGCAGGGGCACAGCCTGGTCGGCGATAAGGACTTATACGGATGCTGTCGATCTGCATGGCTGGATTGTTCTCGCTGCCGAGAAGACAGGGTAACCAACTGGTCAGCAGGATTGGAATATTCAAATCTTCCGCCAGACGCTTCAACCTGGTTCCGGTATAAATGTTCGGATTAAAGAGGATGGGTTTTCTCGAGCACGCCAGATGATCCACATCATCCACGACAAGCAACCCGGGCCTGGGGAGTACTTGCCGGTAAAGGGCATCGAGAGCCTCCACATGACACCTTTCGCGCCAATAGAACCTGCATCCTTTCGGCGGTCGCATGCTGAACAGATCACACTCTCCCCAAACATGGACCGTTGTCTGTTTTAAAACCGACCGTGCAATCGTATATGCAAATGAGCTTTTCCCTACTCCCCGGTGCCCGATAATCAGGAAAAGCTTTCCCGGAATCAACCCGCCGGTCAATTCATCAAGTTTCGAAAACCCTGTTGAAATCATTCTTAATCTCCTGAAATTTTTAAAAATAAAGACATCTGTCATTTTTTGCAATTGCGAGGCATTCAATCGACACAATATATTCTATCTAGGTCAAATGCCCGACTTAAAAATATATCACGATATTCGGCATATGGTCTGAATCCTTCAGGCATCAATTCCTGCAACGCATCATCAAGATTCGAATGTTCCGCCAGTAATTTTCTCCTTTCAATGATCTTGAATGTCCAACTTCCACTTTCTTCCCGGGAAGCCCAAATATAGGGGCTCAGCAGGTTTCCTTTTCTCCGGTTCCCATACAAATTACTTTTGAGTGCAGATTGTCGCGAAGCTTCTTTATGCTCGTAATATATGGAGCATTCTTGATCATTATCATCTAAACCGATGATAGCGTGATTTAAAGCCGACCAATAGTACCAATCCGGTCTAAAAGCGATGCAAAGCACATAACCGTCTTTCAGTAATTCATTTAGGTTTTGAATGGGCGTGAGTTCCCACATATCGTGGTCATAACTCCAGATACCAAGGTTACGATCGTAAGAAATCCGCCTGCGACTATAATAAATAGTTTCCCAATCCTCGGGCGGAATTAACCAGCCGGTCAATTTATCAAGTTTCGCAAATCTTTTTGGAATCATTTTCGACCTCCCCGACGATTCGCCAGCAATCGCAGCAAATCACGGTAAAGGTCTTTGCGTTTGTAATCCAAGATCATTCTTCGCCTAATCGATACCTTCGGCCGGCATTCGGCGTACGGTTTGAAACCTTCCGGCATCAACTCCTGTAATGCATCCTCCAGATTCGAATATACCGCCAATACTTCCCCCTGTCGGATCATCTTGAATGTCCGGACTCCGCTTCTCTTCCAGGAGGCAAAAATATAGCTGTATATTAGTCCCCGATCTAAAGCATTTTTAGTAGCGGACTGCCGGAAAGCCGCATCACACAAATATGATACCGTGGTCGCCCGGTCCTCATTATCCAACCCGATGATACGCGACAGCAAGACCGGCCAATTACGCCATTCCAGCTCGTGGGCAATGCAAAGCGCATAGCCGTTTTTCAACAGTTCATTCAAGTCTTTAATGGGAATGAGTTCCCACATATCCTGACAGTAGTTCCAAGTTTTCTTGTCACGGTCATAAGTAAAATACATATTAAAACCCCAGTCGTTTAGGAATATTATTTTTTGACTTTACTTCATTTTGCAGAGCGGCCAGCCGGCGGGCGTTGTCCACCTGCTTGCCAAGATAGAAAAGACTTTGCCGCGCAATATAAAAATCACCCGGTGTCAGGTTCGGAATTTCCGCAAGCCGCATGACTTCTTCCGGCGTCAGCGGGGACTGAAACATCCGCTCGAAAAAAAGGCGTTTCCCGATGGCATCGAGATAATCAAACTCCAATTTGAACGTGAAACGCCGCGCCAGCGCCGGATCGAGATTCCTGATAAAATTGGTCGCGCCGATCATGATGCCGCTGAAGTTCTCCATCCGGTGCAGAAATTCGTTCACCTGCGTCACTTCCCAGGTGTGCTGCGCTCTTTCCCGGTTTTGAACCAATCCGTCGATCTCGTCGAAAAAGAGAATCGCGCCCTGGCTCTCCGCCTCGCGAAACGCCCCCGCGATATTCTGTTCCGTGCCGCCGACCCACTTGGAAAGGATATCGCTTCCCATCTTCGTCACCACCGGGGCCGAAAGTGTTTTTCCAAGGTACTTGACGAACTCGGTTTTGCCGGTGCCCGGCGGCCCGGAGAGCAGCAGGTTCATCCGCGGTTTTGGGGAAGAATCCAAGCCCAGCGTTAAATAGTTTCTGGCCGCGTCAATGATTTCAGTAAGCATGAGATCCCCCTTGATATTCAACCCGTCAAGCAGATAATCCCCGGACGGTACCGACGCCTCCCCGGCGGAAATCTGCATGAGACTGCAATGCGGAGCCAAGATTTTTTCGATTTTGTCTTCCACCTCACCCTCGCCGACGGCGGCAAAATTTCGTAATGCGATTTCGATGCCGCCAGCCGATACCCGATAGCGCGCCGCCAATTTCTTTTCCGCAGCCACACCCAATTCGATGTCGTATTTTTGCGCAATATTGTGCCAGATATGTTCACGCTGCTTCGAGTTAAAAGCTTTGAATTCAATGGAATAATCAAATCGGCGGCGGTTTGACTCGTCAAGGGCTTCGGCCGGAGTATTGGTGATCCAGAGACACGGAGTTTTCATCTGATCGAGCAGGACGTTGAGCGCGCCTTTGTCCCCGTTGCTGCTTCGTTGGCCCAGGAAATTCATTTCCGCACAATCGAGCAGTTTATCCGCTTCATCAATCACAATCAGCGAATCGCCCCGCTCCTGCTGGAGTTCGCACAGTCGAATTGCGGAAAACCGGCTGCTGCATCCCTGCTTGATGAAATATGCAGTACGCCCGACCTGAGCTGCCAATGCCGTGGCGAAACTGGTCTTGCCGGTGCCCGGAGTGCCATAGAAAAGGATGTGAAGCCCGGCGCTTCGTGATTGGTCCTTCAGCAAAGCGGTCAATATATTTCCATGCTTCCCGGTCAATTCGCCGAAAAATTCCCATGGCAGCGACTCGCCGGAGTGTTTCGCGTAATATTTATTTTCGAGTGGCGAATCGTCCACCCCGCAAAGATAAGGCAGGAAATCGCGATTGAAATCGAGATCTTTGTCCAGACACTCCAGCCTGCGGAGCCGGGCGTCATCGCCGGTGAGCGCTTGCAGCTCCGCCTCGGAAATGCCCAGTCCGCAGGCGATTTGATTGAATTTCTCATAAGAAAGCCTGCCGCTCCACTCCTCGCAGCACCAGAATCCAGCTGCAAGGCGCCGCAGCAGCAATAAATCGCGCTCGATCTCACTGAGTTTAAACGAATTCGCAAAAGTCATGAATCGTTCCGCATCCGGCGCCGGATCGTTCTTGAGCGACGCTCCCAGCATCAGAATTTCGACGTCAAGGAACTCCCGGAGCGCCATGCGGAATTTGCCGTTGCTCGCCGGATGCTCCCAGAGCTTGCGCATAAGTTCCGCCGGATTTTCGCAACTCAAGTCAATTTTTTCGCCCGGTTTACACTTCACCAAAATCCGGCGTAGCGAGGGTGTTGCGGACGCGAAAAAGATCTTTTTAAACCTCTCCTGTGAAGCGCGCTCCGTTGCCGGCATGAAAAAATCATCATCAATAACATGCCCCCGGTAATGCCCGATGAAATTCCGCAGAAAACGAAATGCCGAATAGATCAGAAAACGCCGGGAATAATCCAGTTCATAATTTTTCCCGAGTTTGCCGCCGCGCCTGCGATACTGATAATTTGCCATAATGTCCACCCATAATTGTTGCTATATATTATAATAAGCTTTATGGGTGGACAAAAGGTGTCTACTCAATAGCGAATTGAAATATCAATTCCATTCGGAGAATGATCTTCATCGCTTCGAATTATTCCATCAGGTACAAAATCGCGTGCAACCGCAGCACCGGCGATTGCATCGATAATATCGTCTTTTTGAACCAATGCCGCCTTGCCTCTTCGGATGTCCTCGACAAAACATTCCAAATCATTTTCATTTCCAGGCCAAACCTTTTTCAAAATAGAGAGTCTTTTCTGGTATCCGGCTTCTATACTCTTTTTAGGCAAGGCATCGCATGCGAAAGGAGTGCCCCGATGAAAGTACCAGAATAATTCAGGATGAAATTCAAAGAAAAGCCCTTTTTTCTGCAGATCTACAACATCTTTGGCGCATTGTACGTTTGCTTCCCACAGTTTATTCATAATGCAAAATGTCGCCAGGGGAATCTTCCGCTGACAAATTTTCTCATGATTTTCATTGAATTGGTAAAACTGCGAGAAATCTTTTCCATGGAAGTACGGTAAATCAATCTTTTTTACCGTCGACAAACATGGCATGGGAAATACAGAAGAACGCCCCATTTCCTTCAAACGCGCTGCGGCCATACGATCACATTCCCGGCTTGCCTTTTCATTGAGCCCTAAAGGCATATCGATTGCAGTCCGGATATCAAGCTCTTTTATTTTCTCCAATATTTTTTTCAAGGAGGAGAAAATTTCTCCGCTTTGAATACCACTCTTATCAGCAATAACCAGAACCCAGCCACCTTTACATCCATCAATGCCGCCCCAAAGTGATTTTTCCATTTTTCAAGAACTCCCATGATTTATTTGTTTCTCGATGACTTTCCTCGCCTGTTCAATGACTTTTTCCGCCAGTTCCGGCGGACTGATTACTTGTACCGCACCTCCTTCATTCAATACCAGATTCACAATTTTGAAATCAATCGCATCATATATGGTCACCAGCAAGCTGCCGTCCGACTGTTCGTCAATCAAAACCGGATCGTAATTTTCACGGGCATACGGAATCGCGTAGTCCGTGAAACGCAGGACCACTTCATCAATAACCGGGAAATTGAATAATTTTCCTTCATTCACTTCTTCGATCAGCCGCATGTCCGGTTCAAAGCGCCCGGGGTAAACCGCCGCAAATTGAAAACGGTTCAACGCCAGCGTCCGGATCGTACGTTCCGGCAGCGTTTCGCCGTTGCGCGAAATCAAGATGGCCTTGACATACCACAGTCCATCATAAAAAGAGAGCACCTGTGGCTCCAGCAGGTATTCCTCAATCGTTCCGGTCTTTCCTTTGACATACTTAACGGACAGGCCGCGCCGGGCCTGCCAGGCCTCGAACACCTCCCGGAATATCTCCGGCTTAACCGGAATGCGTGCCCCTTGCGCCACCAGGGAAATCAGTACCGCGTTCGGCTCGAGGCCGCCGGTATTGGTGCAAAGCAGCGTTTCCGCCGCGGACTGGATATCCCCCGCGACCGGCTCCGGCATGATGGTTTCGGCCAGACGTGCCCCCAGCATCACCGCTTTCATCTCGTCCGCGTCCAGCTGCGGAACCTCGAATATCCAATTGAAATCGGTAAGATAATATCCGCGCTTCCCATTGTCGAACTCAATGGAGGCGTGATAAACGTCGCGCAGATACTGCACGTCGCGCTGAACGGTTTTTTGCGACAGCGAGTAGGTATTCGTGGCGTCAAGCATTCTCAGCGCCCGCTGCAGGCTCCGGTGATTGGGATAGCTGTTTTTGCGCAGCATTGCCACCAGCTTCATGAGCCGCGTCATTTTGGTGATATCGCCCAACATAAGGCCTCCGTTTTTCTGTATGTTTTGATTATATCATAACACGTCGGACAATTTTTGTCCACCCGCAAGGTTTATATTTATAATAAAGAAACACTCTAACACCAGGAGACAACAATTATGTGCACGAAATCTGAAACTACTGAAGAAAAGAAAAAACACGAGGGGCCGCCAGATTGCAACCCGCTCTATAAATTCAGCAATTTTGCCATTGGCGAAGAGAATTGTTATGCTTGCGAAACGATTCGGGCGGCCCTGGCAAATCCCGGTTCGCATAACCCTCTTTTCATTTACGGCGAGCACGGCACAGGAAAAAGCCATCTGCTTCAAGCCATAGCCCATGAAAGGTTTATAAGCAATCCCGAAACAGTAATCAAATATCTTAGCTGCGAGGAATTCTCGAATCTTTTCCTCGAATCCATAAGAAGTAAATCCCTATCCGAATTTCGCGATTCATTTAGCAGCGTCGACCTTTTGTTACTGGATGACGTCTCATTTTTAAGCGGCAAACAACAACTTCAGCAAGAAGTTTCCGATGTATTCGGCATCATGCGCAAACATGGTCGACTGGTTATCGTGGCTTCCAGTAAACCTCTGATGGAATTTGATAACCTCAATATCCCCTTTGTTTGTCATTTAGTAAAAGAGCAGACCATTGAACTCTGCCTTCCGGGACTCGAAACCCGGTTTGCCATCCTCAAACTGGCGTTGCCGAGATATCCATCCTTGGAAATAACAGATGATATGTTGCGGTTGATCGCGACCCGGATGTCATGCAATGGACGCTGTTTAGTTAACTCCCTTGTCCGCCTTGCCGCCTACGCATCCATGGGTGAAAAGATCACGGAAGCGGCGATAGAAAATCTCCTTCGGCATCTTTTCGATAAAGACATCTGAACATAAAAGTCCGTTTTTTGCCACTTCGTCATTTTGTGCCGCACTCAAAGGCTGCTCTTCAACCTAAAAACCAGATGTGTATTGGTTCATTGGAGGTCCAGGGCACAAACCAATGAAGAACCAAATTACTTGACAATAAGGAGCCGTTAACAATAATCCTTCTACATTGCCTTCTACCGTTTGACAAACAATCTATAATTGCAAGGGACGTCATCACGACAAGCTCAAAATACCCGTTTTGTTTTGCCTTTTTTTGCTTATTTGTTGATGAGTCCCTTTTTGTCCGGATGCGTCCAGATATGAGAAAAAGGGAAACCCGGCCGGCTACATCGACGGGCTGAAATGTCGGGTGACAGCCGTGCCGGGTTTCCCCAAAGTTCATATATTGGTGATTGTAAGGATGCTTGAAATATGGAATGAGCTTCAGTTCGGTGACATGGGTTTAGCGAGAGATTTTTTTATCTTTTGCATTCTGTTATTCGCAATCATCCGGGGTAATTTTGTGATAATTCGATACGCTGCCGTCGCAACGCACGGCATTTAAAGTTTCTTTGTGCGCGAACAAAGCCCTTTCCGGTTTCCAGTTGGATTTGCATCCGCCGAAACCGACTTGAAAAGTTGTGTGATCGCCATCTGCAACCTGGATGATTGCCGAAGGCCGCGAAAGATTGGCCCGTTTATTATAGTTCTTGCCGCACGAGCTCGCATGCGGCTGCTGGTTGTATGTACTGACTGCCCAGTTCATCACATAGGAATAACTGCGTTCAGTGATCATACCATTGAGTTGAATGCCATTATTGGAGGGGCATCCGTTGATACCGCGGGCTCGATTCCAAGTAGCGGAATCAATATCGCCGACAGCAAGTCTGCGTAACTCGACCCAATATTCATTCCAAGCTCGGATATGAAGATTTGCCGGCAGTATGCCCGATGAGGCGACCAGGTCCGGTAATACACTGTTGCCGCTATGCCGGGGCAACATATCATCGTAGGCATCGGAATAAAATGTAAATGCCACGCCCCATTGCTTCAGATTGGAGGCGCATTTGATGGTGCGAGCCCGTTCCCTGGCGGAGTTCAATGCCGGCAGCAGCATGGCAGCCAGGATCGCTATGATCGCGATCACAACGAGGAGTTCGATGAGCGTAAAATTTATTTTTCTTCTTTCCGTAAAAGTAATTTGCTTGTTTCTCAACATCATTGTATCTCCTGTTTTTGTACGGTTATGAAGTTGGCAAAAAATTCACTGAATTTTCGGATCGGTATTCCGTAACCGATGGTGTTGACTTCATTTTGAACTGAGATCAGTCGCGGCGCGGCAAGCAGCCGGGGGCGTATCGTGGACCAGTCGATCGTGCCTTGTCCCGGCATCAGGTGAATGTCACTCACACCATCGTTGTCATGAAGATGGGCAGCGACGATATCCGGATGAAGAGCATCTAAGACTTCGAGCACGCCGCCTTTCAGATTTGCGTGGCCGGAATCGTAGCAGAAACCAAAATGCGGCGAAGCAAAGCGCGATCGAAAAAACTGCAAATCATCGATTGTGCCACCCGGATGCTCGGTGTTTTCCAGCGCGATAATAATGCCGAGCTTTGCCGCGGCCGTTAGTAATGGTTCCAGATGGCGCGCTGCCTGGTCACGGCCGTCCGCGTGCAACGTATAGGTTTCGACCCCGCATGAGGCGGTGAAATCCAGCAAACGCAAGTGTATTTCGACCGGTTCTGCCTCGCCGGTGCCGGGATCAAATTGCGGTCCGAATGGGCTGTGAGCGCCCGCGAGGAAGAGTCCGGCATTTTTCAGCTGCTTGACCAGCTCTGCCGCAAAATCCGGTTCAGCCAGGATGCGTTCGCACCAGTATGAACCGAGTACCAGATGCGATACTCCATTGGCGGCAAACTCTGCCAAAAAATACGGCACAAGGGCATCCGGAATCTGTTTCCATGAGAAAAAATGCGAAAGATACTTCATGAGATCACCTCAAAGGAAAATATATGGGCTCGTTCTGCTCCATGCGTGGATTCGACTACCAGCCGAACGGCGTCGGCCGAAATTGGTTTCCATTCGATTTTCCGTAACCGCAGGTAATTATCCGAATCAGCAAAAACTGCTTGCCATGTGTCGCCGTTTTTAACTTCAATACGAAAGCCTTTTGCCAGCATGGGCGGCATCGCCACGTAATCGGTTCCGCCTTCGTGTTTGGGCTGCCTTTTGCCCTTGAACTGCAAATCCGTATCGAACACCAGCCTCGCGCCGCATAGAATCCGTTCGTTTTCCCAGGAGTAACCGGCTTCTTCGCCGGGAGCCAGGTAAACTCCATTATCGGCGGAACCCCATTTGCGATCGATGCCATTGCGTAGGTCTTCGTGCGAGGCATTGGCTTCCAAAGTAACGGCGGAAACGCGGCGTTCTATTCCCGGAATAAGCTGATCATCCTCCTGAAGTCGTGCCTGTAATTCCGGTATATGTCGTTCATAAATACCGCGCGGTGTTTCCCGGTAAGCCAGTGCCATAGCCGCGGCCGTTCCCACCGCTTGACCCAGTACCGAACATGTCCCCATTACCCGGGTACTACTGAATGCCATGTGGGTAGCCGAAATATTCCTTCCGGCAAAAAAGAGATTGTCGATATTTTTCGAATACAGCGCCCGATACGGTATCCCGTAAGGCGAAGGCGTTTCCCGGCAACGATTGGGGGCTCCCGGGTGATAAAATGCGGCGGGAGCGTGGTCGTCGAGCGGCCAGCCGCCATGCCCGATCACGTCGGGGAAATCGACCGCGTCCAGGATATCGTTCTGGGTCAGGATGTGATCCCCGACATACCGGGCGCTTTCACGTTTGCCCGGCAGACTGCCCAACCAATCCAGCTCATAATTCCGGCAATCTCCATCCGGATGATTTTTCAGGTAATCCCACACGCCGTAAGCGATTTTCTTCAGTTCCAGTTGAATTTCTCCAGCGTCCGCCACAGTATCCAGCATGCCGCCGTATTCCAGCCACCAGAAATTATTTTCCTTCGGCAGCAGGTTGCGGAACGGCGGAATCGTGGCATCGGTAAACTGGTGAACCCATTTGGAAGCTTTGAACGACCGATGTCCGGAATTGTTCCGCAGTTGGAAAAGCAGCGAACTGCCCATGGTATAGTGGTCCGATGTATCCGGGGCCATGTCTTCTCCGAACTCACTCCGTCCTTCGCGCCCGATCCGGAATTCCGCCCCGGATAAGCGCAGTATGCTGTCGCCGGAACAATCCGCAAATAGTTTTCCCTTTATCTGGTACCGGCAGTATTCATGACCGTTCCAGCACTTCACCGACTCGATCATACTGTTGACGCAATCAACCTGATAAACCGAAGTATTGAGCAGCAGTCGAATATTCTTCTCACGAAGCACGGCGGACAGCAGGACGTCATCCCACAGGGTATAGCGCAGCAACGGATTGAAATGATAATTCATCAGTTGGAGTTCCTCCAGAATCCCGGTTTCCTTGCAATTATCTCCGTCTGCCCCGGTGATGCCCATCCGGATTTCGCTGGAGGCGTTGCCGCCCAGCATCGGGCGATCCTGAATCAAGATACAGTCAGCGCCATGCCGGGCGGCGGCCAAGGCCACACTGACGCCGGCTATACCACCGCCAACTATCACCAATCCGGCCTCAAGTGAACGTTCGGTAATGATATTCGCCATTTTTCTTATTCCTTTTCTTTTATCAGGGCCATGCGATCGATCCAGATTGCGTCCGGGTCGCCCGGTTTGGCAAACGGGAAGTTCGAGCCGGTCAATTTCATGTGAATCCAGATTTCATACTTTGCGCTGGGGTTCTGCTGGTCAAATGCATTACCGACACTTTGTTGAATCAGCCAACTGGAGAAGCAGAAAATGAGTGCATCGGGCGTCAATCTGGAATTGCCGATCCGATACCAGTGATAACCGGCACCTGGCACCATTTTTTCCGTTACATAAGCTGTAAGCAAGCGCCCACCGGAATTAGCCGAATGCACACCGAAAACCAATGGCAGACTGTGCTTGTCGAGACTTGTATCCGGGGAGCGGTTCGGAAATGCCAGCCGAGCCGAAAATCCGGCTTCCGACTCCGGGTCGTCGACCAGTTCGGCAAAATTCCGGAAACGGGATGAATTCTCCATGGTGAAGTCGAAAATCTTACCTTGGACTGCAGCTTGCGTGAACTTCTCGGGCGGCAGCAGACTCCCCGGCGTATAATCACGTCCATAACGAACGATGTCATCTTCCAATTGTTTTCTGGCTGCTTCCTCGGACTGTTTCAGCGGGCGCAAAGGCAAGCGGCGGGTCCAGACTTCCCGCAATTCTGCAAATAAACGCTCATTCGGAAACGGGTAATCATTGAGATTGCCATATTTCTGCAAATATTCACGTTTCAAAGCTTTGGCGCGAAAGAGGGCGGCGCGGTTCAAGGAAAGTTTGGCTTCCTGCCAACGCACCAGTCGGACTGGATCGTCCGCCAGTAGTTTTTCACCGTCGACAAAAATCTTTTGCGCCTCGATCATAGTAGCGAGATCAAGATGCAGATAATTATCCGGAGTAGGTGTAAAAGCGATATAAGGGCGGGTCCGTCCCACGGATTTTCTCAGTAAATCTCGGTAGGTCAAGAATAAACCTCCGGCTTTACCATAGTACCCCGCCGCAAACTTTTTCCGTAGCGCGTCAAAATCCTGATCCGGATTCTCAAGCAGCTTGAGCCATAGATAGATCTTGTATTCCCGGACGTCAGAATGCATGGGGGATTCGAATTCGGCGAAACTCTGGGTGACATTGTTTTGCCGGTATAAATTCAGGTTGCTTTGATAGATGAATTCACTGGGATAAGCCAACTCGTTGTATTCGCGGTAGTTGATGTTATAATCCCAAACCCGGATATTCGAAGCGATTTTCGACCAGCCGGTCAGCAATTGATAAAAAGATGGGTTATTCACGGCATCTATTGGAAATACCGTATTGCTCCGCATATTCGTCAAAATGATCATGACATTAGGTTCGACCTTGAGCGACCGTGGGGGCGCTTCTGTTTTGTTATAGGCCAAGGTTGCCAGTGTTATATCGGAGCGCTCGGCGGCAATATCGCGGGCGATGTCGTTGATGAAATCAATAATCACGCCGGATAGAGCGCTCTCACGCTTGACGATCGCCTGGCATTCCGTGCATTCGCAGAAGCGGGACCCATCGTTCTGAGTTATCGCGTAAACACGTGGTTTCGGTACTCCGGCAGCGGCTGCACGGCGCTCACCAAGGTCAATAAACTCGCGTAATTTCCGTTTGACGAATTCACGCATTTGCATATTGCTGAAGCAGCGCTGCGAGGAATCGCTGGCAGTTCCCTTGCCTTGGTAACGTTTGCCGTTGATCAGGCTGAACCACTCCGGGTGTTCGGCGAACATGGCGTCGGGAATATAAAATCCGATGGAATGATCACTGTCCGGCGGTCCGAAAGTCAGAAATCCGCCATACTCCGGAGTAATGCGGCCGATGTCATTATGATCGTCATTCATCCGCATCCTGGCCGCAAAGCGTCCTTCGTCCCTGGCATAAAGCGAGAATATGCTGCGGATCTCAAAAGCCGGCATTCCGCCGAGCTCCAATGGGCGTGCCGGCAATTTCGAAAGTTTCGGCACACTCTCCTCCCGGGGATTCCACCAGTGAACTCCGCAAACGTCTTCCAGATAGTGATACACGGCATACAGCAGCCCCCGCGGGCTGCCGCCGTCAAGCTGGATTTTGCCGTCTCCGGCGGAGGATATCCGCCATTGTTCCGGCTTCAAATCCGGTTTAACCGTCAGTGTAAAAACCGCGCTATCGGCGGCGGCACCCATTTTCCCGATATATTCCTTCAATTCCATGGCGGCGCGTTTTTCAGTGGCTCCTGCATTATCGGGCAGCCGGACTTCAACGGCAGCGGTGCACCAAGCGACCAGCATACAAACAGCAATTGTATAAATACGGTTCATTATTACTCCTTAGGTTCCGGATAAAATTGATTTATGAGTTTGGTAACGGCAAGCTTCAGCAAACCGGCCTCGTATAAAACATCCAATACCGTGTAGCGCTTGCGTATCAACTGCGCGGTATAGATGGCATGAGACAGTTCGGCAGCGCTCAGGCCGATTTCGCGGGGATGGGCCGGACACCCTGCTGCTGCCAGCATCTTGCATAAGTTATCAGTAGGAATCAGTTGCCCGGCGATCATCGCATTCCAGCCATCCCACTGGCGGTAAATTGCCCGGCGGCGCTCATCGGCTGCCGGACCACTCAGAAATTTTTCCATGGCGGTGTTACCCGCATCTCCATAACAGCCGCGTTGCAGGAGTTGCGCCACATCTTCCTCGCGTTGCGCCAGAGTCGGATATGAAGATGCTGCCGCCGCTGCCTCCTCGACGGAAGTTCCCGTTATGAATTCCAGTAAACAGGTCGTTACAACGGTCCCGATTGCGACTTTGAAGCCATGCGAAACTTCTTCTCCCCGATAAGTGAACCCCTCCATATCCAGTACATGGCTGATCAGATGTTCCGCCCCTGAGCCGGGCCGGGAATCTCCATACAGCTGAAGCGCATACCCGGTGGCAGCCAGTCCGGTGAAAATATTCATCAGATTACCCGGCTCAGTCACCCAGCTTTTTAAATCATGCTGAACCATATTCCAAACATCCACTGGGATCGGTTCGATGTCCAGGGATTCCGCGATTTTCCATTCTGCTCCGGCGGGAACTTTCGCCATCAAATCACCGTAACCTGCCGCCATCATCTCCCGGGGAGCCGATTCCAGCACCCGCGTATCCGCCAATATCGCATACGGTGCCGGGCACGGCTGAGTCAACTTGCGTCCGTTGAGCAGTAGCGCCGCCCCGGAACTGGTATAACCATCCACCGAAGCTGCCGTGGCGATGCAACAGTAATTTACTCCGCGAATTCCGGCGGCGCGCTTCATCAGATCATTGATTACGCCGGAGCCGATGGCCACCGGAACAGCATTCGCAGGGATGGCTGCCGCCAGTTCGTCCGCATAATGGTTATCCGGCGTCAAGATCGGCTGTCCCGGAAAAATCCGCCCGATGAGCGGGTCCATTCCGGCGGCATTCAACAGCCGGAAAACTTCTCCCCCTGCGGCGCGATAAGTATTCTCATCCGCCACCAGCCACGGGCAAAGACCGGGGAAAGCGGTTCGCAACAGCTCCGGTACCTCCTGAAGTACCCCGTCCCCCAGTACGAAATACCGGGTATGGACTCCCGCCGGTATTTTGATTGTATGCATCATAATGATTCCCTGTTTATTCCGCGTTAAAATGACGCGAGTTCATGAATTCTTCGGATATATTCAGACGCCGCATCAGCTTTAAAATAACTAAATCGAAGAAAATGAACAACGCCTGCTCATTTAACGTATTCATCGGCTGAATTGATGTCGGCGCGGCGTAGACAACCCGGCCGTCTGTCATGTTCGCCATTAGTGAATCAGAATTTCCGGTGATCGCGAATATTCGTCCGCCTGCGGAATTAACTTTCTCCAGGAAATTCAGTATTCCACTGGTTTGTCCGGAACTCGAACAAGCGATTACTAATGTTGTTGCCGAAACCGGCGGCACATAAGTATCATGTTGAAAACATGCGTTGATTCCTAAGTGATTCAGGCGCATAATAAAACCGCGGACCACAAAACCGGTCCGTCCTGTTCCCGCGCCGATAATGACTCCACTTTTTTCGCGAATCTCCAGCAGGGCGGCAAGCAAATTATTGACCTGTTCCTCTGGGAAAGTCGCAAGAATGATTTCCAGTTCATTCAGTATGTATTTTGTAAGCGTTTGAGTCATTGTATTATCACTATTGTCCATGAAATTGCTCTATGAACTATTATAACGGAACAGCTGGCAAAAACAAGATATGGCAATCAGTATTTCATCGATAAGAATCAATAATTCTCATGACGCTATTGATTTTCTACAAACTCAATGATATAATGATACATATGAAAAAGATCAATTCCAGCATGGTTGCCCGTGAAGCCGGTGTTGCCCAAAGCACTGTCTCGCTCGTGGTCAATAACAGTCCGCGGGTCTCCGACGATACCCGCAAGCGGATATTGGAGGCGGCGCATCGTCTCGGCTATGTATTGGAAAATCAAAAAAAACAATTGCAAATCGGTATCATCATTACCCGCAAACGGCCGATCAACAGTTATCAGGCTATGATGCTCTCAGCCCTAAAAGATGAAATTTATGAACGGGGCTACCGCCTGGAAATCATCTGCAATGAAAATATCGCCATGCTCAATGACCGCGTCGTCAGCGGGGCGATTTCGATCTCCAATACGCCGGGACTGAACGAGAATTGGAAACAGCTTAAAAATCTGCCCCTGGTCCGGCTCGGCGGCCTGCCGGATCATCAGTCGGGCATTTACTCGGTTTATCCTGATCCGGAGAAAAACCTCTATTGCATGCTCCAGCACCTGTGGGAGGCCGGCCACCGGAAAACCGGTCTGTTACTGAACCTGAGCCACCAGCAGGAACTCGATACCATGGCGCGCAACGGAGAAGTTTTTATCCAGATTCACGTCGGGCACGGTATCGGACTGGATATGTGCCCGGTATCGTATAACGATGAACGCGGCATCGGCGAACGCCTGGACGATTTACTGGAGCAACAGGTCACGGCAATCATCGCCATCCCCGGTGAAACCGGGTTTCAGGTATGCCGGGAACTCCGCGAACGTGGCCTTGATATCCCGAAAGATATTTCGCTGATCACTCTGGAATGTACCGGTATTTGCGAGAACTGGAATCCGCCGCTTACCACTCTCCTGCGGGATTACCCCGAAATGAGCCGCCAAGCGCTGAATCTGCTGGAAAGAATGCTGATACCGGGAAGCTCTCTTGCAGATATCCCCGTATCGGGGATACTCCTCATCCGCGACTCTGTCGCGCCTCCTGAATAACGTCTCAATATTTACCGCTATTTCAGGAAAAAGTACCGCCATTGAATAACATCTGTCAGTGGTTGGTTCGGCAACTGCACTGAACGGTTGCATTGATCACAGGGTGAAATAATCACAATGACAGCAATCACGGCCCGCCTCAAAACAGGCAAATCATTTTGCCTGATTTTGCTCATATTTGGGTAAGTACATGTCCGAGCACATTAGTGTATATTGGACCAAAAAAGGAAAGCCAGAACAGCACCGTTTTTGGGCTAAAAAGGGTGACTCGACTGGATCAAACTTATTGAATTATCTTTGCAAAAGATGTATTACATATGTGTCTTATGAATGGTATTTTTTTCGATACTGTAATGGCGTTATGCCAAAACTTTTTTTGAATAACATAGACAGATAATATTGATTTTTGAAATTGAGTTCTTCGCTGATCTGCCTTACCGGAATATTGGTTTCCCGTAATTGATTCTGAGCATATTCCAGTTTAAGGCTTAAAATATATTTTGCGGGAGGCAGATTATAATAACGGTTCCAGTACCGGAAAAAATTCCGTCGAGAGAAGCCGTTTTTACTGTAAAGGTTGTCGTAGTCGATTTCCCTGAGAAAATTGAGTTGAAGATAACTGGCGATTCTATGGATTCTGTTTTCAAGAGAACGTTCATGGGGAACTTTGGAAGGGAGACTCCTTTTCAGTAATAGATTTTGAAAAAGCTGTAATGCAAGCGTATCAATACAATCTGCCACTCCGTATTCGTTGACCTGCTTTGCCAGTTCTTCTATGTTATTCAAAGCAAGAGAGATTTTCGGCGTCATCTGGAAATGCCACAGAAACGGCGGTTCCAGCAGGCCATGCTCTTTCATCCGGTCATATAACCGGGGGTCATAAGCAAAATAAAAAGCATTGCGTATTTTTTCGATTCGGGTTCCATGGATCATATCGGGGGTCTTGATAAAAATATTCGGAAAAGGTGTCTGGTACTTGGTGCCATTGATGATATCATGGGCGATATCTTCTTCCGAAGAGAAACGAATACACAATTCCAGTTTGTTGGAAAAAAGCTTATAGCTGGGCATCGGACCTAAATAATTCAGTATTCCTATTTGCGTTAACGGAAACAAACCGGGAAATACGCGATTGATATTCCGCATATTGATATAATGATTGATAGGTTTCATCTTCAAAATTCCTTATCCGGAAATTCCAGTTCCTGAGCTGTCG
Organism: Victivallis vadensis; assembly: GCA_040391785.1. Lineage (GTDB taxonomy): Bacteria > Verrucomicrobiota > Lentisphaeria > Victivallales > Victivallaceae > UBA5239. The sequence continues at coordinate 31,206 of JBEBXH010000044.1, forward strand.
GTTAAAATATATGTTTTTTCACTCTTAAAGTCAAGGCCATAGGCGGATATAATTGATTTAATAACTATAAAAAATATGGCATTATTTAATGCGGTTAAGTTCAAACACGGCACTGATGTATAGTTTTTTGGCACGCCTGTGCATTGCAAAAATCCGGGAATGAAGATATACTTAGCAATATTACTTTTAAGCTTTGGAGAATTTTCGAGAAATGAACAATGAAAAATACCGGATGGTTAGTTGGTGGATTACATGGGGGGATTTGGACTGGCCATCGAGTGATAATCTTGACCGGGTCAGAAAACGTGCTGATCTCATGGCAGACTCAGGCGTTAATGCCGCAGTGATATTCGGCACTCATTTCCGCTGGGATTTCATGCCGTACTGGACGATACTGCATGATTACCTTGCAACTGTTGGCAGTGAATTGAAACAGCGTGGAATCGCTTTATTCGATCATCATTCGGCAACCCTGGTCCATCGCTATGACAACCGGAAAGAATGGCACAAGGTAAAGCTGCATTCCGTTCCGCATTTGCCGTTTTCTCCGGAGCGTAAATTTGCGGCGGACTGGAAATTCAACGGCTCGTATCTGAACGACTGGCTGATGATTGATCTTGAGACGGGAAAACCGGCCTGGCATGAAAAGTATACTGCCGAGGAATTCTGCTTTGTCAATCCGGAATTCAGAATGGCGTATCTGGAGTATCTGAGAAAACTTATTGCCGACACCGCAATCGACGGATTGATGTCGGACGATCATATCTATTTCAATACTTTCCGCAGTTGCGGATGCCGGTACTGCCGGAACCAGTTCTTCAATCGTTTCGGTTATGAATTACCGGAATATGGAGATCCGGTTTTCTGGGGAAACTGGAAAAATCCCGATTGGAATGGATATCTGGATATGCGTTTTCAGAATAACGGCGATATGCTGCAGGCGGTCCGTTCCGTATTGCCTTCTCCTGAATTTCCCTTGATGAGTTGCTGTTCAGGCAGTTCAACCGCATATTGCTGTCAGACAGGGCAGGATATCCGGCAGTTCATGCGTGCGTGCAATCTGGTGCATCTGGAAATGTGCGGCAATATTCCGCCATGGAAAGGAGATCCGAAGGTCAGAGCCATCTCGATCGGAAAACGTATTGCCATGGCTCAGCATCACCGCAATATCGGAGAAGAAAACGGCAGCCAGTGTATCGGGCTGGGATATGGTTTCACCGAACCGGTGGCGGGGATTGTTTGGGCCCTGAATAAGTTTCTTGGTTCAGGCTGTTGGTTTTCCACCTTGAAGGGACGTCTCGGATTACCGGAATCAATACTGGAAACTTTGGCGGACGATGCGTCTCTGATGAGTTCCTGTTATCGTTTTGAAGCGGAGCATCCGCAAATTTTTTCCGGTACACCAGTGGCGCAAGTTGGGATTTATTTTTCCTATGAAACACGTAATCACAGTTTCTACGGCAATCTTGAAGACGGTTTTCCAAAGGAATTTTTTGATGCCATGACTGGACTTATCGAAAATGGAATTCCGGCAATCGCGGTCTGCCGGATACCGGAAGATTGCCGGAAATATCCGTTGTTGATTCTGCCTGGAGCCGCTGTTATGACAGAGGAGGAAATTGATGCGTGCCGGTCATTTATGGCATCTGGAGGAAGGATTCTTGCCTGTGGCCCTTGCGGTTATCCCGGAGTTGAAATGGATTGGCCGATGCCGTCACAACCAATCAATTTCAAAAATCCATTATTCTTGATTGAAGAAAAACCGGTTCCGTGTCATGGTGAGCGACGCTGGTTGCAAATCAATGATAATTTTTACTGGAATCCCGGATACGTTGGAGAAGTTATATCCGACCTGATGGAACAGATCCGTTCATCTCTGGTTCCTGGTCCCGTTGAAATCATTGAAGTCAAAGGATATTATTGCTCCATCCACCATAATCCGATGCACAATCTTATAACGGTACATTTTCTGGCGATGGATTACCATACGGAAATAAATGAAGAACTGAACTCGAAACGTTATCACCAGAGTATGATGAACGTTATAACTTCCGCTGTTCCTGAAAATATTTCTTCACGCATCCTGTTGAAATCACCAGGGACTGGAATAGTTTATACACCGCTTTCAAGCGGGAACGGAAAAATGGAACGGATGGGGGAATATTTTGAGGTACATCTACCGCCGCATTGTCCATATGCGGTAATAACCATTGAATATCCTAATTTAAAAGAAGGAATGATATTATGTCAACAATAAAACGGGAAATGTGTTTTACTCTTATTGAACTCCTGGTTGTAATTTCGATTATCGCGATTCTGGCTTCCATGTTGTTGCCGGTCTTGAATCAGGCGCGTGGCAAGGCCAGAATGACAAGCTGCAGCACCAAGTTGAAAACGTTGGGAACGATGATTAACATGTATTGCGACGATTATAACTCCCATATGCCGTATTCCAGTTTGAAAGTAAATAGCGATGGCCTGGTCATGGGAAATTATATGGAAAAAGCGAAAGGCCCTCCGGCTTATCTGTTGATCGAAGCGGGATACTATGGCAAAACCGATATGAGTGACAGGGAAACATATCAGGATGTTGTGGAAAAGAATTTCCGCTGTCCTTCCGACCAGGGAGATCCGGACGGTACCAAGCAGAAAGGATTTTACCGCAAGTACGCCAGTTGGGATACCAATGTATCGTATTCTTTCATGATTATCGACGATATGCTGATCAAACGCTGGTATCATCCGGACGGGGTGAACGCAGAGGGAAAACTGGGCAGGGACCGCCAGAATGGAGCAAACGTGTCACCGGGAAATTTTATCGCGGCCGATTCTTTTCCGTATACCCGCACCGGTTATGCGCGGAATCACAAGAGCATTAATGTATTGGCGCTCGGCGGTCATGTAACCATCAGGAATTATCTGGCGGATACTTCATGGTCGACTACGGATAAAAGTGAACGGATGAGATTTATGGATCATATGGATGGAAGGTTATAAGATGAAAAAAGGATTGATAATGATCGTTTTCTGCCTGTTGGCTCTTGTAATGACAGCTGCGGAATTAAAGCCATTCAAGAGTACATTGCAGGCGAACACATTGATTATCCGGGGACGCTTCAAAGAGAAAATTGATTTCAGCAAGCTTCCGGTAATCAGATATTCATTGAAAGATGGACAGTTTCAGCATCAGGGTGAGCTCCGGGTGATTAATCCCGTAACGGGAAGCCGTGAAATTGATTTTGAGCTACCATTTGGAGAGAATAAAGAGTTGAGCGAAAAATGTCAAATCCTGATATCCGGATATCCGGATGGCATGGAAATATACGAAGTCAGGCCGGTGCTGTTCAAAGCGGATGATTTATCGAATGGATTGGATTTTGAGACCATTGATAACTGCGGAGTTTGGGGCGCCAACCTTGGAGGTAAAGCCGAATGGGAGAATACCCGAGGATTCCGGGGCAAGGGTTCGATGAAAGCAGTCTGGCTCGCTCATCAGATGGTGTCGTTATTGCCCGGAACAAGAGACTGGAGCCCTTATGCCGAATTACGGTTCGTTGTGACGAATCCCTTGCCTACTGAGCAGGGACGGCGCAACAGGAACATGTTCCTGTTCGATGGCCAGACTGTGCACCGGCCGACGATCATGGACTCCATACCGCATGGCAATCTGGATCTTTATCAGGAAAGCAGTAAGGTTTTCAAACTTGATTTGATCAAGCTGAAGAAGAATAATCCGAAAATCAATTTGCGGAACATCATGTCTGTCCAGTTTTTCTGGAGTTCCACTGCCGTGACCGGCGAAACCGTATTTTATTTTGATGATATGAAATTATTGACTGCGGAAGAACTGGAACAGGAAAAGGCCGCAATCTATCTTGATAAGTTTGCAGAACTTAAAAAAATGGCGCCAAAGATTAAAAGAGACAACTGGAACGGAGAAATTGAAAAGTTGCATAAACGTTTTGCTGGTGGAGAACGTGAATCTCTGGAGTCCGATATAACGACGTTAAAAGAAAAAATGGTCAATGCCGTCATCCTTGGAGATAATGATATAAAAGTGGTAGCGGTACCGCCTACAGAAAAAATTATGAGGGATACGATATTCGAATATCGTGAGTTTCCGGTTACCATTTCCGCGGCCGGTAATGAACGTGAAAGTTTTCAACTGGCGTTGGCTCTTTCCCGGCCATTAAAGAAGGTTCTGGTAACGCCGAATGATCTGCGCAGTAGCGCCGGAGATGTGATCCCTGCCGATTGCATAAGGATAAATCCTGTCGGTTATGTGGAAGTGACGGAAGCATTTTATTATCCCTCCAGCCGTCCGGGATTGTGGCCGGATATTTTGCATCAGAACCGTCCGTTCGATTTATCTGAACGTGTACAGCCGTTCATGGTGACAGTCGCCGTGCCGGATGGGCAGAAAGCCGATATTTACGAAGGAAATCTGGCCGTAACGGCGGAAGGCATGGAACCACGTACCATATCTTACCGGCTTCGGGTTTATAACTTCAGCCTTCCAACGCGTGGGAAAGCAAAAACATTCATCAGTTTCAATTATGCGCCCGAGAACCCGGAATTGAGACGTAAAGTATATGATCTAGCCTTTGATTACCGGTTAAATCCGACTTGCATGTATCCAAAGATTTACAAGAAAGATATCAACACCCGGTTTCTGCCTTATCCGGAAGATATCCCTTATTGCCTGGAGAAAGGGATGAATTTCATGACGTTCGGTTTTATGGAGGACCAGCAGGCGAAGGATCATTTCGCTTTTGATGAAGAATATATCCAGGCATTGTTGAGATGGATCGGGAAATGGAAGCCGATATTGGAAAAGGCCGATGCCTGGGATATGGCTTATCTGTTGGGATTTGATGAAATCATGCACCAGCCTGCTCCAATCCGGAATAAACGCTTGAAATCAGCGGAAAAAATATGCCAAGCCATCAAAAAAGCTTATCCGGACTGTAAAATCGCCAATATCGGGAAGTTAATGAAAATTTCACCGGATTTGATGGATAAATGGTATAATATCCCCATGCAGAGAAAAGAGTTCAGCCAGCTGTTAAACCAAGGAAAAGAGGTCGCTTTTTACTGGGCCTATGAAGATCCGTCTTTCATGTTGGATTTACCGGGAACGGCTTCACGGATCTGCAGCTGGATGGCGTATAAAGAAGGTGCCGATGGAATCGGATATTATTCCTCCTGCCGGTTTCATGGAGCGTGGACCGATAAAAACAGACCGTCACGTGAGCAGATTGCAACGGCTCATAATAAAGACAGAGGTTTTTCACTGTGCGGAGAAAACTGCCAACCGGATATGCCTCTGGCTTCGCTGGATTGGGATAAGGAGCATTACCAGGTACAGACCAATAAAAAATACGGACGCAATGCTGATGGCCTGTTGTTTCATCCTGCGCCGGATCGTTCGCTACTGGCATCTTTCCGTCTGGTTTCGATCAGAGACGGCATAGAGGATTATGAGTATCTGAAAATTTTGGAAGAATGTAGCGGCGGTAAACATCCGTTGCTGAAAATACCGGACACTCTGGTAACGACAGGGAGTTATACCCGGAACTATGATGCAATACAAGCATACCGGGAAAAAATCGCTGAAGCTATCCAGTCCGCCCTAACTGCTAAAGGAAGCCACCGATCTTTACAAGGCCATCCCTGAGTAAACCCATCGAAATAATCTCTGAATACGACAAACTGAAAGAGACTGCAATGAAACAAAGGCTGACAAACACCTCAGATCGGCCAACTCGAAGCCATTTAAAATTAGAGAATTAAATGTCAACTCCGACAAATGCTTTACTTACAATGACAGCAATCCCGTTCAGCCTCAAAGCGCCCAAATCATTTTGCGAATTTTTGCGTATTTGCTAACTTGTCCGTATTGGTGAATTTGAGTCCATATTGGTACGCGTTTATGCATTTTGATAAAAAAAGAGGAACCCGGCCGGCTTACAACGACGGGCTGAAATGTCGGGTGACAGCCATGCCAGGGTTCCTCAAAAATCATATTTATTCTGATTGCGAGCCCTGGCCGGTGGTGTGCCGGACAGGGCCCGTTGTGTGGTTATACCAGGAGCATTTCTTCGAGGATGTGGTCGAGGGGGTCCTTGAGGTTGTCGGCTTTTTCCATGATGGTGACGTCCGCCAGGTCCAGGCCGCTGAAGTTCACCACGTTGGTGCCGCTGTTGTCGATGCTGATATTTGACGGCATGTTGTGCATCGGGTGGTCGCTCTCGAAGCTGGTGCTACTGGTGCTGAAGTCGCTCACCGGCATCTGTACCTGTACCCGGCCGTTCTGACCGCTGGTTTTGTACTGCGATTCCACAATGCTGGTCTTTTCGCCGTTCGAGGTATCCGATTTGACCAGCAGGGTGTTGTTCCGGTTCTGCGCCGCTTCCTGGTTGGCTTCTTCGAAGGTCTTTTTCTGGCTGTCTTCGCGAAGGTTGGTTTTCGCTTTTTCGCCGGCTTTGGCCACAGTCTGGTGCGAGGCGCTGTGGACATTGCCGTCGGTTTCGGTATCGAGCACGGCGTCCACGTCGCGGTTGGCGGTCATGGCCGAGACATTGTTGATCAGCGCGGCCTCGGACATGCCGTTGATGACATATTGTCTGGTGGCGGCGTCTTTCAAGACATTGCTGCCGGCTTCGTTGATGGTCAAGGTGCCGGTACGCACATTGATGTTGTAGTTGTTGCCGCCATTGCCGTCTTCGACCTGGCATTGGTCGATGGCGTATTGGCCGGGCAATTCGCCTTTGTCGGTGCGCTCGACGCCGCTGACGGTGTCGCCGTCTTTGGCGTTGTCGCTCCAGGTGAACTGCGGATCGGTTTCGCCGGTATTTTTGACGGCGTCATTGATATAGATATTCAAGTCCGCCCTGGAGATGTCCGCGCCGGAATCCTGCCAGAATACCTCGTAATTGGTGAGATCGGCACCGCCGATTTTGTCGCCGGCAATGGTGATCTCCTTGTCGTTGCCGACGTGTTTGTCTTCGAACGTCGCGTCGCCTTTTTCGTAGGTGACGGCGTCGCCGTCGACCAGTCCGTCGAGGGTGACGTTGTAATCGGCGGCGGTGGTACCGTCGTAGACCTTGTCCGCGCCGTCGCGAATGACGGTCAATGTGGCTTGGGTGATTTCGAAATTGTCGCCTTCGAAAACGACGGTGTAGTTGTCGCCGCCGGTCACCACGTCCAGTGTGTTCTGCCCGATCGCGTATTTGCCGGCGTTTTTGCCGGCCTCGCGGCTGAGTTCGCCGGTCAGGCTGTCGCCCGCGACCAGCCCGTCATAGGTGTAGGTGAATTCCGCCGGGTCGCTGGTGCCGTAGACCTTGCCCTGACCCGCGTCCACGGTGATCGTCAGCGTGGCCTTCGTGATTTCGAAATTGTCGCCTTCGAAAACGACGGTGTAGTTGTCGCCCGCAGTCACCACGTCCAGCGTACCCTGATTGATCGCATAAGTACCGGCGTTTTCGCCCGCGTCGCGACTGAGCTCGCCGCTCAGGCTGTCCCATGACGCGAGGCCGTCGGCATCGTAGGTGTACTCGACCGGATTGCTGGTACCATAGACCTTGCCCTGACCCGCGTCCACGGTGATCGTCAGCGTGGCCTTCGTGATTTCGAAGTTGCCGCCGACATAATCGATGATATAATTATCGCCCGCAGTCACCACGTCCAGCGTACCCTGATTGATCGCGTACGTTCCGGCGTTTTCGCCTGCGTCGCGGCTCAATTCGCCGCTCAGGCTGTCGCCCGACACCAGGCCGTTGACATCGTATGTATACTCGCTCGGCTCACTGGTGCCGTAGACTTTGCCCTGACCCGCGTCCACGGTGATCGTCAGCGTGGCTTTGGTGATTTCGAAGTTGCCGCCGACATAATCGATGATGTAATTATCGCCCGCAGTCACCACGTTCAACGTGTTCTGATTGATCGCGTACGTTCCGGCGTTTTCGCCCGCGTCGCGGCTCAATTCGCCGCTCAGGCTGTCGCCCGCGACCAGGCCGCTGACATCGTAGGTATACTCGCTCGGATCGCTCGTGCCGTAGACTTTGCCCTGACCCGCGTCCACGGTGATCGTCAACGTCGCTTTCGTGATTTCGAAATCGCCGCCGACATAGTCGATGATGTAATTATCGCCCCCAGTCACCACGTTCAGCGAGCCCTGATTGATCGCGTACGTTCCGGCGTTTTCGCCCGCGTCGCGGCTCAATTCGCCGCTCAGGCTGTCGCCCGCGACCAGGCCGCTGACATCGTAGGTATACTCGCTCGGATCGCTCGTGCCGTAGACTTTGCCCTGACCCGCGTCCACGGTGATCGTCAACGTCGCTTTCGTGATTTCGAAATCGCCGCCGACATAGTCGATGATGTAATTATCGCCGCCGGTCACCACGTCCAACGTGTTTTGATTGATCGCGTAAGTACCGACGTTTTCGCCCGCGTCGCGGCTCAATTCGCCGGTCATGCTGTCGCCAGCCACCAGACCGTTGACGTCATAAGTATACCCGCTTGGTTCACCCGTACCATAAACCTTGTTCTGACCCGCGTCCACGGTGATCGTCAGAGTCGCTTTCGTGATCGTGAAGCTGTCGCCATTGTAAATGACCGTGTAATTGTCGCCGCCGGTCACCACGCCCAGTGAACCCTGGCTGATCCCGTACGAGCCAGTATTTTCGCCCGCCGCGCGGTCCAGCGCGCCGGTCATGCTGTCGCCCGCCACCAGACCGCTGACCTCGTAGGTGTATTCGCTCGGATCGCTGGTGCCGTAAACCTTGGTTTGATCGGCATTGGCGGTAATCGTCAGCGTGGCTTTCGTGATTTCAAAATCGCTTCCGATATAATCGAGCGTGTAATTGCCGCTGGACAAATCCAGCGTACCCTGCTGGATTCCGTACAGACCGGCGTTTTCGCCCGCTGCGCGGTCCAGCGCTCCGTTGTTCAATACATCGACTTGCAGATCGCCGTTTTTCAGCCCGCTGACGCTGTAAGTGTACTCGCTCGGATCGCTGGTGCCGTAAACCTTGGTTTGATTGGCGTCAGCCGTCACCGTCAACACCGCTTTGGTAATTTCGAAGTTGTTTTCGACGAAACTCAGCGTGTAATTGGTGCTCGCGAGATCCAGCGATCCCTGCAGGATTTCGTACAGCCCGGCGTTCTCGCCCGAGATGCGGTCCAGCGCGCCGTTATTCAACACATCGGCCTGCAGGTCGCCGTTTTTCAAACCGCTCACCGTGTAGGTGTAGGAGCCGGGATCGGCGTCGCCGTAAACCTTGCCCTGTCCGGCGTCCACCGTCACCGTCAGCGTAGCCTGGGTGATCGTGAACTCGCCCTCGACAAAATCCAGCGTGTAGTTGCCGCTCGCCAGGTCCAGCGTGCCCTGCCGGATATCATATACGCCAACGTTTTCGCCGAGCTCGCGCTCCAACGTTCCATTGTTCAGGACATTGGTTTGCCGGTCGCCGTTCTTCAGACCGCTCACCGTGTAGGCATAGGAAGCGGGGTCATCACCGCCATAAACCTTGGTCCAGTCATTCGCCGTCACCGTCAGAGTGGCCTTGGTGATTTCGAAGTCATTTCCAACGTAATTCAGCGTGTAGTTACCACTCGCCAGATCCAGCGTGCCCTGCAGAATTCCGTACAGGCCGACGTTTTCGCCCACAGCACGGTCCAGCGCGCCGTTATTCAATACATCGGCCTGCCGGTCGCCGTTTTTCAAACCGCTCACCGTGTAGCTGTAAGCGGGATCGGCGTCGCCGTAAACTTTGCTCTGATTGGCATCGGCCGTCACCGTCAACACCGCTTTCGTAATCACGAAATTCGCGCCGGTGTAATCGATGATGTAATTGTCGCCGTTGTTGCCGTCAGACACATCCAGCGAGCCCAGATTGATCCAATACGAGCCGGCGTTTTCGCCTGCCGCGCGGCCCAGCGCCCCGGTCAGGCTGTCGCCCGTCACCAGATTGCTGTAAGTGTACGTGTATGCGGCGGGATCGGCGTCGCCGTAGACCTTTGTCTGACCCGGATTCGCCGTCACCGTCAAGTGCCGCTGCAGCGTATTGACCGTAATCGTCGTCGTTTCCGAGTTCCAGTTGTCGTCGCCGGAATACGTCGCGGTGACCTGGTGGCCGCCGTCGGTCTTGGCCTTGATCGCCGTGGCGTCGCTGCCGTTAAATGTCAGGTAGCCGTCGCCGCCCGAGTAGCTGAAGCTGCCGCCACCCGTTCCGTCGTGGCCCGCCTGCAGCGTCGCCGTGTCGCCGTAAATGATGTCCGCGCCGTTCGCCCAGATCACCACGTTGCCCTTGTTGCCCGACTCATAAGCCCCCATGTCCACGGTGCCCTTCTGAATACGGCCCTTGTCGCCCAAGTCCGTCGCCGAGGCCGCATAAGCATTGTTACCACGGTTGATCAGATACGAGCCATCACCCAGATGATAATCACTGGTGAAACAGACATAATACACGCCCGAAGCATTGTCGTTTGCATTGATGCCGTTCGCTCCCGCGTTGGCGTCCGCCAACTTGATGTTGCCGTTGCCCGTGCCCGTCCAACCCTGGATCGCGCTGTTGGCGAACTGCATCGAACCACTGTACTGACCGCCGCTGTTCCCCCACAAAATCGAGTTCCGCACGTTGACGCTGCCGCCGGCCGAAATGCCGCCGCCGCTCGCCGCCGTGTTGTTCGCCACCGTCAGGTTCGTCAGCGTGCCGGTCACCGCGCTCGCCAGGTGAATCGCGCCACCGGCCACCGCCGCTTCGTTCAGCGCAAACAGCGAATTATCCATGCTCACCGCCACGCCGCTCGCGTAAACCGCGCCGCCGTTCGCCGTGGCCTCGTTGCCGCGAAATTCCGAATGCGTCACCGTCAGCAAACCGCTGTTCGAGGCGTTCACCGCCACGCCGCCGCCATTCGCGCCGAGCGAATCGAGCACCTTCACATGGTCCAGCGTCAGGTCGACCGTCCTGCCGTTCACATCGAGCGCGCCGCCGTTGCCGGTCCCGGCATCGCCGCCCTGCAAATTGATGTTGCTGAACTTCAGCGTCCAATCCGCCGCCGCGTCGTTCGTGCTGAACAAACGGTTTCCATTACCGATCAACGTCACATTGCCCTGCAAATCGGTATCCGTCACGTCGTTGTAACCATTCATCGTGATGTTCTTGGTGATGAACTGCTCCGCATTCACCGCCACCTCGAGATCGCCCAGCAGCGTGAATTCCTCGATCGCAAACGTGATATGCGCCGTGCCGCTGTAAAGCTGCTGCGTGCTCGGGTCATAATTCACATAGAAACGCATGATTTCCGACAGCGAATGCGCTCCGTCGAACACATTGATCACCGACGAATCGGTATCGACCGTCCAGCTCGCCTGTTCGAACGGCAACGCATAAGCGCCCACGTTATACTGGATCTGCGTCTGCACGCGGCTCACGAAATCGCCGTTCGCTTCCTTATTCTGCGCGGTGGTCACCACCCCGCTCGCATAATTGGTCGTGGTCGTCGTCTCCGTAGTCGAAATCACCGATCCGTCATTCGGATCGAGGTCATCCACGCTCACTGTGTCGGAACTGCCGTTCGCCGCCCCCGGCAAACCGTAATTCGCCGCGAACTCATCGAATGCATAACTTTCGCCCGAAAAGCTCTTCCACTCCCCACTCTCGCCGAGCGTGAAATCCCGATAAAAATACTCCCGCGCCGTAGTGCTACTAACCGTAGGCGCCACCCCATCCACACTCACGGAAACATCGACCGTCTTGTCAACATACCCGACGAGCGTACCCGAATAAGCCGCCTGCCCATGCTTATTGATCGCGATCACCCCATCCTGCAACACCGACAGCCCCGTATCCTTATTCACATACTCCGTGCCGTTCCACTCCGCATTAAACAGATCCCCCATATCCGACGAAACAGTGGATTTCACCACATCAGCATTGCCCGACAAACTCCCATAAATACTGTACGCCATGCTCACCGTCGCGCTCGTTCCGTTGATGGCGATATCGCTTTTGCTCTGGTAATTCCCGGTAAGATAATTTCCAGTGATGATGCTGTTGTAAATTTCAACCCTGATGGCGGCATTGTTGACAAATATACCTCCGCTCCCGCTCTTGGCACTGTTCCCGACAATTGTGCAGTCGATGATATATCCGACAGTGGCGGTTCCCTGAAAATATATCGCTCCTCCCTGGTATCCCTCCGCTGTATTGTTATAAAACGTCGAATTGACAATCGTGTTAGTACCGCTGTTAACGCTGATCGCACCGCTGTGACTGAATCCACTATTCCCGGTAAATGTTGAAGTTCCGATATACATGGTTCCACTATTATTGTAGATCGCACCGCCGATGGCCCCTGTTGTTGTGGTACTATTCTCTTCAAACAACGAATTAGTAACCGTCAGTTTGCTTCCATTCCAGATCGCTCCGCCGCCGGTATTGGAGTTCGTATTATTCAAGAAGGACGTGGAATCAATGGTCAGTGAACCGGCATTGCGGATCGCGCCGCCGCCCTGGCCCTTGGTGCTGTTCGTATCGAAAACCGATTCCGTAATACTCATCGTCCCGGTATTGCTGATCGCGCCACCGCCGTAACCGACCCCCGAACCATTGGTACTGTTCGTATCGAACGTCGAATTCGTGATATCCATCGTTCCGGTGTTACGGATCGCCCCGCCGCCATAACCGGCCGTATTCGTCAGAAATTTGGCATCCGTTATCGTGAAACTGCGACCACTGTTGAGAATGGCACCGCCCCAGGTACCTGCTTTATTATTTTCAAAAACCGCACCTGCACTCAAGTTAAAAATACCGTTGCTGCCGTTATAGATTGCCCCGGCCTGCTGCGCGGAATAATTATCTTCGAAAACCGCTTTGCCGTTCAAAGTGAATGTTCCGACATTATAGATCACCCCGGCATAGATCGAAACCCGGTAATCCTTGAATTCGGTACCATCCTTTACATCAAGGGTCATTGTACCGGCATTGTAGAGGAGCCCGGCATAAGTACCATGGTTAAGGGTCGTGCCGCCCTGATTCAAATTATTGATGAAAACCGTCTTGTCATTAATATACGATGTGACACCGGTATTGGCGTAAATCGCGCCGCCGCCACCGGTCGTGGTATTATCCTCGAATGTTGCACCATATACGTTCAACACTGCACTTGTGACATAGATGACTCCGCCACCATAAGAGGTACTGGTGCCAAATGAGGTATAGTTCCCGGTGAATGTCGCGCTGCCCTTGGCACCATCGGCCGTTCCGATATTCAATGTGCCGCCGGTTCTGTAAATCGCCCCGCCATGAACCGCATAATTACCGGTAAACTCTGTGTCATGAGCCAGGTTCAACGTGTTGGCCCCTTCCGCGCAAATCGCCCCGCCCCAACCGGTGACACCATTTACGGCAACCGCATAATTACCGGTAAAGACCGCCTTGTCGTTGAGAAACAGATTACCGGAGGTATGAATCGCCCCTCCGCGGGCTTTGGCCGTATTGCCGGTAAACTCGCTTTCATTCTCGATGGTCAGTGTTCCGGCATTGTAAATCACGCCGCCGTAACTGCCCGCGTAATTATCCGCAAAAACCGTTTCATTTCCATTCAAAGTAAAAATACCGGTGCTGTCATTATAAATCACCCCGCCGCTTGCCGAAACGCGATAATCGCTGAATTCAGTGCCGTCTTTCACATCGAGAATCATGGTTCCGGCATTGTAAATCACGCCGCCGGAAGACGCATTGTTGATACTTGTGCCGCCCGCGTTCAGCGTATTGATAAAGACCGTTTCATCATCGATATGCGATGTGGTGTTGGCATATGCGTAAATTACCCCGCCCCGGCTGTTCGACCTGTTGTTTTCAAATATCACGCCATGCACGTTCAATGTGGCGGCTCCCACGACATAAACGGCGCCACCGCCATATGCTGCGTTGTTGCTGCCGCTCGTGTAATTGCCGGTAAATACCGCGCTGCTGCCGTTGGTGTCGCCGTCTTTGCCGATATTCAGCGTGCCGCCGGTTTTGTAAACACCGCCGCCACGCTGGCCGGCATAATTTTCAGTGAAGAGACTGTTATGCCCGATGGTCAGCGTGTTGTTATCGGTCGAGTAAACGGCCCCGCCATTGCCTGATGCATAATTGTTTTCAAAGATAAACTGACCGCTGAATGAGAAATCGCAATTGACATAAAGCCCGCCGCCGCTGTTGCCGGTATTGTCCTTAATGGTCAGCACCACGCCGTCTTTCAGCACAATGGTTCCGCCGTCAACGTTGGCAATCCCGCCGCCGCCACCGCCGCTGTTGCCGGAGATCGTTGAACTTACCGCAAAAGTGAGCGTGCCGGTATTGTGAACCCCGCCTCCCATGTTGGATTTGTTGCCGGTAATCGTGACCACATCCTGGAAGTCAATGCTGCCGGCATTGGAAATACCGCCACCGCCGAAGCTGATGGAACCGCCGGCCCCGCTGTTGCCGGATACCGTGACGGCTTTTTCAAAAACCACCGTACCGGTGTCACCGTTATAAAGGCCGGCCCCCCAATTGTGATTGCCGGTGCCGATATTGTTGCTGATGGTGGCGATATCCTTGAACGTGGCGCTGCCGATGTTGTAAAGTCCATTGCCCTTAGCGCCGCCACCGGCCTGGTTACCGTCCAGCGTGACCACTTTCCAGAAAACAATATCGCCGCTGTTGTAAATACCGGTACCCGGGCTGTAGGCGCGGCCGATATTGTTCGACACGGTAAGTGTATTGAGGAAAGTGATCGTACCGGTATTGTAGATTCCGGCGCCGCCTGTACTGGTATTGATGGTTTCATTGCCGGAAATGGTGACCGCATCGTTGAAAGTGATCGTGCCGGAGCTCCAGATCGCGCCGCCATTGCTGCCCACTCTGAATCCGTCAATTTCAACCATCGAGCCGGTATCGAAAATCATCGTCCCGAGGTTATAGATTGCTCCGCCACTGGATGATGCATGATTGCCGGAAACCGAGCCGGCTTTGAATTCCGTGCCGCTGTAGATATTGGCCGCGGCGTCGGCCTCAATGAACAGAGTACCGCCGTTGCCGGCGCTGCTGTTGCCGGTAAATACCGTATTCGAAACATTGAGTTCATTTGTTCCAGCCGCACGAATCGCGCCGCCAACACCTTTGTTACCGGTAAATGTAACCGTCTCCCCGGCGCTGTTCGTCATGCCGACATTCAACGTGCCGTCCAGGATATAAATCGCGCCGCCGCCATTGCCGCTGCCGGAATTTCCGCTGAAATCCGTATTGCCGTTAACCGTCAGCGTGCCGCCGCCGGTGGAGTACACCGCACCGCCGCCGCTGCTCGCCACATTATTACGAAAAATGGAATCCGTGATACTCCAATCGGCAGTGTTGTTATAATAAACGGCTCCGCCTGTGCCATAACCGCCGTTGCCGTTATCGACGAATTTCGAGCCGTTAACCGTCAAATTGCCCAACGCAACTACCGCGCCTCCCCTGCCGGCGTTATTGAATTTGTTGACGAAGAACTTACTGTCATTGATGGTCAAAGTTGTCCCGGTATCCGCGAATACCGCACCGCCGCTCGCAGCATATCCTTCCGACATCGTGATGTTATTCAGCGTCACATCGGTGCCGGTGCCGCCGATATACATGCTGCCGCCATGGGCATTGTAACGGTAACCGCCGATCAGGGTCATATCATTGAGTTGCGCGGTACCGCCCGAAATGTTGAATAACAGATTGGTGGACCGGGCCACATCACCTTTGGTTTGCGATTCCTGATAAGTGGTATCGACACGCAGCGTGGTACGATTCCCATCCGCATCCGCCGTACCGAAAATCCGGATATCGCCGTTGACCGTAAGCGCGGTATTGACCACGATCGTGGCGGCGCTGATATACAGGTTGTCATCTTCGGTATTATCCAGGTTGTACTGGATCACCGAATTGATGCCCGACTGGATCGTGGTATAAAATTCATAAGCCTGCAGAATATCGTCCGAATCGCCGCGCCAGGCGACATAGGAACTGCGCTGATGCGCACCGATATTGGAGTCAACAATACTGCGGCCCTGATTGATCTGGTCCTTGCTGACTGCCACTGCGTTTGCAACAATATTTCCGGCGACATCGCGCCATTGGCCGCCTTCGGCATAAACATAGGAACCACCGGCCGCTCCGGTCAATACCCCGATGATGCCGCTCTGCACTTTATAAATGCCGTTGACGTCATCAAATAAACCATCGAACACACTGGCACCGGCGAGCTGCTGAATTGTGTCGCTGGCGTTCAGGTTTGCGATATCCGCCGCCTGGCCGTAGATTGAATGCGCCATGTCGAGCGACCCGGCAACAGAGAGATTCCCCGCGCTGTTATCGGTCAGAATGCTGTTGATGATCAGAGCGTCGCCCTGTACATTCACTGCCTGAGCCGCGGTATTTCCGGTGACGGTGGTATTGACCATCTGCAAGTTGCCGCCGACCTGTGCCGCGCCGCCGGTATTATCATAAAATGTGGTGTTCTCGGAAATCATATTCCCGGCGGCATAAAACGCGAGATCATGATTGCCGTACACGATGCTTTCTTTCACTTTCACACTGCCGCCGCCGTAAACCACACCGCCGTTTGAGTTATTGCCGGTAACGCGGGAGCCGCCCAACGAAAGAGCGCCGCTCACATGATACACCGCGCCGCCCAGCAGCGCCGCGCTATTGCCGTCGAATTGCGTCGCGAGAATTGAAATGCCGCCATTTCCGCCGTAAATCGCCCCGCCCGAACCGGCTGTCGCCGTATTACCTTTGAATTCCACATTGTAGTAATTGGCTTTCTTTCCGGCTTCGCCCATGCTGAGCGTCAGATCGCCAACCGTACTGTTCGCATAAATCGCCCCGCCGTTTCTGCCGGCGGTATTACTCTCAAAAGCGATGTAACTGCCGAGCAATCCGCCCTCTTCATCATCATAAGCATGAATGCCCAGATCCATGACCGCGGCCTTCCCCGCATTCATATAAACCGCGCCGCCGTCCGTTACTGCTTCATTGCCGGTCAAAGTCACTTTCCCGGTGGCTTCCAGCTTGGCATTTCCGGCCGCATTCAGGTAAATCGCCCCGCCCGAAACGGCCGCCTTGTTTCCGGTGAAACTGGTGTTATCCGTGTAAACCGCTCCGAGTTTGACATCGATATTACCGTCCGCGTTCAGTGACCATGCGCCCCCGTTTGCAGAAGAATTGCCGGAAAAGACATTGGTCCCGGTCAACGCAAACATGATGTTCCCGGTAGCGTTGACCAGAATCCCATATGTGGAATTACCGGAGAGGCTGAACCCAGTGGAACTGAAAGAAACATTTCCGCCCGCCGAGATCATCAACCCGCCCTCGGCATGATCGGCAATATAAACCGTGGAGCTCGTACCGCTGAAGTCAAGCGAAACATCGCCCCCGGCATCAATCACAATCCCGCTTTTGTTGTCTTCGATATTCAAAACCTTTGACGCATATGTCACATTACCGCCCGTTTCGAGGTAGATCCCAACTCCGTCATTGCCGTGGGCAATCAGCCCGTTTCCATTGCCGCTGGCATAATTGAAGTCTCCCCCCGCAATGGCCTGCAGCCCCCCCGCATCATTTCCGGAAAACGTATAAGCCGAGCTCAGTCCTTGCCCCAGAGTGATGTTCCCCTGCGCCTTGAGCGACACTCCCCAGCCGTCGTTATCCTGTCCATAAAACATTCCGCTGGTTGTGGAGGAAAACGTAATTGAGCCGCCGGCATTGACTTTTATACCATCCCCATCATGTTTTTCCACCGTAAAAGAGCCGCCATTGGGCCCCACCTGCACCGTGGCATTTCCCTGTGACTCAATCACCAGTCCATCGCCGTTGCTGCCGGAGATAACGGATTGTCCGGCTGGTGTATTTACGTCAAAAGTCACGGTGCTCGCGCTAATAATTTTAACGGCTTCCGCTCCGGTGGTATCCAATATTTGCGTATTATAGGGATTCAAAGTCACCGCGCCGGTAACGGAATTCAAATAAATCGCCCCGCCATTGACCGCCTCACTGTCCTTAATCTCAACCTTGTTCAACTTCAGTACTACGGTATGGGCGTTGATATAAATCGTGCCGCCGTCACCGGTACCGGCATTGCCATTGACCATCGTCATATTGCTTACAGTCAGATTGATCGAATTTGCAATCTTGTCATAGGCGAAAATCCGCGATGAATCGCCGCCGTCCAAGGTAATGGCATTGCCGTTGTTGGCCCCGTTGATCGTCAGCGTTTTGGCGGCATAAGCCTCAAGATTGAGCTCGCTCTGCAAATAGATCGTGTACTGCCCGGTCGAATCCGTGACATCGAACACGATATCGGTGTTTTCAACATTCGACAGCCCTTCGCGCAGTGATCCCGCGCCACTGTCATTGAGGTTTCTGACCGTATAGGTTTCGAGGCTGTAATTGTAATTTTCCACCGTGATCGATGATGTTTCGATTTGCCCGGATGTATACTCAAGGTCCCAGTTGCCGTTCAAACCGGTACTGTCGGTACTGGCCGCCACGTCGGCGCCGCTCGCGTCCGCGATCATACTCACCAGATGCTGGCCGGAATCGTTCGCCGCCAGGTTACAGCCGTACAGCATGATGTCACCGTCAGCGGTCATATGCTCGCCGATCGCCGCCCAGTTTCCGGCATTGAAATTGTTCTCGCTGACCATCTCGCCGTTGAGAATAAAATATCCCTCATCGCCATGTGACATGATATGAATGGCGCTGTAATTTTTACCGCTGGCTTCGAGAAACTCATTGATCTGCTCGAACGCATCGCGACCGCTTTCCAAAACCAGCACTTCCTGATTCGCCGCCAGCTCCGCGATGATCTCGTCCGCGTCGTTTACACTCGAATTGATGATTACCAGCTCATTGCCGGTCGAAACCGCCGCATCCGAATCCAGAATATCGAATTCCACCAACTCATTTCTCTGTTCAAAAACCTGCTGAATCGCCTCATCGACCGCATTGGCGCCATATTCGTTCAACAATCCGCCGACGGCATCACTCGCCGCCTCCGAAAAACCGATTTCGCCCTCGACCAACGCCTGTATCTCCGCATCGATGTCCGACTTGTCCGACGGGTCCGACATGTCCGGCTGAGCGCCCTGAGCAGCCGCATTTTCCACCGGCGCGTTCTTGACCGCGTCGCGTTCTTCCTGAGCCTGACGGTCATTTTCATTCATATTGGCGTTCGGATCATTCTCCATGGCCTCGACGATTTCCGCGACAGCCGCCGCTTCGAACAACACCCGGTCTTCCAGCTTGAAAATTTCGATCTTCTTACTCATCTTCTTACTCCGTAGAATTATTGTTTGTTTTGCTTAAAATTCAGACAAAAAAAGACCGGGCCCGCAAGATGGACTGTCTCCGGGTAGGAAACAGCCTG
>JBEBXH010000045.1:0-50244 GCA_040391785.1 Victivallis vadensis
TTGCAAGGGGGAACCTTGAAGCGTCAAGGTTTCCCCTGCGAAAAAACATTTTTCCAAAAGTCAAAAAGGTGCAGGTCGTCGACCTGCCGCTGGAGCGCGAGGAACGCGGAGTTCCTCGCATTTCCCTTGTGCTTATTTCTTTTTGGTTTTCTTTTCCGGGGGGAATTTGTAGATTTTGTCCGCGGTCGGATATTCGTACGCGGTATTCTTGCGGATATGTTCGCTCACGCGGACGGTTTCCAGGCCCTGTTCGATGGTGATCGGGAAGGGGACGCCTTCGCGCACCGCCTGATACACGCATTTGTAAATATCATCCATGCCGAGGCCGCTCGACGGCTTGACTTTGACGGTTTCTTCGACCCACGGAATTGGTTCCGGGTTGTAGGAAACGTAGCCGAAGGGCGGGGTGCCGCGATCGGCCTTGCCCACCTTGAACTTGTAACCGGGCTTGACGTATTTGAGCTTGATTTCGTTGTTCTCGGCAGTCAGCGCGCCACGGTCGCCGTAGATGACGTATTCGGGCATCAGGATGGCGGAGCCGTAGGAGAGTTCGAGGTCCACGACGCGGCCGTTGGTGCCTTTCAGCAGCAGTTTGATGTGGTCCTCGGCGTCGCCGAGTGAGGAGATCAGCTGCAGGTCGCTCCAGATTTCCTTGATCGGGGCATCGAGCATTTGAATGGCGTGGTCAACGAGGTGCGGGCCCCAGTTGTTGAGCAACCCGCCGCCGCAGTCGAGAATGGTCTGCCAGTCCTTGCGGCGCTGGAAGAAATGACGGTGCAGTTTGACCAGATGGATCTTGCCGAGAATGCCGGAGGCCATGATTTCGCGGACGTGTTGGAAGGTCGGTTCCAGGCGGCGGTTGTGGCGCAGGAAAACTTTTCCGGGGTATTTGTCATGCAGCTTTTTCAGCTTTTTCGCCTCGGCATAGTCCATGGCGATGGGCTTTTCCTGAAAAACGATCTTGCCGGCCTTCAGCGCCTGTTCGGCGTGCTTCAGGTGGTCGGGCGAACGGCTGACGATGGAAATCAACTCGATATCGGGATTCTTAAGCATATCCTCGAATTTGTCGTAAACGGTACAGCCGGTGGCGTCTTTGGCCAGTTTGCGGCGCTTGGCATCGACGTCGCAGCAGCCAACGATCTCGAAGAATTTACCGTATTTTTTGAGCTCGGGAATGTGCATTTCGTAGCCGGCGCGGCCGATGCCGACGATGCCGGTTTTGATCGGTTTGATTTTTTTCATGATTAATACCTTATGAATATATACCGGTTTATATGTTATAATAACATATCATACGGTTTTTATTTTGCAAAGCATTTATTGCTAAAAAATCTTGATTTTATCCGTATTGATGTTATGTTCATTTTAGGAAAGAATCAGGGGAATTGCTATGATGAAACGTGTGATCCGGAGAAATATTTTATTGTTGTTTGTGGCGCTGGGCAGTTTGCTTCTGGCGTCCTGCCAGTCGGGTGATCAGAAAGAAACTGCTGCCAAAGAAGAATTCGATTTCGCCAAAATGGCGGTGGGTACCGACCCGATCGAGCCGGTCAACCGGGTACTGAGCGGCGGCGAACATATTTTCCTGCGCTGGGTTTTCCGGCCGATCGGCTATGTGTACGGTTCATTTATGCCGCGCGTGGTGATTAAGGGATTCAACAATTTCACCGAAAACGCCGGGTTCCCGGTGCCGATGTTCAGTTCGTTCCTGCAGGGGAAATTTGCCGACGGCGGGGTTGTGTTCCTGCGCTTCATGGCCAATACGACGATGACGATGGGGTTCTGGGACCCCGCTGCTTACTGGTTCGGGCTGAGCAAAGTGGACGAGGATTTCGGGCAGGCGTTCGGCCGCTGGGGCATCGGGCGCGGATTTTATATCGGGATCCCGAGCATGTACGGCAACAATATCCGCGACACCATCGGGATGGCGTTTGACGCCGCCGCCGACCCGAAAACATATATTTACGGCGGGCAGTATTTTACCTTTCTGAACAGTACCATGAGCCGTTATGACAGTTACGACGCGGCGTCGATGGGGAACTGGGACGATTATCTGCTGTTCCGCGACATGGGGACGTTTTACCGGGATATCCGGGTGCGCGACTGGGACCGGATGGAGAATTTGTACAAGACCGGATTCAAATATTACGGCGAGAATTTCATGCCGCCGGTGGTGAATGCGCCGGTCAAGGACAAGCTGGTGGCGTCGCGCCTGGAGCCGATGCCGACCTACGGTTCGCAGGGGGCGCCCACCGACACGCTTCGGGTGGCGATGAGTCAGGTACAGGCGCGCGATGTGAGTTTCTGGCCGCGGCTCTCGCTCTGGAACAGCGCCGACCTGGTTCACAAGTTCAAGGACAATACCGTGGCGATTCATCCGGACCGCCGCAAGTTTCATTATCGGTTGCTGCCGGTGGCCGGCGAGAAAAATGCTCCGTTGGTGATCCTGATGCCCGGGCTGGGCGGCAACGCCCTCAGCAGCATGTCCGAAGCCATGGCCGAAATGCTCTGGCGCAACGGGTATTCGGTGGTGCTGATCAGCAATCCTTTCAGCTGGGAATTCATGGAAGCGGTGAGCACCGCCAAAGCGCCGGGGTTCGCCCCCGACGACGTGGCCGACCTGCGCATGGCGCTGAAAAAGGTGATGGACGACATCCGCGAGCGTTATCAGCTCGAACCGGGTTTCAAGGTTCTGGCCGGTTACTCGATGGGCGCGTATTACACATTGTTTGCCGCCGAACAGGAAAGCCGCGAGAATACGCTGGGCCTCGACCGTTACCTGGCGCTCAACCCGCCGGTGGACCTGGTCAACGGGTTGATTACGCTGGACGATTTTTATGAAACGTGGAAGAAGTGGGGCGGCGATGAAGCCTACGAGCGCGGTCTGATGGCCGCCGGCAAGTACCTCGGGCTGCTCAATGCACCGCACGAATGGGAAGGTTATTCGCCGAAAATCGCCCCGAAAAATAATTATCTGGTGCCGGTGCATAACGATGAAGCCAAACTCCTGATCGGCTATTCATTCAAGCGTACGCTGAGCGAAGTGATGATGGTGATGAAGAAGCGCGACAAGGCTCCCGAATACAGCTGGGGCAGCCGTCAGGATCTGTACGACGAACTTAATAACTGGAGTTTCCGCCAGTACGCGGAGAAAATCATGATCCCGCAGCTGAACGAAAAGAACGGCAAGCAGGGCACGCTTAAAACGCTGTCGACACAGGTGAGTTTGCGCTCCATCGAGGGATTCCTGAAGGACAACCGCCAGCTCCGGGTGATTCATACGGCCAACGATTTCCTGGAAAACGACGCCGACCGTCAGTGGCTGGTCAAAACCTTCGGCCACCGGATCGTGTTCCTGGAACACGGCGGGCACCTCGGCAACATGTACACCAAAACGATGCACGACCACATGCTGCGGGCGCTCTCGCAGAACCGCAACGCCTACCGGAGCCTGCCCTACGTGGCCGCCCCGGAAAGTCTGTAATAGGGGATGGCGTCCGGCGGCCGGATATTGGTCAGGTCGCCGCGGTAGTGCCGCAGTCCGGTACGGATATAAGGGTGTTTCACGAGTTCGTTTTCGTTCAGCTCAATGCCTAATCCCGGACGGTCCGGGATGTCCATCTGACCGTTGCTGACGGTCAGACTTTCATCGCAGATATCGGCGCGCCACGGCACGTCGGTCATCATCATTTCCAGCATGACGAAATTCGGCACGCAGGCGGCCAATTGCAAAGTGGCGGCGTTCGCCACCGGCCCGGAAGGATTGTGCGGGCAGAAGCCGAGGTGACGCGTTTCCGCCTCCGCGCCGAGCAGCCGCATTTCGAAAATGCCTCCGGCGTGCGAGACATCCGGCTGGATGTAATCCGTGCAATTCAGATCGAACAATTCGCGGTATTCGTAGCGATTGTACAGCCGCTCCCCGGCGGCCAGCGGCACGCGGACGCGCTCCTTGACTTCGCGCAGTCCTTTCAGGTCGTCCGGCGGAATCGGTTCCTCGAACCAGAAAATATCGAATTCTTCGAGGCGCTGGCCGATCTTGACCGCGGTCGGGATATCGAAGCGCCCATGCCCTTCGATCAGCAAGTGGACGTCGTCGCCGACTGCCGCCGAAACCTGCCGGATGCACTCCATGGCCCGATTCAGCTCTTTTTTGCCGATCTGCAGCCAGGCTTTGCCGAAGGGGTCCCACTTGCAGCCGGGAAATTTATTGTCACGTACCGCCGCGGCTTTTTCGGCGAACTCCTCCGGGGTTCTGGCCGGGGCAAACCAGCCATTCACGTAAACCGGTACCGCGTCGCGAACCTTGCCACCGAGCAGCTGCCACACCGGCACATTCAACGCTTTGCCTTTGATGTCCCACAGCGCCATTTCGACGCCGGCCAGCGCGCTCATCAGCACCGGGCCGCCGCGCCAGTAAGCATCGCGGTAGCAATCGTGCCGGAACGCCTCGATGTTATGCGGATCTTTGCCGATCAGGTAGCTCTCGAGGTCATGAATGGCGGCGGCCACGGTCAACTCACGGTATTCCAGAGTGGCTTCGCCCCAGCCGTGGAGCCCGGCGTCGGTTTCGATTTTGACGAATACCCAGTTGGTGCGGAAACAGTTGCAGATAAAAGTTTTTAAACCGGTGATTTTCATGGTTCATTTTTCCTGTATTTCAGCAGAATCAGCGAAGCGGGAGCGAGTTTCACTTTCACTTGCTCATCGATTACCTGGGCCGTTCCGTCGATGGTGTCGAAGCCGCAGTAGCGCATGCCGGGGACTTCGATCGTGGCCTCGGCGGCGACGTCGCGCGGCGTGCAGGCGACGACCGCGGCTTGATTGCCCGACTCGAACAAGGCGTATTCCACTGCCGGGTTGTCGCATTTGACGCCGACGGTGTCGCGAAATTTACCGTGCAGGATCAACTCGCGGTTGCGGTCGCGGAAAGCGTTGGCGCGGGTGAGGTAGGCTTTGTAATGCGGCGTTTCGTCGATCAGGGCGCGGCAGCGGTAGATTTCCACGTCGCTGATATAGCCGAGGCGGATGGCGTGGTTGACACGGTATTCGACATCGGTATCGTCGCGGATTTCGCGGTCGGAGAGAAGGACTTCCGGGAAGAGGTAACGGCTCAGTTCGAAAAACTGATTGCCGTCCTTCCAGGCGCCGCCGGAAATGTTGTGCAGGTAGTCGACATGCTGCGCCGTGACATCGTTGAACCACTCGATGCCGAAGCTCATTTCCGGTTTGCGGGCCTTGATGTATTGACGGATTTCGGCGATCATTCCGGCCTTGGTTTTGAAGACATTCATGAATGGAATATCGTGTCCGTGCGCCGGGTCGCAGCATGGCCGCGAGAGATAACCGAGCTGGTCGAAAAATACGCCGTCACAGCCGAGATCAATCGCGATGTCGACCATCTTTTTCAGCTCGCACCACCATTCGCGGCTGGCAGGGCAGGCGGTCACGAAAACCTTGTTGCCGAACTGGCGCAGCGCGGTGCCGTCGCCGCCGAACGGATAGACCTCCATGTGTTCCTGCCCGGACGGCAGTTTGACCGAGATTTTCCGTCCGGTGGTCCGGTAAAATTCCGTGTTCATATCGATCAGCTGGCCATTGAAATACAAATTCACGTGGCCGCCGCCGGCTTGAAATGCGGCGATCTGTTTTTTCAATTCGGCAAAGCCGCCCTCGTCTTCCGCATAATCGTATTCGGGATAACAGGAATCATGCCCACCGGCGTGCCAGCCGAACATGAACAGCGTGTCGATCCCGGCTTCGAGGCCGGATTTCAGGATGGCGGGCAGGTCCTTGTAATGAAAAAGCTGTTTGCCGTACTGATGACGCATAATCAGGCGGTGCCAGCCGTTGGAGTTGCGGATGGAGTCCGGTTTTTCCGGGATACGCATCCAGGTATCGCACCAGGCGCGGTAATGGTCGGCGGCGTGGTGCCAGCCGCCATTTACCACCGCCAGGCGGTAACCGCCGATAACGGTTTTTTCGCCGGGCTTCAGAAATGGATATTTGACCATGGTCGCATCGATTTCCGCCTGGCGCTTGCGCAGGAGGTGCAGCGTATTGCGGAACTCAAGGTCGCAGCTGAAAATGCCGAGCGCGCTACCGGTGTTCGAGAGATATATGCAGTTGGCCGCCGCCAGCCCGGGGTAAAGTGTCGAGCGCTCGAGTGCTTTATTGTCCTGCCCCATATACAGCGTATGGGCCTTGTCCAATGCCGCGGGAATATCGGCAAAGCGCTCGCCGCCCAGATGAGTCCAAAGAAATTCCGTGCCGGTGTTGAGATTGACGTTGCCGATCAGCGGAAACTGAAATTCCCGGAGAATCCGATCGGTCGATTCATTGATCAGCTCGGCGTCCAGATGAACCTGATCGCCGTCCAACCAGACCGCGACCGAAACCTTGAAACCCTGTACCGTATAATCGATATGAATCTGATCATTCTGAGCACGTACAGAGACAGAGTCCCCCGGCAGCAACTCCTCCTCTTGCACGTGACCGTGTTCATAAATAATCCGCCACAGTCCGCAATTTCCGGCCCAGTTGTAACCGGTTTCCAGATTGCGCAGCGAAACCAGATTGGCACGCTCATCGAAAGCAATTTCAATAATTCCATTATTCAACGTAATCATATCTTCTCCAAATTCTCAATTCTCAATTCTCAATTCTCAATTAATGAAAGTACATTCCGCCGTTGATGTCGAGGCAGGCGCCGGTCATGTAATTGCCGCCTTCGCCGGCGAGATACGCCGCCGCCAACCCCACGTCGCGCACTTTGCCGAGGCCGAGCGGCACCGATTCGGCCAGTCTGGCAACTTCTTCGGCACCATGGGTTTCGTAGAGCAATTCGGTTTCGACGATACCCGGCACGATGGCGTTGCAGGTGATGTTGTACGGCGCGCCCGTCCGGGCCAGCGTGCGGGTGAAAGAAAGGATGCCGCCCTTGGTCGCCGCGTAATGACAATGGCCGAAAAGCGCCCCGCGATGAGCGACCATGCTGCTGATGTTGATGATCCGCCCGAAATTCCGGCTGCGCATCATTTCCATGGCCCGCTTGCTGCACAGGAAATGACTTTTCAGGTTGGTTTTCATGATGAAATCCCAGTCTGCTTCGGTGGTCTCGAAAATATCCTGCGCTTTGGTGGTACCGGCATTGTTGACCAGAATATCAATTTTATCGAATTTATTTGCAATAAAGTTAAACAACTCATTTACTTCGTTTGATTCGGATACATCCGCGCCGAATGCCTCGGCGCTACCGCCGTGACGGCGGATTTCCTCGACAACCTGCAGCGCTTCGTCGCGCCCCTTGCGGTAATTGACGATTACTTGCGCGCCTTGCTCCGCCAGCACCAGCGCGATGCCCTTGCCCAGGCCGCGCGAAGCGCCGGTGACCAGCGCCACCATTCCATTTAATCCGTTCATATTTTTCTCCAGTGAAATTGTCAGCCGATGACCAGTTTTCTGGCCTCGCCGAGCTGTTTGGTCAAAAGGTCGATCCGCTGCTTATAAGCGGTGTTTAAATCTGCTTTGGCCTCCGGTTCCCAGTTGGCCGCCACCGCGCCGATGAATTGATGGTTGCGGAACAGCGGGCGGGCGTAAACATGGAAGTGGCCGCAGCGGCTGCGGGGAAATTCGACCTGACGGTTGGTGCGTATTCGGCCGAGTTCCTGGCGCAAGGCGGTTTCGCTTTTCGATGCTTCCGGCCAGTCGCCGGGGGCAGGAGGCCCGAGTTTGTCCAGCAGGCTGCTCAACTCCGCTTCCGGGGCGAAGGCCAGCAGGATCCGACCGCTGCCGGTTTTGTAGAGATCGTCGAAACGGAACCGGCTGGTATCCACATAAAATCCCGGATTGAAATTATAGTGACAGAGGATGAAACGGCTGGTCCCGCGCCGGATGGCGAATTGCACGGACTGGCCGAGTTCTTCCGCGCAACTCCGGATCAGCGGCGCGGCGAAAGAGAGGAATTCCTCCTCATAACGCTTGTCGTTGCTGAGCATATGGCACATCGGGCCCGGCGTGTACCCCTTGCGCGCGCCGGGCTGTTCCAGATAGCCGAGCCCGGCCAGTTCGCGCAGCAGCCGCGCAGCCGTGGGCTGGGTGATCCCGAGCGCCTGATGCAGTTCATCCGGCAGTACCGGCTGGCCGCGCCGGATCACATACTCCAATGCCGCAAATGTTTTCTGTATTACTTTGGTCATAATTCACAATATGGATTTAGTTGATTTATTCTATGATATATGATACTTCTGTTTGGCTTAAACTCAAGATTATGATTGATATAATTTATAAAATAATATTTATAATTTATAGTGTGAATTAAGGCTAAGATTCAATCCATTGCTTGAAAAACGGACCGTCATGAATTATATTACTCTTTCGCCTTATTAAACTTAAACCCATAAACATCAGAAATTATGAACTGCAAAATCGAAACCTGGCTCGAATGTGTCTCCTGTGAAAAGAAGTTTGATCTCAGTGAAGTGCGTTACAATTGCACTTGCGGCGGCATCCTGGATGTCAAGCGCGATCTGACGAAACTCGACGGGGAAGAACTCAAGCGAACTTGGGAGAATCGATGGAGCCTTAAGCGCGGCAAGCTGGCTTCCGGCGTGTGGCGCTATAAAGAACTGATTATCGACGTGGCGGAGGACGATATCGTCACCCGTCAGGAAGGCTCGACGCGGCTTTATGACGCGGGGCTGGCCGGCAAATACGCCGGGCTCAAGAACTTCCTGTTGAAGCACGAAGGCGAAAATCCGACCGGCAGTTTCAAGGACCGCGGCATGACCTGCGGAGCCACCGCCGCGAAGATTTACGGCGCCAAAGTCGTGGCCTGCGCCAGCACCGGCAACACCAGCGCCAGCATGGCCTCCTACGCGGCCATCGCCGGTATGGAATCGGTGATTTTCATCCCCGAGGGCAAAATCGCCTACGGCAAGCTCGCCCAGGCACTGGCCTACGGCGGCAAAACGCTGCAGATCGAGGGTAATTTCGACGACGCCATGACGCTGGTCCAGGAAGTCTGCGAAAAATTGAATATCTATTTGCTGAACTCCATCAATCCCTTCCGTATCGAAGGGCAGAAGGCGATCGGCTTTGAAGTGCTGCACCAGCTGAACTGGCAGGTGCCGGACTGGTTTGTGATTCCCGGGGGCAACCTCGGCAACAACAGTGCATTGAGCAAAGGGCTGCAGGAGCTTTATGAGCTCGGGATCATCAACAAGATTCCGCGGATCGCAGTGATTCAGGCCGAGGGCTCGGCCCCACTGTCGCACATGTGGAAAAATCATACGCCGTTTCAGGCGGTCAAGGACCCGGACACCATCGCCACCGCGATCAAGATCGGCAACCCGGTTTCGTGGGAGAAATCCCTGCGCGGGCTGAAGTGGTGCAACGGTGTCGTGGAAGACGTGACCGAACAGGAAATCATGGACGCCAAGGCCATGGTGGATGCCGCCGGTATCGGCGCGGAGCCCGCCTCCTGCTGTTCGGTGGCCGGTGCGAAGAAACTGGTCGACATGGGCGTGATCCATCCGGATGAAACCGTGGTCGGCATCCTGACCGGCAACATCCTGAAGGATCCGGACGCCGTGATCGGTTATCATCAGGACAAGCTGCGCAATCAGGGTATTGTCGGCACCTACTCGAATAAACCGCAGGTGATCAAACCCACCCTCGAAGCGGTGAGAAACGCGCTGTAATCCGCTCTTTTATCCACGAAAAAACACCGGCAAAACCTCGCTTGAAGTTTTGCCGGTGGAATGTATTGGATAAGGATTACTGCAGGTTCTTGCGGTGTTCCAGCAGGTCGGCTTTATCTTCCGCCGGGAGGTTGTATTTCGTGGCAATGGCGTTGATCAGGTCTTCCGGCATTTCATAGTTGAGTATCGGGATGCTTTCGACATGGCCGTCGGCAAAAGCGACATTGACGACAGTGGCATGATTACCGGGCTTGTCGAAGGCGAGCGGGGTGGTGCTGGGCCGTTTGAGTTTATTGAGTTCCAGACCGCCGATGAAATAGTAACCGATTCCTTCCGTCTTACAGCTCGGACAATGGAAAATGTTCATATTCGGAACGTATTTTTTGTCGACGAACTGCTTGAAGATTTCCTCGGAAGTACCGGAGGGCAGCTTGTCTTCATTGTCATTTGCAAACAGGATCGCGCACATAGCGATCTGCTTCAGGTTGTTGATGCAGCTCACGGTACGGGCTTTTTCGCGGGCGGTGTTCAGCGCGGGAAGCAGCATGCCGGCCGAGTAGGAAAGCGGGATCAAGGTCTGAATCTGGACGTAGGAAATGTTCGAGCGCGCATAAACATTGTAACCCTCGTCGCTGAGGAACGATGCACCGAAAAGCCTTGGGCTGGGCAGCGACGAGACGATTTCGTTCATATTCCCGGCTTCCGCCATATTGAGCAGGGAATCGATGAGCTGCTTGTTGATGTCAAGGTAGAAGTAGCCGATGCCTTCCTGGGGGATTCCCTTGAGAAATGCTTCGGATGTTTTGAGCAGGCCGTTGTTTTTGGCGGCTTCGGTCGCCTGCAGGATTTCGATGTTCGTGACGAGGGTGATGTCGTGTTCACCCAACAGGATTTGCGGGGCAAACCAGTCGGGGAATTCGGGCGTGCGCGGCACCATGTAGGTCGTTTCGTTGAGCTTGATGAACTCCGGCGGGATATTGGCTTTGAGCAGATTGCCGAGGACGCCGTTTTGGTCGGGGAGCACGGCCATGAGCTGGAAAACCGGTTTTTCGACCGTGCCGGACGAGGTGATCACCACAAAATATTCCCCGGAGACGCTTTTCAGGAGTTCCAGCAGGTCGACTTTGTGTTTCATGCTCAGGGTAGCGGTCAGCGTATTGGGTACGCTTTTCAGCAGCGGATCGGTTTCCTTGTCGAATTCGCGGACGATTTTCTCCCAGGCCGCCGCGGGGGTGATGTGTCCGCCGAAGGCCAGCCGGGCATTGGCCGGTACCATCTGCAGCTTGGTAAAAGGCTTATTGCTGCGGGGGGCCAGATCGAAGAAAATGCCCTGCGGTTCAGCACCCGTATATAGAAACGTTTTATAAAAATACATGGGGGCGCCGAATTGCGCCGTTTCCGACTTGGCGCTGATGGCCTGTGCCTTGTAGGCTTCCAGCCCGACCAGCCGCAGCCCGACATTGACGCTGGCCGTTATGAGTTCCAGCTGTTCCGGCTCCATGTTGTCTTTTACCATGCTTGATTTCAGGAGCGCATCGGCGAATTGCCGGACCATTTTGGCGATTTCGGTCTGGTTGACATAATTCAGGTAGGTACCGCCCATGTCGACCTGTTTGACGGTGCTGTTGAATATCGCTTCGTCCGATTGCGCCTGCACGGCGACTCCGGCAAATGCCAGCGCGGCCAGCATCCAGCTCATGATGTGTTTTTTCATAACAATCTCCTCTGTTGGTTATGGTTCGAGTTTCTTGAAGCGCGCGGTGAGGTCATTCAACAGCTCGGGCGGGTAGGTGAACTTCGCGTTGAGCACATTGAGGACGTCGGCGGGGCTCTTGTAGTTGTCGATGGGCATGCTTTCGACATGGCCGTCGGCAAACAGGACATTCACCAATCCCGGATGATTGCCGGGGCGGTCGAATACCAGCGGAACCCTTGCGGGCCAGCGGGTTTCCGTCAGCTTGAAGCCGCCGAGATAATAATAGCCTGCCGAACTCTTCGGGCAATTCAGTTTGAAGTCTTTGGCCAGATAGTTTTTGTCAAGTAATATTTTCAACCCGGCTTCGTTATCGGGCAGGGGAAAGACCTCGTCATTATCGGAGGCGTACATGTGAAGGGCAAGCCCGAACTGCTTCAGGTGGGTGGCGCAGCTCTCCTGCTGCTGTTTGATCACTGTGCCGATAGGGGGGACCTTGACGGGGGGCGTCTCTTTCGCGGCGGAATTTTTGGACATCCCGGCAATCATCGCCAGTTGAAGGATATCCGCGGTTCCCGGCAGCTCGGCACTGGAGCGGATGACGCAGTTGTAACCCAACTCGCTGACGCTGCCTACGGTGTAGAACCGCGGTATCTTGACGGTCTTCAGGAGTTGAGCCGCGGGCCCCTTCGTCTTCGAGGCCAGTAACCTCTGCGTGGCTTCGTCGATGTCGATATAGTTGAACAGGATGCCGCTCTCGGTGATTTTGCGCACGCCTTCCGCCGGTTTGGCGACGATGTCCAGAATCTCAGGATTGCTGACGAACGTGATGCGTTTGTCGCCGAGAATGATCCGGGGCTTGATCCAGTCCGGATTATTGCCCTGCTGTAAAATATCGTAGGTGTTTTCGGCTACCTGCTGCATATGTGTGCCGCCGCGGGCCAGGATCAGGTTTTTGATTGTGTTATCTTTGTCGGGCACGATCCACAAGGTGCGGAATTCCGGGGCCTCGGCGGTACCGGCGGAGGTGATCAGAAACAGCATTTCCCCCTCGACGCTTTTCAGGATATCGGAGAGTTTGACGCCGCTTTTGGCTTCGATTTGGGTATCGAGCATGGCGGGCAGTTGCGCCAAGGCTGGAAGCTGCTGGTCTTTGGCGAGTTCCTGGACCAGATAATCCCAACCCTTGCCGCAGGACAAATGCGCACCGAAGGCGAGGCGGGTATTGGGGGGGAGTTCCTTGAGCAGCGTAAACGGTTTATTGATCCGGGAATATATTTCATAGCCCAGCCCCTGCGGATTGGCGCCCGTGTAAGCGAAGCGTTTATAGAGATACGGATTGGCTTTGTCGGATTCGTCGAGCATTGAACTGACGGCATTCGCCTTGACGGCGTCGACATTCAGCAGTTTGAACATGAAATTCACACCGAGTTGCACCAATGGCACATTCATTTTCTTGGTCGCATCCTCCGGCATCAGCTTAAACATGGTATTGAAATTTTCCTGCAGTTTGCGGGAAGTATCGGTATACCGCGCATATTGCAGTGTGAGGCCGGCGGTGTCCACCTGCTTGATGGTGGCGTTGTAGATTTCCTCGTTCGTTTGCGCCCGCAGCTGCAGCGAGATGAGCATCAGGCCGGACAACATTACCCCTGTTGTAAGTTTGAACATTACACAATCCTCCTGTCGTTTAAACAGTCTGAATATATCATGAATCAAAAATAAATACAAATCAATGGGCGATAAATTTTTTAACCACGGGAAAATTCTTTTTTGTCCACAAAATTCACAAAAATCCACAAAAGGTTTTTCAAATTCCCCTTTCCGTACTTTCCGTGTATTCCGTGTTTTATTTCCCCTGAAAACCTCAGCGTTGCTCGGAGCCTGTGTCGATGGTGATCATGTGCCGCTGGCAGGTCGGTATATCGAGGTCCTCGCCATTGACGATCGACGGAGTGGCGAACTCGAAAATACCCTTGGAAATATTCTGCAGCGGCAATTCCGCCTGTTCCTTTTTGGAGGTGGATTTCTTGCGAGTCTTGGGCGGGGCTTCAAACAGCGACACCGGCGGGGGAGGCGGGGCCTCCAGCAGCGGAGACTCGTTTTTGTCGTATTTGATGGTGACGGCGGTCAGCTGGACGCGGTCCTGGTACTCCGGCGAGACGGACACGCCGGTGATGACTTCCGCTTTGTCGCCGAAAAATTGCGACGCCGCTTCCAGGGTCTTTTTCATTTCCCCGATCCCGAAGTCCGGGCCGCCAGAGATGATGGTGAAAACGGTGTCGGCGTCCTTGAAACTGTTGACTCCGCCCAGCAGAGCGGCTTTGGTCATGCGCTCCAGCGCGATGTGCGAACGGTTGAGTCCGTCGGCGCTGCTGGCCACTCCGACGCCGATGCTGCAGACGCTTTTGCGTTTATTCAGCGCCACTTTGAAGTCGGCGAAATCGGCGGAGAGGAAATCGCGGCTGCGCAGCAGTTCGGCCATGCCCAGGATCACCCGGGCCATTTCGGTATCGGCCAGCCGGTAGGCTTCCGCAACTGGCGTTTCGGCCGGCAATACGCTGAAAAGCAGGTCCAGCGGCAGGCAGAACAGCGCGTCGGCGGCGGGCAGAATTTCTTCGATGCCCTCCTGGGCTACGGTGCGCTTGCTGTGGCCTTCCAGCGTGAACGGGGTGGTCATCAGAAAGATCGACGGAATATTGTGTTGCTTGGCCACGCTGGCGAATACCCGGGCGCCGCCGGTACCGGTGCCGCGGCCGAGCCCGCCGGTGACGATCAGGAGCGACGTCCCCTGTAGGATTTTGGCGATATACTCGCGGAAGCGTGCAAAGGAATGCAGCCCGTTGGTGGCGTTGCCGCCGCACCCCTGGCCGCCGCGCCACTCACGGTCGGCCAGAATCTGCTGGCGCACCCGGCAGGAAGCGAGGGTGCCCGCGTCGGTATCGACGGCGATGATATTCAGCCACGCGGCTTCCGGAAACGAGGCCAGGTGGTTGGTGAACATGACTCCGGCTTTGCCGAGTCCGATTACCGTAATTTTGAAATTGGCGTTCTGTTCCATAGTCACCGGGATCATATTTTAATGGATTTAAAGGCGTTGACGATCGACTTGGGGATGCCGAAGATGAGGTCGCCCATCTTCTCGGAAATGCTGTATCCCCCGCGCAGTTCATCGGTTTTCAAACAGATGTCGCAGTATTTGAGCGCGCCCCAGATGGTGCTGTGGCGCGGCGTTTCGAGTTCGGTGATCGCGCCGCTGGCGTCGAAGGGCTTGCCCAGGCGCACCGGGCACTCGAATACATCGCGGAACACATCCAGTGTACGCGGAAAAAGCGCCGCGCCGCCGGAGAGGATGCCGCCGGAACCGATGTTGTTGAAAAGGTTCTGGCTTTTCAAATTGTTTTTGATGATGCCGAAAGTTTCCTTGAGCCGCTCGTCGATGATTTTTTCGAAAGAGATCAGCGGAATTTTCACCGTACTGGCATTGAGGTTTTTCAGCTCGATGAAGCCCTGTCCGCGGGCGCTCATATTCGCCAGCGTGCCGTCGGTAATCAGTTTGCGGCAGGTGTCGACGTGGAGCCGCAGCACCACCGCGAGGTCGTTGATCACGTGGTCGAAACCCACCGGGATGACGCCGCTGGCCATGATGCCGTGGTTGTAAATCGTCACATACTCCGTGGTGCCCGCGCCCATGTCGAGCAGGATCACTCCATTGCGCTTCTCGTCCTCGGTCAACACCCCCATGGTGGTGGCGATGCCGCTGAAAATCAGGTAGACGTTTTCCTCGAACCCGCTGTCCATCATGATTTTGGAGAAATTATCGATGCGGTTGCTTTCGCCGTGGATCACATGCACGTGTGCGTCCAGTTTGCTGGCGGTGAGCCCGAGCGGGCTGCTGACCTTGCGGTGGCCGTCCAGCAGGAAATAGGAGTCAAAGGAGCCGATGACGCTGCGGTCATGGAGGTTGGTGACCTGGGCGTTCTGCGCGGCCTCGGTGATGTCCTCCTCGCTGACGCAGTGATCCTGCGAGCGCACCATGGCCGAGCCGACTCGCTCCAGCGATGAAATTCCGGAGTTGGTGACCACGATGCCGACCGCGCAGCTGTGGTTGATCATCTTGCCGGAACTTTCGTCGGCCATTTCGATGGCTTCGGAAAGCAGGTCCATGGCGCGGTCCATATCGATGATTTCGCCTTTGACCACGGCGCCGGCGGAAGCGACTTCGCCGCGGCCCAGCACCAGCGGACTGTCGTCGGTGCTTTCGCCGACGAGTACCCGGATTTTGGAAGTCCCTAACTCCACTGCAGTTATAATATTTCGCCTTTCAAACATATCGCACGGTTTCCCTGAAGTAATATTAATTATGTTAAAACATAATCTCAGACGGCAAAAATGCCAATTGAAAATGAAATATTTTAAGTGAAAACGGGAAACGGGTTATTTGTATTTGTATGACGAATGAATGATGCGGATTTATTTGCAGAAATAATGATTTTTTAGTAAAAGAACTATTGACAAATGAAAAAAATCAGTTATAATTTAATTGTAATACAAATAGAAAGATTGAAAATATGGCCAATAAAAGCGACTCAATTGAACGGGAAATACGGCGGAAGATCCATTCGGGTGAATGGCCGGCCGCGATGCGCATACCGTCGGAAGATGAATTGTGCGGCGAATTTCAGGTGAGCCGGACGACCATCCGGGCGGCGCTGAACAATCTGCGTTCGGAGCGGCTGCTGATCAGCCGGCCGAAAATCGGCACGCTGGTGTCGTCGATCGCGGGGCGGCAGACGATTGTGATTCTGGGGCGGCAGGAGGATATCATGGCGCCGTTCGGCTATTGGTACCGCGATCTGGCCAGTCATGTTTGCGATGCCGTCCGGGATGCGGGTTACAACCCGATGCTGGTGATGGGGTTCGGGGAGACTTCGTCGGAAACGGTGGATACGTTTGAGACGTATTACGCCTCGGCGCTGCGCAGCGCGGTCGGCATCGTCGTAATTTCGACGGTCACGGCCGAGATCGAGGCTTACCTGAACGGCAACGGCATGCCGCCGTGGACCGGAGTCAGCTACGGGACCTCGCCGCTGCCGAATACGGTGTTCGCCGACTACAATCAGCTCTACCGGCAGGCGGTGAAAATATTCCTTGACCACGGGATCGACCGTTTTGCCACGATTTATTTCACGCTGGAAGGCCTGCCGGAAGAGGATCAGCACAGCTGGCGCGACGCCCTGATCGGGCGGATGTTGGGCAATAACCGGAGCGGTTCGCCGGACGATTATCTGATCAAAGTGCCGTACTCGGAGCACCTC
Source organism: Victivallis vadensis (assembly GCA_040391785.1). Classification (GTDB taxonomy): domain Bacteria; phylum Verrucomicrobiota; class Lentisphaeria; order Victivallales; family Victivallaceae; genus UBA5239. The sequence continues at coordinate 16,710 of JBEBXH010000045.1, forward strand.
GATAACATCCGGCAGGTTTTTGAGCAATGGTGGAAGCGCCCGAACCGGCCCGGTGCGATATTTTTCAGCGACGACGCGCTGTTCGACGCGGTCAGCCATTACCTGGTCGAGCTGAATATCCGGATTCCCGAGGATCTGGCGATTCTGACGCTGGCCAACGTCGGCCGGAATTTTCTCTTTCCGAAGTCGATGGACCGGATCGGGCAGAACCCGCAGCTGATTACCGGTAAATTGCTGGACCTGCTGTTCATCAATGTCAACAATCGCGAGAAAAAAGATGTCGTATCGCTGGCCGAGTGGCAGTACCAGCCGGGGAAAAGCCTGCCCACTACAGAGATTGTTTCAGGTGGCCGCCGGAGAACGGCTGTTAAAATATAAAACAAGACTTTTAAGGAGATAAAAAATGAAACGGAAAAAGAATTTCACACTTATTGAGCTGTTGGTTGTAATCGCGATCATTGCGATCCTCGCTGCTATGCTGCTGCCGGCCTTGAACAAGGCCCGGAGCAAGGCGAAAGCGGTTTCCTGCCTGAACAATATGAAGCAGGTGGGCATCGGGGCGCATATGTATGCAAGTATCGCGGATGATATGCTGCCGCAGAATATCATCAAAGGATGCAATGCCGGGACCACTACTGAAAATGGCACTTTCCGCCCGGACGGCTGCTGGATTTTGCCTTCGATTTCCGCGGCTTATGGTTATAACTGGGTAGCATTGATCATTCAGTTCGGCGAAGTACCGATCAAGTCGTTTGTCTGCCCGGCCGCGCCGTGGAGTTATGTCAATAATCCGCGGGATGTCGGGAATGGCTTCAGCATGCCCTGGCACGTCCAGAAAGAAAAACTGACTGCATTCAAAAATCCGTCAAATGTCGTCATGTTCATCGACTCCGGCGTCAATGAAGGCTATGGCAACAGTTACCCGACCGGAGGGACCGATGCTCACTGGACCGGTGCGCAGACGGGCTATCCGAAAATTGGTACGGCGACGATGTTCGCCCTGCATGAGAGCCACCTGAATACCGTGTGGGTGGATGGTCACGGCGAGCGCCGCAAGATTGAGTCGCTCAATAATAAAGAATTTTTTTACAATAAGAAGGATTGACGGATGAAGCGGATTGTACTTGTAATTGTATTGCTGGCGGTAGTCGGGCTTCGGGCGGAGCAGCAGCCGGCGCTGTACCCGGTGGACAAGCTGAATCAGGAATTCGGCAAGCCCGCGGGGACCCCTGTCAAAACGGCGAACACCGGAGCCGCTGCCGAATACCGTTCAAAAGGGGCGGTAATCCGGGCCAATCTGAATGACAAAACCTGGCAGCTGCAGGACATCCGGCTGGCCGACGGCACACCGGTTCATAACGGCTTTGTCGAGCAGTATGTGTTTGAGTTCAATGACGGTCGCGCGAGCGTGACGGTGGCGGAAACGGAGCTCAAAATCACCGGCCGGCGCAATTACAATGCGGTCGTGGAGATCGATGCGGTCAGCCCGAAAATGCCCGGGGTTTACTGGCGGAAACATTACTCGCAGGAAAATCCCGGTTCGGTCAATAAAAAGGTCACGGTCTGGACGGATAACAACGTACCGGCATTTCTGATCCGCGTGCAGACGACGGCCTCTGCCGCGCCGCCGCGCGACGGTGCGTATATCTGGAGCTCGCCTTACGGATATTTCCCGGCGGAAGCGGCAGCACTGGTCAAGGGGACAACCCCAAAACAGCAGCCGGCATATATTTTCCCGGTGACGGTGTATCCCGACTTGAACAAAGCGGTGGGCGTATGGCTGGACAAGATCAACGGGCGAACCATTCATGCGCGGGAAACGTCGATCTGGAACGCGAAGAACGGCGCTTTGGAGTCGTCGATGCTCGGCGAATTTCTGGGGCAGGGCGGCAAGGCACAATTGGAATACGAGTGGATCGTGCAGGTGACGAACGGCGGAGCGCTGGACCTTTACCGGGAGTACCAGGAGCGTGCGGGCTATAAGGCGCTGATGGGGGATTTGCCGGACCCGGACTGGATGGATCATGTGCGTTTCGCCATGGACTGCGGGACCATGGACCTGCTGGGGGGCGGCTGGACGCCCGGCAAACCGTTGAAGGATTTGTCGCATTTCCAGAAGTGGCTCAACGACGATCCGCTGGACGCGATCGTGTGGTCGATTTTCAGCTGGGGTACGCTCGGCGGCATGCCGACGGAGGGGGAATGGCAGATTTACGAACCACGTCCGATGCCGATGAACGCCGAGGCGGTCCGGCACATGGTGCAGGGATTGTCGGCGGACGGAGGCCGGATTCGGGCGGCGCTGTACGATTGGAACCACAGTTTCGATCCCGCTCAACCGCCCTACAATGGCCCGGCGCACAAAAGCTGGGCCGCCTGGAACGCCGATGGTTCGATCAATTCCAGCTGGGCCTGCACCACCTTCACCAAATGGTGGCCGAAGGTCGACGCCAAACCGAATTATTTGGACCCCGGCTACTTGTCGTTTTACCTCGGGCAGATGGCGAAACTGCCGGTCGTGTACGGAACGCGCGCCGTCTACATCGATGCCGAGGTCGGCCAATGCTACGCGGATTGGAACACCAAAACGTGGTTTCAACCCTATGATCAGTACGATTTCAAAAAGAAATACCGTCTTGCCAGCGGCGACAACCTGCCGCTGATCAAGAATACCCCGAATTCGCCTTATGTTTCGGGCGGCTACTGGGAAGGGCGCGGGCTGGTTCCTGCGGTCGAGGCCGAGAAAAACTGGCGCAACATCGGCGCGAAGATCCTCGGCGACAAAATCTGGCAATGGGAACACCGCTGGACCGCGCTGCTGGGCGGCAACCGCAAGGACAAACAGCCGAATTACAGTTATTACACGATTGGCCTCGGATTCAAGCCGCACGCCAATGCGTCGATCCGCGAATACGGGCTGAACCGGGCGGCGTTCGACATGCGGCATTCGCGGCTGTTGGCAAACCGTTTTTCGCCCTGCTACTGGCGCAATGACGATACCGATATTGAGGCCTATCTGCTCGAAGTCGGCGGTTATCCGGTGATGAGCTTCGTCAATCATGGCGGCGAGGCGCGGGAAATCACGTTCGAGATTGACGGCTTGCTCCGGGATGGCAATCCGCTGTACGCCTGGCAGATCGTCATCGATGCCGCCAATCTGCCCGCCGGGGAACTCGACAAGGAATACAACGATTTGAAGGCGCAGGGGAAGAATCCCGAGGACATGCCGGAAATGCGCGAGAAATGGCGCAAACTGAAGATTTATCAGCTCAAGAAACAGGAAACTCCGGTGATCGACGGAAAGAATGTCCGCCTGAAAGTTGCCGCCGCGCCAGGCTTGTTGAATCTGGCGACGGTCACGACGCTGCCGGTGATGGCGCTCTCGCACGGCAATGACGTGGTGCAACTACCGCTCGCGGGCATGGCGGACGTGACCTTCTCCGCGCATCGGGTGAACGGCAATCAGCACACGGTCACGGTGGATAGCCGCCTGGGCGCCACGCTCGGTTTCGTGGTGCCGTGCGGTGATATCACACTTGACGGTTCCGCCGCATCCCTGACGGACGACCGGCTCGAGGTTCCGCCCGGCAGGCACCAACTGAACTTTCGCATTAAGGAGTGAGCTGCCGCGCCGTCCGAGCGTCCGACAAAAACTTCCTGTGGTCCCGATATATTTTTCGGGACTTTTTTCTTTGCAGGCGGTTGACAAAAAAGCAAACCGGCTGTATAATGTTAACGTAAACGCAAAGCTTCGGTCCGTTGTTTTGCATGGTGGAGTGTTAACGTAAACGCAGGGTGTAATGAATACAGACGCGAAAGTTACAATCAGAGATGTGGCGAGGCTCTCCGGGGTCAGCATCATGACTGTGTCGCGGGCGTTTCATGGCAGCGGCCGGATTTCGCCCGCCACGAGGCGGAGGGTGTTGTCTGCTGCGGAAGAATTGAATTACCGGCCGAACTTCAGCGCCCAGGTATTGCGCGGCGGCAAAACCAGGACCGTCGGGATCGTCGTTTCGAATCCGCTGGCCAGTTCGATGGCGCGGCGTTTATCGGAACTGTTGATGGTGGATGGTTATGTGACGTTTCCGGCGGACAGCCTCGGGGATGAAAAAATCATGACCGGCATTCTGGATAATTTCACCTCGCGCAAGGTCGATGCGATTCTGCTGGGTTGGGGTTATGGGCCGGACCGGACCCCGGAGTTTACGGACAGTTTGCGCGGGTTGAAGAATCTGCTGATTTTTTCCGTCGATGGACAACGTCCGGGGTTTCCGGTTGATTGCTGCACGTCAAATATGGGTATCGCTTATCAGTCGGTCATTGAACATTGGCTGAAGTCCGGGCGGGAGCGGATTTATGTGCTGGGAAGGCGGCTTTATCCTTCATCGCGGCAGGGATTGGCGGAGTTGGCCCGCGCCGGTATCAACCCCGGCGGACGCCTGATCGAAACCGCGGATTACCCCAGTGCCCCGGGGTTTACTAATCATGCTGATGCGTTGATGGATGCACTGAGGCGCGGTGAGCAAATTCAGGCGGTGATTACCAGTTGCGACCAGGCGGCGGCGCAGGTTTGCCGGCGGCTGCGGGAGCACGGATTGCGGGTTCCGGAGGATATCGCGGTGATCGGAAACGGCAACAATGATATGGATGAGTTCTGCATGCCGCCGCTGGCGTCAATCGACCCGCGGAGTTTTGAAGTCGCCCAAACCATTTATGAGTTGCTGATGAACCGGTTGAACCATCCGGATTCGGAATTTCAGGAAAAAACGATAAATGCTGAATTTATCCATCGGGATTCGGCAGGTTGAACACAAACAGGAGATCGAATATGAACAGGACGAGAAAGAATTTTACGCTCATTGAGTTGCTGGTGGTCATCGCTATTATCGCAATTCTGGCGGCGATGCTGTTGCCGGCTTTGAGCAAGGCACGGGAATCCGCCAAGCGTTCCGGCTGCCAGAGCAATTTGAAGCAGATCGGCTACAGCCTGCTTTCGTATGCCGACGACAACAACGACCAGGGACCTGTCTGTGCTCCGGCCGGAGAGAATTATCCGTATATTTACCGGACGGACCAGGTCGATGGCTATCTGATTCCGAAAGGCTATACCTCTTCGGATGCCGGGCGGTTGAAGTCGCTGATGTGTCCGGGCTGGAAAGCCGGTGCGATGACTTATGACGCGGGTCGGGTCGTGGCTAACCGGGTTTATTCCACTTACAATGTGGTCTTCGGTACATCGATCCGGACGTCGGCCAACTGGTTCGGGTGGCCGACTGGAGGCGCCGTCGAGTTCTATGCCGCTACAAACTCGGCGCTGCCGTGCCCCAATCTGAAATACATCGGCAAAAGCGCGTCTTATGATGGTAAAACTTATAAGTTCGGCAAAGCCACCGAGATGGCGATGGCCGGTGATTTGACCAGCAGCAACGAGTTAGTCAATTATTATGGATCCGGTGATTTTCCGTGGCCGCACCAGGGCGCGAATAACGTGTTTTTCGATGGTCATGTAACATGGACGCAGCGGGTGAAATTTGACAGTTGCTATGGCTATATTTTTGCAACTTCCACCATGCGATGGGGCATAAAATAATAGATTCGGGAAAAGGAATTGAAATGAAGCGAATAATAGCAGCATTGATTATAGGCATGGCTGTTCAGGCGTCGGCGGTCGATATTACCCGCCTGGAACTGATCGCGAACGGGAAAACAGCCGACTACCTGGCCGGGAAACTGGGCAAGATCTATGGCAAAGAGTTTAAGGCCAGCTCCGGGAACGGTAAGACGGGGATTGCGGTCGGCACCCCGGCGGATTTCCCCGAACTGAATCTGACATTGGAGCATCCGCAGGAATTTCTGGTCAGAACGCATGCGGACGGTATTCATGTCATCGGTGCCACGCCGCAGGCGGTGGGATATGCCGCCGCCGAGTTGTTGTATCAGACCGGTTACCGCTACTTTTTTCCGGTGGAGAAATGGGAAATCTACCCGGCCGAACCCCGGGCCGAATTATCGCTTGACGTCCATGAGAAACCGGATTACCTGACCCGCAGCATTTGGCCGGGCTGGGGATTGTGGCCGGACTATCGCAAAGCGGCGGGTGAGGCCGAATGGAAGAGCTTCAACCGCCTCGGCGGAGTCGATTTGAAAACCAGCCACATGTACGATAGCTTTATCGGTCACAACCGCAAAGTTTTCGACGAACACCCGGAGTATTACGCCTTGTATCAGGGGGAACGCAAGTCCACCAAGCTCTGCATCTCGAACCCGGAATTGCGCCGGCTGTTTTGTGATTATGTACTGTCCGCTTTCCGCAGAAATCCGGCGCTGGAAAGTCACTCCGCCGATCCGTCCGACGGCGGCGGCTGGTGCGAGTGCGAGCCGTGCGTGAAGCTGGGCACTCCCTCCGACCGCGCGGTGATGCTGGCAAATGCCGCCGCGGAAGCGGTGAATGCGGAGTTCCCCGGCAAAGTAATCGGCATGTATGCGTATAACATGCATTCGCCGCCGCCCGCGATCAAGGTGCATCCGCAAGTGGTGATCTGCGTGGCCACCGGATTCATTAAGGATGGCTGGACGGTCGAGAAGCTGATCGAGGGGTGGCACAAGCAGGGCGCGACCATTGGCATTCGCGAATATTATTACGCCGGGCCGCAGCCGGGAACGGGCCGGGGCGCCGATCTTGAATACCTCAGAAGAACCATATCCGCATTTCACAAAACCGGTGTCCGCTATATGATCGCCGAATCCAGCGACGCCTGGGGACCGGGCGGGCTCGGTTACTACATTGCCGCGCGAATGCTGTGGAACGCCGGGGTGGATTCCGCGGCGCTGGAAGACGATTTTTACCGCAGGGCGTTCCCGGGGGCGCAGGCGGAAATGCGCGGATTTTATCAGCTGCTCAATGGTTCGAAGCCGCGTCCGCTGAATGCCGATCTGCTGGGACGGATGTACCGGGCGCTGGACAAGGCCCGGCAGCAGGCGGCGTCGCCGGCGGAATTGTCGCGGATCGACGCCATGGTTTGCTATGCCCGGTCTTGCGAACTGCTTTTCACGCTGGAAAACGAGCAGTCCATGGCCGGTTACGTTAATTTGCTGAAATTCGCGGCGGCGACCCGCGGCGAACGGCTGTTGCATTCGTACGCCATGCATCGCGACGACCGCCAGTTGCTTCCCGGAAAAATCCGCGGCCAGAAAATACCGGAAATCGATTGGCAGAATACGCCGCCGCCTTCGCAGGAAGAACTTGCAGCGTTTATCAAAGACGGCATTGCGAATTATCAGCTGTTGGATTTCGAGCCGGTCGAGTTCAGCCGGGAGTTGCGGCGGATTTCATTTGACGCAAAGCCGGGTGCCATTGACTTCGGGACCATTCGCGGACCGCGCAGCTTCTATGTGTGGTGCGACGGCAAGCCGTTTACGCTGGGCATTACCGGCGGCCTGATCAAGCATTACCGGGACCGCGGCAATGTGGAGGTCCAGCTGATTCAGATTGGCGGGCAATCCGATACCGGCGAGCTGGAAACGCTGATTCAGGAGGACAAATCGGTGCCGCCGGACGGCGAACTCCGCGAAGTCGTCCTGACGCCGAAATATGCCGGGTTGCACCGCATAACCATTAACGATAACCACGATATGACCAGCATCAAATGGCCGGATGGCCTGACCGTGTCCATGCCGGTCGACCGCGAAAGCGCGCCGGCGTTCAGCGGCACCTATTACTTCTACGTGCCGAAGGGGACGAAAACACTTGGATATTACGCCAAAATGAGCCGGGGCAGGATCATTGGCCCGGATGGAAAAATGCAGCAGGAACTGCAGAAAACCAATGGTTTTTATTCGTTGCCGGTGCCCGCCGGGATGGATGGCAAAGTCTGGACGCTGCGCGGCGTGAACGGGGTGATCCGGCTGCTCACGGTACCCTCGAATTTATCGCTGAATGCCGGGCATATGCTGTTGCCCGAAGACATCGCAAAGGATTTGAAATGAAAGCGGCTTTGGCCTGTATAATGATCTCTGCCGCGGCCGGTATTCCGGCCATGGAACTGGTGAAGGACGGCAAACCCGCCGCGGTGATTTATGTGGAAGCTCCGCTGTCTTATGAGAGCCTGCCGCTGCTTGCTGCGGAAATCGACAAGCTTGGCAATACGGAGCAGCAGAAACGGATTCTCGGCGCAGCGGTCAAGGACTTGAATTATCACCTGAAAAAGATGAGCGGCGCGGAACTGCCGCTGGCCGGGCAGGCTCCTGCTGCCGGACAGCCCGCCGTGATTATTTCCAGCCGGAACACCGGCGGCGAGGCATTCCGGCTGAGCGTCTCCGGCAACCGTATCGCCATCGACGGCGACGGCAGTGCGGCGGCGGCATACGGCATCTACGAATTGCTGCAGCGCCTCGGCTGCGACTGGGTCATGCCCGGCGCGGTCGGCGAGGTCATTCCGGAACAAAGCACGGTCGCCATCGGCGATTTTGAATATGCTTCCAAACCGGATTTCATGGTGCGCTGCCCGTGGTACTCCGGCAGCCGCAATTCCCACACGGACCGCGAACGCGCCGAATTCAACCAGTGGAAACTGCGCCACAAATTGCAGCTGACAACGGAGTGGCATCCGCTGATAATGAGGGGAGGCCACGTGTCGGATACTCTATTGCGCCTTTACAAAAAAGAGTTCGACGCCGACCCTGGAATGCTGGCGTTGGTGCGTCAGCCGGACGGTTCACTCAAGCGCCGGGGCCCGCAGTTGGAAACGACCAGTTCGAAGGTGCTGGCGATTTACGGGGACTACATCCGCAATATGTTCAAGCAGAACAACTGGCCGAATGATCACAAAGTCTGCATCGGCATCGGCCCGGCGGATGGTACGGGATTTTCCGAATCCGTCGAGGCGCTGCAGGCCGGTTCCGGGCGGATCGACCCCATGAGCGGTACCCTCGATTTTACCGATCTGCAAATCCTGCTCGGCAATCAATTGCTGGAGCGCCTGGAAAAGGAATTTCCGAATCTGTACCTCGGATTTTACCTCTACAACACCCATGCGGACTATCCGGTGCGCTATAAGCCGCATCCTCATACACTGATCGTGCTGGCGGATATCTCGTATTCGCGGCTGCACAGCACGCTCGAGCCGGTCAGCAAAACCCGGGTTTACTACCGGAGCATTCTGGAGAAGTGGCGCCGGGCCGGAGTGCCGATGTTTTTCCGGGGCTACAACTGGAACCTCGCGGAAAATTTCCTGCCCTACAGCAAATTGAGAATGTGGGGCGAGGACCTGCCGTATTATCGGCAAATGGGCGTCCTCGGCGTTTACAACGAGAGCAGCAAGGCGTGGTCGGTGCTGGCCCCCGGCAATTATCTGGAAGCATCGCTGCTGTGGGATTCCTCGCTGGACTGGCGCGAAGTGCTGAAGAACTATTGCCGTAAGGCTTTCGGCGCGGGCGCGCCGGAGATGGAGCAGTATTATCGGATGCTCACGGAGCGCCAGAGCAGCGCCGGACAGGAAGCCGGTTCGTATTTCGCGTTTCCGCTGATGTACGACCATGCATTCATCGAACGCGCCCGCAAACTTTTCGGCGATGCCGCCGCCAAAGCCGTTCTGCCACAGGAAAAACAGCGCATTGCCATCGCCCGGCAGCCGTTGGAACTGCTTGACCGCTTCCTGGCCTTCCGCCGGGCCATGAACGATTTCGATTTCATGCAGGCGCAGGAGCTGCTCGATTCGCTGAAAAATACGCTGAACAGCGAGATCGACAAAGGCGACGGACTGGTCTGCAAAGGCTCAATCACATACCTGAACCGCTTCTTCCGGAGTACGCTCGAGGAAAGCCTCAAATATTCATCCGGCGAATACCGGATCGCTTACCGGATCCCGGATTGCCTGAAAACCATGTTCGACCCCTATGACCAGGGCGCGGTCATGGGCTACGCCAGCCCCGAACTGAACGACAGCCAATACCTTCAAACCGCCACCGTTTCGTCGACCTGGGACGCGCAGGGGCTGATGGGGTATCGCGCCGGTTCGGTCTGGTACCGGGTGGAAATTCCGACGCCGGCCGGCAAGGATGCCGGGCTGCTGATCGGCGGCGCCGATTCAGTCGTCCGCGTTTATTGCAACGGTCAGTACATCGGCATGGGGCAGGGGTTTGCCAAACCGTTCCTCTTTGACCTGACCGGTACACTGCGCCCGGACGGCAAAAACCTGCTGGCGATTCAGGTGCAGCGCTTCGGCAATTCCGAAGTGGGCACGGGCGGGCTGATCTATCCGTCGTTCGTCTTTACCGGGCCGCGCCTGAAAGAGCGTGCCCCCAACGCCGAGCCGACCGAGCGCCTGCTCCCCGGCGGCGCCGTCGAAAAAATCGGAAAGTGAATCATTTTTTAGCGGTGGCCCTGCTGACTGCAGCCTGATGGTAGGGGTTTTCCTGCGGTACAGGAGGCTTCCGGTAAAGCGGTTCCGGCAATGGATTATTTCCATAAAAGTGAACAGAAAACGGAGTGAATGAATCCGTGAATTTTCCCGCCGCCGTACTTATGCTCCGCGTTTCCTGAAATACTGTGAGGAGTCCTGTATATTGTTCCGGAAACGATAATTCGGTCTCTACGTTTTCATTACTGTAATTCATAGCCAGCAGATACTGATGGTCTTTGTATTGCCAGGTATAACAGCGAATGCCGTTCTTTTCCGCGGTAAGCCTTGGCGCGGCGGAAGCAAGCAATCCGGAGATATTGTGAATTTCATCGGTGGCGGTGAAAAAAGTATCGTAAAATTCAGGAGTATAAATATAGTGTTGTCCCCAAAAACCGAGCAGGGTGGCTCCATTTACAATGGCATCATAAATGGTGAAGCGCAACCCGGATAACGGCGGAAACTCAGGAGCATCCGCGAACTTGCGCTGATATTGTTTCCAGGAAAATGCCTGTAAAACCATCAATACGGCTTTGCGGTCGTTTCCGGCCTGCAGCATCCGTCTGGTGTATTCCCCGGTGCATGAAGGGGATTTGTTTTCAATCCCGGAGTGTTGCGACGGGTAGGGGAACGGATAGATATCGGCTCCGAGAATATCCGCGCACCGGGCGTAAGGCATCAATTCTTCGAGCGTGCCGCGCGGGGCCTCGCAAATCCATACCGGATGAAACGGGTCGAGCCTTTTCAGCGTATCATAAAGAAACGCCAGTTTGCCCAGCGGATATCCGGCCCAGGCCGGTTCGTCCGCCAGATAATAGCCGAAGAGTCCCGGATGCGAAGTGACCTTGCCCGTTATGACCTCTTCCCAGCGTGACGTGACGAAATTTTCAGCCGTGACATTCCGGTCCGGCAGGTCCAGATGAAGCATGATCCGGATACCCGCCTTTTCGGCCGCATTCAGCGTATCGAGAACTTTTTCCTCGGTGGGCCTGGGTACATGAACCATGAGGATATTGATGCCGCGCGACGCCGCATATTCCATCATGTCGTTCCGTCCCCCATGGTACTGCAGCACCGGGAGAACTTTTTTGCCGTTGATATAAAAGAAACGGTCGGGCCCCTGAATGACTTCCTGTGCCGCTGCGGGGAATTTTTCAATCACGACTTCGCGGGTGAGCGTATCCGAACCGGTTTTCAGCGTGGCGGTCAGGGTATAGCGTCCCGGAGCCAGATCGGGCGCGTCGATGGCGAATTCCAGCGTGTCCGCCTTGCGGAGTGCCGTCACTTTTTGCGGTCCGGAAAAGGTGATTTCGTAATCCTTGATTTTCTCATCAACCGGGATGGAACCATGGATTTTTTTCACCGGCATGCTGGCGTAAATGTTGTTCCGGAACGAAGGTTCTTTCAACAGAATCGGATATTTGGCGGAAAGGTCCTCTTCGAGCTTGGTCAGTGCGAAATTGCCGAACATGATTTCCCCTTTGCCCGACATGAAAATTCTCAGCTCGAGTTCTTCGGTTTTCGCGTCGGCGGGCGTTTGGAAAATCTGTTTTTTCCTTTGAGTGGTTCCCGGCAGCAGATCGTCCATCCGGCGGAGATAATCCGCTTTGCCGGAGAAATGAAACTCTACGCCATAGCGGAAGTAGCCGGTTTGCGAATTCGCATCGCCCCGCCCGGTGGCGTCAAACGATAATTCGTAGCGCGAGTTGGGCTCGATTCTGATGCCTTTCAGGAAATTCCGTTCACTGCCCGCTGCGACCAGGGTTTCGGATTCGATTTTAGACGCCGGAGAGAGTTGCCATTTTTTACCGAAAGTTTCCAACGCACTGAGTTCTTTGACCTGTAAGTTCCGAAAACCGCTTTGCCCCTTGCTCTGCAGCACAATATAGGGCGAAGACATATCAGCAGGGTATTGAAACTGGAAACTTTTATCGGCCCATGCGGCCTGATTTCCGGTAAATTCAGTACTTGCGGAACGGCCGCCGCCGACTCTTTTGCCGTCCTTCATTTTGTTCCATTCGAAATAGACGCGGCTTTGCGAGTTTTCCGCTCCTTTGACCTGATAGGAAAATACATAGATTGTCTCGGGTTTTAACTTGACGCCGTGCTGAATGGTCATACCGTCCGTCAAGGTCAGAATGCCGTCGCTGGCGGAGGATTCATCGGGCTTCTCGCCGCGATAAACCCAGTTTGCCGGGAATTTCGCGGAAGCCACTTGCTCGAACTTGATATTTCGTATGATTTCCTGCCCCTGGGCCAATAATGAAAGGAGCGAAATCAGTAATGCGATATTGAATTTCATGATCTGTGCTTTCCTGTTTATTTCAGTTCATCAAGCTTTTGAATAAATTGAGTGCCGTTGGCTATTCCAGCCAGGCTCAGCGAAGTGATTTTATAGGTTTCCACGTGCCCGCCCGCCCGAAGCACGGTGTAAGTATCGCCGCCGACCATGCTGTCGGTGTATGTTCCGCCATGCGCGCCCCATGCGCCGGAGCGCCAGCTGGCATGGGTCGCCAGTAAATGTCCTACACTGACCGGGGCGTTCAACAGAGCTGCCGTGGCGAATTTACCGCCGTCGTTGGCCTTGCTGTTTCCTGCATAAAAACTGGTGTAATACTGCGGTTGGACATAGCCGTAAGTCCCGGTAGTCAAGGCGCCTGCTGCCGCCGCCTCGTCCCAGCTCTGGCCCGCTGCCCTGATTTTATAAAACGGCGAGTTTTCCGCGCTCGTGCAAAGCAATATTTTGGGCTTGGCGGTGGAGGCGATTATTCGCGAAGTGGAAGACACCCCCGGCAGCAGCAAACCCAATCCCATATAATATCTGCCGGCTGCCAGATAGGCCAAAACTTTGTAATTTGGCGAATCGGCACTTATGCCCGCGGCGACATTGTTTCCGGTGCCCGACCACGGCATGAAATCGTCGTTTTCCGGCGTATACATGGCCATCATCGTACCGATCTGTTTCTGGTTTGAGACGCAACCGGTCAGATGCGCTTTTTCCCGGGCCTTATTCAGGGCCGGCAGCAGCATTGCCGCCAGGATGGCTATGATCGCGATAACGACAAGCAATTCTATAAGTGTAAAAATTTGACTTTTACAATAACTTTTCCTGATATTCATTTTTTATCCTCCATTGGTTAGTTTGTCTTTTTTACACTGTCTCTGGTGATTAATTCCGGGACAATCGTCTGACTTTTCCGCTTATCTCCGCCGGAACAGATTTCAGCCAGTTGTTTCGCCAGAAGATGGGCGGTTTTTTCTGCCGGTTCCTCAATCGAGGTCAGGGGCGGATTCATCAGACTGGAGAAATCGCGGTTGTCGTAGCCGATGAGAGAGATATCCCGCGGAATTTCGAGATTTTTCCGTTGCAGCAATGAGATCAGCTGCAGGGCGTATTCATCGGTAAACGCGAATATGGCGCTGACTTTCTCCCGGGTCAGAAAGCGCTCCAGCACTTCGCTCATTGATTCATCATTGCTTGAATTTTTGGGAATCACTTCCGTGAACAGTTCAAGATCAGGGTATTTGCTTTGCATGGACAATGCCCCTTTCAGGCGCTCGACGAAAGGGGAGTCGGGGAGCTGCTCGCGGGCCAGGATTCCGATCCGGCGGTGTCCGTTTTCGTACAGGTGCGAGATGGCAAGCTCGCCTCCTTTCCGATTATCGATCGCGACCGAGTAGAAACCGGCATGAACCCAGTTTACCAGAATGATATTCTCCTGCTCGATCTTGCCGCATAACTCCTGCAGTTTTTCCCCGCTCAACGTGTTCTCGACGAATACCAGTACCGCGTCATAGTTGACGGTTGTCCGGATCATGCCGTCCGTGATCAGGTCCACGCCGATATTGGAGTCCAGCAATTCGCTTTTCAGGTGCTTCAATACCTGCAGATAAAAATGGTTCTGCAGGATTTCCACCGTCACATAAATCACGATCGAGCCTTGGCTTTGGCGGTTGACGTGGCTGTTGTTGACAAACACGCCTTTTCCCTGGTGCCCGTAGATGATGGACTGCATTTTCAGCTGGTCCAGGACCTTTTTTACGGTATTATGATTGACCCCGTATTGCCGGGATAGAATGGCGATCGAGGGTAGCTTGCCGGTGATATCGCCTTTCAGTATCCGTTTTTTCAATTCACTATGCAGGGTCTGATGAGTTGCAGTCATAATTTCCATTCAACTTTACCGTTAACTTGGCTAGCCATGTTTATATTATACATGTTTTCATGTTAAAGTCAATATGGCAAAATAAAAAATCAATTCAAAAAATTTTCCGCGGAAATTTATTTAACCACGAAAAGCGGAAGGATTACCGGCAGATGTTTTTCAGCAGGGTGGAGTCCTGGCGGCGGGACTCGCGGCGATAGGCCAGCGGAGCGACGCCGCCGGCGTATTGCTTGAAAAAACGGCTGAACGAAAACTGGTTGCTGAAGCCGCAGCGCTCGGAGATTTCGGCGATCTTCAGATCGCTGTTGCCGAGCATTTCGATGGCGGTGTAGAACTTCAGCCAGCGGATGAATTTGCCCAGCGACATTCCTTCGTTCTGCGAGCGGAAAAGATACCGCAGGTGCGACTCGGAAACCTTGATCCCGGCGGCAATCGTTTTGATGTCCAGCGGGCGGTTGAAATTGTCGCGGATATAGCGCAGCGCCTTGCCGACGATCCGGTAGGGATGTTCCTTGGCACCGGCCAGTTGATGGCCGGAGAAAATCATGCCGAGGCGGCTCTCGATAAACGCCGCAACCAGGTGCGGGATATAGCTCAGCCCCAGCAGTTCGCCCGCCGGGAGAATTTGATTCAGGATCAATAGCAGTATCTGCTGTTCCAGCGGCGACAGCGCGAATACGTGATTTTGCAGGATCAGGAACGAATCGTCGTCGAAGCCGTCGATATCGAACTGGATATGAATGCGCTTGTGTGCCTGCGGGTTGGCGGGCTTGCGGTAGCCGTGGCGCTGAAACGGAAACAGCAGCACCCAGTGATCGGGCGGCAGCCGCAGCGGCGTCTGGTCGAACACCAAATCTACCGTCTCCGCTAAATTGACGATGACCGTATAGCGGTTGTGCAGCCGCGCCGGATGGTGCGAGTGGTCGCCGCCGTCGTAAAACAGCACCACATTTTTGATCTGTCCGGTCAGGGCGGGGAAGGCACCGCGCGTGAAATTCGGCACCAGCGCCCGGTGATGTTTCATCAACAGCGCTTCGTTTTCGCCGAGCGCGGAAAGGATCATCGGTTTTGGTATATTTTTCATTTTTTCAGCTATGTTCATTTGATTCATCCGGTGATATAATATGAACCAGCAAACCGGAATAACAAGGAAAAATTATGAAAAACAGTACCGATTGGCAATATGCTCACGAATTCATCACCGGAACCATGGACAAGATCAAGCGGCCGGCCGCCGGCATGCTGAAATATCCGTATCTCTCGATTACCTGCGGCAGCGCGTACGCGGAGAGTATTTTCAGCTGGGACAATCACCATATGACGCTGCGCTATGCCGCCGCCGGCGAGTTCGAGCAGATGCTCTATTTCCTGAAAAACATGTTCCAGTATCAGAGCGCCAACGGCTTCACGCCGTGCGTGACTACGATGTCAAACGGGCCGTGCCTGATGCAGTATTTCCACGCCCAGCCGTTTCTGGCGCAGAATGCGGCGGTTTACCTGCAGGAAACCGGCGACCTCAAGGAAGTGGCGGAGCTTTATCCGAAGCTGGTCAAGTACCTGAATCACTGGCTGACGGCATTCAAGGCGCCGTTCGGTCTGTACCGCTGGGGCGAGACTTATATGTCCGGTTTCGACAACGAAATTTCCGGCACCATCCTGTCGCCCGGCGCGGCGGTGCCGCCGGACCTGAGCTCGCTGCTGTATCTGGAACTGCGGGCCATGGCGTTCATCGCCGGCCGCATGGATCTGGCGGACGAGGCCGCGAAGTATCTGGAAGAAAGCGAGGAGCTGAAAGAGAATATCAACCGTTATCTGTGGGACGAGGAGTACGGCGTTTACGCGGTGCTGGACCTGACGTCCGGCAAGCTGATGACGCATTATCACGAATGCAACCGCCAGAGCGATTTCGGGGTGTTCTCGTATGTCAGCTGTCCGGCGCTGCTGCCGCTTTTCGCCGGGATCGCTCCCGCCGACCGGGCGCGGCGCATGATCGAGGAATACGTCCTGAGCCCAGCGCACTTCCGCAGTCCGTACGGCATCCGCAGCCTCTCAAAGTCCAGCGAATATTACAACAACGCGGTGTGGGGAAATCCCGGGCGCTTCAGCGACTACCGGCGGGTGACGAACTCCAACTGGCAGGGGCCGGTCTGGATTCCGCTGAACTGGTTCGTTTTCCACGCGCTGATGCGCTACGGCTACCGCGACGACGCCGCGAAACTGGCCGAGGACTCGGTCGGCGTGGTCGCGCGCAACGCCCGGAAATACGGCTATATGGCGGAGAATTTCGACGGCGACACCGGCGAGAATCTTTATGCGAAAAATTTCGCCTCGTGGAACATCCTCGCCGACATCATGGTCGACTTCCTGAACCCCGAATCCGTGCCTTTCAAAATGTTTTTCTGAAAAAATACCGCAAAGGTATTGACAAAACCGCAATCTCCTGTTATACTATTATTATACACGGTATTATTAATATATAACAGGAGTCTCGATGAGTGCCTTCAAAGCAACCGTAGCCGCACCGCTGCAGAAGCAGATCGCCGACCATCTGGCGCAACGGATCATTTCCGGGGAGCTGGCGGACCGGTCGCGCCTGCCGTCGACCGTGGAGCTGGCCCGGCTGTACAACGTGACTCCGGTCACCATCCACAAGAGCCTGCAGCACCTGGTGAAGCGCCAGCTGATCGAGCGCCGCTCGCGCGAAGGCACGTTTGTCCGCTCGCGTGAGCGCACCAATGTGATCGGGCTGGTGTTCGGCAAGAGCCCGTTCAGCCACCCGAGCAACTTCTACACCTCGCTGATCACGGCTTTTTTGAATGAAGCCTATATGCGCGACCTGAATTTCAAGATTTATTTTGACTTCGAAACCAGCAGCAAAACCCGGTTCGACCTGGAGCAGGACGTCCGCAGCGGCGAGCTGAAGGGACTGGTCATTTCCAACAACGGCCCGGCACTGCGCAATTTCATCAAACGCTACCCCGACATGCTCCGGTGCAACCCGATGAATATCGACTTCCGGAACGAGGTGAAAGAGGGGCTTTCGTATCTGGCAGGTCACGGTTACAAGCGGATCGGGTTGGTGTCGATGCAGCCGGAGGAGCTGGCGGACGAGGACTCCCGGACCCGGTTTGCCGCCGAGTGCCGCGGGATGGATGAAGTGAGCGCGGAGTACAAGGTACAGATCGAGGTTCGCCGTTACGAGCACACCGAGGCGGCCGGTTACCGGAAAACGCTGGAGTGGTTGGGCGCGTCGCCGCAGCGGCCCGAGGCGCTTTTCATCAACCACGACATGATGGTGCACGGGGCCTTGCTGGCGATTGTCCAGCTCGGTTTGAGGATTCCGGAAGACATTGCGCTGCTGATTCATATGAACAGCGGCAATGAATTCGCCAGCCCGGTTCCATTGAGTAAATATGAGATCGATATCGATCAGCTGGTCCGGAACAGTCTGGATGCGATCCTCAAGTCGATCGCAAACGGTGAAACCGGGATGATTCAATTGCCGGTGGCCCCGGGGAAGATTATTCCCGGCAAATCGTGCGGTGAAAAATAACAGGATAAACATAAGGAGTCAATATGAAAAAATCATTCACACTCATAGAACTGCTGGTTGTGATTGCGATGATCGCAATTCTGGCGGCCATGCTGCTGCCGGCGCTGAACGCGGCCCGGGAGAAGGGCAGAAACGCCAAATGCATCAGCAACCTCAAGCAGTACGGACAATTTATCATGACCTATACGCTGGAAAATGACGATTATTTCCCCCGGACCAAGAATAATGCTCAGGTGCAGTTTTCCTCGTATATCGGCAAAGTCGGCGGCTGGGTCAATCCTACGACCAATGTCTTCAGCAAATGGGGATTCGGCAATACTTCTCCTGCTACCAACCAGTGGGAGGTTGACTCCAAAGCGGGAATCCTTTATTGCCCGACTTATACCCGTAATGGTCCAGGCGTGACGACGACCTCGCGGGACCTGACCACATATACTCCCAATTACGCGGTTGTCGGAACCACCGATGTCGACGCCAATAAATGGTACAAAATAACCCAATACAAGCGTAATCTGATCCTGCTCGCAGAGGCCGCCGGATACCAATGGAACAATATCACGACCCAGAAGTCAACGCACGGGCAAATCTACCGCAACAGCTTACTGTATCTCGATGGCCATGTGAAATCGGTTCCTGATGTGAGGGTTCTGGATAATAATGAAGAAGCGAAACCTTGAATAATAAACAGGATTGACTATGCGAATCAAATCAGTTATGGCATTAACACTCTTGTGTGTAATCGCGCATGCAGTGGAGATGCCGGATGCTTTTAACGGTAAAAAGTTATGGATATTGGAAGCCGGCAGTGCCCCGGAAGTCATGGAAAATACCCGGCAGCTGATCGGCAGGATCGTGGCGCATCCGCCCGAGGCGACGGCGCTTCAGACGAAAACCTTTGCCGAATCCCGGCGCGAGGGCCACAACGAAAGCGGCATGACGCTGCGTTACGAACTGCCCGCCGATTTTCCCGGTGGCGAGTTTCAAATGGCGGCGCTCTACACGACCGGCGGACACGTGACGCTGCAGTTCACGTTTCGCCAGACCGGCTCGGACGATAAACAGCTGACCGAAACGAAACGCAGTTTGCGCAGTACCTCGTGGAAAGAGGAGTACTGGCAGCCGAAGGAGACCATCAATCTGTTGCCGGGAAAATCGAGCTTGGAAGTGACCATGTCCGGCAAATCGTCGAATGTGAAAAAACTGACCCGCGTGGTACTGGCCGCCGTGGAACCGGTTGAGCTCAGTGCGGACCAGGCGGCGCTTCGCCAGCGGTTAATGACGGCGGGGCAGGCCGGAGCCCCGCTGCGGCTGCTGCTGCTTGAGGACGGCAAGCCCGCTGATGACGCATTGTTCAGGACCGTCGGGAACGTTTTGCCGGAGGGCAGGGTCGCGATCGAATATCATCACGGCGAAACGGCGCGTCAGCTGAGCCGCCATCTGGAGCTTCCTTCGATGCCCGCGGCGGTGTTGTGCGATGCCGAAAACCGGGTGGTCAACATGACCGCGGACCCGGCAGCGGCGGTAAACTTTTTCTCGGCGGCTCCCGTTTATCTGAAACCAGAAGCGGTTCCGGTGGCGTGGGTTGAGCCGGGGCAGGAAATGCTGGTGGCGGGGACTTGGGCCGGGCCCGCCGGACTTTCGCTGATGGGTTTGGACGCCGAAGCGGTGGCGTCGCCGGTGGCCGGGGACGCGGTGCCGGTCATGTACTGGGACCGCCGGATCAACGGCAACTGGCGGGTGGTCCGGCCGGATTCGAATGGTCGTTTTTTGATTGAGAAGTGCGCGAATACCTATGCGTGGCCGCGCGGCTCCGCTTACGGTTTTTGTTACCTGCAGGCCGAAAAAGATGCGAAAGTGGAATTGACGGTGGAGCAGAGCGGTTCGGAAACCTTTTTGTGGCTGGACGGTCAGGCGGTGAAACCGGTCAAGGTCCAGAACGTCGACCGGGGAAAACGCACGGTAACGGATGTCACCGATCAGGGAAATCCGGTGGAGGTCGAAGTTCAGGACCGCTCGCATATCACCGTTTACAGCCTGAATTTAAAGCCGGGGAGCCACCGGCTGCTGGTGAAATTCATCATGGCGCACCAGAAGGACGAATTTTTCGATTTTGCGGTGAAATTCGGCGGCGAAACGGATAAAGTTCACGCCGCGATGACCGACCCCGCCGGCACGGAAAAACTGCATCGTACGCTCACTGGTTTGGCGCAGCAGATTGGCGTCAATGCCCCTTCCAACCTGCCGCACGCCGGGGATCCGCTGAAAATCACGACCCGCCTGGCGCTGCCGGGGCCGAGAACCGCGGGGTTGAAGAAAGATTGGCCGGTTTTGAAGCGGCTGGGCGATACCGTGATGCCGGTGGTGCCGTTTGAAGCGGTTTTGCACCAGAAAATTACCGATTACAGCGGCCGGGAAATCCGCTCGTTCCAGCAGAAAATGATTGTGCCGGGTGAAGTAACGTTTGATTTCGGCGCGGCTCCGGAAATGGGCTATTATGCAGTACAGACCGAGTTGCTGACTTTGGATGGCCGCCGGATTGGCGCGCTTTATCCGGACGGTTTCTCGGTTATCGGCGGAATCGCGGCGCGCAAACAGCGTTTGGATGCGCTGAAAATGGTCTCCTCGTTTTATTGGATATTTCCCTCGAATGTTGAGGAAATGACCGATTGGATGGCCCGGCTCGGGGTGTTTCATAATATCGGCAGCGGCCCCGGATACAGTCCGGAGGTGCGTGGCGCATTTGAGCGGAAGGGGTTGACTTTGACCGCGGACTTTATCGACGCCGCCGGCAAGGCTACTCGTGAGGAGCGTTTCAAGCTGGCGAAGGAGTGGAGTTCCGCCACCGATAAGTTCAAGTCGTACAACGAGATCGATATTCACAGGCCGCGCCCGGCCCCCGAGCAGTGGGTGGCGCGTACCCGCGAGGAATACGAAGCGGTCAAAGCCGCCAACCCGAAGGCCGAGTTTACCGGCGGCACCTACGTCCGCCCCGCCGTCGGCGACTGGTTCACCCAATGCATTGAGTTGGGCCTCGACCAGTGGGTGGACCGTTGGGACGTACACGCTTATCCGAAAGTTCCGCCGCGCCTCGGGGCCCGCTACCTCGGCAACAGCCCCAGCGAGGACGCCGCCGGCGTGGACAAAGTTTACGGGAAGCTCGGCCGGAAAAATCCGCATCCGTTTGTGATGGGTGAAACCGGCGCGCGCTGCGGCCACGGCCGGGATGCCCGCCGCTGGCAGGCCGACACGGTCGCCAAAATGCTGGCCTGGGCGCTCTCGCGTGCCGATTATAGCGCGATCGCTTATCTGGTGCCGTGGTGGAAAATGCCCGACGGCTGGGATATTCCGGTGGCGCACCATCCGGCGGAGGCCGCCATGTACACCGCCGGGGTTCTGATCGACGGTTATCCGGCTGAAATCCTCACCGGCTATCCGCCGCATGTCGACGCCGCGCGGTTCGGGCGGACCGTCATGGCGTGGAGTTCCGGCAAAAACGAGAAGGTCAAGTTGCAGTTTCCCGCCGGTACGCCGCTGGTCAAAGTGGACGTCGTCGGGAAGATGGAGAAACTCGCCCCGGCTGCGGATGGTTCCGTTGAAATCGAGCTCACCGGCAGCCCGGTTTATGTGTTGCCCGAGCAGCACTACCGCGAATTGATCCGATAATTTTATCAAAAAACTGTTTTTTTGCGCGATACCGTGATATATTACTCATTATCAACGAACCAAATGGAGCAGGAATTATGATGAAAAAAGTCATGGTATTGTTGTTGAGCCTCTGCGCTGTGGCGGCCTTCGCCGCCCCCGGGGATGTCACGGTCAAGGAATCCACGCCCTACACCGTACGCGGCGGACTGCCGAATTTTTACGCCAAACTGAATCAGGGCAAAGAGGTGAAGATCGTCTATTTCGGCGGCAGCATCACCGAGCAGAACGGCTGGCGCGTCCAGAGTGCCGCCGAGCTGCAGAAACAGTTTCCGAAAGCGAAAATCAGCAGCGTGAATGCCGCCATCGGCGGTACCGGGTCGAACCTCGGAGCGTTCCGTTTGCAGCAGGACGCGCTGTCGAAGCGGCCGGACCTGCTGTTCGTCGAATTCGCGGTGAATGACGACGGCGCCAAGCCGGAAAGCATTCGCAAATCCATGGAAGGCATCGTCCGCCAGACCTGGCGAAAACTGCCCGACTGCGACATTTGTTTCGTCTATACGATCACCAATGCCACGCTGAACCGGGATTTCAAGGACGGCAAACTGCCGCAGTCCGCGTCGATCATGGAAGACATTGCAGCGTATTATAATATCCCGTCGGTCAATTTCGGCTATGACATCGCCGCCATGGTCAAGGACGGCAAGCTGGTCATGACCGGCAAGAAAGATGAAATGACCCGCGTTTCCGGCGATGAACTCAATGCCGCCTCCGGGCTGCCCGCCACCGCGGACGGCAAGACGATTTTCTCCGGCGACGGCGTCCATCCGTACCCGGACACCGGGCAGGTGATTTACAACCGCAGTTTGATGGCCGCCCTGACCGAAATTTCCAAAGCCGGCAAGCCGGAAAATCACCTGCTGAAAGAACCCATGCTGATCGAATGCTGGCAGAATCCCGAGACCGTATATCTGGATGCTTCCGCCATCAAAGTGAGCGGCAACAACACCAAGATCACCGGCGAAAACAATACCTTCCGTCAATTCCTCGGCCGGATGCCGCAAATCCGCCGGCTCGAACCGGGCGCAAGCATCGAATTCCGCTTCACCGGCACGAAAGTGATGCTGTACGACATGTACGGCCCCGGCTCGGCGGAGATCGAAGTCACGCTCGACGGACAGACCAGAAAGCTCCAGCGCTTCGATGCCTACTGTACCTACTGGCGCCTGTCGCTCTGCAGCATCGGCGACAACCTGAAAGACGAAATTCACCACGTGAAAATAACCGTCCTGCCGACCCAGTTCGACAAACGTTCCATTCTCTTCGAACGGAACCGCGCCGACTTTGACAAGAATCCGGCCAAATACAGCGAATACAACTACTACGTCGGCAACATCTTCATCCTCGGCGAAATGGTCGAATAACGCCGCCTGCGGCGGCTGAATTGGACGGCGGCTATGCCGCCTGAATTGGAGAATTGGCCGCCACCGTTGGTGGCTGAATTGGTCGGCACTGCGTGCCTGAATTGGAGAATTGAAAAAACTTTTCCATCAGGTCACGCGGTTTATTTGGCGTCCTATTCGTCCTATGTGTCCTATATAAAATAACTTACGCGGATGGGTGCGGATGCTTTTTTCCAATTTCCCAATTCAGGCACGCAGTGCCGACCAATTCTCCAATTCAGGTGCGCAGCACCGGCCAATTCAGGCACGCAGTGCCGACCAATTACCGTACGGGGATGTGGTATTGTTCCGAGAGGTCTTTTTTGATGTCGGTGCAGGTGAAGCCGTCGGTGTGGACCATGGAGGCGATCAGCACGGCGTCGGCGTGGGCCAGGGTGAGGGCATCGGCCAAGTGTTTGACGGTGCCGGCGCCGCCGGAGGCGATCAGCGGCACGCTCACGGTGTCGGCGATTTTCTGGGTGATTTCGAGCTCGTAACCGGTTTTCATGCCGTCGGTGTCGATGGCGTTCAGGCAGATTTCACCGGCGCCGAGGTCGACGGCTTTTTTGGCCCATTCCACGGCGTCTAGCCCGGAGGGGGCGCGGCCGCCGCGGGTCACGACTTCGTAGCCGGACGGGAACTTCGCGGAAACTCCGACTCGTTTGGCGTCCATGCCGAGCACGATGCACTGGCGGCCGAAGGCCAGCGCGCCGGTACGCAGGATTTCCGGCTGGTCAACAGCCAGTGAATTCAGCGAAACCTTGTCGGCTCCGGCCAGCAGCGCGGCGCGCATGTCGTCCACATTGCGCAAGCCGCCGCCCACGGTGAATGGCACAAAGACGCGCTTGGCGGCTTCAGCGACCATTTTGATATCAATGGGGCGGTTTTCCGCTGAAGCGGTGATGTCGTAAAAGACCATTTCATCGGCGCCGTCGAGGCTGTAGCGCTCGGCCATTTCGACCGGGTCGCCGACGTCGATGTTGCCTTTGAATTTAACCCCTTTGGTCACGCGGCCGTCGCGGACGTCGAGGCAGACGATGAGGCGTTTCAAGAGCATGTTTTACCGTCCCATTCCAGAAAGTTTTTCAGTATCCGCAACCCTGCCTGGCCGCTGCGCTCCGGGTGGAACTGCGTGGCGAAAAGATTGCCGCGACCGGCGATGGAGGTGAACTCGAATCCGGCGTATTCCGTCCGCCCGAGCGTGGTGTCCGGCGCGCCCGGTTTCACATAGTAGGAGTGCACAAAGTAAAATGCCTCGCCGGGCTTGATGCCGTCCAACAAGGGGTGTCCGGGCGTGAAGTCCACGCCGTTCCAGCCCATGTGCGGGATTTTGACGCGCTGATCCGCCGGAAATGCGAAGGGCTCGACGGTGCCGGGCAGGATGCCGAGGCCGGCCACATCGCCGTCTTCGGCGCTGCGCTCAAAAAGCATTTGCATGCCGAGGCAGATCACCAGCACCGGCTTGCCGTTGGCCACGGCCTGTTTCAGCACGCGGTCGAAGCCGCGGGCGCAAAAGCCCGCCATGCCGCTGGCGGCGGAGCCCACGCCGGGAAAAATGATCTTGTCGGCGTCGGCGGCCCGGACGGCGTCGGTGACGATTTCCGCGTGTCCGCCGACCCGTTCAAAGGCCAGACGGACGCTGGTCAGGTTGCCTGCGCCGTAGTCGAGAATGGCGATCATGGACGATTACTCCCACTCAATGGTGCCGGGCGGCTTGGAGGTGATGTCGTACACCACGCGGTTGACGCCGCGGACTTCGTTGATGATGCGGTTGGAGATGCGGCGGAGGAGCTCGTCGGGCAGGTTGACCCAGTCGGCGGTCATGCCGTCGCTGCTCTCCACCACACGCAGTGCGATGACGTAATCGTACGTGCGCAGGTCGCCCATGACCCCGACCGTGCGGATGGGCAGGAAAATCGCAAACGCCTGCCAGGTTTTGTAGTAATATCCGGCGGCCTTGATTTCCTCGACCATGACGGCGTCCGCTTCGCGCAGGATATCGAGCGTGCGCTGCGATACCGCGCCGAGGTGGCGCACCGCCAGGGCAGGGCCCGGGAACGGCTGGCGCATGACCACGTCTTCCGGCAAGCCGAGCTGGCGGCCGACTTCGCGGACTTCGTCTTTGAACAGCGCGGCGAGGGGCTCGAGCAGTTTGAATTTCATATCTTTCGGCAGGCCGCCGACGTTGTGATGGCTCTTGATCATGGCCGAGGGATTGCCGTTGATCGGCACGCTCTCGATGACGTCCGGGTAGGTGGTGCCCTGCGCCAGAAATACCGCGTTCGGAATCGAATCGGCGGCGTCGTCGAACACCTGTACGAACTCATGGCCGATGATCTTGCGTTTGGCCTCGGGTTCGTCCACTCCGGCGAGCTTGTCGAGGAAGCGGTTGGCGGCGTCCACAGTGACCAGATTCATCTGGAAATTGCGGGCGAAAAGATCTTCGACGCGGCCGCGCTCGTTCTTGCGCAGCAGGCCGTTGTCGACGAAAATACAGGTGAGCTGTTTGCCGATCGCCTTGTGAATCAGCGCCGCCGCCACCGAGGAGTCGACGCCGCCGGAGAGGCCGAGAATGACCTGGTTCTCTCCGACTTTTTCGCGGATTTCGGTCAGTGAGCGCTCGATGAAGGAGCTCATGGTCCATGAGCCGCTGCAGCCGCAGATGGTGCGGCAGAAGTTCGAAATAATTTTGGTTCCTTCCTCGGAGTGCACGACTTCGGGGTGGAACTGAATGCCGTAAATGGGGCGGCCCTTGATGCGGATGGCGGCGTATTCGGTGTTGTCGGTGTGCGCCAGGCACTCGATACCGTCCGGGGTACGGGTGACTTTGTCGCCGTGGGACATCCAGACTTTGAGCGAGGATTTGACGCCCTTGAAGAGGTCGGAGTGGTCGCTCACGGTCATCACGGCGCGGCCGTATTCGCGGGCGGTACCGGGGGAAACTTCGCCGCCCAGCGTGTGAATGGTCAGCTGCATGCCGTAGCAGATGCCGAGCACGGGCACGCCCAGCTCGAAAATACCGGGATCGACCGTCGGTGCGC
This sequence comes from Victivallis vadensis, assembly GCA_040391785.1. Lineage (GTDB taxonomy): Bacteria > Verrucomicrobiota > Lentisphaeria > Victivallales > Victivallaceae > UBA5239. The sequence goes on from JBEBXH010000045.1 coordinate 42,951, forward strand.
CGGGTTCATAGACACTGGCCGGGCCGCCGCTCAGGATGATGCCGGCAGGGGCCTCGGCGCGGATGGTATCGGGGGAAGTGGAAAACGGCATCACTTTACTGTAGACATTGCATTCACGGATGCGCCGCGCGATGAGCTGACTGTACTGAGAGCCGAAATCCAGGACGAGAACAGTTTCAGATTTAGCTGACATGAGTGTGGTTCCTCTTGTTAAGCTATAACATAGCTCATGAATCCGTATTTTTCAATATGAGATGATTGGTTTTTCGGAAAAAAATATGACTGTAAATACGAATTTGGTATATGAGAGGGCGTTTGCAGGAAACTGATTTGGCTGATTTCGGGAAGTCGAGAACAGTTCTCGACGGAAAAGGATGAATTCCGGTCCCTCTGCCATAGTAATGTTTCTATAAATGGATTCCCTTATAAATAATTCAAGTATATTATACTGATTTGCATTCTGAGAATTAATAATCGCCTTGATCTTGCGGACTTGAATCTGGTATGATTTTAGGTTGCTAATGTTTTATTGTCAGCATATTGCACTAAATATATGCTTCGCTGTTTTATTGGCGGTCACTAATTCTTAGAATGAAAATCGGTATAATATCATCATTTGATGAGTTTAAATATATACTTATTTGGTATAATTAATGGAATCAATAAATTATGATTAAAATGATCATATATAATGCCTTATATGTCGATAGTATACTTTATTGTTTATTTTGTTTTATTTCTCATTTTTATCTTGATTTTTAATATTCAGTCTACTAGATTAAACTAGATTTATAGGTATAGCCTGGGATAATGAGAGATGAACTATATAAATCAAAATCGATATTTTACTCTGCAGCAAGCAGCACTGCCTTTGTTGTATGGTTTAAAGAATAAGTTTAGTAAAATGGCCAAGAGTCATTTGAAACTCGGAATTCTGGTTCAGGCATTGCTTGAATATTTATATTTTCGAGGGCTTTATCCATCAGGCGGTCAGTGATTTCGACGCTGGTTCCCACCCGGCCAGATGGCCGACAACAAGACTATTGTTTAAATTTCATAAATAAAATCAGGAGAATCAAATTATGATAAATGAATTGGAAATCATCAGGTTGGAAGACCGGGTATTGTTCGAGGCGGCAGCAGCAGCCGAGATTGTCGAGGCGCAGGAGAATGATCCGAATGCCAATATGAACGAGAATGATCGTCAGGCCCAGGAAGAAAAAGATGCAGTCAAGAATGCGCCGGTGGAGAATCCGGCGGCTCAAGCGGCACCGTTCGACTCGTCCGATGTGGCCGATATCGATGCTGAAATCCAGAAGTTGATCGACGGCGATATCGCGTTTTCCAACGCGAGCGCGCAGGCGCTGAGCAATGCATTGCAGGATGTATTCGGCGATTTCGGCGCCAATGCCGTAGAAGACGCGATTCAGGACGTTTTCGGCAAACGTGAAACCGTCGTATTGGATATTTATGAGAGCGACGAATATATCGCCACCGACCGCGAGTTGGTGATCATCAATTCTTCCGTACAGGATATGGATCAAATCATCGGTTCGCTTGGCGATAATCAGGAAGTATTGATCCTGGAATCCGGCAAAGACGCCATGGAGCAGATCAATGAGTACCTGTTGGAATCCGGCGTGGAATACAGCGCCATCCACATCGTCAGCCACGGCAACTCCGGATATATCACCCTGGCCGGGGAACAGTACGACGCCGCGAATTTTGATGCTGAAGCGTGGATGAGCATCGGTTCGCACCTGGCCGATGACGGCGATATTTTGTTTTATGGCTGCAGTCTTGCGGCGGATGAAGCCGGGCAGGATTTTGTGGCGATGGTGGCGGACGCCAGCGGCGCGGACGTGGCAGCCAGTTTCGCCAGTGTCGGCCTGGACGGCAACGGAGATCTCAAATACGTCATCGGCAGCATCGAAACCGACTCAATCACAGTCAGCGGATATAGCCATAATTTATTGGGGGTCGGCAGTGAATCAGCCTTGCGGACGGCACTGAACGATGGCGAAAGCAGCATCACGATCGAGAACGACTTCACGATCAGCGACACGATCACGATCTCGGATTCCGTCGTTTTCACCGGCGGCGGCTATACGCTCACCTGGGCGGGCGACTTGGGCGGCGTTATGTTCCAGGCGGACAGTGGAATTGATGTCACTTTCACCAATATCACGCTCGACGGCGCTTCCGATTACGTTGACATGTGGGTTTCGCCCACGGAGGGGGCCCGGATCATATCGGTTGGTTACGGCGGCGGCAGCGGCGGAAGCCTTACGCTTACTGACGTAAATATGTTGAATGGTTATTCTCTTTTCGGTAATATGGGCGGCGGAGCGATCTACACGAGCGACGACATTACACTTACCATTAACGGCGGGTCATTCAGCGGAAATACCGCCGATGGCGACGGCGGCGCAATCTATGTGAGTGCCGACAATGTCAGGATGACGATTGACGGTACGGATTTTACCGGGAATAATGCCTTGAGTTACCACGGCGGTGCAATTTATGCGATGAGCTGGGGCAAAATTGAAATTAGTATTGTCGGTGGCACGTTCGATGGAAATACGGCGGCGCTTAACGGCGGCGCGGTGTGCGTGGTCAATGAGTACGGCATTTCTACTGATTTGACGGTAGACGGTTCAATGTTCAGCAACAACGATGCGAGCTGGGATGGCGGCGCGATATTCGTCAATGCCGCCGGCAGTTCTCTGACCGCGGATATCACCGGCGAATTCAGTGATAACAGTGCTGGCGCCATCAGCGGCAGCGGCGGCGCGATTTACCTGGAAAGCTCGTGGTCCTTTGATGCGATCGAGGTCAATATCGGCGGTACGTTCGATGGAAATACGGCGGCGACCTACGGCGGGGCGGTGTATGTGAACGCCGACAGCACCGACGCCAGGTTGACGGTAAACACCGGTTCAATCTTCAGTGATAACGGAGCCGGCTGGGACGGCGGCGCGATATGCGTCAAAGCGTCCTGGGGCTCGATAACCGCTGATATCGATGGTTATTTCGACGGAAATTCGACTACATTGAACGGCAATGGCGGTGCGGTATTCCTTGTTGCCGAGAGTGTGGGCTCCGTAACCGCGGATATCACCGGCGAATTCAGCAACAACGTGGCCACCAATGGCGGCGGCGGCGCGATCGGCATCAAGGCCGCGGCGGCAGTGAATTTGACGGTCGGAGCGTGCAAATTTACCGACAATGACGCCCTGGGCTCGTTCGGCGGCGCAATTGCGGTATATGATTTTACCTCAGGCACAATCAAAATCGGAGTGGATGACGATGTCGATTTCAGTGGAAATACGACTCCGCTCAGTGGCGGCGCGCTCTATGTAGCGGGCACCAGGATCGATATGGAGGTTGGAGGCGACAACGGCAAAGTGACGTTTACCGAAAATGAGGCTTTGGGCTTGAGGGATAAAGACGGTAACGGCGGCGCAATCTATACGCTCAGTGGCTCCGCGTTAAGCAAGATCACGATCAGAAACACGACTTTCGGGAATAGCGCGGGACTGGACAGCCAGGGCAATAAGGCCGCGCGCGACGGCGGCGCGATCTGGAGCAGCGGCTACGGCAATTTGATTATTGAGAATTCCAGCTTCGCCGGCAACTATGCCGGACAGGACGGCGGGTCCATCTATGCGACGACAAACAGCATCATCAATGTCAATACCGGCACGACTTTCTCGATCGGAGCCGACAGCAAAGGCGAAGCCAAGCGCCACGGCGGAGCCATCTACATTGCCGCCGGCGCCACGGTCAACGTCAACATCGACATGACATTCAGCGACTTCAAGGCGGGCGTTGACGGCGGTGCGATCTATGTGACCGCGGGTACATTGAACCTGAACGGCATCACCACTTTCAGTGATAATGAAGCCGGAAATGACGGCGGCGCGATTTATACAGCCGCGGGTGCATTGAATTTTACAGGCGACATCACCTTTAATGACAATGAAGCCGGAAACGACGGCGGCGCGATCTATGTAACCAAGGGTACATTGAACTTTACCGGCACCACCATCTTTAATGACAATGAAGCCGAAAACGACGGCGGCGCGATCTATGCAGCCGCGGGTATATTGAGCTTTACAGGCGCGGCCACCTTTGAGAACAATGAAGCCGTGCGCAACGGCGGCGCGATTTGGAACGCGGGTACGACTACGCTGGCCGGTGCGAAGTTCTACTCGAACAACGCCACCGGTAATGGCGGAGCAATCTATGGTAACGGCGGCGAGGTGGATATCACAGGCGGCAATTTTGGCGACAGCACCCGCAGCAACACCGCTCAAGACGGCGGTGCGATCTATGCAGCCGGCGGCAAAATCGGCGTAAAGGGTGATGCCATCTTTACGAACAATGAAGCCGTGCGCAACGGCGGCGCGATTTACATCGGTTCGGGGGCCACCATGGCTTTGAGCAGCGGCAACTATTATGACAACAAAGCGATGCAGAACGGCGGCGGCATTTATGTTGCTGGCACGTTTAACATGTCCGGCGGCGTGATATCCTACAATGCGGCGACACAGAACGGCGGCGGTATTTATGTCGTGGGTGGCTCGTTTACCATGTCCGGCGGCATGGTATCCTGCAACTCGGCGGTGCAGAACGGCGGCGGCATTTATGCCGAAGCGGATTCCACCCTTGCCCTGTCCAAAGGAATTTTATCCGGAAACCAGGCCGGTTACGATGCGGCTGCGGCCGGGATCAGCAGCACCGGCGGCGACGGCGGTGCCATCTGGATCGCCGGCGGCACCTTGACCATCGACAAAAACGTGATCATCGGTTATGATTCCGCGAGCCTGGATCCGACCGCAGGCAATATCGCCTATGGCGGCAGTGCCACGGAGGGACGCGGCGGCGCCATTTACGCAGGCGGCACTGCCATGATTTATTTGAACGGCGGTACGTTGCGCGATAATTTGGCCGACGGTCAGGGCGGAGGTATTTATTTCGCCGCAAATGCGGTGCTGCAGAGTACGGACGGCCTTTTCGCGGACAATCAGGCAATGAAAGACTACGGTGGCGCCATCTACAGTGAAAATGAACAGACGATCACGGGCCTGAAGTTTACCGGGAACTCGGCAAGCGTCTATGGCGGCGCGATTTACGGTGAGAAAGCATTGACAGTCACCGGCAGTGTTTTCGGTTTGGCCGATGATGCAGGCAGCGGCAACCGGGCTTATGGAAACGGCGGCGCGATTTATGGTTTGGGAAGTGTTGAGATAAACGGTTCGAGTTTTTACTTTAACAATGCGTATCAGAATGGCGGTGCCGTTTATGCGGTGGGTGATCTGAAAGTTTCGCATTCCACGTTCCGCCAAAATGAAGCGCAGTATGGAGACGGCGGTGCGGTCTGGGCCGGCGGTATTTCCGTGGCCATGGACAATACGCTGATAGCCGACAACGCTGCCGGCTATCTCGATAGTAAGGGCGGTGGCATCTATTTGGCCAATGCCGCTGTCGTGGCGGTGTTGACCAATTTGACCATTGCCGGCAATAGCGCGGAGGCAGGCGGCGGCATTTACACGACTGGCGATGTCACGGTGCGGAACTCGATCCTGTGGGGCAACAAAAAGATCAATGGCGATTACGATCAATATGCCGGGCTCGACAACAGCAAGGTATGGTACAGCGGTATCCAAGGCTGGGGGCACAGCGATTACGCCACACTGGGCAACGTGAATCTGCAGGCCGACAACAATGCGGATAACATTGGGTTCGACAACCTGAATGAAGACGGTATCTATTATGTCTGTTTTGCGAATGTCGGTGCTGATATCGGCGAGCGCGATTATCACCTGACGGAGGGTTCATACGCGATCAACCGCGGCAGCAATGCGCTGGTGGTGCCGGACGAAGCCAATCCCGATCCGGACCTCGACGGCGCGCCCCGTATCCAGAAAGGATTCGTCGACATGGGCGCCTATGAATCGGCTCACCTGGGCAACGTGGTGTTGTATCAGAATAAAACCGCCATCGTTTACGGCGATGCCGATAGCCTGAACACCTGGCATGATGGTTATGGTTCCGACAACTGGGAATATGTCTCCACAAACACCGATTATGTGAGAGGTGTGAACGGCGAGGCTATCGCCTGGAAAGCAGAGGGCGTGGATATTGAGGTAAAAGCGATCTATCTCGGTGATGATAATTGGCGGGTGCGCGAAATCGACACCTATGTGGATACGCTCAAACGCGATATTATTATCCAGTCCAAAGGCGGTACTTATGAATATGACGGACAGAAACATTACTTCACCTGGGACAATGATGTGATCGGCGGCATGGGGCTGGCCACGCGTTTCGGCGATGAAATCAAGGATGTATCCAGCCCAGGCTACACGAATGCCGGTACTTATACGGATAAGCTGACCGCTGCAGTGATCAAAAACACCGACGGCAATATCACCTCAGGCAACTATGAATTTGTCTTTCTGAATGGCGATTTGACCATCACGCCGCGTGAAGTCACGGTAAACGTCAAGGCCAACAACAAAGTCTATGATGCCAATACCGCAGCCGAATATGAGTTTCTCGGATTCAACCCCGGCGATATCGTCGTCGGCGACCTGATCGGTTATCAGAAAGGCAACGCGGAATTCGATACCAAGCATGTCGGGGACGACAAACCGGTAACCATTACCGGCGATAGCCTGACCGGCAATGAGCTGGGAAATTATACATTCGTCCGCAATCCGGTTGTACCCACTGCCAATATCACGCCATTGGAACTGGTAGTGGACGGTTCGACGGCCAACAAGGTCTATGACAGCACGACGGGAGCGGATTATACTTACGGCGGAATTACACCGTGGATTGTCGGTGACGATGTGGCGTTTGATGAAAGTGCGATTTCAGTTCGCTTCGGCGACAAGAACGTGGCCACTGGCAAAGATATCCAGTATGTGACCAAAAGCATATTGACCGGCACCGATGCCGGCAACTATAAGCTCAAATACGTGGATATGACCGCCGACATCACGGTCTTGACGTTGATAGTGGACGGTTCGGTAGCCAACAAGGTCTATGACGGCACGACGAGGGCGGATTACACCTACGGCGGAATCACGCCGTGGATCGTCGGCGACGACGTGGCATTCGACGAAAGCGGAATCTCGGTCCGTTTCAGCGACAAGAACAGGGGTACCGGCAAAGACATCCAGTATGTGACCCAAAGCATATTGACCGGTACCGATGCCGGCAACTATGAGCTCAAATACGTGGATATGACCGCCGACATCACGGTCTTGACGTTGATAGTGGA